>NZ_BAHC01000090.1 GCF_000298195.1 Gordonia rhizosphera NBRC 16068 | reverse complement strand
CCTCCGCGTCACGCCTGTTCACCAGTGAATCCGTCACCGAGGGGCACCCGGACAAGATCTGTGACGCAATCAGTGACTCGATCCTCGACGCTCTGCTCGAGAAGGACCCCGCGTCGAAGGTCGCGGTCGAGACGCTGGTGACCACCGGGCAGGTGCACGTCGCCGGTGAGGTCAACACCACCGCCTACGTCGACATCCCCACGATCGTGCGCGAGAAGATCCTCGAGATCGGCTACGACTCCTCGACCAAGGGCTTCGACGGCGCCTCCTGCGGCGTCAACGTGGCGATCGGCGCCCAGTCCCCGGAGATCGCCCAGGGCCTGACCGACTCGCACGAGACCCGCTATGGGCAGAGCGAGGACGAGATCGACCGGCAGGGTGCCGGCGACCAGGGTCTGATGTTCGGGTTCGCCACCAACGAGACCCCCGAACTGATGCCGCTGCCGATCTCGCTGGCCCACCGCCTCGCGCGCCGTCTCACCGAGGTCCGCAAGACCGGTGTGCTGCCCTACTTGCGTCCCGATGGCAAGACCCAGGTGACCATCGAATACAACGGTGACGTGCCGACGCGTCTGGACACCGTCGTGGTATCCACCCAGCACGCGGCCGACATCGACATCGACAACATGCTCACCCCCGACATCCGCAGCGTCGTGCTCGACGAGGTGTTCGGCGCGCTCGATCTGCCCCATCCACTCGACACCTCCGACGTGCGGCTGCTGGTGAATCCGACCGGACGGTTCGTGCTCGGCGGACCGATGGGTGACGCCGGCCTGACCGGCCGCAAGATCATCGTCGACACCTACGGCGGTATGGCCCGCCACGGTGGTGGCGCCTTCTCCGGCAAGGACCCGTCGAAGGTCGACCGCAGCGCCGCGTACGCGATGCGGTGGGTCGCCAAGAACGCCGTCGCCGCGGGACTCTCCGACCGTATCGAGGTTCAGGTCGCCTACGCGATCGGCAAGGCTGCCCCGGTCGGGCTGTTCGTGGAGACCTTCGGCACCGAGCGGGTCGACCCGGTCACCATCCAGAAGGCCATCTCCGAGGTCTTCGACCTGCGCCCCGGCGCGATCATCCGCGATCTGGACCTGCTGCGGCCGATCTACGCGCCGACCGCGGCCTACGGGCACTTCGGACGCACCGACGTCGACCTTCCATGGGAGCGGACCGACCGCGCCGAGAAGCTGCGCGCTGCCGCGGGTCTGTAAGAGCGGGTGAGCGCGGCGCCCGCCGAGGGCGGCGCCCGGTCACCGGCCCCCGACCGGCCCGTCGGCAAGGTGTTACCGCTGCTCGGCCTCGCACACCTGGATCGGCCCTTCGACTACCTGATCGACTCCACCCAGGACGCTGATGCGGTTGTGGGGGTGCGGGTGCGGGTCCGGTTCTCCGGTCGGCTCGTCGACGGCATCCTGCTCGACCGGGTGGCCGAGAGCGAACACACCGGTCGTCTCGGCTGGCTGGACCGCGTCGTTTCCCCGGAGCCGGTGCTCGGTCCCGAGATGGCCGCGGTGTGCCGGGCGGTGGCCGACCGCTACGCCGGGACGATGTCGGATGTGATCCGTCTCGCGGTCCCGCCCCGCCATGCCCGAACCGAGAAGACGCCCCCGGCCGAGGGATCCGACGAGCCGATCGACGTGCCCGATCCCGCGGGGTGGTCGGCCTATCCGACCGCGAAATCCTTTCTTGCATCGATGCATTCGAGCAACCCGCGGGCGGTCTGGCAGGCCACCGCGTCCGAGGACTGGCCGGCCCGGCTCGCGGAGTTGGCGGCGACCGCGGCAGCCGCGGGACGCGGAGCGATCCTGGTCGTCCCCGACCAGCGTGATCTCGATCGGCTGGACAAGGCATGCCGGCCGCTGTTGGGGGAGCGGTGCGTGACCCTCGCCGCGGGACTCGGCCCGGCGGCCCGCTACCGGCGGTGGCTGGCGGCGCGGCGCGGCACGGTCGACGTGGTGCTCGGCACACGGAGCGCGGTGTTCGCCCCGGTGCACGACCTCGGGCTGATCGTCGTCTGGGACGACGGCGACGACAGTCTTGTCGAACCCCGGGCGCCCTACCCGCATCCGCGGGAGGTGGCCGTCCTGCGGGCGCATCTGCAGCGCTGTGCCCTGGTCATCGGCGGCTTCGCCCGGACCGTCGAGGCGCATTCGCTTGTCACCGCCGGCTGGGCGCACGATCTGGTGGCCGACCGCGCGACGGTACGGGCGCGGACCGCGCGGGTCATCGCGCTCAGCGACGAGGACCGGCGGGTGGCGCGCGATCCGCTGGCGCGGTCCGCGCGTATCCCCGCGGTCGCCTTCGACGCGGCCCGCGCCGCTCTCGCCGCCGACGCACCCGTCCTGTTCAGCGTGCCCCGCCGCGGGTACATCCCGTCGCTGGCCTGCGCGCGCTGCCGGGCCCACGCTCGGTGCCGCACGTGTCACGGACCGCTGCAGCTCGACGCGGCCGGTGCGATCTCGTGCCGGTGGTGCGGCCGGCCGGAACGCTCCTTCCGCTGCGCGGAGTGTGGAGGCACCGAGATCCGCGCCCTGACCACCGGTGCCCGCCGTACCGCCGAGGAACTCGGGCGGGCTTTCGCCGGGGTGCCGATCCTGACATCGGGCGGTGCGACGATCGTCGACGAGGTGGAGTCGGGGGCGCGGGTCGTCGTCGCGACACCGGGCGCCGAACCGCACGCCGACGGCGGCTACGGAGCGGCGGTCATCCTGGACACCTGGGCGCAGCTCGACCGCGCCGATCTGCGGGCCGGGGAGGACGCCGTCCGCCGCTGGATGGCGGTCGGCGGGCAGGTGCGTCCGCACACCGAGGGCGGCGCGCTGGTCATCGTCGCCGATGCCGGTCTGGCACCCGTGCAGGCGGTGATCCGTTGGGACCCGGTCGGTTTCGCCGGCCACGAGTTCGCACAACGGGCCGAACTCGGTTTCCCGCCGGCGGTGGCGATGGCATCGGTCGACGGGGCTCTCGCGTCGATCCGGGCCTTCGTCGATTCCGTGGAGCTGCCGCCCGGTGGGGAGGCGCTCGGCCCGGTGCCGCTGCCCGCCGGGGTCCGCCCGCCGGCGGGTTCGGAGGACGCCTACGACGGCGACGTCGAACGTATCCTGCTGCGCGTCGACCGGCGCGACGGCAAGCGTCTGGCGGCGGCGCTGGTGGCGGCGCAGATCCACCGCAACACCCATCACGAGACCGGGCCCATTCGGGTTCAGGTCGATCCGCCTACCATCGGATGAGCACGACGACAGGTCGTTGGGATGAAAGGCGCACATGAGGGTCGTATTCGCCGGGACCCCGCAGGTCGCGGTGCCGTCACTGCAGGCGCTGCTCGATTCCCCGCGCCACGAGGTCGTCGGGGTGATCTCACGGCCCGACACCGTGGCCGGCCGCGGCCGGAAGGTGGTCCGTTCGCCCGTCGCGTCGCTGGCCGACGAGCACGGCATCGAGGTCATCGCACCGCGCCGGCTCACCGACCCGGGGGTCCTCGACCGGCTGCGGTCCTGGCATCCGGATTGCGCCGCGGTGGTCGCCTACGGCGGTCTCGTCCCGGTCGGTCTGTTGGAGTTGCCCACCTACGGCTGGGTGAACCTGCACTTCTCCGTGCTGCCGGCCTGGCGGGGTGCGGCTCCGGTCCAGCACGCCATCGCCGCTGGTGACGACGTGACAGGTGCGAGCACGTTTCTCCTCGAGGAGGGCCTCGACACCGGACCGGTCTACGGGGTGATCACCGAGACCATTGCGCCGACCGACACCAGCGGTGACGTGCTGGGCCGGCTGGCCGAGTCGGGCGCCCAACTGTTGGTTTCGACCCTCGACGGCATCGAGGACGGCGCGCTCACCCCGGTCGCACAGACCTCGGCCGGGCTGAGCCACGCGCCGAAGGTCGACGTCGACGACGCACGCATCCGATGGGATCTGCCCGCGCACATCATCGACCGTCGGGTGCGGGCTCACACCCCGGCACCGGGCGCCTGGACCACCCTCGACGAGGCGCGCGTCAAGATCGGCCCGGTCACCCCGCTCAACACCGCCGACACCGACTCCGACACCGCTGAAAAACCGTCCCCCGGAACACTGGTCGTCACCAAACGTACCGTCGACGTAGGGACGGCGACGGTGCCCGTGCGGTTGTCGTGGGTGCAGCCGCCGGGCAAGAAGGCCATGCCGGCGGCCGACTGGGCGCGCGGCGCGCGGCTCACCGACGGGACGGTGGTCGAATGACGAAGTCGCCGAAGTTGCGCGACAAACCCGTCGACGCACCGCGGGCGGCGGCCCGCGACACACTTCGGGCGGTCCGTGAACGCGACGCCTACGCCAACCTGGTACTCCCGAAGATGTTGCGGGAGAGGCGCATCACCGGCCGAGACGCCGCGCTCGCGACGGAACTGGCCTACGGGGCGGCACGCGCGGAGGGGCTGCTCGACGCGGTCATCTCGGCGGCGGCCAACCGTCCGGTCGCCGAGATCGACGGCAACGTTCTCGACGTCCTCCGGCTGGGCACCTATCAGCTGTTGCGCACCCGCATCGGTGCGCACGCCGCCGTCTCCACGTCGGTCGACCTGATCCGCTCCGAGATGGGCATGGGGCCGTCGGGTTTCGTGAACGCCGTGCTGCGCAAGGTCTCCCAGCGCGACGAGGACCTGTGGATCGACGAGCTGGCACCGTCGATGGCCGACGACCTGATCGGCAACCTGGCGTTCCGCTACGCGCATCCCCGCTGGATCGCCGAGGTCTTCGACGAGGCGCTCGGCGGTTCGGCGGGTCAGCTGCAGGCCGCGCTCGCCGCCGACGACGACCGGCCCCCGGTCCACCTGGTGGCCCGTCCCGGTCTGATCACCGCCGAGGAACTCGCGCTCGCCAGCGGTGGGGACGTCGGTCGCTACTCGCCGTACTGCGTCTACCTGCCCGGCGGTGACCCCGGCGACCTGGAGGCCGTGCGCGACGGTTACGCGGGCGTGCAGGACGAGGGCAGCCAGCTGGTGGGTCGTGCCCTGACGGTCGCCGACGTCGCCGACGACACCGGCCGCTGGCTGGACATGTGTGCCGGTCCGGGCGGCAAGGCCGCCCTCGTCGCGGCCATCGCCGACATCGACGGCGCCCATCTCGACGCCATCGAGATCTCCGAGCACCGCGCGGACCTGATCCGCAAGGTGGTGCGCGACCTGCCGGTCGACGTCCACGTCGCCGACGCCCGCAGCTGCGGCCTGGAACCCGGCTTCGACCGGATCCTGCTCGACGCGCCGTGCAGCGGCTTGGGGTCGCTCCGGCGCCGACCGGAGGCGCGGTGGCGCCGCCGGCCCGACGATGTCGCCGAGCTCGTCGTCCTGCAGCGCGAACTGCTCACCGAGGCACTGCGATTGGTGAAGCCCGGGGGAGTGGTGATCTACTCCACGTGCTCACCGCACCCGGCCGAGACCGTCGGTGTGGTCGCCGCCGTCCTCGCCGAGGTTCCCGACGCCGAACAGATCGATGCCCGGCCGCTGGTACCCGCCGATCACCTCGGCGACGGCCCTCATGTGCAACTGTGGCCGCACATCCACGGCACCGACGCGATGTTCCTGGCGGCGCTGCGGCGGCGGTGACCGTGTCCGCTACCCCTACAATCTGGGGTGATGTGTGAAGCCGACTCGTCGACTCAGAGAAAGTGGGTGCCGATGATCGCCCCGTCCATCTTGTCCGCAGACTTCGCGAATCTGGCCGCCGAGGCGAAGGCCGTTTCCGGTCCGGGCGATCGCCGCGCCGACTGGCTCCACGTGGATGTGATGGATGCGCACTTCGTGCCGAACCTCACCCTGGGTCTGCCGATCGTGGAGAGCCTGCTCAAGGCCACCGACATCCCGTTGGACTGCCATCTGATGATCGAGGATCCGGGTCGTTGGGCGCCGCCGTACGCGGAGGCGGGCGCCCACAACGTGACCTTCCACGCCGAGGCGACCGACGACCCGCTCGCGGTGGCGCGCGACGTCCGGGCCGCCGGGGCCAAGGCCGGCCTGAGCATCAAGCCGGGCACGGCCCTCGAGCCCTACCTCGAGGTGCTGCGCGGGTTCGACACCCTGCTGATCATGAGTGTGGAACCGGGCTTCGGCGGACAGAGCTTCATCCCCGAGGTGCTCGACAAGGTACGCACGATCCGCAAGATCATCGACTCACAGGACCTGCGCCTGCTCGTCGAGATCGACGGCGGTATCAACGCCGACACGATCGAGCAGGCCGCCGAGGCCGGGGTCGACTGCTTCGTGGCCGGATCGGCGGTCTACGGTGCCGACGACCCGGGTGCCGCGGTGGCGGCGCTGCGCCGGCAGGCGGCGTCGGCGCACTCCGCGGCGGACTGATCGGACCCATGCCCGACGCTCGGCCCGCACCGGCCACCGATGTCGAGCGCGCGATGCGCCTCGCGATCGACGAGTCCCGCCGGGCGCAGGGCATCAGCTCGCCCAATCCGCCGGTCGGAGCGGTGATCCTGGCGCCCGACGGCACGATCGTCGGCCGCGGACACACCCAGCCGCCGGGCGGCCCACACGCCGAGGTGGTGGCGCTGGCCGACGCCGGGGCCACCGCGGCCGGCGCGACCGCGGTGGTGACGCTCGAGCCCTGCAATCACACCGGCCGCACCGGCCCCTGTAGCCGGGCGCTCATCGATGCCGGGGTGGGCGCGGTGTTCTACGCCCTCGACGACCCGAACCCGGCCGCGGCCGGCGGCGCACAGACCCTGCGCGATGCCGGGGTTGTCGTCGGGGCCGGGGTCGGGGCCGACGACGCGGCCGCCGGGCCACTGCGCGCGTGGCTGTTCCGCCAGAGGCACGGACGTCCGTTCGTCACCGCGAAAATTGCCGCCACCGTCGACGGCCGGATCGCCGCACCCGATGGCACGAGCCGGTGGATCACCGGCGAGCCGGCGCGCCGCCGCGCGCATCGGCAGCGGGCGATCCTCGACGCGATCGTGGTGGGCACCGGCACCGTGCTCGCCGACGACCCGGCGCTGACCGCCCGCGGCGACAACGGGGAGCTGGGGCCGCACCAGCCCACGAGGGTGGTGATGGGGCACCGCGATCTCCCGCCGGCCGCGCAGGTCACCGACGGCAAGGCGCCGCTGTGCCACGTCCGCACCCACGACCCGGGCGCGGTGCTCGACGCCCTCGACGATGCGCTCTGGGTCCTCGTCGAAGGCGGCCCGGCGATCATCGGCGCTTTCCTCGACGCCGGTCTCGTCGACGAGATCGAGGCCTACGTGGCGCCCGTCGTACTCGGCGCGGGCGCGTCCTCGGTGTCGATACCCGGTGTCGCGACGCTGACCGATGCCCACCGGTTCTCGCCGGCCGGTGTCGAGGAGCTCGGCGACGACCTGCTGCTGCGACTCACCCGTTGACGTCACGGTGTGTTTGCCCGTGCTAACTTCGGAGGCAGAGTTCTCGGGGCGGGGTGCAATTCCCCACCGGCGGTGATGGCGTCCACACGGGTGGTGCGTCGAGCCCGCGAGCGCCCGCCACAGCGGCGGGGTCAGCAGATCCGGTGTGAATCCGGAGCCGACGGTGACAGTCCGGATGTGAGAGAACGGGGCGTGCCATCATGGGCGCTTCATCTGCTCCGAGCCAGCAGATGAGGAGTGTCACGTGTTCACCGGCATCGTCGAAGAACTCGGCACCATCGTGCGCCGCGACGACCTGTCCGATGCTGCCCGTCTCACCGTCCGGGGACCGGTGGTGACCAGCGACGCGAAGTACGGCGACTCGATCGCCGTCAACGGCGTGTGTCTGACGGTCGTCGAGCAGGGACCGGACGAGTTCACCGTCGACGTCATGGCGGAGACGCTCAAGCGCAGCTCCCTCGCCGCGCTCGCCGCCGGCAGCCGGGTCAACCTCGAACGCGCGATGGCCGCCGACGGCCGTTTCGGCGGGCACATCGTGCAGGGCCATGTCGACGGCGTCGGAACCGTGTTGTCGGTCTCCCCGTCGGAGCATTGGACCGTCGTGCGGATCGCGGTGCCCGACGCGTTGAGCCGCTACATCGTCGAGAAGGGATCGATCACCGTCGACGGTGTCTCCCTGACGGTTGCGGCACTCGGCGACAGCCCCGCCGGTTCGGCCTCGGCCGAGTGGTTCGAGATCTCGCTGATCCCCACCACGCTGCAGGAGACCAACCTGGGCGAGATCACCGTCGGCAGCCCGGTGAACCTCGAGGTGGATGTGATCGCGAAATATGTCGAACGGCTGTATCCCGATCGACGGGACCACCCCGCATACCCCTCCGGGGGCGCGGAGCAAGATGGTGTTGGTGATGCGGCGCGGGATCGGAGTGAATGATGTCGAGTGATACGACGGTAGGCGGTGGCGACGTGACGGTATCGATGGAATCCGGGTCGACGGACTCCGACGCTTCGGGGAGCGTGCGTTTCGATTCCGTGGAACGGGCCCTCGCCGACATCGCGGCCGGCAAGGCGGTCGTGGTGGTCGACGACGAGGACCGCGAGAACGAGGGCGACCTCATCTTCGCCGCAGAGAAGGCCACCCCGGAACTCGTCGCGTTCATGGTTCGCTACACCTCCGGATATCTGTGTGTGCCGTTGGCCGGCGACGACTGCGACCGGCTGGGTCTGCCGCCCATGTACTCGATGAACCAGGACAAGCACGGCACCGCCTACACGGTGACCGTGGACGCGCGCGAAGGTATCGGCACCGGCATCAGCGCCGCCGATCGCGCCACGACGATGCGTCTGCTGGCCGATCCGACGAGCGGCGCGGTCGACTTCACCCGGCCCGGGCACGTGGTTCCGTTGCGGGCCAAGGACGGCGGGGTGCTCCGACGACCGGGCCACACCGAGGCCGCGGTCGACCTGGCGCGGCTCGCCGGATTGGCGCCGGCTGGGGTGATCTGCGAGATCGTCAGCCAGAAGGACGTCGGTTCGATGGCGCGCACCGACGAGCTGCGTGTGTTCGCCGACGAACACGACCTCGCGCTCATCTCGATCGCCGCGCTCATCGCCTGGCGCCGCCGGCACGAGAAGCACGTCGTCCGCGTCGCCGAGGCCCGCATCCCGACCCGTCACGGCGATTTCCGTGCGGTCGGCTACACGAGCATCTACGACGACGTCGAACACGTCGCCCTGGTCATGGGTGACGTCGCCGGCGACGACGGCGCCGGTCACGACGTACTCGTCCGCGTGCACTCGGAATGCCTGACCGGCGACGTCTTCGGATCGCTGCGCTGCGACTGCGGCCCGCAGCTCGACGCGGCCATGGAGCTGGTCGCCGCCGAGGGCCGCGGCATCGTGCTCTACATGCGCGGGCACGAGGGCCGTGGCATCGGGCTGCTGCACAAACTGCAGGCATATCAGCTGCAGGACTCCGGCTCCGACACCGTCGACGCCAACCTCGCGCTCGGTCTGCCCGCCGACTCCCGCGACTACGGGCTGGGGGCGCAGATCCTCGTCGACCTCGGGGTCAGTTCCATGCGGCTGCTGACCAACAATCCCGCCAAACGTGTCGGCCTCGACGGTTACGGGCTGCAGATCGTCGACCGGGTCCCGATGCCGGTGCGGGCGAACTCCGAGAACCTCCGGTATCTGCAGACCAAACGCGACCGGATGGGACACGACCTCATCGGCCTCGACGAATGGACCGACGGCACCGGTCAGGAGGACCCCGCGTGAGCGGCCACGGCGAACCGACCCTCGACCTCGCGGACGCGAGCGGTCTGCGGCTGGCCATCGTGTCCTCGCAATGGCACGAGGTCATCTGCACCGCCTTGCTCGACGGTGCCGTGCGTGCGGCGGCCGACAACGGGGTCGCCGACCCGACCATCGTCCGGGTGGCCGGCGCCATCGAACTGCCCGTCATCGTGCAGGCGCTCGCCCGCCACCACGATGCGGTCGTCGCGCTCGGCGTGGTGATCAAGGGCGAGACCCCGCACTTCGAGTACGTCTGTGACGCGGTCACCGCGGGCCTCACCCGTGTCTCGCTCGACGAGTCGACCCCGGTCGGCAACGGGGTGCTGACCACACTGACCGAAGAGCAGGCCCTCGACCGGGCCGGGCTGCCGGACTCGAAGGAGGACAAGGGCGCTCAGGCGACCACCGCGGCTCTGGCGTCGGCGCTGACGCTGCGGGCGCTGTCGCGTGGTGAACTGAGGTGAGTACGGACACCGCCGTGGGTTGGGATCTCGAGTACCGGCCGCGCCGGATGCCGCGGATCGCGATTGCCGCCGCGGTCGTCGTGCTGGCCATCCACATCACCTTCGCGGCGTTGCTGACCATCTCCGACACGGGCGTCCATGTCGGCGGGGTCGATCAGATCGGCCTGGCCCTCATCGGCCTCGTCGAGGCGGGCGCGATACTGCTGTTCACCCGGCCCCGGTTGCGCGTCGGGGCCGCGGGCGTCGAGGTGCGCAACCTGGTCGGCGACCGGCTGTTCAGCTGGGACCGTGTCGCCGGGCTCGCCTACCCCGAGAAGGGGTTCTCGGCGCGTCTGCTGCTGCCCGATGACGAGCACGTGCCGGTGCTGGCCGTGCAGGCGTGGGACGCCGACCGGGCGGTGGCCGCGATGTCGTCGTTCCGCGAACTCGACGAGCGTTATCGACACCACGACAACGCTGCCGGGGACCCGTCGTAGCCACCGACTAACGTGGAATCCGTGGCCGACCCGACAACCTACCGTCCCGCCGCGGGCACCATCCCCACCGAACCGGGGGTGTACAAGTTCCGCGACCAGTACGGCCGGGTCATCTACGTCGGCAAGGCCAAGAACCTCCGATCCCGGCTGACCTCCTATTTCGCCGACCTCGCCTCGCTGCACCCGCGGACCCGGCAGATGGTCACCACCGCGGCGTCGGTGGAATGGACCGTCGTCGGCACCGAGGTGGAGGCGCTGCAGCTCGAATACAACTGGATCAAGGAGTTCGATCCTCGGTTCAACGTCCGCTACCGCGACGACAAGACCTATCCGGTGCTCGCGGTGACCCTCAACGAGGAGTATCCGCGGCTGTTCGTCTACCGCGGTCCGCGCCGCCGCGGCGTGCGATACTTCGGCCCCTACTCCCACGCGTGGGCGATCCGCGAAACCGTCGATCTGCTCACCCGCGTGTTCCCGGCGCGCACCTGCTCGACCGGGGTGTTCAAGCGGCACCGCCAGATCGACCGGCCCTGTCTGCTCGGCTACATCGACAAGTGCTCGGCGCCGTGCGTGGGCCGGGTGAGCGCCGAGCGTCACCGCGAGATCGTTGAGGACTTCTGCGACTTCCTGGCCGGCCGCACCGATCAGATGATCCGCCGCCTCGAGCGCGAGATGTCCGAGGCCGCAACCGAGCTCGACTTCGAACGGGCCGCGCGGCTGCGCGACGACGTGAGCGCGATGCGGCGTGCGATGGAGAAGCAGGCGGTGGTCCTCGGTGACGGGACCGACGCGGATGTGGTCGCGATGGTCGGCGACGAACTCGAGGTCTCGGTGCAGGTGTTCCATGTCCGCGGCGGCCGGGTCCGAGGTCAGCGCGGGTGGGTCGTGGAGCGCTCCGACGACACGTCGACCGGCGAGCAGGTGGCCCAGTTCGTCACCCAGTTCTACGGGGCGGAGGTCGATCTCGACGCCACCGTGGAGATCGACGAACACCGCGCCCGGGGCGAGTCGATCCCCCGCGAGGTGCTCGTCGGGGAACTACCCGACGACCAGGACGATCTGCAGAGCTGGTTGTCGGACCTGCGTGGCAGCAGGGTGGTGCTGCGCGTCCCGCAGCGCGGCGACAAGAAGGCGCTGTTCGACACGGTCGCGCGCAACGCGTCGGAGGCGCTGGCGCAGCACAAGTTACGTCGGGCGGGTGATCTGACCAGCCGGTCGGCCGCGCTGACCGAGCTGCAGGACTCCCTGGGCCTCGACCAGGCCCCGCTGCGCATCGAGTGCATCGACATCTCCCATGTCCAGGGCACCGACGTGGTCGCGTCGCTCGTCGTCTTCGAGGACGGGTTGCCGCGTAAGTCGGATTACCGGCACTACTCGATCCGCTACGCCGCCGGCGAGGGCCGATCCGACGACGTCGCGTCGATCGCCGAGGTCACCCGCCGCCGGTTCCTGCGCCACCGCGCCGACCACGAGCCCGCGTCGGCCACCGATCGGCCCGCGGCCATCGACCCGACCACCGGACGGCCACGGAAATTCGCCTATCCGCCAAATCTCTTCGTCGTCGACGGCGGCGCCCCGCAGGCCCACGCCGCGGCGGCCGTGCTCGACGAGCTCGGCATCACCGACGTCGCGGTCATCGGACTGGCCAAACGACTGGAGGAGGTGTGGATCCCCGGCGACGACGACCCGGTGATCCTGCCCCGGACCAGTGAGGCGCTGTTCCTGCTGCAGCGGGTCCGCGACGAGGCGCACCGCTTCGCGATCACCTTCCACCGCAGCAAGCGCAGCAAGCGGATGACCGAGTCGGTACTCGACGGTGTGCCCGGCCTCGGTCGCACCCGACGAACCGCCCTCGTCACCCATTTCGGATCGGTGGCCCGGCTCCGGGAGGCCACACTGGAGGACATCGCCGAGGTGCCGGGCATCGGGACGGCCACCGCCCGGGCGGTCCGCGCCGCGCTCTCCGAGGACTCCGCGCGGACCCCCGAATCCGTCGTGACACCCGATCGAGTTGAGGAGACCACTGGTGACTGATCCGACCGACACGGTCCGGCCCGACGGGTCGGCCGGTGACGCCCGGCCGGGCCTCACCGTGCTGTTCGTCGCCGGCATGTCCGGCGCCGGTCGGTCCACGGCCGCCAACGTGCTCGAGGACGACGGGTGGTATGTCGCCGACAACGTGCCACCGACCCTGATCTCGACCATGATCGACATGGTCCGTGAGTCCGACCCCGCGATCTCGCGTCTGGCGATGGTGATCCGGGCGTCCGACGAGACCGTCGGCAGCCAACTCGACGAACTGCGCGAGAGTCTGGCGGCGTCGGGGGCCGCGACCAAGCTGCTGTTCCTCGACGCCAGCGACCAGGTCCTGGTGCGTCGCTTCGAGCAGGTGCGTCGCCGGCATCCGCTGCAGGGCGGCGAGACCCTGATCGACGGCATCGCCCGCGAGCGGGTGTTCCTGGCGCCGGTGAAGAACTCGGCCGATCTGGTGGTGGAGACCTCGGCGCTGACCGCGGCGAAACTGCGCGAGGTGGTCGAGGGGGTCTACCCGCACGAGGCCGACAACCGTCTCAGCGTGGCCGTGCAGTCCTTCGGCTTCAAATACGGGTTGCCGATCGACTCCGATCTCGTCGCGGATGTGCGCTTTCTGCCCAATCCATACTGGGTGGCCGAGTTACGGGAGCAGAATGGTCGCGACGACGAGGTCCGCGAGTACGTGCTGGGCCAACCCGACGCCGGCCGATTCGTGGATCTCTACCTCGAGCTCATCGGGGTGGTGTCGACGGGATATCGTCGAGAAGGCAAGCGGTACATGACAATCAGCATCGGTTGTACGGGCGGCAAACACCGCAGCGTCGCCGTCTCCGAGGAGATCGGGGCGCGGTTGCGTCGGATCACCGACGACACGGGCGCGCGGTCGTTCGACGTGCGCGTGATCCATCGGGACCTGGGGCGGGAATGAGCGATTCGACGATGCGCGTCGCCGCGCTCGGTGGGGGACACGGGCTCTATGCGACGTTGACCGCGATGCGGTATCTGACCCCCGATGTCACCGCCGTGGTGACCGTGGCCGACGACGGCGGGTCATCAGGGCGGCTGCGGGCCGAACTGGGGGTGATCCCCCCCGGGGACCTCCGCATGGCGCTGTCGGCGCTGATGTCGGCGCCCGCGGCCCTCGAGGCGCGGACCGACGGGCGCGGACGCACCCATCGTGGCGGTCATCGACTGTGGGCGGAGACCTTCCAACACCGGTTCGGTGGGCGCGGTGCGTTGGCCGGCCACCCGGTCGGCAACCTGCTGCTGGCCGGGCTGACAGAGATCCTGGGCGACCCGGTGGCAGCGCTGGACGAATTGGTCGAGGTGTTCGACATCGACGGCCGGGTGTTGCCGATGTCGTCGGTGCCGCTCGAGATCGAGGCCGACGTCTCGGGCCTGGAGAGCGATCCGCGCATCAGTCGCTGCATCCGCGGTCAGGTCGCGGTCGCCACCACACCGGGGAAGGTGCGGCGGGTGCGGCTGCTGCCGACCGATCCGCCGGCGTGCCCGCAGGCCGTCGAGGCGATCCTCACCGCCGATCTCGTGGTGCTGGGGCCCGGGTCATGGTTCTCCAGTGTGATCCCGCACGTGCTGGTGCCCGGCCTGTTGAATGCCCTGCGGGAGACCACTGCCCGCAAGATGCTCTTCGTCAACCTGGCCGCCGAACCCGGTGAGACGACCGGGTTTTCCGTCGAACGTCATCTGCACGTCCTGCATGCCCACGCCGACGTGCTGCGCATCGACGACGTCGTCGTCGACGCCGCCTCGGTGCCGGCCGGACGCGAGCGCGATCACTTGGTCCGGGCGGCGGAGATGTTCGGCGCGCAACTGCATGTCGGCGATCTGGCGGTGCCCGGACGGCCCGTCCACGACCCCGGGAAAGTCGCCGCCCTGGTCGGTGAACTGTGCGAAGGTGAAGTGAGTCGATACGCTGTCCGGGCACATGAATCGTGAGTGCTGGGGGGCTCGTGACAGGAGGGCAGGGACCGGTGGCGATGACGGCGGCGGTGAAGGATGAGCTTTCGCGGCTGGTCGTGACGCAGGTGAGTTGTCGAAAGGCCGAGGTGTCGGCGCTGTTGCGGTTCGCCGGAGGCCTACACATCGTTTCCGGCCGGGTCATCGTCGAGGCCGAGGTGGACATGGGCAACGTCGCCCGGCGACTGCGCCGCGAGATCTTCGACCTCTACGGGTACAACTCCGACGTTCACGTCCTGCGCGGCGGCGGACTCCGCAAGGGCGCGCGCTACATCGTCCGGGTGACCAAGGACGGCGAGGGACTTGCGCGCCAGACCGGGCTACTGGATCTGCGCGGCCGTCCCGTCCGCGGCCTTCCCGCCCAGGTCGTCGGCGGGAGCCTGGCGGACGCGGAGGCGGCCTGGCGTGGTGCGTTCCTCGCCCACGGCTCGCTCACCGAGCCGGGACGCTCCTCGGCACTGGAGGTCAGCTGCCCGGGCCCCGAGGCGGCCCTCGCGCTGGTCGGGGCCGCGCGGCGGCTCGGGGTGTCGGCCAAGGCGCGCGAAGTGCGTGGCGCCGACCGGGTCGTGATCCGTGACGGTGAGGCGATCGGGGCACTGCTCACGCGGATGGGCGCACACGACACGCGTTTGGTGTGGGAGGAGCGCCGGATGCGGCGCGAGGTCCGGGCCACCGCGAACCGTCTCGCGAACTTCGACGACGCGAACCTACGACGGTCCGCGCGTGCGGCTGTCGCGGCCGCCGCGCGCGTCGAACGTGCCCTCGACATCCTCGGCGACGAGGTGCCCGATCATCTGATGGCGGCGGGCCAGCTGCGGATCACGCACCGGCAGGCCTCGCTCGAGGAACTCGGTCAGCTCGCCGACCCGCCGATGACCAAGGACGCGGTCGCCGGCCGGATCCGGCGGCTGCTGTCGATGGCGGACAAGAAGGCCCGCGTCGACGGAATCCCGGACACCGAATCGGCGGTCACCACCGACCTCCTCGACGAGGCGTGAGGCTCCCGCGTCAATCGGGGCACTAGCTGCACCCGGCGAGGCGGCGCCTACTAGGCTGAACTATGCCGTGTCATGCTCGCGATCGTGATCCGTGAGCAGCGACGCGATCCCCACAGAGCTCGATGATGAATACCGCTAAGGAGCACACAAGTGACTGTTCGGGTAGGCGTTAACGGATTCGGCCGGATCGGCCGCAACTTCTTCCGCGCCGTGGAAGCACAGAAAGCTTTGGGAAGCACCGACATCGAGATCGTCGCGGTGAACGACCTCACCGACAACGCGACACTCGCACACCTGCTGAAGTTTGACTCCATCCTGGGACGTCTGGACGACGAGGTCTCGCTCGAGGGTGACGACACCATCGTCGTCGGGGAAAAGAAGATCAAGGCCCTCGAGGTCAAGGAGGGGCCGGCGGCCCTGCCGTGGGGCGACCTCGGCGTCGACGTGGTGGTCGAGTCCACCGGTATCTTCACCGACGGCACCAAGGCGAAGGGCCACCTCGACGCCGGCGCCAAGAAGGTCATCATCTCGGCGCCCGCCAAGAACGAGGACATCACCATCGTGATGGGCGTCAACGACGACAAGTACGACGGCAGCCAGAACATCATCTCCAACGCGTCGTGCACCACCAACTGCCTCGGTCCGTTCGCCAAGGTGCTCAACGACGAGTTCGGCATCGTCCAGGGCCTGATGACCACCATCCACGCCTACACCCAGGACCAGAACCTGCAGGACGGCCCGCACAAGGATCTGCGTCGCGCCCGCGCCGCCGCGCTGAACATCGTGCCGACCTCGACCGGTGCCGCAAAGGCCATCGGCCTGGTCCTGCCGGAGCTGAAGGGCAAGCTCGACGGCTACGCGCTGCGTGTGCCGATCCCCACCGGTTCGGTCACCGATCTGACCGCGGAGCTCTCCAAGACCGCGTCCGCCGAGGACATCAACGCCGCGATGAAGGCCGCCGCCGAGGGACCGCTCAAGGGCATCCTGAAGTACTACGATGCCCCGATCGTCTCCAGCGACATCGTCACCGACCCGCATTCGTCGCTGTTCGATGCGGGCCTGACCAAGGTGATCGGCAACCAGGCCAAGGCCGTCTCCTGGTACGACAACGAGTGGGGCTACTCCAACCGCCTCGTCGACCTCATCGGGCTCGTCGCCAAGTCGCTCTAGTCGCTGCTACGCGGACAACCACGGAGGAGTAACCCCACAATGGGTGTACCCACACTGAAAGACCTTCTGGACGAAGGCGTTTCGGGTCGGGGAGTGCTGGTCCGGTCGGATTTCAACGTTCCGCTGGACGGGACGACGATCACCGATCCGGGCCGCATCCTGGCCTCGTTGCCGACGCTGTCGGCGCTGGTCGACGCCGGTGCCAAGGTGATCATCACGGCGCACCTCGGGAGACCGAAGGGTGAGCCGGATCCGAAGTACTCGCTGGCACCGGTCGCGGCGCGACTCGGCGAGGAGCTGGGCCGCAACGTCCAGCTGGCCGGCGACGTCGTCGGCACCGACGCGTTGGCGCGGGCCGAGGGCCTGACCGACGGCGACGTCCTGCTGCTGGAGAACGTGCGGTTCGATCCGCGCGAAACCTCCAAGGACGAGGGCGAGCGCGAGTCGCTGGCCAAGGCGCTCGTGGAGCTCGTCGGCGACGACGGCGCGTTCGTCTCGGACGGTTTCGGGGTGGTGCACCGCAAGCAGGCATCGGTCTACGACGTGGCCAAGCTGCTCCCGCACTATGCCGGGAAGCTGGTGGAGGCCGAGGTCGAGGTGCTCTCCAAGCTCACCGAGGAGGTCAGCCGACCTTACGCGGTGGTGCTGGGCGGTTCCAAGGTCTCCGACAAGCTCGGGGTCATCGAGGCGCTCGCACCCAAGGTGGACACCCTGGTCATCGGTGGCGGTATGGCGTTCACCTTCCTTGCGGCGCAAGGGCATTCGGTGGGTACCTCGCTGCTGCAGGAGGATCAGATCGACGTCTGCAAGGGGCTGCTCGAGCAGTTCGGCGACGTGATCCGGCTGCCGCTCGACGTCGTGGTGGCCGACAAGTTCGCCGCCGACGCCGAGTCCAAGACGGTCCCGGTCGAGGAGATCCCCGACGGGTGGATGGGTCTCGACATCGGTCCGGAGTCGGTGAAGCGGTTCACCGCGGTGCTGTCCGGTGCGGCGACGATCTTCTGGAACGGCCCGTCGGGTGTGTTCGAGTTCGAGAAGTTCTCGGCGGGCACCCGCGGTGTTGCGGAGGCGATCGCGGCCACGACCGGCAAGGGCGCGTTCACCGTCGTCGGCGGTGGTGACTCGGCCGCAGCGGTGCGCACCCTCGGGCTGCCGGATTCGGATTTCTCGCACATCTCGACCGGCGGCGGCGCGTCGCTGGAGTACCTGGAGGGCAAGGAATTGCCGGGGCTGAAAGTCTTGGAGAGCTGATGGCGAGCAGAAAACCGCTCATCGCGGGCAACTGGAAGATGAATCTGAACCATCTAGAGGCCATCGCGCTGGTTCAGAAGATCGCGTTCGCGCTGCCGGCCAAGTACTTCGACAAGGTCGACGTCACGGTCATCCCACCGTTCACCGACATCCGCAGCGTGCAGACCGTCATCGACGGGGACAAGCTCCTGATCACCTACGGTGCACAGGATCTGTCCGCCCACGACTCGGGTGCCTACACCGGCGAGATCAGCGGCGCGTTCCTGGCCAAGCTCGGCTGTACCTTCGTCGTCGTCGGACACTCGGAGCGCCGCACCATGCACGCCGAGACCGACGAGGTGGTGCTGGCCAAGACCAAGGCGGCGCTGAAACACGGTCTGACCCCGATCGTGTGCATCGGTGAGGGACTCGACATCCGTGAGGCCGGTGATCACGTGGCGCACAACGTGACCCAGCTCAAGGGTTCGCTGGCCGGTCTCACTGCCGAGGAGATCGGCAAGGTCGTCATCGCCTACGAGCCCGTCTGGGCGATCGGTACCGGTCGTGTCGCCAGCGCGGCGGACGCCCAGGAGGTGTGCTCGGCGATCCGTGCCGCCCTTGCCGAGATCGCCGACGCCGCGACCGCGGACGCTGTGCGGGTGCTCTACGGCGGCTCGGTCAACGCCAAGAACGTCGGCGACATCGTCGGGCAGACCGACGTCGACGGCGCGCTCGTCGGCGGCGCATCGCTCAAGTCGGACGAGTTCGCGAGCCTGTCGGCCATCGCCGCCGGCGGGCCGTTGCCCTGATCCCGAAGCGCTGAGGGTCCGCGCGGGTCCTCGGCACCGAACGCGTACACTGTGGCAGGTTGTGCCCGAAGATCGGGTATGACCTGTCACAGCTGCATGTACCGCTGTCACAGCTGCATGTACCGACCGAACAGGACTGACTACTCGTGAAGCTCGCACTCGACATCGGATTGATCGTCACCAGCGTGTTGATGGTGGTGCTGGTGTTGCTGCACCGCGGCAAGGGTGGTGGTCTGTCGTCGCTGTTCGGTGGTGGTGTGCAGTCGACCCTGTCCGGTTCGAGCGTCGTCGAGCGCAACCTCGACCGGCTGACCATCTTCGTGGGCCTGATCTGGTTCATCTTCATCGTCGCCATCGGTCTGGACATCAGTCTGTCCTGACCGACCCCGAACACCTGACGCGACCCGGTCCGCCTCCTGGCGAGGTGACCGGGTCGTCGTCGTTTCCGAGATGGGGTTTCCAAGATGCCACTGCCGACGAATGCCGGAATACTGATGCCATGAGCGAATCGATCTCGCCTGAATCCACCCCCTCCGCCGGCGCCGCGGGCGTGCGCCCGTCGATCCCCATCGTCGACCACATCGTCGTCGACGACGAGGGCCGGGCGCTGACCGAGCCTCTCCGGGAGGACATCCGGCTACTCGGCGGCATCCTCGGCGACACCGTGCGTGACAACTCCGGGTCCGACGTGTTCGACCTCGTGGAGAACGCGCGCATCGCCGCGTTCAAGATCAGGCGCGCCGAGATCGACCGGGACGTACTCGCCGACATGTTCACCGACCTGGACATCTCCCTGGTGATGCCGGTGATCCGCGCCTTCAGCAACTTCGCGCTGCTGGCCAACCTCGCCGAGGACATCCACCGCGAGCGGCGGCGGGCCATTCACGTGCGCGCCGGAGATCCGCCGCAGGACAGCACCCTGGCGGCGACCTACGCGAAGCTGGCCGCCGCCGGCCTCGCCGACGATACGGTCGGCGCGGCACTCGCCGATGCCACCGTGGTGCCCGTGATCACCGCGCACCCCACCGAGACCCGTCGTCGTTCGGTGTTCGAGACGCAGCACCGGATCACCGAACTCATGCGATTCCGGGGCCGCACCGAGATGACCCCGGACGAGGAAGCCGCGGTCACCCTCGGGTTGCGTCGCCAGATCCTCACCATGTGGGAGACCGCTCTGATCCGGCTCGAGCGGCTCACCATCCAGGACGAGATCCGCTCCGGTCTGCGCTACTACGACGCCTCGTTCTTCGAGGTCGTCCCGAAGATCAACGCGGGCGTCCGCAAGGAGCTTCGCGCCGCCTACCCCGACGCCGGGCTCGCCGACGACCCGATGCTGCGGATGGGCTCCTGGATCGGTGGCGACCGCGACGGCAACCCGTTCGTCACCGACGAGATCGTCGAGATGGCGACCACCCTCGCGGCGCGCACCGCCATCGGCCATCACCTCTCGGAGCTGAAGCTGCTCGCCGAGGAACTGAGCATGTCCTCGCGCCTCATGTCGCCGGGGGACGGCCTCTACGAGCTCGTGGGGATGTCCGCCGACGACCCCGCCGCCGACGAACCGTTCCGGCTCGCGTTGCGGCACATCCGGTCTCGCCTGGTCTCCACCGCGACGCACCTGTTCGGCGAGGAGGTGATGAAGTCGTCGGACCTGTTCCTGCTCGACGACGCGGATCCCTACGGCACCGCCGATGACCTGCTCGCCGACCTCGACATCATCGATGCGGCGCTGCGCCACACCCACGACGACATCATCGCCGACGATCGTCTGGCGTCGCTGCGGGAAGCGGTGCGCACCTTCGGTTTCCACCTCTCGGGTCTGGACATGCGGCAGAACTCCGACATGCATGAGGAGGTGATCGCCGAACTCCTGGCCTGGGCCGGTGTGCACCCCGATTACCTGTCGCTCGACGAGGCCGAACGCGTCGAGATCCTGACACGCGAACTGACCGCGCGTCGTCCGCTGACCCGTCCGGACGCGGCGCTGTCGGAACTGGCGGTCAAAGAACTCAACATCGTGCGGGCGGCCGCGCGGGCCGTCGAGAGGTTCGGTCCGCAGTCGGTGCCGAACTACATCATCAGCATGTGCACGTCGGTGAGCGACATGCTCGAACCGATGATCCTGCTCAAGGAGGCCGGCCTGATCGACATCGACGCCGACGGGAAGCTGTCGTCGTCGGTGCGGATCGTGCCGCTCTTCGAGACCATCGAGGACCTGCAGCAGGGTGCGGCTACGCTGCTGGCCGCGCTGGACATCCCGCTGTACCGCAACCTGGTCGACGGTCAGGCGGGCATGCAGGAGGTCATGCTCGGCTATTCGGACTCCAACAAGGACGGCGGCTACATGGCTGCCAACTGGGCGCTCTACCGCGGCGAACTGGACCTGGTGGAGGCGGCCAAGAAGGCGGGCATCCGGCTGCGGCTGTTCCACGGCCGCGGCGGCACCGTCGGCCGTGGCGGCGGTCCGAGCTACGACGCCATCCTGGCCCAGCCGCCGGGAGCGGTGCAGGGGTCACTGCGGATCACCGAGCAGGGCGAGATCATCGCCGCGAAGTATGCCGAACCGGTCGTCGCCGAACGCAACCTGGAGACGCTGCTGGCCGCGACGATCGAGTCGTCGCTGCTCGACGTCGAGGGTCTGGGCGAGGAGTCCGAGGACGCCTACGGCGACATGGACGAGATCGCGGTGCTCGCGCGTTCGGCGTACAGCAAGCTTGTGCACGAGACACCGGGCTTCGTCGAGTACTTCACCACGTCGACACCGCTGTCGGAGATCGGCGCCCTCAACATCGGCAGCCGGCCCGCCTCGCGTAAACAGACCGAGAAGATCTCCGACCTCCGCGCCATCCCGTGGGTCCTGTCGTGGACGCAGTCCAGGGTGATGCTGCCCGGCTGGTACGGCACCGGTGCGGCATTCGAACAGTGGGTGGGCGACGATCCGGAGAAGCTGGAGACGCTGCGGCGCTACTACGAGAAGTGGCCGTTCTTCCGCACCGTGATGTCGAATATGGCGCAGGTGCTGGCCAAATCCGACATGGGGCTCGCGCACCGGTACGCGCAGCTGGTGCCCGACGAGACGTTGCGCGAGAAGGTGTTCGGCATGATCGTCGACGAGCACGAGCGAACCATCGCGATGCACGCGAAGATCACCGGCGCCGACGACCTGCTGGCCGACAACGCCGCGCTGAAGCGGTCGGTGTACAACCGGTTCCCGTACCTAGAGCCGCTGAACATGCTCCAGGTCGAGTTGCTGCGCCGCTTCCGTGCCGGCGACGACGAACCCCGCGTCCGCCGGGGCATCCAGCTCACCATGAACGGTCTCGCGACCGCGCTGCGCAACAGCGGCTAGCGTCACCGGCCCGCGCCCGCTGCGCGCTCACCCCGACCCTGCCGACCGTGCGTACCCAGGCGTCGAGCGTGCACGCCTCATCGTCGAGCGTGCACGCCTCATCGTCGAGCGTGCGCACCCGATCGTCGAGCGTGCGCACTCGACGCGATGGTGTGCACGCTCGACGTGAATCTGCGCACGGTGGACGCGGCGGTGTGCATGGTGGACGCGGCGGTGTGCACGGTGGACGCGGCGGTGTGCACGCTCGACGATGAGGTGCGCACGCTCGACGTCGGCGAGGCCCGGCGCGCGATTGGGCGCGTGATCGGGCGCGGGGGAGAGCGGTCAGATGCGCGCGGCAGCGGGGCGGTCGACGAACCAGACCGTCTCGTCGGTGCCGTGGGCGCCGGCGCACGGCCAGTCGGCGGCGTGGGCGCCCATGTGGGCCGCGGCGACGGCCTCGGCCTTGTCTTCACCGGTCACCAGGAACCACACCGACTTCGCGCGATTGACCACCGGCAGGGTGAGGGTGATCCGGCGAGGCGGGGGCTTCGGTGAATCCTCCACGGCCACAACGGTCTTCTCGGACTCGGCGGTCGCCGCGGTGTGTGGGAAGAGCGAATTGATGTGGCCCTCGCCGCCCATACCGAGCAGGTGCAGGTCGAAATGGGGGACAGCGCCGGTGCCCACCTTCATCAGAACGTCCGCGTAGTCCTCGGCGGCCGCCTCGATGTCGTCGCCGAACACGCCGTCCGACGGCGCCATCTGATGAACCCTCGCCGGGTCGACGGGCACGTGGTCGAGGAGCGCATCGCATGCCTGTCCGTAGTTGCGCTCCGGGTCGTCCGCGGGCACGAAACGGTCATCGCCCCAGAACAATTCGACGCGTCCCCAGTCGATGCCCCCGCTGTCGGCGGCGAGTGCACGCAGGATCGCGATGCCGTTGCTACCTCCGGTGAGCACCACCGATGCGACCCCGCGCTCGGACTGGGCGTGGGTGACCAGGTCGACGAAGCGCCGGGCCGCGGTCGCGATCATTTCCGACTTGTCGTCGAAGACCAGCGTCTCCGGGGTGATCATGCCGACGCTCCTTCGAATTCGACCTCGGTCACTCCGCGCAGGGCGAGTTCGTAGACCTCGTCGATGTCGAGCCGACGCAGCTCCTCGGCGAGTAGTACGGGAAGTTCCCGGTGGGTGATGGCAACGCGGCCGTCGGGTTTTCCGGGGCTGGTGAGGACCGCGTTGCCGTTCTGGTCGAGCGCCATCACAGTCGGTCCGTCGTCGCGGATGAGCCGGATCTCGAAACTACCGATACGGCGCCGCGTCGGGACCTCCAGCGCCGAGCGCAGCCACCCGGCCAGCAGATCTACGCCGGGGGATTCGGTCGGCCCGGTCACCTCCACCGACGTGATCGCGGTATGCGGAGGACGTTCCACCGCGGACGCGAGCAACGCCCGCCACTGGGTGACCTGGGTCCAGGCGAGGTCGGAGTCACCGGGTGCATACGTGGCCAGCCGACGTCCCAGCACGGTGCCGGGGTTACACGACCGACGCGCGTCGAGGATGCGCCGACGACCCAGCGTGCCCATCGGGTCGTCGGCCGGATGTTCCGGCGCGGCACCGGGCCACCAGGTGACCACGGGTGTGTCGGGCAGAAGGAACGGCGTCACCACCGAGCGCGGATGATTCGCGAGCTCGCCCACCAAGGACAGCACCACGACCTCCGACGCCCCGGCGTCACCACCCACGCGGATCTCGGCGTCGAGACGGGAGTCGGCACCGCGGTCGCCGAGGGACACCACGATCACGCGACTGGGATGCTCCCGGCTGGCGCCGATCGCCGCCTCGATCGCGCCC
>NZ_BAHC01000091.1 GCF_000298195.1 Gordonia rhizosphera NBRC 16068 | reverse complement strand
CCATGAACATCCTGCCGTGGGGTGGACCGACGGCCCGCGCGGCGAGCGCGCTCGAGATCGACACGAACGCGGTGTTCCTGCCCATGGTCCCGGCGCTGATCGTCGCCCTCATCGTCGTCCTGCTGTTCGCGCTGCACCTCGGTGTCATGGAACGTCGCCGGATCGGGCGCATCGAGATCAAGGACTCCATCCTGATGCCGCGCGAAGAGGTTCTCGTCGCCGCCGGTGGCGGTTCCGGTACCGATGTCCCCGGAAAGGCCCGCCGCTTCGGACGCAACGGGCGCGGCACTCCCCGAACCGGCTCGGCCGGAACCGGTTCCGCCGGGTCGAACGACGACGACACCTCTACCCGCGACCTGCATGTCGAGGAATACAACGAGGAGGGCGAGACGACCTTCACGGGTGTGCTCGATCCGAACCGTGCCACGTTGCGGCCCAAGCTGTTCTGGGTCAACGCCGGGCTGACCGTCGGTCTGCTCACCGTCCTCGGACTCGACATCATTTCCATCCCGGTGCTGTTCATGATCGCCGCCGGCATCGCGCTGGCCGTCAACTTCCCGCACGTGAAGGATCAGCAGGAGGCGATCACCCGCCACTCGTCGAGCATCGTGTCGGTGGTGGCGATGGTGCTCGCGGCGGCAGTGCTCACCGGCGTCTTCAACGGCACCGGAATGGTGGACGCGATTGCGCACTGGCTGGCCGAAGGCATTCCGGACTGGATGGGACCGCACATGGCCGTCGTCGTCGGAGTGCTGTCGCTGCCGCTGACCTTCCTGATGAGCAACGACGCGTTCTACTACGGCGTGCTGCCGGTGCTGTCGGAGACCGCGACGCGCTACGGCATCGATCCGGCCGAGATGGCACGCGCCTCGATCACCGGACAGACGGTGCACATGCAGTCCCCGCTGGTGCCGGCCATCCTGCTGCTGGTCGCGCTGGCCGGGGTGTCGCTGGCAGATCATCACCGCAAGGTGCTGTGGCGCGCGGCCGTGGTGTCCCTGGTGATGCTGGGTGTCGGCTGCCTCGTCGGCGCGATCCCGTTCTGACCTGATCACCTGTCGACCCGACCTAGGCTGACCGCATGCGATTGCGAACGCAGGTTCTGCTCCTGCAGCTCGCCGTCATCGCGGTCAGCCTCGGCGTCGGTTTCGGGCTGGTCATCTCCGGCACCGACGACCGGGTGCGCGACGAGTACGCCCAGCGGGCACTGGCCATCGCCCAGTCGGTGGCAGCTGACGAGCAGGTCCAGACCGAGGTCGCGGCCCACGATGGCGTGTCGCTGGATGCCGCCGCGCTCGCGACCGGGCCGTTGCAGGCCGAGGCCGTCGCGGTGCAACGGCGCACGGGGGCGCTGTTCGTGGTCATCGGCAACGATCAGGGCCTGCGCCTCGCACACCCGGACCCCGCCGAGCTCGCCAGGCATGTGTCCACCGATCCGTCGACCGCGCTTGCCGGCGAAGAGGAGGTGAGCACCGATCGGGGAACCCTCGGCGAGTCGGTGCGCGCCAAGGTGCCGGTCGTCGATCACGGGCTGGTCGTGGGTTTCGTCAGCGTCGGGGTGTCCACCGCCAAGCTGGCTGACGAGACCCGGGGCGACGTCATCGCCACCACCATCCTCGGTCTGGCCGCGTTGGCCGTGGGGGCGATCGGCTCGATCCTGCTGGCCCGGCGGTGGCGGCGGCTGACCCTGGGCCTCGAACCCGATGAGCTCTCCGAACTCGTACGCGAACAACGGGCGGTGCTGCATTCGATGGCCGACGGTGTCCTCGCCGTCGATGCGGGCGGTGTCGTCCGGGTCGCCAACGACACCGCCCGCAGGCTGCTGGACCTCGCCGACCCGGTCGGTGCTCGCGTCGACGAGCTGGGGCTGAGCACGCGAGTGCGCGGTGTCCTGGCCCAGCCGACCCCCGAGCCCATCGCGGCCACCGTCGGTGACCGGGTCGTGCTGGTCAGCTCACACACCGTCGAGGCCGACGGCCGTGACCTCGGTATGGTGCTGTCGGTGATCGACCGGACCGATGTCGAACATCTCACCCACGAGGTGGAATCGATCCGCGCGATGAGCACCGCCCTGCGCGCCCACCGCCACGAGACGGCCAACCGGATGCACGTACTCGCCGGACTGCTGCGGCACGGACACACCGACGAGGCGCTGGCCTACCTCGATGAGGTCACCGGAACCGGGCACACCACACGCCTCGACGGCCTCGACAACATCCGTGAACCTCATCTGCAGTCGTTTCTCGACGCCAAGGCCGCGCACGCCCGCGAACGTGGTGTCGTGCTGCGCCTCGGCGAGCAGACCTGGGTCGATGGCGGGCTCGCCGATCCGGTGGTGGTGACGACGGTGCTGGGGAACCTGGTGGACAACGCGATCGACGCCTGCGCGGCGGGGGCGGCGGATGAACCGCCCGAGGTGTCCGGCGTCGTCGAGGTCGAGGTCATCACCGACGCCGAGGACCTGCTGATCACGGTCGCCGACTCGGGGCAAGGGATCGCGTTCGACGACCCGTCGAGGGTGTTCGACGAAGGTGTGACCACCAAGACCGAAACGACTGTGCCCGGTGGCCGGGGTATGGGCCTGGCGCTGGCCCGCCAGATCGCCCGGCGGATCGGAGGAGACATCTGGGTGGCGGACCCGGGTGGAGGAGTCGGGGGCAGCGGACATGGGGGCGGGGCCGTCATGGTGGCCCGGCTGCCCGGGGTGATGGAGGGAGCGTGATGACCGACCTCGGCGTCCTCATCGTCGACGACGATTTCCGGGTGGCCGCGCTGCACGCGAGCATCGTCGAGGCCGTGCGGGGCTTCCGCGTCGTCGCACGAGCGGGCAGTGTGGCCGCCGCCCGCGCTGCCATGAACGATCGCGGTGACGACATCGACCTCGCGTTGCTCGACGTCTATCTGCCCGACGGGTCCGGTATCGACCTGGTAGCCGAACTGGCGTGCGACGTGTTCATCGTCGGCGCGGAGACCGACGCCGCGGCGGTACGGACCGCGATGCGGGCGGGTGCGCTTGCATATCTGATCAAACCCTTCGACGACACCGAACTGGCCCGCCGACTCGCCGGCTACGCCCAGTACCGGCGGGTCCTGGTCGCCGAGCACGTCGATCAGCACGCCGTCGACTCGGCACTGTCCGCGCTGCGCTTCGGCACGCGGGCGTCGGACCGTGCGGAAGCCGGCGGTCACACCGAGCAACGCATCCTCGACCTGTTCACCGCCACCGACGGCCCGTTGTTCGCCGATCAGGTGTCCCAGGCGGTCGGGGTCTCCCCGGCGACGGCCCGACGTCACCTCGCCCACCTGGTCTCGACCGGCCGGCTGGTCATGTCACTGCAGTACGGGACGACCGGGCGGCCGAGGCAGGAATACCGGTTGCCGGGGTGATGACCGTCCGGGCATCCCGAGCCGTCGGGCCTGTTCACGAACACCCTGCCGACGATTTTCGGCACGGTTTATGGTGGTCAGCATGACGATGAACGTGGACGCAACCAACCCGGATCTGGTCACCGTGGGAGTGCCCACCCATTGGTACAACCTCGCCGCCGAGCTCGACACCCCGATCCCGCCGCATCTGCATCCGGCGACCAAGGAGCCGGTCGGGCCCGAGGACCTCGCCGCCCTGTTCCCGGCCGGTCTGATCGCGCAGGAGGTCTCCGCCGAGCCCTACATCGAGATCCCGGAGCCGGTGCGGGAGATCTACCGGATGTGGCGGCCCTCCCCGCTGATCCGCGCTCGCCGGTTCGAACAAGCGCTGAACACTCGCGCGCACATCTACGTCAAGTACGAGGGTGTCAGCCCGGTGGGCAGCCACAAGACCAACTCCGCGGTCGCGCAGGCCTACTACAACAGCATCGACGGGGTGCGCCGACTGACCACCGAGACCGGCGCCGGTCAGTGGGGTAGCGCGCTCGCCTTCGCGGGCGCCCAGTTCGGCATCGACGTCGAGGTGTGGCAGGTCCGCGCCTCCTATGATTCCAAGCCCTACCGAGGCTTCCTGATCCGAACCTATGGCGGCACCCTGCACCCGTCGCCGTCCGACCTGACCGAGTCGGGCCGGGCGATGCTGGCCAAGGACCCGAACACCACCGGTAGCCTCGGCATGGCGGTCAGCGAGGCCGTCGAGATGGCTGCCGCGGACCCGGATACCCGATACGCACTCGGCAGTGTGCTCAACCACGTGGTGCTGCACCAGAGCGTCATCGGCCAAGAGGCCGTCGAGCAGCTCTATGCCGTCGAACCGGACGGCGCCGATGTCGTGTTCGGTTGCGCCGGTGGTGGTTCCAACCTCGGTGGGCTCTCGTTCCCGTTCCTGCGCGAGAAGATCCACGGCCGATCGAACCCGCGCATCGTCGCGGCCGAGCCCGCCGCGTGCCCGTCGATCACGCAGGGTGAGTACCGCTACGACCACGGAGATGTCGCGGGGCTCACCCCGCTGCTCAAGATGCACACCCTCGGTATGGATTTCGTGCCCGACCCGATCCACGCCGGTGGCCTGCGCTACCACGGCATGGCCCCGGCGCTGAGCCACACCGTTGAGCTCGGCCTCGTCGAGGGTGTCGCCGTCAGCCAGCACGACGCCTTCGCCGCAGGTGTGCAGTTCGCCCGTGCCCAGGGGATCGTGCCCGCACCCGAGTCCACCCACGCCATCGCGGCCTGTGCGGCACATGTGGCCGACAGCGACGAGGAACAGGTCGTGGTGATCGGTCTGTCCGGACACGGACAGCTCGACCTGCCGGCTTACGCGGAGTTCCTTGACGGGAAGTTCTGAGCCGCAATATCTTTAGGTGGCTGCGGTGATGCGGACGGTCGGTGTCGACCTCGCCGCATCACCGCGGCACACCGCGGTCGCGGTGATCGAGTGGTCCGGTGCCGCCGCCCGCGTGGTCGATCTGGCCATGCCCGCCGACGATGCGCGGATCGCCGACCTCGTCGTCGGTGCGGACCGGATCGGCGTCGACGCGCCCTTCGGCTGGCCCGACGACTTCGTGGAATTCGTTGTCGCACATCATCGCGGTGAACTCGGAGCGGGTCGTCGACTCGACGAGATCGAGTCGCGCCGCCCCCTGGCGTATCGATTGACCGACCGGGTCGTCGTCGCGAACGGCTGGGGCAGACCGCTGAGCGTGTCCGCGGACCAGATCGCGCACGTCGCATTCCGGGCGGCCGGGCTCATCACCGACCTCGGCGTCGCCGACCGTGTGAACGGCTGGGCGGTCGAGGCGTATCCGGCTGCGGCGCTGAAGAAATGGGACCTCCCGTCGCGCGGATACAAGGGGGTCGCGAACCGGGCACGCCTCGCCCGGCTCACCGAGGCACTGGCGGCGGCGCCGTGGCTGGAGCTCGGTGCTCATCGGGAGCAGATGATCGTCGACGACAACGCCTTCGACGCGGTGATCACCGCGCTGATCGCGCGCGCTGCGGAGCTGGGGCGCACCCGCCTCCCCGACGACGCGGATCGAGACGTGGCAATGCGGGAGGGATGGATACATGTGCCGGAGTGCGGGATCGGGGAACTCGTGTGAGACCGCTCCCTCGTTGCGTTTGCGCTCCTTCGATCGAGGTCGCGTTAACGTGATGGGGGAGCGACTACGTCAGATCGCGCCGCATGAGCACCCTCGCAAAGCCGTTCAGTACCGAGGTGGTGTCTGCGGACCACTCGAAACCATGGTCCTCGAACAGCTT
Source organism: Gordonia rhizosphera NBRC 16068 (assembly GCF_000298195.1). Classification (GTDB taxonomy): domain Bacteria; phylum Actinomycetota; class Actinomycetes; order Mycobacteriales; family Mycobacteriaceae; genus Gordonia; species Gordonia rhizosphera. The sequence goes on along the minus strand of NZ_BAHC01000091.1, from coordinate 3,205 downwards.
CCGCGTGCCGACGTACGCCATCGTGAGGTCGACCTTTTCGCCCTTGTTGTCCAGGGGATAGCCCTCGATCGCGGGTGCGTTGTTCTCACGTGCATATTCGACGGCCCCGGCCAGCAGCGAATGCGAGATCCCTTGCCTACGATGACCGGGCCGGACCCGGATGCACCACACCGACCACACGTCGAGGTCGTCGACGTGCGGGATCTTGCGGTTGGTCGCGAACGTGGTGTCGGCGCGGGGTGCGACCGCCGCCCAGCCGACGACAACGTCGTCATCGTCGTAGGCGAGCACGCCCAGCGGAATCCCGCTGTCGCAGAGCTTCTTCACCTGCGCACCGCGTTCCTGCCGCACCAGCTGCCGGTTCAGCTTGTTGGGTATCCGGTAGCTCAGGCACCAGCAGACATTGGCATCCGGCTTCTTCGGCCCGACCATGGTCGCGATGTCCTCGAAGACGGTCGCGGGCCGTACGTCGATGGGCATGGTTCCACGATCGTCCGGATCGGGTACGCGCGCAAGGCCGGGCCGACGGCAGATCTCAGATCGTGACCGCGATCTTTCCGCGGACCTGGCCCTCGGTCAGGTAATCCATCGCCTTGGTCGTCTCTTCGAGCGCGAATGTCCGGTCCAGCGTGGGCTGCAGGGAACCGGCCTCGACCATGGCGGCCAGCACGGCCATGTCGTCGGCGCTCTCCTTGGCGAGCATGCTCGTCAGGCGATGCTTCACGAACAGGGACATCATGATGGCGCCGAGCTGACGTTCGGTACCGCCCAAGAGCTTTCCGCCGCCCTCGCCGCCGACGATGACGAGCGTCCCGCGTGGGGTGAGCAGGCGGCGCAGCACGCTGATCCGACGCCTGCCCGCGATGTCGATGATGACGTCGAACGGCCCTACGGACGGATCGATGGCACCGCGCGCATAGTCGATGACCTCGCGGGCACCGAGCGAACGTACCCATTCCGCCTTCGCACCGCTCGCCACCGCGACCACCTCGGCGCCGCGCGCCGCGGCGATCTGCACCGCGTACGCGCCGACCCCACCCGACGCCCCGATCACCAGCACGCGATCGCCCTCGGACACCCGGCCGACGTCGCGCACCGCCTGCAGTGCGGTCAGTCCCGAGACCGACAGCACCGCGGCTTCCTCGAAGGACGCGTTGGCAGGCTTGCGGGCCAGCCGGGTCACCGGCACGACCGCGTACTCGGCCAGCGAACCGTTGGCCGTGCCGATCACCTCATCGCCCACCGACCAGCCGTCGACCTCGGGACCGACCTCGGCCACGATGCCCGCGAGGTCGCGACCCGGGACCGGGTTGCGGGGTTTGCGGAGCCCGAACATCAGTCGCGCAACCAGCGGCTCGCCGGCCATGAGGTGCCACGTGCCCCGGTCGATCGCCGCTGCGTGCACCCGGACCAGAACCTCGCCCTTCTGCGGCTTCGGCCGGTCGGCCTCGCCCATCTCGAGGGTTTCGCTGCCGCCGTAGGCATTCTGTGTGATGGCTTTCATTGCTTCTCCAAACCTTACGTTGTAAGAACCTGGTTGTGACGGTAGTCTTACGACGTAAGGATGTCAAGAGATCGACGACCAGGAGTGCATGACGTGCCGGGCAAACCCCGTTCCCCCAAAGCGGCCACACTCACCCGTGAGGGCATCGTGCGGGCGGCCGTCGCCATCGCGGACGCCGACGGGCTCGGTGCCGTCACCATGCGCTCCGTTGCCCGGCGCCTCGATGTGGAGGCCATGTCGCTCTACCACCACGTCGCCAACAAGGAGGCGATGCTCGACGCGATGGTCGACGCGGTGTTCGACGAGTTCCACGCGCCGCGCGTCGGCGAGGACTGGGCAGACGAGATGCGTCAGCGATCACGGTCGGCCCGCACGGTTCTCAAGCGCCATCCGTGGGCGGTCGGGCTGATGGACTCGCGACGCCACGCGGGCTACGCGACGCTGCTTCACCACGACGCCGTCCTCGGTTGTCTGCGTACGGCGGGGTTCTCGATCGCGTTGACCGGACATGCATTCGCGCTTCTCGACGCGCACCTCTACGGTTTCCTGATCCAGGAACTCGCCCTGCCCTTCGAAGGCGGCGACGACCTCGCCGAGCTGGGCGATCAGATGATCGCGGCGCTGCCGGACGGGGCGTTGCCGTACTTTCGAGAGTTCGCCCTCGAGCACGCTCTGCAACCGGGGTACGAGTTCGGCGACGAGTTCGACGTCGGACTCGACCTGATCATCGAGGGACTCGCGGCACGGCTTGCGGCCGAAGTCGGTTAGGTGGTCATGGCGCGGTGCCCGGTCCGTAGACCGTTCGGTACCAGATGGCGGTGAGCACGTCGATGGCTGTGTCGTCGTCGGGAGGTTCGACGTCGAGATCACCGCCGGCGGCCAGCCATGCCCAGCAGGAGGATTCGAGGATGTTCACCAACGCCGAGGCCAACGCATCCAGCGGAAGCCCGACCCGATAACCGGCGCGCTCGGCGCCGTGCAGTCCCGACAGCATCTGCGTGATACCGGACGCACGGTGCTCGCGCCAGCGCTGCCGGAAGGTGTCGTCGAGCATCGACATCTGGAACAGCCCGATGATCTCCGGCAGGTACTTCTTGTAGTGCGTCCAATACGCGGTGACCGCGGCCCGTACCCCCGCCTCCGGGTCGGCATGCCTCGTGCCGAGCGAGGACTCGACGACCTCGGAGCTGAACTGCTCCAGCAGCGCCTCGAGTAACTGTTCCTTGTTGTCGTAGTAGTTGTAGAACGAACCCGTCGAGCGTCCCGCGACCTCCGCGATATCGGAGATCTTGGTGTTCAGGTAGCCCTTCTCGGCGAAGGTTTGCCGCGCGGCGTCGAGAAATGCCGCCTCGGTTCGTCGACCTTTGGTGGTCGGTGGCACGGGCTCGCCTCCTCTCGTCGATGGCTGCCGAGAATTATCCACCCTCGATGCACGCCTGGGTCCTTGTGGTTTCCTGAAACTGACTCTAGCCTCAGGAATTGAGATTGAGAACCCCGCGAAGGAGCCCAGATGGCGATGATGACCCGGGACGACTACCTTGCCTCGCTCGATGATGGGCGGCGGATCTTCGCCGAGGGCGAAGAGGTCAAGGAACTGGCGAAGCATCCGCAGTTCGCGACTGCGATCGCGCTCGTCGGGGATGGCTATGAGCAGAACTATGTGCCCGGTGATGATGTCAGTGGCCCGTATTTCCAGATCCC
>NZ_BAHC01000092.1 GCF_000298195.1 Gordonia rhizosphera NBRC 16068 | reverse complement strand
GAAGAAGGACAGCTCGGTCGCGCCGATCCGCAGTTCGAGCGGGACGAGCAGCGTCGGCTCGGACGTGGCGCCAGATGGGCGTGCGCGGCGGTCGAGGTCGATCACCGCCGGATAGGCCGACACCTCTCGTTCGAGTGCCGCCAGTCGCGCGTCCCCGGTCACCCGCACCAGGCGGCGCAGGGTGTCGATGAGATAGCCCGCCCACGCGTCGAGGTTGGTGGTCATCGTCGCGAAACCGTCCGGGTGCAGGGAGGCGCGGAAGAGGTTGAGCGGCGGCCCCTGCAGATGCTCGGGCAGCAGACCGGCCAGGCGCGTCGCCGCGTCGTTGGCCACCACCACATTCCATACCCGGTCCAGTGCGATCCCGGGATAGGGGTTGTGCGCGTTCAGGATTCGCTGGACAGAGGCTCGGATACGCCCCATCGCCGCGGCGTCGAACGGTTCTTCGGAGTACCGCGGTGCATGACCGGCGGCCAACAGCAACGCATTACGCTCCCGCAGCGGGATGTCGAGGCGGCTCGCCAGCGCCTCGATGAGCGTGGGACTCGGCGTGGACTTGCCGGTCTCGACGAAACTGAGGTGTCGCGGCGAGACCCCCACGTCGTAGGCAAGATCGAGCTGACTGATGGACCGATGCGAACGCCACTGTCGCAACATCGTCCCCACACCGGCGGCCATGTCGGCCATCGTAAGGCGCCGCGTGCAGTGATTCGATTACCTCGCAGGTAGTGGATTCGGCCGCCGCCGAACGATTCGAACGCGCAATCCGGCCCGAGCGGCTGAGTACCCGGACCTACACCTGGTGATCCGGCCGGTGTCCGTGCGGCACGCGTGCGACGATCACCGGGACCCGGGCAGAGTTCACCACCGTGCGGCTGACCGAACCGAGCAGCGTGGTGGGCACCGCCCCGCGACCGTGGCTGCCGACCACGACGAGTTGGGCGTTCTCGGCCTGTTCGAGCAGCCGCGGGGCCGGTTCGTCGCTCACCAGCACCCGGGTGACCTCGACGTCCGGGTACCGTTCGGACCACCCGGACAGGCGCTCGGCGAGAACCTCCTCCTCCTGCACCTTGATGTTGCGCCATTCGATCGGCGCCCAGCCGATCTTGGCGATCCCCAACCGGCCCATGTCGGTCCAGGCGTGCAGGGCCACCAGCCCGACACCGCGTCGGGATGCCTCGTCGAACGCGATCTCGGTCGCCAGCTCCGAGGTGGGGGAACCGTCGACACCCACCACCACAGGCGCCTGCGCATCGACCGGCTGCTCGTCGTGGATGACGGCGACCGGGCAGCGGGCGTGGTGGGCCAGTCCCGAGCTGACCGACCCGAGCAGGGCGCCGGCCACCGTCCCCTGCCCCCGACAACCCACCGCGATCAGCTCCGCGTGCTCGGACAGTTCGACGAGGGTGTGGACGATGGCACCGCCCAGGATCTCGGTGGTCACTTGATCCGCCCGGTCGGGTGCGACGTGGGATTCGGCGAGCTTGTGGGCGTCGGAGACGATCTGCTTGGCGTACTCCTCCTGCCATTGTGAGAAGCCGTCGGGCATGTTGACCGAATACCAGCCCTCGGCGACCGGCTCGGACGGCATGACGTGCACGATCCGGAGCGGAACCTTCCGGAGGTCGGCGTCACGCGCAGCCCACTCCACCGCCGCGGTCGACGAGGGTGAGCCGTCCACTGCCACGACGATGCCGAGTCGTTCTGTGTGCGTATCGCGCATACCTCGACGCTAACAATCCGGGTCGGCACCCCGCGGACACTTTGACCGGATTCGGGCAGCCAGACGACACCGCTGGTCGACTCCTGGTCGGGCGGATCGTGCCGTTCAGCGATGTCGGCGTGGCCAGTGCCCGTGTTTGTGCGGCATGCGGGCCACGATCACCGGGATCCGGGCGGAGTTCACCACCGTACGGCTAACCGATCCGAGCAGTGTGGAGGGCACCGCGCCGCGGCCGTGGCTACCCACGACGACGAGCTGGGCGTCTTCGGCGCGTTCCAGCAATCGCGGGGCCGCGCGGTCGCTGACGAGCACCCGGGTGACCTCGACGTCGGGATACTGCTCAGTCCACCCGGACAGCCGCTCGGCGAGGACCTCGTCCTCCTCGTCCCTGATGTTACGGAACGAGATCGGCGCCCAGCCGATGCGGGCGAAACCCATCAGACCCATGTCACTCCAGGCGTGCACCGCCACCAGACCGACGCCGCGGCGAGATGCCTCGTCGAACGCGATCTCGGTGGCCAACTCCGATGCGGGCGAACCGTCGACACCCACCACGACAGGCGCCTGTGACCGCTCGGCCATGGGCACCCCGTCGTGGACGACGGCGATCGGACAGTGCGAGTGGTGCGCCAGTCCTGCGCTGACCGACCCGAGCAGGGCACCGGCCACCGTGCCGTGTCCGCGACAGCCGACCACCAGGAGGTCGACCTCTTTGGACAGGTCGACCAGCGCGGGGATGATCGCGTCATGCAGGGTTTCGGTGGTCATCTGCCGGGCCCGCGCCGGCGCAAGGTTCTCTTCGGCCAGTTTCTCGGCTTCGGAGATGATGCGTTCGGCTTCGGCATTCTGCCACTGCGGCAGCCCTTCGGGCGTGTGCACCGAAAACCAACCCTCCGCGACCGGTTCGGACGGTATGACATGCACGATCTTCAGCGGCACCTGGTGCAGTTCGGCATCGTGCGCGGCCCACTCGACCGCGGCCGTCGCCGCCGGTGAGCCGTCGATTGCCACGGCGATTCCGCGGCGTTCTGCATGCGTCATCATTGTGGGCCTCCTTATCGGGACTCGACACTGAGCCATCCAAAGGTGACACCTTCCACGCTAGGCCGATCTGCGGCAATTGGTAAGGCTGCGCTCAGGACGTAGGAGGTTGTGAGCGGGTACGGCGCACGGTGTCGGCGACGGTGTAGCAGACGCCGAGCACTGCGGCGGCCATGAACGAGGCGTAGACGGCCAGGGCAGTGTCGCCGCGGCCGGAGGTGTATCCCCCGGCGCCTCCGCCGCCACCCCCACCCGGCGGGCCATGCTGCCCGCCGTCGGCCAAACCCGGTCCGCCCGATCCGCCTGGGCCACCGCCGGATCCGGCACCACCGCCCGGTCGTCCGCCACCACCCGGGCCGCCGATGAGTCGGCCCTGGTCTCCGGTCAGCGACGAGTGGTAGACACCGATCGCCGCCGCCTGGATGAGGATCGGGATCAGCACGAACCGCAACGGCAGGTAGAACGCCATCACGACACTGAGCACCTCGGCGGTGTAGAAGTATCGGTCGTGCATCGCGGGCAGCAGGAACGGCACGACGACCGCTGATGCGGTGGCCACCACCAGGATCGACGTCGGTGTGACGACCGGCTTCCGCCACACCGACCAGACCAGGAATACGACGATGAGCGCGGCCGCCGCGACGATACCGAGATGGGCCAGCCACGTCGCGTCGCCGTCGATCGGGATCAGCTGGTAGAGGTTGGCCGCGCCCAGGGTGAGCTGTTTGTAGGAGCCGGTCTGATCCAGGTACACCGACAGCGCGGTGTCCAAGGACGCGCCGGCGAGGACGGCGGGAAGGTCGAGGAGCAGGAACACCAGCGGGATGGCGAACAGCGAGTACCAGGGCAGCCGGCGCCGCAACAGCAGCCACGCCAGCACCGGCAGCACGAAGATGGCCTGCAGTTTGAACGAGATCGCCAGCCCGAACATCACACAGGCCCAGACAGAGTTCGCACGCACCGATTCCCGCTGGGCGCGCATCAGGAAGTAGACCCCGCCCAGCACGAACGCCGAATATACGGCGTCGGCCTGCCCCCACCACGCACTGTTGGCGATCACCGACGGCAACAGCACCACGATGCCGAACGCCAAGGCGCGCAACCAGAATCGGGTGGTGCGCAGCGCGACGATGCGGTAGGCGAAGAAGCCGAGCACCAGGTCGAACAGGATCGAGATCGCCTTGATCCCGATCAGCGCCGGGATGTTGAGTGCGGTCAGCAGCCAGATCAGGTACAGGTACGGGTAGTTGTAGTCGGCGAAACGTTCCCGGAACGCACCGAATCCGCCGGTGTCGAGGGTGTCATACCAACGACTCAAGAACGCCTGGTAGTCGAGTGTCTCGATGTGCAGGAACGGGATGCGCACCGAGACCGCGACCGCGATGATCGCGGCGAGGACTAGCAGTCGTACCCATCGGGGCGTCGACGTCCACGCCTCGTCGTCGACGAGCTCATTGTCGGGGCCGGGTGGGTGTACGGCTGTCGCACGGGCAGGTTGAGCCAGAGTCATGCACTCACCATGCGAGGTGAAGCTGTGGACCCGATGTCAGCGCGCTGGGAGGTTCACGGCTGGGAGGTTCACGGCTGGGCCGACGCCGTGATCCGCTCGCGGGTGCGTTCGGCCGTCGCGGTCGCCCATCGTCCCGTCGACACGTATCCCACCACCACGATGCCCGCACCGCACAGCGCCATCAGAACCCACGCGGGATGGGAGGCGGTTGCCAGCCCGTTGCCGACCGGGCCGTCGATCCCGGCGAACGCCACCGCACCGAACACCGCCACGCCGAGTGAGATGCCGACCTGACGGCTGGTCGAGGCGATGGCCGACGCGACGCCCGCCTGCGTCCGGGGCATCCCCGAGACCGCGGCGTTGGTGATCGGGGCGTTGACCAGCCCCAGCCCGATCCCGAGGAACAGATAGGCGACGCCGAGGTAGAACATGCTGGTCCCGAGGTCGGTCTGCGTGAGCATCGCCCCGGCGATCAGGACCATGATCCCCGCTCCGACCATCGGGAGACGGGCGCCGCGATCGCCGACGAGGCGTCCCGACAGGGGCGAGAACACCGCGTTGGCCACCGCCATCGGCAGCGTCATCAACCCCGCCTGCAGCGGACTCAGTCCGCGGGCCTGCTGGAGGTAGAGGGTGTTGAGGAACAGGAACCCGCCCATCGCGCTGAAGGCCAGGATGGCACCGATCACCGCGCTGTCGAACGGGACGCTACGGAAGAAGCGGAGGTCCAGCAGGGGTTCACGTCTGCGGGATTCGACGAGGAGGAAGGCGATCAGGGCGACCGCGCTGAGCGCGAACGCGCCGGTGACCGGGCCCGATGTCCAGCCGAGCGAACGGCCCTCGATGATGCCGTAGGTGAGCGTGGCCAGGAACACGAGGATCAGCAGCTGACCGGCCGGATCCGGTCGCCGCGGGTGGGGTGCCTTCGACTCCGGGATGAGGATCGCCGTCGCGACGATCGCGGTGAGACACACAGGGACGTTGAGCCAGAAGATCGCCTCCCAACCGATGCCATCCACCAGTGCGCCGCCCACGAGCGGTCCGAGCGCCATGCTCACACCGATGGCGGTCCCCCACATGCCGATCGCACGGGCTCTTTCCTTCGGTTCGGTGAAGGTGTTGGTGATGATCGACATCGCGACGGGGTTCAACATCGCGCCGCCCACCGCCTGCACCATGCGGGCGCCGATGAGCATCTCCGGCGACACGGCCAGCGAGCAGAGGATCGACGCCAGACCGAACACCGTGAGCCCGACCTGAAACACGCGTTTGCGACCCAGCCGGTCGCCGAGCGATCCGCCCAGCATCAGCAGGCTGGCCAGCACGAGAGTGTAGGCGTCGATCACCCACTGCAGCTGCGACGCCGACGCGCCGAGCCCAGAGCCGATCGCGGGCAGTGCCACGTTCACGCCGGAGGTGTCGATGCCGACGATGAACAGGCTCAGACAGCAGGTCGCCAGGATCGCCATCCGATGACGCATCCCGAGTTCGGAGATGTCGGCCACCGGGCCGGTCAGGATCGGCGAGTTCATGATTCGGCGGCCTGCCGCAGCACGTCGAGCAACGATCCGAGGTGGCGTCGTTGGTCGTCGTCGAGGGCGGCGAACATGTCGGGTGCGACGGTCGGGTCGGCGACGACACCGTCGACGATCCGTCTTCCCTGCTCGGTGACGGTGACGATCTTGAATCGCCGATCGGTGGGATGGGGCTCGCGCGCGACGAGCCCACGGTCGACGAGGTCGTTGACGATGACGCTGGTAGCCGGGGCGTCGATGCCGAGTCGTCGGGCGAGGTCACTCTGCGTCAGGTCCCGCACTGCGATGCGGCGCAGCGCGCGGAAGCGGCTGAACGGCAGATCGATGTGTGCCTCGATGCGGGCGCGGGACTCCCCGGCGTGATCGCGCACCAGACTGTTCATCGCGAACCACAACTCGGTGCCCGTGGGTGCGGTGGTCGCCGCTCGATGGGAGTCAGTTGTAGACATACAATGATTGTAGAACTACAACTAATTCGTGTCCAGCCACGGAAAAGCGCCCCCGATTCCGCCAGCCAGCGGGGCACATCGACGATGCGTCGGTGACGTAGCGGGCGGGACCTTTTCGGGGGCGCTTCTCAGGGGCGCAGTCGAAGGATCAGGTGTTGAAGTACTTCGCCTCGGGGTGATGAAGCACGAACGCGTCCGTGGACTGCTCGGGATGCAGCTGCAGTTCCTCCGAGAGCTGCACACCGATGCGCTCCGGCTCGAGGAGCTCGACCATTTTGGCGCGGTCGTCGAGGTCCGGACAGGCACCGTAGCCGAACGAGAAACGGGCGCCACGGTACTCGAGGTCGAAGAAGCCCTGCGCATCGTCGGGATCCTCGCCGGCCAGGGACCGCCCCTCGACGGTGAGCTCACCGCGCACCCGCTGATGCCAGTACTCGGCGAGGGCCTCGGTGAGTTGCACACCGATGCCGTGCACCTCGAGATAGTCGCGGTAGGCGTCGTCGGCGAACAGCTTGTTCGCGAAATCCGCGATCGGCTGCCCCATCGTCACCAGCTGGAACGGCAGGACATCGACCTGTCCGCTCGTGAGGCAGTCCTCACGGGACCGGATGAAGTCGGCCACACACAAAAACCGGGGCCGCTGCTGACGCGGGAAGGTGAAGCTGTGTCGCACCTCGGCGTCCGGCCGCGGCTCGGCGAGTACGTGCACGGTGTCGCCCTCGCTGACCGCCGGGAAGTATCCGTAGACGACCGCGGCGTGCTGCAAGATGCCTTCGGTCGACAGCCGGTCGATCCAGTGCCGCAACCTCGGCCGGCCCTCGGACTCGACAAGATCCTCGTACGAGGGTCCGTCTCCGCCGCGGGCGCCGCGCAGTCCCCACTGCCCGAGGAACAGGGCGCGTTCGTCGAGCAACTGCAGGTAGTCCGCGACGGGCACACCCTTGATGATGCGGGTGCCCCAGAACGGTGGGGTGGGGATCTCGTTGTCGGTGGCGACATCCGATCGGGCCGGCACCTCGACGGGTACCTCGGCCGCCTTGCGCTTCTCCGCGATCCGCTTGGAGCGTTCGTGACGCGCCTTGCGTTCTTCGGCCTTCTTCTTCGCGGCGAGGGCCTCGGGGCTGTCCGGGTCGGGTCCCTCACCGCGCTTGGTCGCCATGATGTCGTCCATGAGCCGCAGACCCTCGAATGCGTCGCGCGCGTAATGCACGTCGCCGTGATAGATCTCGGCGAGATCGTTCTCGACGTAGCTGCGGGTCAACGCCGCACCGCCGAGCAGCACCGGATATTCGGCGGCCGCCCCGCGCGAGTTGATCTCCTCGAGGTTCTCCTTCATGACCACCGTCGACTTCACCAGCAGACCGGACATACCGATCACGTCGGCCTTCTTGTCCGCGGCCACCTCGAGGATGGTGTTGATCGGCTGCTTGATCCCGATGTTGACGACCTCATAGCCGTTGTTGGACAGGATGATGTCCACGAGGTTCTTGCCGATATCGTGCACATCGCCCTTGACCGTCGCCAGCACGACGCGCCCCTTGCCGTCCTCGCCGGTGGACTCCATGTGCGGTTCCAGGTGTGCGACAGCGGTTTTCATGACCTCTGCGGACTGCAGCACGAACGGCAGCTGCATCTGCCCCGAGCCGAACAGTTCGCCGACGGTCTTCATCCCCGACAGCAGTGTGTCGTTGATGATGGCCAGCGGTGGGGTCGTCGTCATCGCCTCGTCGAGGTCGTCGGTGAGACCGTTGCGCTCACCGTCGACGATGCGCCGTTCGAGTCGTTCGAACAGCGGCAGCCGCATCAGCTCTGCGGCACGCGACTCGCGTGCCGACGCCGCCGAGACCCCCTCGAACAGCTCCATCAGCTTCTGCAGGGGGTCATATCCCGGGGAGCGGCGGTCGTACACCAGATCCAGGGCGACCTTGCGCTGCTCGTCGGGGATGCGTGCCATCGGCAGGATCTTCGACGCGTGCACGATCGCGGTGTCGAGCCCGGCCCGCACACACTCGTGCAGGAACACCGAGTTCAGCACCTGCCGGGCGGCGGGGTTCAGGCCGAAGGAGATGTTGGAGATGCCGAGCGTGAAGTGGATGTCGGGATGGCTCTCGTGCAGCCGCCGGATCGCTTCGATCGTCTCGATTCCGTCGCGGCGCACCTCTTCCTGACCCGTCGAGATCGGGAAGGTCAGCGTGTCGATGATGATGTCTTCCTCAGCGAGACCCCATCGACCGGTAATGTCGGCGATCAGCCGCTCGGCGACCTGCACCTTCCAGTCCGCGGTGCGCGCCTGCCCCTCCTCGTCGATGGTCAACGCCACCACCGCGGCACCGTGCTCGACGACGTGCGACATGATGCGCGTGAACCGCGAGTCCGGCCCGTCGCCATCCTCGTAGTTCACCGAGTTGACCGCGCACCGCCCGCCGAGCGACTCCAGACCCGCGCGGATGACGTCGGGTTCGGTTGAGTCCAGCATGATCGGCAACGTCGACGACGTCGCGAACCGGCTCGCCAGCGCGGTCATGTCGGCGGCGCCGTCGCGACCGACGTAGTCGATGTTGAGGTCGAGCATATGCGCGCCGTCGCGGGTCTGGTCCTTGGCGATGTCGAGGCAGCGCTGATAGTCCTCGGCGAGCATCGCCTCTCGGAACGCCTTGGAGCCGTTGGAGTTCGTGCGTTCGCCAATCACCAGGAAGCTGGCGTCCTGATCGAACGGCACCGCGGTGTAGAGCGACGACGTCTCCGGGACGTGTTCGGTGTGACGCGCGGCCGGGGTGATGTCGGCGACGCGTTCGGCGACCTGCCGGATGTGTTCGGGTGTCGTGCCGCAGCAGCCACCTACCATCGCCAGTCCGAAGTCCGCGACAAAATCGCCCATTGCGGTGGCCAGTTCGTCGGGACGCAGCGGATACTCCGCCCCATTGGGCCCGAGCACCGGCAGACCCGCGTTGGGCATCACCGACACCGGGATGCGCGCGTGGCGCGACAGGTAGCGCAGATGTTCGCTCATCTCGGCCGGGCCGGTGGCGCAGTTGAGACCGATCATGTCCACGCCGAGCGGCTCGATCGCCGCGAGCGCCGCACCGATCTCGGACCCGAGCAGCATCGTGCCGGTGGTCTCCACCGTCACGTGGGTGATGATCGGGATGTTGCGGCCCAGATCCGACATGGCGCGCCGAGCCGCGATCACCGCGGCCTTCACCTGCAGCAGGTCTTGGCTGGTCTCGATGAGGATGGCGTCGGCACCGCCGTCGAGCATGCCGGCGACGCACTCGAAGTAGGCGTCGCGGATCACCGCGAACGTCGTGTGACCGAGGCTCGGCAGTTTGGTGCCGGGACCGATCGAGCCCAAAACGTAGCGCGGTGTGCCGTCGGCCGACGGTCCCATCTCGTCGGCGACCCCGCGGGCGATCCCGGTCCCCTTGTAGGACAGCTCCCGGATACGATCGGCGATGTCGTAGTCGCCCAGGTTGGACAGGTTACAGCCGAAGGTGTTGGTCTCGACCGCGTCGGCGCCGGCCTCGAAGTAGGACCGGTGGATGCCGGCGAGCACATCGGGGCGCGTGGCGTTGAGAATCTCGTTGCAACCCTCGAGGCCCGCGAAGTCGTCGAGAGTCAGGTCGGCGGCCTGCAGCATCGTCCCCATCGCCCCGTCACCGATCAGCACACGGCGCGACATCGCCTGAAGGAATGTCGTGTCGTAGTCAATCGGACGAGTGATCGGGTTGGACATGGTTGACAGCGTAGTTCGCCCTCTCTCGGGGTTCGGTCGTAGGCTGGTTCAGTGAACGCTGAGCAGAGGTCGAACCTTCCCCGGCTCCGCAGGCCCATCCTGTTGGCCGCATTCGAAGGATGGAACGACGCGGGCGATGCCGCGAGCAGCGCCGTCGAGCATCTCGCGCTGACGTGGGATGCGGTTCCCCTGGCCGACATCGATTCCGACGACTACTACGACTTCCAGGTGAATCGGCCCACCGTAAAGCAGGTCGACGGTGTCACCCGGCGCATCGACTGGCCGACGACGTCCATCTCGTACTGCAGCCCGGCTGGTGCAGACCGGGACATCGTACTCGTCCGCGGGATCGAACCAAACATGCGCTGGCGGGCGTTCTGCGCGGAGATCGTGGACCTCGCAAAAGACCTCGACGTCGAGACGACGGTGATGCTCGGAGCGCTGCTCGCCGACACCCCGCACACCCGCCCGGTGCCGGTGACCGGCACCGCCTACAGCAGCGAATCGGCGGAGCGTTTCCACCTCGCGGAGAGCCGTTACGAGGGTCCGACCGGGATCACCGGGGTGCTGCAGGATCTCTTCGTCCAGGCGGGTCTGCCCGCCGTGTCATTCTGGGCCGCGGTCCCCCACTACGTGTCGACCCCGCCCAACCCGAAGGCGACGGTCGCGCTGCTCAACCGGGTCGAGGAGGTGCTCGACATCGAGGTGCCGCTCGGCACCCTGCCCGAGCAGGCCGAGGAGTGGGAGCGCGCGGTCACCGAGATGACCGAGGACGACGAGGAGATCGCCGAATACGTCCGCGGCCTCGAGGAGCGGGGTGACGCCGAGATGGATACCGACGAGGTGATGGCGAAGATCGACGGTGACGCGCTGGCCGCCGAGTTCGAGCGTTATCTGAAGCGTCGCGGACCGGGCTCGTTCGGCACCGGCTGAGCGGTTCAGGTCAGCCAATCCGCTCGATGGACACGACCGGCGTGGTGATCCGCCAGGTCCGGACATCCGGGTCGTCGGCGGCGCGCACCCAGAACTGGGCTGACTCGCCCACCCGGCACGATTTCACGCCCAGGAGCGGGATGTCCTCGGAGTCGCGGCGCAGCCGGCTGACCGCCCACTCGTCGCTGCCGGTCCCGCCCACGCCTGGAGCTCGCAACAGGGTCATCTCATCGAAGTCCAACAGATAGGTCGATGTCCGGGTCACCACCGTCCACACCCCGGCGGTGGTGTCGGGATCGATCTTCTGCGCGTGTGCCACGCCAAGCACTGTATCGAGCGCGCCCGACACGGTCGCGGCGGCCACCGCCCGCGGTCGCGTCAGGCCAGCGCGTCAGGACAGTTCGACGCCGAGCAGCGCGTCGACCGCGCGTTCGATCTCGCCGGGCGCATCGGCCGAACCGCCGATGCCCAACTCCACGTCGCGGCACCAGCCGTCGACCGCCGCGAGCGCCTTCGGGGTGTCGAGGTCGTCGGCGAGATGCTGGCGCAAGCGGGCGATGACCGGGCCGGCGTCGGGACCGGCGACGGCCGTGGTCGCGGCCCGCCACCGCTGCAGCCGGTCGCGGCCGGTGGCGAGCACCGCGTCGGTCCACATCCGGTCGGCGCGGTAGTGCTCGGCCAGCAGGGCGAGCCGGATCGCCGCCGGCGGGACGCCGTCGCGACGCAGCACCGAGACGAACACCAGGTTGCCGCGGCTCTTCGACATCTTCTCGCCGTCGAGGCCGACCATGCCGGTATGCACATAGTGCCGGGCGAACCGGCGGGAATCGGTGAGGGCCTCGCCGTGTGCCGCGGAGAACTCGTGGTGCGGGAAGATCAGGTCGTTGCCGCCGCCCTGAAGGTCGAACTCGATTCCCAGCCGATTGAGCGCGATCGCCGCGCACTCGATGTGCCAGCCAGGGCGTCCCGGGCCCTGCGGTGAATCCCAGGACGGTTCGCCGGGCCGGGCCGCCCGCCACAGGAGCGCGTCGAGCGGGTCACGCTTGCCGGGCCGGTCCGGGTCACCGCCACGCTCGGCGAAGAATCGGTCCATGGTGGCCCGGTCGTAGCCCGACTCGTAGCCGAACTGCTCGGTCGCGTCGGCCCGGAAATAGACGTCGGGGAACTCGGGATCGTCGACGACGTAGGCTGCGCCGGAGGCGAGTAACTTGCCGACGACCTCCACCACCTCGTTGACCGATTCGATCGCGCCGATGTAGTCGCGCGGCGGCAGGACCCGCAGCGCGGTCATGTCGTCGCGGAACAGTTGGATCTGCTGCGCACCCAGCTCGCGCCAGTCCACGCCGTCACGCTCGGCACGCTCGAACAGCGGGTCGTCGACATCGGTGATGTTCTGCACGTAGTGCACGTCGTGGCCGAGGTCGCGGAGCATACGATTGACGACGTCGAAGGTCACGTAGGTGGCGGCGTGACCGAGATGGGTGGCGTCGTACGGGGTGATGCCGCAGACATACATGGTCGCCGTCGAGCCCGGGCTGACCGGACGCACGGCGGCGTCGGAGGTATCGAAGAGACGGAGTGCCGGCCCGGTGCCCGGGACGTCTGGGAGGGCGGGATCAGGCCACGACTGCATGGTTCCACTGTATGGCCCGCCCGTGTGTGATCCTCCACAGGTCCGGTCCTCGTCGCCCAAGAACCTCGCGTCCGCTCAGAACGGTGGCCAGGGAATCGGCCGGTGACCAGGTGGGAACGGCATCGTCTCGCTGACCACGAGGTCGGCGGCCCGTTCGGCCAGCGCGCCGATCTCCGCCTCGGTGATGTGCTCGGCGAGCTGCGCCGACAGGGGGTGCTCGGCCGTGGCCAGATGCTCGGCGAGATCGGCCAGGTTTGCCAGCAGATGACCGGGAATCGCTTCGCCCGCCCACCCCCACAGGACCGTGCGGAGTTTGTCGCTGTGGTGCAGGCAGATGCCGTGGTCCACGCCGTACACCCCGCCGTCCAGTCCTTCGAGAACATGGCCGCCCTTGCGGTCGGCATTGTTGAGCACCACGTCGAGCACGGCCATCCGCTGCAGCCGCGGATCGTCGGCGTGGACGAGGACGACCGCTTCACCTGTCGGATCCAGGGCACGCAGGATCGCCTTGTACCCGGTCGGGATCGTGCCCACGGGGCACAGGTCCACCAGGTCGATATGGGGTACCGGCAGCTCGGCCGACGATCCGATCCGCGCCGGGGATTCGTCGTTCTCCGCGGTGACCACCCAGCGCTGCACCATGCCAGGTCCGAGCGGACCGTCGCGGAAGATCGTCGTCGGGATCACCGACCATCCGAGCGCTTCGGAGATCAGGAAGGACGCGACCTCGCGCCCGGCCAGCGTCCCGTCGGGGAAATCCCACAGCGGCACCTCGCCGCGCACCGGTTTGTAGACACACCGGACCTCGGTGTCGCCCAGCACCGCGTCGCACACCAGGGTGGTGTTGCTGGCCGCGGGGATGCGTCCGACGATGACCAGGTCACCGCGGCGGAGTGCGTCGGTCTCGTCGACCGACGACGCATCGGGTTCGGGAGCAGACGGGTCTGAGACGGTCACATCAGTCCTGCTGCGGCGGATCGTCGTCGTCGGATTCGGTCGGGTCGGTCTCCAGATAGCCGGTCTCGTCCTGCATGCTCAGGTTCCGGAACACCTCGGGATCGACGAAGTCCAGGGACTTGCTCAGTTCGGCGTCACGTTTGTACCCGTTGGTCCGCACACACAGATGCCCCTGGGGATCGAGCGGTTCGTGGCAGAGCGGGCACGGCTTGCGTCCCGCCGAGAGCACCCGCGACGACCGGGCCGCGAATTCACGTGCCGCTGCGGTGCTGAGAAACACCCGGACCGCGTCGGGCCCCTCGTCGGTGTCGTCGAGGACCACGCTCTCGTCGAACTCCCCCTCGGTGATCGCGAGCAGTTCCACCACGACCGCCTCGGATTCGGCATCCCAGCCCAATCCCATCGTCCCGACCCGGAATTCCGCGTCGATGGGCATCACCAGCGGGCTGAGGTCGCCGACGCGGTCGTTCGGCGGCGGGATCGGGGTGCCGAACCGCCGATGGATCTCTTCGAGCAACGCGCCGATCCGGTCGGCGAGGATCGCCACCTGCTGCTTTTCCAGGAGCACACTGACGATTCGGCTTTCGTGGACGGCCTGGAGGTAGAAGGTCCGGTCCCCCGGCTGACCGACGGTACCGGCGACGAACCGGTCCGGACTCCGGAACACGTGTATCGCGCGAGACATCACACCTCCTTCACTGTGTCGTTCATTATCCGCGTGCGAGGGGGGTCGCCGCAGCCCTGATGCCGCGATCGCGCCCGTCGATCCCGGTCTCGCCACCCACAACCGCATCATCGGCCGCATCCGTCTGGGTCTGGGCCGCCTTCTCCCGTCGCCGCGGGGGTACCGAGAGCACGGCGGTGTTGTTGACGGTATGCACGTACGGGCGGGCAGGACCATAGCGGATCACGCTGATCGACGCCGGTTCGACCACGATGCGCTGGAACGCGTCGAGATGCATGCCCATCGCGTCGGCGATGACGGCCTTGATGACGTCTCCGTGCGAACAGGCGACCCACACCCCGCTGCCGTCGTCGCCCCCGTGTCGCCGGTCGAGGTCACGGACCGCGGCGACGGCGCGCGCCTGCACGGCCGCGAGACCCTCGCCGTCCGGGAACACCGCGGCCGAGGGCTGCTGCTGTACCACCTTCCACAACGGTTCGGCGAGCAGTTCCTTGAGCGGTCGGTTCGTCCAGCTGCCGTAGTCGACCTCGGCAAGATCGTCGACGACGACCTCGGGGACGTCACGGTCCGGGTCACCGCCGAGCGTGGCCAGCAACGGAGCCACGGTCTGCGCGCACCGCTCCAGCGGCGAGCGGGCCACCGCCACGATCTCGCCCAGGCAGCCGCCGAGCCGCTCCACGAGAGCGGCAGCCTGTTCACGGCCCTTCTCGTCCAGCGAGATCCCCGGGGTCCGCCCCGCGAGCACTCCGGATGTGTTGGCCGTGGAGCGTCCATGGCGCACCAGAATCACGGTCATGTGTCAACCATAGGTCAGGTGGCGCTGATGACACCGCCGGCGAGCAACCCCATGACCGTGAGGCCGAGCACGACGCGGTAGGCGCCGAACCAGTTCATCGAGTGCACGCTGACGAATCGCAGCAGCCACGCGATCGACGCGTAGCCGATGATGAAGGCCACCAGCGTCGCCACGGCCAATTGCGCACCGGTCGCCTCCATCCCGTCGCCGCTCGGGTGGAACGCGTCGGGCAGGCTGAACAGCCCGGACGCGGTCACCGCGGGGATGGCGAGCAGGAACGAGAACCGGAACGCCGCCTCCCGGCGCAGCCCCAGGAACAGACCGGCGCTGGCGGTGGCGCCGGACCGGGACACGCCGGGGATCAGTGCGAGGCACTGGGCCAGACCCATCACCAACCCGTCACGCAACGTGAGCTGTTCCATCGAGCGTTCCTTGCGCCCATAGTGTTCGGCCAGCCAGATCACCCCGGCGAACAGGATCAGCACCGACGACACCAGCCACAGATTGCGTCCGGACGTCCGGATCTGATCCTTGAACAGGAACCCGAGCACGCCGATCGGGATGGTCGCGAAGATCACGTACCACCCGATGCGGTAGTCCAGGCCCCGCTGGTCGCGATTCCTCAGCCCGCGGAACCACGCCGCCACGATCCGCACGATGTCACGCGCGAAGAAGACCAGCACCGCCGTCTCGGTGCCCAGCTGGGTCACCGCGGTGAACGAGGCACCGGCGTCCTCGCCGAACATGATCTCCGACGCGATCCGCAGATGGCCCGACGACGAGATCGGCAGGAACTCGGTGATTCCCTGGATCGCGCCGAGCGTGATCGCCTGGATCCAGGTCATGGTGTCTGTCACGGCCGATGATGCTACGGGTCGCCGGCGGTGGGTATCGGATCGCCCGACTCAGCGTCCTCCAAGCATCGGTGTGCATGGCGTCACCGGCCGCTACCCCGGCCGGTCCGCCCGGGTGTCTCGTGACGCAAGATGGTGGGCATGCACGTGCCGAGTCCACAGCGCCGTCTGTCCCTGTTCAGTGCGGTCCGTGGGCACCGGATGGTGGCGGCCGGGCTCGCGGTCGTCGCCGTCGCGGCGGTGGCCTCGGGATGCGGATCGTCGGACTCGGCGAACCCGGATGTGCCGACTGTGACACCCGCCACTGCGGCCCCGGCACCGCCGGGCTCGGCGGTCAGTCCGGTCGGGACGGTCGTGCCGACCCCCGCGGATGGTCGTGACCTCGCGGTCGACGACGATGTCGTCGTCGTGCTCGACGCGGCCGGCACCACGGTCCGCAGCTACGGGTCGTCGACACTGGCCGCCCCACCCCGGCTCATCACGACTCCCCCGCTGACGCGGATCATCGGGACCGGCGGCGGCACCTTCCTCGGCGCCGGCCCGAATGTCATCGTCCGGATCGCCCGCGACGGCGTGGTGACGAGCAGTCAGGTCTCCGTCGACGACCCGACCGCGCTGGCCCGCACCGACTCCGGGCAGGTCCTCGTCGGGACGGGCAACGGACACGTGATGGTGTTCGACTCCGCCCTCGAGCCGGTCCGCGACATCGGCGGTTTCGTCCGGGTCGACGACATCACGGTGTCGCCACCGGGGGCCGATCTGCCCGGCGAACAGGTCGTCGTCCTCGACCGCGCACAGTCGTCGGTGACACAGCTCAATGTGTCCGACGGCGACCTGGGTCTGTCGCTGCGGGCCGGCAACGGCGCCACGAACTCCGTCGTCGACCGGTACGGCCGCATCCTCGTGACCAACACCCGCGACGACGAGTTCATCGGATTCTTCGGATCCCCGCTGGTCATGCGGTTCCGCTATCCGGTGGCAAACGGCCCGTTCGCCGTAGACTACGACGACACCCGCAATCTGGCATGGGTGTCGACAACCGCGAACAACGAGGTGGTGGCCTATGACCTGTCCGGGGGCGAACCCGTGGAGAAGTATCGGTTCCCGACGGTCGCGCAACCGGACAACATCGCCGTCGACGAAGCGACCGGCCGGCTCCTCGTGCTGTCGGCGCGGGGCGGTCTCGAGGCGGTCGCACCCGGCGATGCCGCCGAGGGCGGCACACCGGCAGGTGGATGAGCATGTCGCATAGTGCGCGCCGAGGCTCCCGATATCCCCGCGGGTGGGAGGTCAGCTCGGAAACCCACGAGTGTCTGCTGCTCAATCTGCCGCCCGACGTCACTCGGGTGAGCGCGTCGATGCGGCTGTCCATCGAGGCGGAGTTCGGCGGCTGGGAACTCAAAAGGGTCCGCCTCTACACCGACGGCACCCGCAAGGTCCTGCTGCGCCGCCGCAAGCCGCCACGCAAGCAGATCCTCGACCACTCCCCCTACCCGGACACCGGAGCCGCGGCGTGCTGAGCCGGATCAACGGATGGCTCTATCCACTCGTGCTGCGGGTGATGTTCCTCTTGTCGCCCGAACGCATCCACCGGATCGCCGCCGGCGCCATCCGAATCGCCGGCGACACCCCCGGTCTGCGGAACCTCGCCGCGAAGATCCTCGCCACCGGTGATCCGATCCTGCGCCAAGAGGTTTTCGGCGTCGACTTCCCGGCGCCGCTGGGTCTGGCCGCCGGGTTCGACAAGAGCGCCTCCGCGGTCAACGCGTGGGGCCAGATCGGCTTCGGCTACGCCGAGATCGGGACGATCACCGGTCAGCCGCAACCCGGTAACCCGGCCCCCCGCCTGTTCCGGTTGCCCACCGACCGGGCGCTCATCAACCGCATGGGCTTCAACAATCCCGGGGCCACCGTCGCCGCCGACCATCTCGCCAGGCGTCGGCCGGGACCCGTCCGGGTGCCGATCGGCGCGAACATCGGCAAGACCAAGGTCGTGCCCGTCGACGACGCCGTGGACGACTACCGGTTCAGCGCACGCATGCTCGGACCGCTCGCCGACTTCGTGGTGGTCAACGTCAGCTCACCGAACACCCCGGGGCTGCGCGACCTGCAGGCCGTCGACTCGCTGCGTCCGATCCTGGCAGCCGTACAGGCCGAGGTCGAGGTCCCGGTGCTGGTGAAAATCGCGCCCGACCTCGCCGACGACGACATCGACGCCGTCGCCGATCTCGCCGTCGAACTCGGGCTCGCGGGCATCGTCGCGACCAACACGACGATTGCCCGTACCGGCCTGCGCACCCCCGCCGACAACGTCGCCGCGATGGGGGCGGGCGGCCTGTCCGGGGCACCGCTGGCGGAGCGGTCGCTACAGGTGTTGCAGCGGCTGCACGCCCGGGTGGGCGGCCGGGTGACACTGGTCAGCGTCGGCGGCATCGAGACCGTCGACCAGGCCTGGGAACGCATCCGCGCCGGCGCAAGTCTGCTGCAGACCTACACCGGATTCATCTACGGCGGCCCGGTGTGGGTGCGCGACATCAACGCCGGTATCGCGGACCGCGTCCGCGCGGGCGGTTTCGCCAACATCGCAGAGGCCGTGGGGTCCGCCGCGCGGGACTGACCCCACACCCCCCACCCCGGGGTCTCAGACGTTCTCGGAGGCCTGCTCGTAGGTGCCGACGATGACCGCACGCGCGATCGCGTGCGAGAACAGATTGAAACCGAGGTAGGCGGCCGTGGCGGTCTCGGGCAGCCCCAGCGACTCGACATCGACGGCGTGCACCGCGATGAAGTAGCGGTGCGGTCCGTGTCCGGGCGGCGGCGCGGCGCCGACGAACCGCTTCAGCGACGCGTCGTTGGGTACCGTGACCGCCCCTGCGGGCAGTCCGCTGCCCGTCTCGTCGCCGGCACCTTCGGGCAGCGACGTCACCGACACCGGGATGTCGGCGACCGCCCAGTGCCAGAAACCCGACAACGTCGGGGCATCCGGATCGAAGACGGTGACCGCGAAACTCTTGGTGCCCGAAGGAAATCCGGACCAGCTCAGCTGCGGCGACAGATCCTCGCCGCCGGCACCCATCAGACCACTCACCTGCGCGCTGGCGAGCGGCCGTCCGTCGGTGACGCTCTCGGAGGTCAGGGTGAAGCCGGGCAGACTGGGCAACGCATCGTAGGGGTTGAACGACGACGACATCAGATCACCTTTCTCACAACACGGACATCCCGACCCGGCCGTCCGGCGGACGCCGGACGCACTCATCAACTGTGTAACAGAAAATGCTCGAAAACCTTGGTACCGAACACGACCGCGTCCACCGGCACCCGCTCGTCCACACCGTGGAACAGCGCGGCGAAATCGAGCTCCGGCGGCAACTGCAGGGGTGCGAAGCCGAAGCACCGGATACCCAGCTTGGCGAAGGCCTTCGCGTCGGTGCCGCCCGAGAGCATGTAGGGCACCGTCGTGCCCTGCGGGTCATGCGCCAGGATCGCGGCGTTCATCGCGTCGACGAGGTGACCGTCGAAGGACGTCTCGTAGGAATCGAGATGGGTGATCCACTCCCGCCGGACATTGGGTCCGATGAGCTCGTCGATCTCCTTCTCGAAGGCCGCCTGCCGTCCCGGCAGCACCCGGCAGTCGACCACGGCCTCGGCCTTCTGCGGGATCACGTTGGCCTTGTACCCGGCCTTGAGCATCGTCGGGTTCGCGGTGTCACGCAGCGTCGCGCCGATGATCCGCGCAAGATTGCCGAGTTTGAACAGGGTCGTGTCCAGATCCGGTGCGTCGGGACGCAGGTCGAGCCCGGTCTCGTCGGAAACCGCGGCGAGGAACTCGCCGACCGATTCGGTCATCACCAGCGGGAAGGTGTGCCGTCCGATCCGTGCGACGGCCTCGGCGACCTCGGTGACCGCGTTGTCGGCGTGCAGAAATGAGCCATGACCTGCGGTGGCATCGGCCGTCAGCCGCATCCATGACAGGCCCTTCTCGGCTGTCTCGACGAGGTAGAGGCGCCGCTGCGTGCCGTCGGGACGGTCCACGGTCAGCGAGAAGCCACCGACCTCACCCACGGCCTCGGTGATCCCCTCGAACAAGTCGGGCCGGTTCGCGACGAGCCAGTGCGCACCCCACTGTCCGCCCGCCTCCTCGTCGGCGGTGAACAAGAACACGAGCTCACGCGGCGGCACCGTACCGTCGCGCTTGAACTGGCGGGCCAAGGCCAACGCCATGCCGACCATGTCCTTCATGTCGACCGCGCCGCGACCCCAGATGTAGCCGTCGGAGACCGACCCGGAGAACGGGTGCACACTCCAGTCGGCCGGTTCGGCCGGCACCACGTCGAGGTGTCCGTGGACCAGCAGCGCCCCGCGGTCGGAGTCGGGCGGGCCGGGCAGACGCGCGAACACGTTGCCGCGTCCGGGCCGTCCGGACTCCACATACTGCGTCGTGTAGCCGACCTCCTCGAGGAGCTGCGCCACCCATTTGGCGCACTCCTCCTCGCCCTTCGTGGTCTCCGGTTCACCCGTGTTGGAGGTGTCGAACTGGATCAGTCGACTGACGAGATCCACCACTTCGTCGACCGCACTGCCGACCGTAGACGCAGAAGTCACCCCTCACTCCTACGGGATTTGGGATACGCGGGCAACCTCGGCTATGGTTGCTTCCGCTACACAAGAGGTCCGAGTGGCGGAATGGCAGACGCGCTAGCTTGAGGTGCTAGTGCCCTATTAACGGGCGTGGGGGTTCAAGTCCCCCCTCGGACACAGAAAAGGACCCCGGTCATCGACCGGGGTCCTTTGTTTCGCCCCCGTCGTCTCACCCCCGTCGACCGTGCAACCGGAATCGTCGACCGTGCACCGGAATCGTCGACCGTGCGGCCGGAATCGTCGACCGTGCGCAGCTCATCGTCGAGCGTGCGCCGCGATCACGATCAACGCCAGGCTGCGCACGATCAACGTTCGGACGACCTACCCGTCAGCGGCGCTGCAGGCGAAAGAAGGTCGGCTCCGACTTGATGAGCATGCGCCGCGATTTTGCTGGAAGGGGTGCCGGTTCGACGTCGACGACGTGCCAGTCGCGGTAGGCCGCCTCGATCGTCTCCACTGTCGCCCCTTGTGGCATGAAGCGGGGCCCGGCGGGTTTTTCGAATGCCATCATGAACAGGGTCGCCTCGGGGTTGGCGAGCGCGGTCACCGAGCGGGCCATCGCCTGCTGCTCCTGCGGGGTCAGACCGTGGAAGCACCCGAGATCGAGGAAGAAGCCGTAGCCGGTGCCGACCACGTCGGACGACATCGAGGTCAGATCGGCTCGGAGAACCTTCGCGTTCACTCCGGCGTCGGCAATTCGTTTCCGCGCCCGCTCCACGGCTTTGTCGACCAGGTCGACGCCGGTGACCTGCCAGCCTCGCTGCGCCAACTCGACGGTATGCGATCCGGTCCCACAGCCGAGGTCAAGCGCCTTGCCAGGGCCACAACGTTCGGCTTCCTCACGCGCAAACATCTCGGCCAGAGCATCGGCGTTCGCCTGGCCGGCCTCCTCCCACGGGGTGAAGCGCACCGCGTAGGCGAACGAGTAGAACTTGCTCATCACGGTTCCGTTTCTCTAGTGCCTCTCAATCCTGGGCACGCTCAACGGTGAGGTGCGCACGATGAACGTCGGCGGGCGCACGCTCTCCGTCAGCTGCGCCTCAGGTGGTAGAACGTCGGCTCCGACTTGTGCCCGATGCGCGGGCTTCCGGGCAGTGCGGGTGCCGGTAGCACCTCGTCTACACGCCAGTCGCGGTAGGCGGCCTCGATGTCGTCGCGAGTGGTGCCCTGCGGCATGAAACGGGGTCCGACCGACTTTCCGAACGCGAACATGAACAGAGTCGCGTCGGATGTGGCGAGCGCGGTCACCGAGCGGGCCATTGCCTGCTGCTCCTGCGGGGTCAGACCGTGGAAGCACCCCAGGTCGAGGAAGAAGTCGTATCCGGTGCCGACCTCGTCAGGCGACATAGTGGTGACGTCGGCTCGGAGCACGTTTGCACTCACCCCGGCATCGGCGATGCGCTTGCCCGCCCGCTCCACCGCCTTCTCGATCTGCTCGATGCCGGTGACCGTCCAGCCGCGCTGCGCCAACTCGACCGTGTGCGACCCGGTCCCACAGCCGAGATCGAGCGCCTTGCCCGGACCGCCGCGTTCCTCCTCTTCGCGGGCAAACTGCCTGGTCAGATTGTCTGCCCCGGCCTGGCCGGCCTTTTCCCACGGGGTGAAACCCACCGCATAGGCGAACGAGTAGAACTTGCTCATCTCATGTCCTCTCTCTGGTGACCATCGTGTCGACGACGTCACTTCGGCAGTGGGATCAGCCCGAGTTGCAGTGCCGCGCCGAGCTGGTCGGGAACACCCCAGTGCTCGACGACGCGGCCGTCCCTGATGCGGACGGAGTCGTAGACGGTGATGTCGATCGTGCCGCCGTTGGGTGGCAGACCCATGAAGCCGCCCTCGTTGGTGCCGATGGCGCGGCTGCGGCACCACACCATGTCCTCACGGGCGACGATGTCCTCGACGTCGAGCCGGAAGTCGGGGAACCAGCCGCGCAGCGTGGTGATGATCGCCTTGACGCCGTCCACCCCAGACGGGTTTCCGCGTTGGTGTTCGACGACGTCGGCGGCGAACAGCTCGTCGCAGACGGACAGGTTGCCCTGACCGAAGCCCTCCCGGAAGATTCGGCGGGCGATGACGATGTTGGCGGCTTCGGTGTCGGTGGTGTCGGTCCAGTCGGTTGTGGTCATGATCCGCTCCTGATGGCGCGTGTTTGTCCTGGTAGACACCAGTCTCGTGCTCCGGCGAAGCGGTGTCGTCGGTGATGGCCACCGACTTAATCGCGCCGGACTGCGGACATAACGGGGAGCACGCGGCGAGTCGGGGGAACCCCGATGCCGCGCTCAGCCGACGAGCGCGGAGAGTTCGGAGCGATTGGACACCTGCGCCTTCGCGATCAGTCGGCTGACATGGGTGTCCACGGTCCGCGGCGACTCCGTCAGCTGCTCGGCGATCTGGACGTTGGTCAGGTGCTGGGCGACCAGGAGCAGCACATCCATCTCGCGGCTGGTGATCCCGAGCCGGCGCAGGTGGGCCGGGACCTCGGCGTCGCCTCGTCCGCGGCGCGGTACCGGGAATCCGCCCGCCCGCAGCAGCGCGCCACACCGCTGTCGCATCGTCTCGTTGCCGAGGTCGGCGAACAGCTCGCGGGCTGCGCCCAGCCAGGTCTCCGGTTCACCCCATCCCTGGTCGATGGATCGCGGCGCGACGATCACCGCTGCCGCCGCTGCCATGATCGGGAAGCGGTCGAGGTCGGTGAACCCTTCGGCTGCCGCGGCATCGGCGGCCACACGATCACCACCCCGACCCGCCACCACGGCTTCGACGAGCCGGATGAGGCCCCGGTTGTACCAGGCGCCGATCCCGGATTGCGCGATCAGCCGCGCGGGTTCCGGGTCGTCGCGGACGACCGCCATCAGGAGGGCGTACAGGCCCCGGGCCGGCGCAGCCCGAGCATCGGGTACCCGCATCAGACCGGGGATCGCCGGCGTTATCGCTGCCAGCGCACGTTTCGCGTCACCGCGAAAGACCTCCAGATAGAGCTCCGCCCCACCCACAAAAGGGTCACCCCGCAACTCTTCGACCTGCGTGGACGCTGACGTATAGCGCCCACGCACGGCCTCGTGCATGACGTACATCGTCCTGGCCGGATGCGCGGACCTCAGCCGGTAGCGTTCGGCGAGTTCGAGACCACCCACGCACATCCGCTCGGCTTGCGCCAGGTCACCGCTTTCGGCCAGCACCGGCCACAGGTTGGTCTCGGCGACCGCCCGCGTGTGCACAGAACCGCGTTCGACGGCGAGCCGGCGCGCTTCGAGCAGACGGTCGGCCCGGTTGGTCGTCAACCGGTCGACCAGGCCGAGCTCCAGCATCGCCCGCTCATATGTGACCGGCATGGTGTGCTCCGCCGCCAGATCGACCAACCGTTCCAGTCCGGGAATCGCGTCGGCCGGGTCACGAGATCGCAGTACACGCGCCTGCACCAGTAGTGCCGAACCGAGCGCTCGCAGGTTTCCGGCCTGCTCGGCGAGCGCGACGGCACGCGCGGCGAGCCCGGCGGCGCCGTCGGCGTCCCCGGCCTCGAAGGCCAGCGTTGCACGCAGCGCGTACACCTCGACGGGTATGACATCCAGCGCTTCGGCGGCGTCGAGATCGCGCGCGGCGCGATCCGGCTGCCCGATCTCCATCGCACATCGGGCGAATCGGCAGTAGGCCAACGCTCTCCGCGGCGCGAGGAGCGAGTCGCCGCCAGTCAGGACATCACCGTCGGTCAGGACATCGGGTTGCAGGGCCAGGGCATCGGCGAACCTGCCGGTGCGGGTCAATGCCTCGCTCAGCGCATCCGCCGCTGCCGACCGCAACTCGACTGTCCGGGACCGGGCGAGCGCCGCCCGCGCGCTGAGAATCGCCGTCTCGGCCGCCCCCTGAGCCAGCCATCCCGACGCCGCCTCGATGTGCGCCCGCGCGGCCGCGTCGGGGTCCCCGGCGCATTCCCACAGCCGTGCCATCTGCGCCGCCCGATCGGGCCCTGAGCCGGGTCGCTGTTGGAGGTCGAGCGCGGCCCCGCGCGCGAGCCGTTGCGCAATGGACGGATTGGATGCGCTGAGTACCGCATCGGCGATGAGCCCGTGCCGGTATCGGTAGCGCCCCCGGCCGACCGAGATGAGCACATCCGCCGTGACCAGATCGGCCAACCCTGTAGCCACCCGGTCCGCGGGCTGTCCGGTGATCTGCGTGAGGTCGTCCCACGTCGAATCGTCGTCGCGCAGGGCGACCGCCACGGCGACAACCTGCGCGTCGGCGTCGAGTTGTGCGAGGCGGGCCTCGACGGCGGCCGCGATCGAGGTCGCCGTCACGCCGACGAATCGTTCGCGACGCACCACCCAGGCGCCGTGGTCACGGTAGGCGGCGCCGTGTCGGAGGAGATCAGCCAGCAACTCCTCGACGGCCAGCGGCAGACCCTCGGCGCGCTCGGCCACGAATTCGATGACGTCAGAAGGGACATCGCGTCCCAGCTGCGAGACGACCATCTCCTTCTGTTCGGTCGGTGCCAGCCGGCCGAGTTCGGTCACGCGGGCCGCCGGTGTGTCGACCATGCGGGCGATCCGCGCGGCACCGACAGGGTCGGTACGCGCCGTCACCGTCAACGCGATCGGGGTGAGGTCGACCGTGCGGGCGAGGTGTTCGAGGACCACGAGCGTCTCCGGGTCGGCCCATTGCACGTCGTCCACGGCGACCACGAGTCCACGGTCTCCCGCCAACAGCGACAACACCCGGACGGCACTCTCGGCCACCGTGAGCGGCGCGGTCTCGGGGTCGCCGCCCTCCCATAGTCGTCGCAGTGTGGTCAGCGCACTGCGATAGACCTGATCGGCCTCACCCGCGAGCGGCCCGCCCGGCCGCGACAACGGCGCCAGCGCCTCGATCAGCGGCCGATACGCCGACGCGGCGTCGGTTTCGCGGCAGCGCAGGTGCAGAACTCGGAAACCCTTCGCCCCCGCGGACTCGTTGAATGCAAGCTGGAGTCGCGATTTGCCGATTCCGGGCTCGCCCACCAGCGCGAGGAGTCCGCCGGTTCGGGGCAGTCGTTGTAGCAGGTCGGCCCACCATACGAGTTCTTCCGAGTGGCCGATCAACGGCCCGTCGGAGAATCCGTCGTACATAACCTTGCCTACCACGCTTCTCAACACCTCCACCATCGCGACCGGACAGGTGCGGACCGGCTAGCGGGTGGTCTGCGAGGACCATCCTCTCTCGTGCAGTCGTTCGATACCGTCGAGCAGGATGTCAAGGGCGAACTCGAACTCGGCCTGGGCGTCGCAGTCCGCACCGGCGTGCGGTGCGGTGGTCGCCATCGTGACGATGTTCGGATACATCTCCGCGAAACCCTCGAGCGCCTCCCGCCGCGCGGCCGGGTCTTCCGGCATCGTCGGGGTCGGCAGGACGTCGCGGGTGAAACCCCACATTCGGGTGCTCAGCGCGTGCATCGAGTGGTGTACCAGATCGGCCGACAACCCTCCGGAGAACATCAGCCCCATCAACGCGTCCATGTGGGCGAGCACGGCGGGACTCGCCCGGGTCCGGGTCTCGATCGCGGTGCTCGCCCATTCGTGGCCGACAATGACGGCCCGAGCCGACAGGATGCGGGCGCGCACCGCCTGTTTCCACCCGAGATCGGTGGGCACCGGGCCGAATTCGGCGATGATCGCATCGACCATGCCGTCCACGAGTTCCTCGCGATTGGCCACGTGCTTGTAGAGCGCCATGGGGGTCACGCCGAGGGTCTCGGCAATCCGGCGCATGCTCGTCGCCTCCAAACCCAGATCATCGGCCAAGGTCACTGCGGTCCGCAGAATCCGATCCCGATCCAGACCCACTCGTGACGTGCGGGAACGCGCCTCGGTTGACATATATACAGCGTATACCCTACCTTTTCGGTATACGCCGTAGACACGATTTGGCGGTGTATTCCTCAGTCCCCTCGAGAACGGAATCCCCATGTCCCGTATGCGTACCTATGCGTTGCTAGCCGGCCTGCTCTATTACTGCACCCATATAACATCGGTGGCCGCGGTCGTGGCCTTCGGCTCGTCGCTCACCGATCCCGGCTGGCTGTCGGGCGCCGGGACCGACACGGCCGTCCGGGTGGGCGTCCTACTCGAGGTACTGCTCGCCCTCGGCTGCGTCGGCAACGGGGTGGTGCTGTTCACCGCGCTGCGTGTCCGCGGCCCGGCTCTCGCAGGTAGCTTTGCGGCGCTTCGCATCCTCGAGGGGTCAGTCATCGTCGCGGGCACGCTGCCGCTGCTGGCAATCCTGTCGATGCGCGGCACACCCGGCACCGCCACCTCGTCGTTCGGTGAGAGCCTCGTGGGCATACATGACGGAGCGTTTCTGGCCGGTCAGGGACTCGTGATCAGCGTCAACACCCTGGTGATCGCCGAGTTGCTGCGTCGATCGCAGGTGGTACCCAGGGGGATCGCGCTGCTCGGTCTGGGCGGCGGCGCGCTCGTTCTGCTGAGCAATCTGGCACAACTGTTCGGTGCCATCGAGCAGTCGGGCGGCGTGGCGATGGTCTGCGCGGTGCCGGTGTTCGCGTTCGAGATCTGGTTCGCCACCTACCTGGTCTTCCGTGGCTTCCGGTCGACGACAGCGCGGCAGACCGAGCCGATGGTGGCGGTCTGACGACCACCGGTCCTCAGGCGCCCGAGGTCGTCCGCACCACCCACGCCGCGACCTCGGTGCGATTGACGAAGCCGAGTTTGGTGAGGATGCTGCGCACATGGGCCTCGACGGTCCGTTCGGACAGATACAGCCGCCCGGCGATGTCCCGGTTCGACAGCCCGTCGGCGACGAGCGCGGCGACCTCGTTCTCCCGCTTCGACAAGGGGTTCTCCGGTGGCGTCGGCGCCGCGCGGCGGTCGATCACCTGGAGGAGGTCGGTCGCGGTCCGCAGATGTCCCGGGAGATCGAGCCGCCGACACTCTTCCGCGGCGCTGCGTGCGAGCGCCGTCGCACGTTTGGTGTCACCGTCGGCGTCACGGCCGGCCAATGCGATCGCGAGTCCCAGTCGGCTCAGCGCGACATAGGGTCTCGCGCCGAGACGCGTGTTCATGACGATCGCGTTCTCGTACAGTTCGATGGCCTGGTCGACCCGGCCCGCGATCCGAGCCAGGTCACCGAGCACACGGGCGAAGGCACCCAGGCTGCTCACCCCGCCACCCGGACCGTAGTCGTCGCGCAGGAACCCGAGGCGGTCGAAGACCTTTCCCGCCGTATCCGCATCATCGAGAATGACTGCGGCATAAGCGATCTGAGTCATAAGTGGGACCCAGCGGGGACCGCCGCCATCGTGGTCGGGGATGTGTCGGAATTCCTCGAACGCGGCACGTGCCTCGTCGGTTTCCCCCGCGATCGCCGAGCATCGCCGCCCCATCGTTGTGGGCGATCGCCTGTGCGATGTCACCGCGGAGCAGGGCGAGCGCCGCCCGTAGCCGCAGCGCATGCCACCGCGCCAGGCGGAGGTGTCGTCGGGCGGCGACGCGTTCGAGTTCGGTCAGCGCTGTCTCGATGAGCGCGAGATCGCCTGTCCCGAAACCCGCATCGGCCATCCAGACGTGTCCCCACATCGTCGCGAGGGGCTGTCCAGCGCGGTCCGCGATGGCGATCGCCCGACGCGCGAGCTGTTCGCGTTCGCGTTCATGTCCACTCGCTGTCAGCGCCAAGTGGCGAGCGTGCACGGCATCGAGCAGCGCGTCGGGGTCGGCGCTGCGTTCGGCGAGCCCGAGAGCGGTCTCCGACAGCATCCGCAGCGCCGCAACGTCCTCACGTTCGGCAGCGGCGAGCGCACGCTGGGCGAGCAGTCGGGCATGCAACGCAGGGTCCCCGTCGGGAAGCATGTCGAGCGCCCGACCGCACAGCTCGTCGACGACTCCCATCACCGGCGCCGACCCGATTCCACTGACGATCAACGCCGCCTCCGCGACCGTCCCACCATCACCGACACTCTCTCCGAGATCGGCTGCGCAGCAACAGCGATCGAGGCTGGTCGCGATCTGGCCAGCGGCGAATTCGGCGCGCGCGGCCGCGATGAGCAGATCTCGGCGGCGGCCCTCACGATCGTCCGGCATGGCCTCCAGCGCGATGGACCGGAAGTGGGCTGCCTCGTCGTGTGCGTATGAGGTCCACGCGGCGTCGGCGGCCCGTTGCGCCCACGTGACGCACCGCTCGGCGGACGCCGCGTCGCCGGCGTTTCGCCAATGGGTCGCGATGATGCCGGCCACGTCGTCGGAATCCGCGCGCTCACCGAGGACTCGGGCGGCAGCCGCATGAAGTGTCCGGCGCTCCACCTCGCCGATGTCGGTGTAGACGGCGTCGCGCACGAGCGCATGGGTGAACGCGAGACTCCCCGGCATCGAGCGCAGTATCCCGGCGAGGGTGGCCTCCTCGATAGCACCGGCGATCTCGACGTCGGGACGATCCAGCATCCGGCCCACCACCGTCGGGTCGATGTGTTCACCGAGTACCGCTGCGGCCGAAAGCATCTCGCGAGTCGGCGGCTCGACCCTGGCGAGAAGGCCCCGCGTCATCTGCCTCACGCGAATCCCCGACGACAGCTCCGGGATCGACGATCCATCGTGTGCCAGGATCGCTTCGATGATGAGACGCACCAGCAGGGGGTTGCCGTCGGCGCCCCGGTGCACCCGGTCGGCGAGCTCGTCGGTGACGGTACCGGGCCCAAGGACCTCGTCGAGCCATCGGCGCACTTCTACCGAGCTCAGTCCGGTGAGCGGGAGCGGTATCGCGCCCGGAGCGCGTAATAGCTCGGTCAGGAGCTCCGACGCCTGTTCCTGTTCGGCGGGCCCGGCGGGATCCCGGACGGTGACGACCACGAGCAACCGGGCACCGGAGAGGTCCGCGACGAGATGACGTAGCAACAGCAGTGACGTCCGGTCGGCCCAGTGCAGGTCTTCGAGGATGACGACGAGACCACGTGGGATCGCGTCGTCGACCGCGCGTCCGGAGGCAACGGGCAGGCCCAGGTTCCCGGCGATGTCGTCGACCACATCGGTCAGCCGTGTCTTCCCGACACCGGCGGGCCCGGAGATCACCGCGACCCGACCGTGCCCCTGCCCTGCGGCGACAAGTGCGCCGCGCCCCACCAGAGCAGGTCGCCGCGTCCGAGTTCGCCGAAGAGCACCGCATCGTCCCGGCGGCGATGTCGGTACCGGGGGTGCGTTCGGCGTACGTGTGCCGTGGCGCCGACGGCGCCAAGGTTGTCATCTCACTCGCGGACACCGAGACAGCCCTGCACGACGCCACAAAGGCCATCTTGGCGACCGAGCTTCTCCCCGGCGAGGACCCGGCGCTGTTACAGCCGCCGGATCGCGTCGAGATCTACCCCGTCACCGCGGTC
Organism: Gordonia rhizosphera NBRC 16068; assembly: GCF_000298195.1. GTDB lineage: Bacteria > Actinomycetota > Actinomycetes > Mycobacteriales > Mycobacteriaceae > Gordonia > Gordonia rhizosphera. The sequence continues at coordinate 11,053 of NZ_BAHC01000092.1, read as the reverse complement.
TACCAACCCATCGGCGCTCCCGCCAACTGAGTTCGGCCCCGTCGAGCGTGCACAGAACTTCGTCCATCGTGCGCACCCGGGCGTCCATCGTGCGCCGGAAATCGTCCATCGTGCATGCCAGTGCACGATCGACGTCCGGGTGCGCACGCTCGACGCTGGGTGCGGGCACGGTGGGAGCGGGCGGTCAAGAATCGCGGACCAGGTCCGGCGCGCCGAAACCGATCGCGAGACCGACGATCCCCGGGATCGTGCCGCGGCTACGGGACCGTAGGGCGTGTCCCAATTCCTCTCTGAGAGTTCGGGAGACGCGCCGTTCCGCAGATGCGGCCGGCGTACGAGCGCAGGTCACGATCACTGGTGGACCAGTAGTTCGATCAGGCAGATCGGCACTACGGCGTCCGCGCCGCGGCCGGAGTTCGTGTCCCGCCAGGGGACGCACCGACGCACCTTCGGTCGCGTCGGCCAGCGGCCAGTGACCTCCGCTACTCCCTCTCGCCCACACGTCCGTAGAGCATCGAGCGCTCACCCATTGCGGCTACCCTGACGTCATGGTTGCTGACGAGTCACGGCTGACGTTGGGCGAGTTGATCCGCCGGCAACGCGAGTTGGCCTCGATGCCGCTACGTCAGGTTGCTTCTGCAGCGGGCATCTCCAATGCGTATCTCTCACAGATCGAGCGCAATCTCCGGGAGCCGAGCAATCGTGTGCTCGAGGCTATCGCAGCGGAACTGCACATGTCGGCAGACCTGTTGACGGCTGAGGCCAAGCGAGCCCGCGAGGATGGTGACGAGACCGAAGTGGTTGCAGCGATCCGGCGGGACCGGGATCTGACCAACGCCCAGCGCGCTGCACTGGAGGAGATGTACACAACGTTCCGTGAGGCGACGATCGAGCGGCGTCGAAGAGGATAGGTCCAATCACGACACATGGGCGCCGAAGTCGTTGACCTCGGCGCCCATGTGTCGAACGTACAACCGGGTATCACCCGAGGGTGCGACGCACACTGGAAATGGCGGAAGCGTGGAGGTCGCGAACCAGCGCCGACTGGGGGGCGACGATCTTCTCGATCCACTCTGGGGTGGTGGCGGTCGCGCCGAATCGTTCCTTGCCGAAGTCGATTGCGGCGCTGGAGGTCTTCTCGTAGGCGTCGAGCACTCGTGTCGCCGATCCACGGTAGGCACCGAGCGTCTCGTCGAACGCCTTGGCGATCGCGGATGCTCCCCCGTCGATCACGGCGGCGACGCCGGCGAACTGCTCGGCGATGGGCGGGTTGGTGGTGTCAGCGGCGGACATGGTGTCTCCCTTGGCTTTGATGGGTGGCGCGGTGTCTCCGGCCTGGTAACAATTTAACAGGCTGACTGTTAAAACGCCTAATCGACCCTATTTCTCTACAGACCAAGGCCGACGTCCAACGAAATGCCCTGCGCGCGCGAAACGGTATTCAGATAGCGCTCGGCGCGACTTCCCGGAGCTGGCAACCACTCCCAAAGATAAAGATGCTGTGTGGCAGCGCGGCCGGGCGCGCATGCGGTGCTACCGCACTGATCGCCGGCGCGGTGTCGAGCCGAGATACCCAGGCGCCGGATCACGTCGAGATCTACCCGGTCGCCGCGGTCTATGAACCCATCGGCGCCTCCGCCAACTGAGTTCGGCCCCGTCGAGCGTGCACAGAATTTCGTCCAGCGTGCGCACCCAGGCGTCCATCGTGCGCCGGAAATCTTCCATCGTGCATGCCAGTGCTCGCTCGACGTCCAGGTGCGCACGATCGACGTCCGGGTGTGCACGATCGTCCAGGTGCGCACGATCGACGTCCGGGTGTGCACGATCGACGGGCGGGGTCTAGGGATCGACGCAGGGGGCGGGCGGGGTGGCGGGAGCGGGCGGTCAGGAGGGGCCGGTGTGCGGTCCCGTGAGAGCGGTGAGACGGCCCTTCGGATAGGGCAGGTCGATGCCGTGCTCCTCGTAGGCGCGCAGGATGTCGCGTCGGATGCGGCGAGACACCGACCACTGACTGTTCGGTTTGGTCTTCAATGTCATCCGCAGCGTGATCATGGTCGGGGGCGACGTCCTGGACGCCCAGCATCTCGGGCTCGGCGAGCACGTCGTCGCGAATCGCCTCGTCGGCCACAGCGGCTCGTGCAGCCTCCAGCGCGACCTCCTGGGCCCGGTCGACGTCGGCGCTCAGCGCGACCGGGACCTCGATGCGGGCGACGGCGTATTCCTGGCTCATATTGCCGACCCGCACGATCTCGCCGTTGCGGACGTACCAGAGGGTGCCGTCGATGTCGCGCAGTGTGGTGATCCGCAGCCCGACGGACTCGACCTCACCCACGGCCTCGCCGACGTCGATGATGTCACCGACCCCGTACTGGTCCTCGAGCAACATGAACACCCCGGACACGAAATCGCGGACCAGGTTCTGCGCGCCGAAGCCGATCGCCAGACCGACGATCCCCGCCGATGCGATGAACGGCGCCAGGTTGACACCCAACACACTGAGAATGGACAGGACCACCCAGACGAGCAGGACGATCGACGTCGTGGACTTCAGCACCGAGCCGATCGTGGTGGCCCGTTGGGCGCGCCGCGCGGCTCCCACGCCGTTACGCCGCCGCGGACGGGTGGCCCGATCGATCAACCGATGCAGCACGTAGCGTGCGATCAGGGCGGCCACCACATAGGCCACGATCCGGATGGGGTTCTCGATCAACCACTCGCGATTGGTCTCCGTCCACTCGAAGGCAGTCTGTTGTGTGCTCATGGCACCGACCGTACGGACACCGCGCGTCATGTCCACCGTGTCGGGCTGTGATCCTGACTGGTGTTCTCCCGTTGCCGGGCATTCGCCACAATGAACCGGTGATCCCCGTTTTCTTCGACTGCGACACCGGTATCGACGACTCGGTGGCGCTGCTGTATCTGCTGGCCCGCCGTGACGTCGATCTCGTGGCCGTGGCGTCGACGGCCGGCAACGTCCCGGTCGACGTGGTGACCGCGAACAACCTCGCCTGGCTGGAAGTGTGCGGTCGCGGCGACATCCCCGTCCATGTCGGTGCGCCCACTCCCCTCGTCGCCGACCTGATGACCACCGAGGACACCCACGGTCCACTCGGTGTCGGCTACGCCGAACTGCCGACGGCCACCGGATCGGCCGCACCGACCGACGCCGCCGACGCCTGGATCGAGGCGGCCGCCGCACGCCCCGGCGAACTCATCGGCCTGGTGACCGGGCCGCTCACCTCACTGGCCACCGCGATCCGGCGAGATCCGGCACTGCCGACCCGGTTGGCGCGCCTGGTCATCATGGGCGGTGCGTTCCACGTGCACGGCAACACCACTCCCGTCGCGGAGTGGAATGTCGCGGTGGACCCGGAGGCCGCGGCCGAGGTGTTCGCCGCATTCGGACGGGACGGGGCCGCACCGCCGATCGTGTGTTCGCTCGACCTCACCGAGTCGGTGGCGATGACCCCGGATCACCTGGTCCGGCTCGCGGCGGCAGCGGGCAGCACCCCCGTCGAATGCCCGGATCCTTCCGACGAGCCCGGTCTCCGGTCCGTCGCCGACAATGTGCTCATCCGGCACCTCGTCGATGCCCTGCGCTTCTACCTCGAGTTCCATCACGCGCACGACGAGGGCTACATCGCGCACCTGCACGATCCGTTCGCCGCGATGGTCGCCCTCGCGCCGGACATCGTCGAGACGGTGCCCGCGCGCGTGGCCGTCGAACTCGCCGGTGAGCACACGCGTGGCATGACCGTCGCCGATGAACGGTCGATGACGGGTGAACCGAACGCCCGCATCGCGACCACGACCGACGTCGACGCGGTGTTCGACGACCTGATCGAGACGCTCTCCGCGTTGGCGAGATCGTTTGCCGCATCCGACAATCCAGACAGCCCGCACGGCCTCGCAGGGGAATCTGCTGCGGTGTCCGGACCGCGGGCGTAGCGTCGGATCCCGTGACGCGACTCGGCTACCAGATCCCCAACTTCACCTATCCCGACGTTCCCGCGGACCGGCTCTTCCCCACCGTGGTCGCCCAGGCTGTGGAGGCCGAACAATCCGGCTTCGACACCGTGCTGGTGATGGACCACTTCTATCAGCTGCCGATCCTGGGTACGCCCGACGAGGCGATGTTCGAGTGCTACACACTGCTGTCCGCGGTGGCGCAGCACACCTCGACGGTCCGCCTGTCGTCACTGGTGACCGGCAACACCTACCGCAACCCGACCCTGCTCGCGAAGACCGTGACCGCTCTCGACATCGTCTCCGGCGGACGCGGACAGCTCGGCATCGGTGCCGGCTGGTTCGAACTCGAGCACGACAGCCTCGGCTACGAGTTCGGCACCTTCACCGACCGTTTCGAGAAGCTCGAGGAGGCCCTGCAGATCATCCTGGGCATGCTCGCCGGGGAGAAACCCAGCCTCGAGGGCAAGTGGTATCGCGTGCAGGATGCGCTCAACGTCCCGGCCCCACTGTCGAAGATCCCGGTGATGATCGGCGGTGGCGGCGAGAAGAAGACGCTGCGGATGGTCGCGCAGTACGCCGACGAGTCCAACATCATCTGCGCGCCCGGCGACATCGGCCGCAAACTCGACGCCCTCGCCGCGCACTGCGACCGGCTCGGCCGGGACCGCTCGGAGATCACCGTCAGCCTGCAGACCTCGGCGTGCATCGCCCCGACCCATGACGAGGCCGTCGCCGAACTCGAGGCCTATCTCGAACGCAATCCGGCGGCCGAGATCCGACGCGCGACGACGATCGTCGGCGATCCCGACGAGGTCGCGGCACACTACGCGGACCTCCTCGCGACCGGCATCGACGGATTCACGGTCAACGCGCCCGCCAACGGCCATGTCCCCGGCCGGGTTTCACTGCTGGGACAGACGCTGGCACCGCTGATCGGCTGATCGGTCCCGGCGAACCACGAACGGCGCCACGCTCGCCAGCTTCTCGCAGGTCTCCTCGAACTCGCGCTCCGGTGTCGACTGCGCGACGATGCCCGCCCCGGCACGCAGCCAGGCCCCGTCGTCGGTCGCGAAGACGGTGCGCAGGGCCAGCGTCGCCTCGAGGTCGCCGGCCGACGACGCGGTGAGCACCGCACCGGAGTACAGCCCGCGGGTATCCGGTTCGAGACGGTAGATCGCGTCGAGGGCACGCGCCTTCGGAATCCCCGACGCGGTGATGGACGGGAACAGCACGGCCAGTGCCCGCCACGCATCGGCGTCGGGCGCCAACTCACCGCGCACCGTCGACGCGAGGTGCGCGACGCTGCCTCGCTCGCGGACGGCCATGAACTCACTGACGACCGTCGTGCCGGGTAACGCCACCGAGGCGATCTCGTCCACGCACGCGCGGACGGAGATGGCGTGTTCGGAGATCTCCTTGGCGTCTCGCAGCAGTTCGGCGCGTGCGGACTCATCGAGGTCCCCCGAACGCCCGAGGGCGCGGGTGCCGGCGAGTGGTTCGGTGACCACCGTGCCGTCGGAGTCGGCGGCCACCACCAGTTCCGGGCTGAATCCCGCCGCGGCCAGCGATCCCAGCGAGAGCAGGAAGGACCGCGCCGGGGTGTTGCCGGCCCGTCCGCGGGCGTAGGTCGCCGGGAGGTCGACGGCGAAGGGAATGTCCACGCGTCGGGAGAGAATCACTTTGTCATACCGTCCGGCGCCGATCTCCGCGACGGCGGCCCCGACGCGTCCCCGATAGCCGTCTGGGTCGGAGTCGACGGCCACCGGAGTGGCCGGGCCGGGCGCCGCGGCGGATGCGGCCAGTTCACGCAGGAGTGACGCCACGGCGGGATCGGCATCACCGGTATCGATGCCGGCAGCATCGACGTGTGCCTCGACCTCCGGCACGATCAGCTGCGCCAGCACCGCGTCGTCGGGTACGTGTCGCTGCAGATCATGGTGCGCCGCACTGTAATCGAAGACCACCCAGCCGTACACACGCCAGTCGGGGATCTCGAGCGAGGCGAGCGCGGCCGCCAGCGCCGCGGACGGATCGGTATGCCACGGCGTGGTGACCGACACGTCGTCGTGGGTCACCGTCACCGCCGACGCGGTCAGCACGATGCGCGCCCGGACACCTGCGGCAAACACCCACCGGTGGTCGCGTTCGTACACCACGTATTCGTCGAACCCGCCCGACCTGGCCCAGGCCGCGCAGATCCGGGCGGCCTCCGCGGCGTCGCCGGGGGCGCGGTGATGATTCCCGCTCCGGGCCGGAGAGGGTGAGTCGACGGTGAGCGACATGGTGCGGATTCCCTTCTGCAGGCGACCACTCGTCGGACGCGAGCTTAGGACAGCCTAAACTATCCTTCAATCGTGCGCCACGGTCGGGGCGCCACCGTGGAGAAACACCGATCGACGAGGGAAAGGAAGTGCCCGTGCGAGATTCGATGATTCCGATGACGCGGACCGCGGACCTGATCGACGGATTCGCCCCGCACTCCGCCGGTGCCGCCGAACGCTACCGGGCGGCGGGTCTGTTCGGTGGACGTCCGCTCGGGCACCTGCTGGAATCCGCGGCACGTGATCATCCCGATCGCCCGGCCGTCACCGATGCCTCCATCGACGGCCCCCGCACATTGACCTACGCACAGCTGCACACCGCGGTCGCGCGGCGCGCGGCGGGCCTCGCCGCGGCGGGCTTGCGGCCCGGCGACCGGGCGGTGCTGCAACTGCACAACTCCGCGGAACTGGCCATCACCTTCTTCGGCCTGCTGCGCGCCGGCGTCGTGCCGGTGATGACGCTGCCGGCCCACCGTATCACCGAGATCGCCCATCTCGCCGAGCGTTCCGGCGCCGTCGCCTACATCACCGAGGACGGGCGGCGCGGCTTCGACCACCGCGACGTGGCCACGCAGCTGTGCGGGCGCGTCCCGTCGATCGCCACCGTCTTCGTCGACGGTGAGCCCGGCCCGTTCGCGCCGTTGCCGGACGCCGACCCGGCCACGGCCACCCTCCCGGCCGAGGGCGATACCAACCCTTCCCTCCCGGCGCTGTTGCTGATCTCCGGCGGCACGACGGGCCTGCCGAAACTCATCGCCCGCACCCACGACGACTACGTCTTCAACGCGCGCCGGAGCGCCGTGGTCACCGGCCTCGGCGTCGACGACACGTATCTCGTCGCGCTCCCGGGCGCGCACAATTTCCCGCTGTGCTGCCCGGGCATTCTCGGCACGGTGTCGGTCGCCGGCCATCTCGTGTTCACCGACAATCCCAGTCCCGACCACGCTTTCGAACTCATCGAGCGGCACCGGGTGACCGTCACCGCGCTGGTACCCGCTCTCGCGCAGGTGTGGCGCGCGGCCACCGAATGGGAGCCGGCGGACCTCTCCTCGCTGCGCCTGCTCCAGGTCGGTGGGGCCAAGCTCGGCGAATCGGATGCGGTCGGGATCGACGCCGCGCTCGGCGATGTCGTGCAACAGGTCTTCGGCATGGCGGAGGGCCTGATCTGTTACACCCGGCTCGACGACCCCCGCGACCTTGTGCACACCACGCAGGGTATTCCGATGTCGACCTTCGACGAGATCCGCATCGTCGACGAAAACGGCGAGAAGGTGGCGGACGGGGCCGAGGGGGAATTGCTGGTCCGCGGCCCGTACACGATCCGCGGCTACTACCGGGCCGACGAGCACAACGCGCGGTCGTTCACCCCCGACGGCTACTACCGTTCCGGTGACCGGGTGCGCCGGCTGCCGTCGGGGCATCTCGCCGTCACCGGACGCATCAAGGACACCATCGTGCGCGCCGGTGAGAACGTCGCCGCCGACGACGTGGAGGAACACCTCATCGCGCACCCGGCCATCCGTCAGGCCGCGGTGATCGGGCTGCCCGATGAGGCACTGGGCGAACGGATCTGCGCCGTGGTCGTCGTCTCCCCCGACCATCCACGCGACCGAGCTCTCACCCTCCGCGACGCGCGGACCTTCTTGACCGCTCGTGGCCTGGCGTCGTTCAAACTGCCGGACACACTGACGGTCGTGGCCTCCCTGCCGACCACCGCGGTCGGCAAGATCGACAAGCAGGCGGTGCGCGCCCGGCTATCGTGACTCACCGGGTGAGGTGACGGAGAACTCAGCGGACCCCGAAAACCTCACATGACCGGGCAGCCATCGACACCGGCGCATCCGCGCACCGCTCAGGCGTCGACTTCAGGGCGCCAACCGCCGTTTTCCGCGGAACGCATTCGACCTGTCAGCGAAACAACGGTCAGCGCCCCCTTCGATCAGTCGGTCCACAAGATGAATTGCCCCCGATCAGCACTCCACGGCGGACGGACGCGCCGATAATCACCGATATGCCGCCCGACCCGTCACCGGCTCCAGTACCGCCCGTCACCACGATCGCCGACGTGGTGGCGGCGCTCGACGAGATCATCGAGTGGGCCGGCCAAGCACCGAGCCGACTGGGCTACTTCGCCGCACTGTACAAGCGCATCACGCTGGCGGTCGGCGTGGCCGTCGACGACGGCGTCTTCGACGACGGTCCGCGGATGGAGAAACTCGACGTCGCCTTCGCGTCGCGCTACCTCGACGCCATCAACGGCTGGTTCCATCCGGAGAACTACCCGAAGCCCACCCGGTCGTGGCGCACGACGTTCCAGCACGCCGAGGATCCCGATCCGATCATCGTGCAGCACATGCTGTCCGGGGTGACCAGCCACATCGTCCTCGATCTGGGGATCGCCACCGTGCAGGTCGCCGGCCGATCCGGACTGACGGCGATTCACCGGGACTTCGATCGGATCAACGCGGTGCTGGCCAGCCAGACCAACGGTGTGGTCGCCGACATCAACGAACTCTCGCCGGCGCTGGCGGACATCTACACCGTCCTCGCCGACAACCAGATCTTCGTCATCAACGAGGCGATCAAGGCCCTACGCGACAGCGCATGGCGATTCGCGACGATCTTGGCGTACGAACCGTCCTTCGCGCGTCCGCTGACCATCCGGGCGCGCGATGTACAGGTCGCCCATGAAGCAGGGCTCGTCTTCGATCCGACGGGCCTTGCCGGCGCGCTGGATCACGCGGTCACCCGGATCGCCGAACGCGAGAGTCGCGATGTCGCACACAACATCGCGGTCCTCGACGCGGTCGCCGCGACCCCGGCACCGATCCAGACCGAACTCTGACACATCCCGCAACCTGTCTCGAGAACGATGACAGCGGCGCGATCAGTGTTCTGATCGGGCGTCGAAGGCCTCGACGATGCGCGCGGCGGCAAGTGCCGGCGTGAGATCGCCCGACCTCACCAGTTTCTCGACGTCGGTCCGGATGGCCTTCACACCGGGACTCTCCGCGAGCCGCGACAGCACCTCGTCGCGCACCATTGCCCACGTCCAGTCGATCTGCTGCTGGTTGCGGCGCGCCGCGAACTCGCCGGCCTCGGTGAGGATCTCCTTGTGGCGCAGAATCGTTCGCCAGAACTCGTCGACGCCGGTGTTCTCGATGGCGCTCATGGTGAGCACCGGCGGCACCCAGAGCTCGTCGTGCGGGTGGATCAGTTTCAGCGCGTTCTTCAGCTCGCGGGCCGCGGACTTCGCCTCGGTGACATGCTTGCCGTCGGCCTTGTTCACCACCACGACGTCGGCGAGTTCCAGGACACCCTTCTTGATGCCCTGCAACGAATCCCCGGTCCGCGCCAGCGTCAGGAAGGTGAACGTGTCCACCATGTTGGCGACCGTCACCTCGGACTGCCCGACGCCCACCGTCTCCACCAGCACCACGTCGAAGCCGGCGGCCTCGACGAGCACGATCGTCTCCCGGGTCGCCTTGGCGACGCCGCCGAGCGTGCCGGAGGTCGGCGACGGCCGGATGTAGGCGTTGCGCTCCGTCGACAGCCGGCCCATCCGGGTCTTGTCGCCCAGGATCGACCCACCCGTCCGCGTCGACGACGGGTCCACCGCGAGCACGGCCACCTTGTGACCCTGCTCGATGAGGTACATACCCAGCGTCTCGATGGTCGTCGACTTCCCGACCCCGGGCACACCGGTGATCCCCACGCGGAACGAGTTCCCCGCATGCGGGGTCAGCCGGAGCAACAGCTCCTGGGCCGCGGCGCGGTGATCCGGGCGCGTCGACTCGACGAGGGTGATCGCCCGGGCGAGGTCGGCGCGCTTGTCGGCGAGCACGGCCGCCGCGAGCGCATCGACGTCGACCTGGCGCCGCCCCGCGGCGACGGCGCCTCGCTGCTCGGCCGTCACTCGGCGGCGACCCCGGCCAGTTCGAGCCCCAGGTTGTCGGCGAGCTTGGTGACCAGTTCGACGGCCGAGTCGGCGATCACCGAGCCGGGCGGGAAGATCGCGGAGGCACCCGCCTCGTACAACTCCGCGAAGTCGCCAGGCGGGATCACGCCGCCGACGACGATCATGATGTCGTCACGACCGACCGCCTCCAACGCCTGTCGCAGTGCCGGCACGAGCGTGAGATGACCCGCGGCAAGCGAGGACACACCGACGACGTGCACGTCGTTGTCCGCGGCCTGCGCGGCCACCTCCTCGGGCGTGGCGAACAGCGGGCCCACGTCGACGTCGAAGCCGAGATCGGCAAACGCGGTGGCGATCACCTTCTGGCCTCGGTCGTGGCCGTCCTGGCCCATCTTCGCGACCAGCACGCGCGGCCGCCGTCCCTCGGCCTCGGCGAACTGCCGGACGATCTCGATCGCGTCGTCGACGTTGCTCACGTCACCCGCCTCATGTCGATACACCCCGCTGATGGTCTTGATCTCGGCCTGATGGCGACCATAGACCTTCTCCATCGCGTCGGAGATCTCACCGACGGTGGCCTGGTGGCGGGCGGCCTCGATGGCCAGTGCCATCAGGTTGTTCTCCATACCACCGCCGGTCTCGGCGGCGGCCCGCGTCAGATCCGCGAGCGCCTTGTCCACGGCCGCCTGATCGCGGTGTGCGCGCAGCCGTTCGAGCTTCTCCAGCTGTTCGGCGCGCACCTTGGAGTTGTCGACCTTGAGGACCTCGATCTCCTCGTCCTCGTCGACCAGATACTTGTTGACGCCGATGAGCGGCTGATTGCCGGAGTCGATGCGCGCCTGGG
>NZ_BAHC01000093.1 GCF_000298195.1 Gordonia rhizosphera NBRC 16068 | reverse complement strand
ATCACATCCCCCTTCGGGGTGAAGACGAAGATCTCCTGCACCGCCAGGTCGTAGCGGAGGGATTCGAGGAACTCGCCGGGGTCGGCCGCCTCCCGCTGCCAGTCGAGCAGTTGCCGCATCCACGCCATGTCGTCGATCTCGGCCGTGTCGGACTTGCGGGGGCCCTTCCCTTTCCCGCGGCTCTCCTTGTACCGCCAGTGCGCGGCGATCCCGAACTCGGCGGTCCGGTGCATGTCGTGGGTGCGGATCTGCACCTCGAGCGGTTTGCCCTCGGGGCCGATCACGGTGGTGTGCAGCGACTGGTAGACGCCGTAGCGCGGCTGGGCGATGTAGTCCTTGAACCGCCCGGCCATCGGCTGCCACAGCGAGTGCACCACGCCGACCGCGGCGTAGCAGTCCCGCACCTCGTCACAGAGGATCCGGATGCCGACGAGGTCGTGGATGTCGTCGAAGTCGCGGCCCTTGACGATCATCTTCTGGTAGATCGACCAGTAGTGCTTGGGACGCCCCTCGACGGTGGCGGTGATGCGTGCCGCACCCAGAGCGTTGTTGATGTCGGCGCGCACCCGGGCCAGGTAGGTGTCCCGCGACGGCGCCCTGTCGGCGACGAGACGCACGATCTCCTCGTAGCGTTTGGGGTGCAGGATGGCGAACGAAAGGTCCTCGAGTTCCCACTTCACCGTCGCCATCCCCAGGCGATGCGCAAGCGGCGCGATGACCTCCAGCGTCTCCCGCGCCTTGCGGGCCTGTTTCTCCGGCGGCAGGAATCGCATCGTGCGCATGTTGTGCAGCCGGTCGGCGACCTTGATGACCAGCACCCGCGGATCGCGCGCCATCGCGATGATCATCTTGCGGATGGTCTCGGCCTCCGCGGCGCTGCCCAGTGCGACCTTGTCCAGCTTGGTCACCCCGTCGACGAGATGGCCGACCTCGGAACCGAAATCCTTCTCCAACTCCTCGAGCGTGTACCCGGTGTCCTCGACCGTGTCGTGAAGCAGCGCCGCGACCAGGGTCGTGGTGTCCATACCCAGGTCGGCCAGGATCGTCGCCACCGCCAGCGGGTGGGTGATGTAGGGGTCACCAGACTTGCGCTTCTGCCCCTGATGCCGCTGATCGGCGACGTCATAGGCGTGCTCCAGCAACGCGACGTCGGCCTTGGGATAGATCTCGCGATGCAGCGTGACCAGCGGTTCCAATACCGGGCGCACCTGGCTGCGGGTGGTCGTCATCCGCCGTGCCAGCCGTGCCCGCACCCGCCGGGACGCCGACGATGACGGTGCCCCCACGGGTTCCGGCATCGGCAGCTGCGGTTCGGGCACACCGTTCGACGACACCCCGCCACGGTTCAGAGAAGAACTCGTCTCGACCTCGTCGGCCATCGTGACCTCCTCTCCGTGCGCGTGGACCGGGGCGCGACGTCGGGTCGACGTCGGTCACCGGCAACGCTCGATGAGGCGAGTCTAGTCCGACGGCCGACGGCGATGAGGCCGCGTCAGCCCGCGATGACCGCGTGCACGGGCAGATCGTCGCCGAGGCCGGCCGCGATCGTGGCACGCCCGCCAAGACCGGAG
>NZ_BAHC01000094.1 GCF_000298195.1 Gordonia rhizosphera NBRC 16068 | reverse complement strand
GACCAGCCGTGCCCCCTCCGCGAGCACGTCGTCGCAGGCGACGAAGAGCAGCGCGACACGGTCGTCGAGTTCGGGCGCATACATGTCGTCCTCGGTCCGGGCTGCGTCGCCGGCGGCCGCCACCTGAACGACGGCGCGTTCGTGGACCACACGCCGGCGCACGTCGTCGACCCAGGCCCGTCGTCCGGCGGCGACGCACCAGGCGCCGAGGGAGTCGATGACACCGGCGTACGCCGAGGCACGTGCGAACGCCTCCGCGGCGTAATCCTCGGCATCGTCGAGGCTTCCGGTGATCGTCGCGAGGGCGCGGACCACCGACGGCCACGCGTCGCGGAAGTCTTCCGGTGTCATCGCCGTAACCCGCGCGAGGTCGCCTGCCGTAGACGGGACCTCAGCCCATCGGGAAGACCTTGCGCCATTCGATGCTGTTTCCGGTCGGCACCATCGCGGCGATGCGGCGGGCGGTGTCCTCGTCGGCGGTCTCGACGAGGTAGAACCCGGTGATCACCTCGGACGCGTCCGGGTAGGCGACATCGGTGTAGACCGCGTCGGCGACCCGACCCTCACCCGCACCCGGCGTGCACCTGCCGCCGTGTTTGGCGTTGTGCAGAGCGGTACCGCCGACGATCGTGGCGCCGAGCTCGGCCACGGCCTGCTGGAAGTGAGCGTGCGCGGCAAAGATCTCGTCCTTGGGATCGGGCGTACCGGCCAGATAGCGATCGGAATCCCAGTCGGGTTCGCGGATCAGGAATGCGTAGGTGTCGGTCATCGTCGGCTCCTCAGGGTGTTGACGGGACGTGACGCGAAACTCGTCACACCATGGTGTCGAACAACCAGCGGAAAAATCGACAAACCCGCACGGTCGGTATCAGCTCTCGTCGACGCGGACCAGCGCGGCGCCCCAACGCTCTTCGATGCTGCCGAAACGCCACACGGCCAGGGACACCGCCCAGGTGAGCACGAACAGCCCGACGATGACGAAGCCGAGAATGTTCAGGTCGATGCCGGACACGTCATCCCAGAAGCGCCCGCTCCAGCCGAACTCCTCCGCGAGCAGCCCGAGTAGCTCGATCGTCCCGATCACCAGCGCCACCGCGACCGACAGCCCCGTGATGATGAGGTTGTAATAGACCTTGCGCACCGGATTGGCCAGCGCCCACCCGTAGGCGAAGTTCATGAAGGAGCCGTCGATACTGTCGAACAGGCTCATCCCGGCCGCGAACAGAACCGGCAGGCACAGGATCGCGTACCAGGGCAGCCCGGCGGCGGCGCTGCCGCCGGCGAGGACGAGCAGCGCGACCTCGCTGGCCGTGTCGAACCCGAGTCCGAACAACACCCCGATCGGGTACATCTGCCACGACTTGGTCACCACCTTCATCAGCCGACCGAGAATCCGGTTCATGAACCCGCGGTTGTTGAGGTGTTCCTCGAGCTGTGCCTCGTCGTAGACGCCGCGGCGCATGTCCCGGAACACGCGCACGATCCCGAGCAGGATGACGAGGTTGATCGCCGCGATCAGGTAGAGGAACCCACCCGACACCGCGGACCCGATCAGGCTCGTCACCTGGTGCAGCGCAGACGCACCGTTCTCGACCGGACCCACCACGAGCTTGATCCCGAACGCGAGCAACAGCGACAGCCCGAACACGACCGTCGAATGCCCGAGCGAGAACCAGAACCCGACGGTCAGCGGTCTCTTGCCCTCGCCCATCAGTTTGCGGGTGGTGTTGTCGATCGCGGAGATGTGATCGGCGTCGAAGGCGTGGCGCATGCCGAGGGTGTACGCGGTCAGACCGATGCCGACACCGAGCGTCTTCTGGCCGACGCTGAAATGTTCGGGGGCGACGAGCACCACGAGGGTCACCCAGCCGATGATGTGCAAGGCCGCAACCGCGGCGACCATGCCGCCCACACTCGCCCACTCGCCCGGCGAGAGCGCCACACGCACGGCGGACACACGGGAGCGGGAACGGGCGGCCGGCGGGGCGGTGATCATCGTTGCAGACTTCCTTGTGGCGGATCGTCATCGGCGCGAGTCGCACGGCATGTGCAGGCCCGGCCGACCGAACGTAAGGCTCGTCACATCACGACGGCAAGGAGTCGGCGACAAACCTGGCCATTGGGTCAGTGATCCCGCACGGTCGGATAGTCCCGTACACTCGCGCCCGCGGGAGCGGGTCGTCCCCGACTGTGTTCAGCCCAGCAGCCGGGTGATTTCCGACACCAGCTCGTCCAGCGCAACCTCGTGCTGCTCCCCGGTCGACAGGTCCTTGACCTCGATACGCCGTTCGGCGAGTTCGCGATCGCCCAGCACCAGCGCGAGCCGGGCACCCGAGCGGTCGGCGGCCTTCATCGCGCCCTTGAGGCCGCGATCTCCGTAGGCGAGGTCGACGCTGATCCCGGCGGCCCGCAGTCGTCCGGCGACGTCGACCAGTTCCGCCTTCGCCTCGGCACCGAGCGGGACGCCGAACACCCGGCAGCGCGCGGTGTCGGCATGGGCGACGCCTTCGACCTCCATGGCAAGCATGGTGCGGTCGACCCCGATCCCGAATCCGATGCCGGAGAGGTCCTGTTTGGCGCCGAGCAGCCGCATCAGCCCGTCGTAACGGCCGCCGCCGCCGATCCCCGACTGCGCGCCCAGACCATCGTGGACGAACTCGAAGGTCGTCTTGGTGTAGTAGTCGAGTCCGCGGACCAGCCGAGGGTTGATCTCATAGGGCACACCGAGCCGTTTGAGGTGGGTCAGCACGGTGTCGAAATGGGCCCGCGCGTCGTCGGACAGGTAGTCGATGAACAGCGGCGCGTCGGCGGTCGCCGCCTTGATCTCGGGACGTTTGTCGTCGAGCACCCGCAATGGGTTGATCTGCGCCCGATGCCGGGTCGGTTCGTCGAGGTCGAGCCCGAACAGGAACTCCTGCAACGCTTCCCGATACGGACCGCGGCTCGCGTCGTCGCCGAGGGAGGTGATCTCCAACCGGAACCCCGTCAGCCCGAGCCGGCGGTAGCCCTCGTCGGCGATGGCGATCACCTCGGCGTCGAGCGCCGGGTCGTCGACACCGATGGCCTCCACACCCACCTGCTGCAGCTGTCGGTAGCGTCCCGCCTGCGGTTTCTCGTAGCGGAAGAACGGGCCCGCGTAGCAGAGTTTGATCGGCAGCGCCCCGCGGTCGAGCCCGTGCTGGATGACCGCTCGGACCACACCCGCGGTCCCCTCCGGGCGCAGCGTCACCGACCGGTCGCCGCGATCGGTGAAGGTGTACATCTCCTTGCTGACGACGTCGGTGGATTCGCCGACACCCCGAGCGAACAGTGCGGTGTCCTCGAAGATGGGCAGCTCGATGTGCCCGTAGCCGGCGAGGCGCGCGGCCTGGGTCATGGTGTCGCGGACCCGGCGGAAGTCCGCCGACGTCGGCGGGTAGTAGTCGGGAATGCCCCGCGGCGCGGCGAAGTCCTTGGCTCGAGCCCCGTCGAGATTGCCGCTCACAGTCCGTATCGTCCCTTCTTCGGTGCATCGTCTGCGGTGGTGGACAGGTCGGCCAGGAACGGGTTGGTCGCCCGCTCCTGCCCGATGGAGGTCTGCGGGCCGTGGCCCGGAAGTACCTGCGTGTGATCGGGCAGCGGCAGCAGCTTCGCCGCGATCGAGCCGAGCAGCTGCTGGTGACTTCCGCCCGGCAGGTCGGTCCGGCCGATCGACCCGGCGAACAGCACGTCGCCGGAGAAGCAGACCGGCACCGGCGCGTCCTCACCATCCACGGGGACCTCGATGCCCAGCAGGACCGACCCCTGGGTGTGTCCGGGGGCCAGGTCGACCGAGAACCGGATACCGGCGAGCTCGACGGGCTCTCCGTCGTCGAACTCGATGACCTTCTCCGGCTCGTGGAACGTCAGGGAGCCGATGAGGGGCCCGAGCGCCGCGCCCAGGCCCCGGCCCGGGTCGGCCAGCATCGGTCGGTCGGCGCCGTGGACGTAGGCCGGGATGGAGTATTCGTCGCACAACTCGGCGGCATTCCAGGTGTGGTCGAGGTGTCCGTGGGTGAGCAGCACCGCCACGGGTGTCAGGTCGTGTTCTGCGAGCAGTTCCCGAACCCTGGGTGCGGCGTCCTGGCCCGGATCGATGATGACCGCCTCCGAGCCGGCCTCGGACGCGAGGAGGTAGCAGTTCGTCTGGAACATCCCCGCGGCAAATCCGGTGATCAGCATCCGTCCATTGTGGCAAAGCGGTCGGAGTGCTCATCCCCCGGATGCGACCCGGCCATCCAACTCTCAGGTTCGGCTGGCAGACTGGCGTGTCGCGGTAGCATCGTCGCCGATCACCTGTCGGGACGACAGGTTCGCCACGCTGCCGACGGGGAGCCAGCACACGAGTTCAGGAGGGTCTCAACGCGTGTCCACCAACGAGGAACGACGCGAAGCCGCCAAGCGCAAGCTGGAGGAACGTCTCGAGCGTGACCGGCAACAGGCACGCCGCCGCAAGATCGTCATCGCGTCGGTCTCCGCGGTGGTCGTGGTCGCGGTCGTCGCCACCGCCACCACCCTGATCGTCAAGAAGGTCCTCGACGACCGGGAGGCGGCGCGTTGGACCGCGTGCTCCTACCAGGACCAGCCGAGCCGGTTCGATCAGCTCCCAAAGACGGTTCCGCCGGAGGTCCCGGCCGACCAGAAGGCGCAGGCCCAGGCATACCTGGACGAGATGCGCGCGGGTGAGTCGAAGCAGAAGACCTCGCCCAAGCCCGCCGACAAGCAACTCAAGGAGGGCACGGCGAACCTCGTGCTCGAGACCAACCAGGGCACCATCCCGATCACGCTCGATCACGCCAGCGCTCCGTGCAACACCGGCGCGGTGATCACGCTGGCGTCGGACGGCTTCTACAACGACACGCCCTGCCACCGCATGACCAACAGTCAGGCGCTTGCGGTTCTCCAGTGCGGCGACCCGACCGGCACCGGCGCCGGAGGCCCCGGATGGTCGAGCCCCGACGAGCCGCCCACCGACCTGAAGCCGGTCGGTGGCACCGACCCCATGTCGGGGGGCGGCGCGGTGGTCTACCCGCGTGGCACCGTCGCGATCGCCAACAGCAACAACCCGCAGTCCGGGCAGGCCGACACCGGATCGAGTCAGTTCTTCCTCGTGATCAAGGACAGCGAGCTGGCGCCGAGCTACTCCGTCGTCGGCACGGTCGACGAGGCCGGTCTGGCGGTGCTCGACAAGATCGCGAAGAACGGCATCACCCCGGGCCCGTCCGGAAGCGCCGAGGACGGCCGCCCCAAGGAACCCGTCACCATCGAAACCGCCACCGTCAGTTGACCTCTGTCGGCTGACCGTCTCGGCCGGCTGATGTCGGCCGAACGGTCAGGCGGCGGAGGTGACCCGGTATACGTCGTAGACGCCTTCGACGTTGCGCACCACGTTGAGCACGTGACCGAGGTGTTTGGGGTCACCCATCTCGAAGGTGAACTTGGAGACCGCGACCCGGTCCCGGCTCGTCGTCACCGACGCCGACAGGATGTTCACGCGTTCGTCGGCGAGCACCTTGGTGACGTCGGAGAGCAGCCGATGCCGGTCGAGCGCCTCCACCTGGATGGCCACCAGGAACACCGATTCCGGTGAGGGCGCCCAGGAGACGTCGATGATGCGTTCGGACTGTTGCCGCAACGAGTCGGCGTTGGTGCAGTCGGTGCGGTGCACGCTGATCCCGCCGCCGCGGGTGACGAAGCCCATGATCTCGTCGCCGGGCACCGGTGTGCAGCACTTGGCCAGCTTGACCATCACGTTGTCGACGCCCTCGACGACGACCCCCGCGTCCCCGCCCTGCCGGGTGCGGGTCGGCAGCGTCGACGGTGTGGACCGCTCGGCGATGGCGTCGACGGCGTCGTCGATGCCGCCCAGGGAGGCGACCAGCCGGTGCACGACGTGCCGCGCCGAGACGTGGTTCTCCCCCACCGCGGTGTAGAGCGCGGTGACATCGGCGTAGCGCAGTTCCTTGGCGATGGCACCCAGCGACTCCGCGTTCATCAGGCGTTGCAGCGGCAGACCGCCGCGCCGGACCTCCTTGGCGATCGCGTCCTTGCCGGTCTCGAGCGCCTCCTCGCGGCGCTCCTTGGCGAACCACTGCCGGATCTTGGCCTTCGCGCGCGGCGACACGACGAAGTTCTGCCAGTCCTTGGACGGGCCGGCGTTGGGCGCCTTGGAGGTGAACACCTCGACGACCTCGCCGTTCTCCAGCTTGCGTTCCAGCGCCACGAGCCGACCGTTGACACGTGCGCCGATGCAGCGGTGCCCGACCTCGGTGTGCACCGCGTAGGCGAAGTCGACGGGCGTCGACCCGGCCGGCAGGGTG
>NZ_BAHC01000095.1 GCF_000298195.1 Gordonia rhizosphera NBRC 16068 | reverse complement strand
TGACGCCGCCTTGAGCGCGCGGTCGGAGACGTCGCTGTCGGTTCCGTCGGCTCCCGACGAAATGGACGTCCCAGCCAGTTCCACACCGACGGTTGGCGATTCACGCGTGTCCGTCGACCGCAGATCGCCGACGACGTTGCGGTGGATGTCACCCACAACCGACACCAGATTCCCGACGCCGCGGTCGCGAGCACCGTCGAGGACGCGGGCGCGGGACGCCTCATAGCCGCTCCAGCCGTCCATGCTCACCGCCCGCAGGCCGTGTCGGTCACGGGCGAGGTCGGCCATCGGGACCTGCTGGGCGAGCACGGTCCAGCGATGACGGCCGGCGGCGAACCCGTCGAGGAGCCATCGTTCTTGCTGCGCGCCGATGATCGTGCGCCGCGGATCGGCGGTGGCGGCGTTCTGGGCGCAGTCGTTGTCCCCGTTGACCTGGTCGCTGCGGTGGGTCCGGGTGTCGAGGACGTTGGACTCGACGAGGTCGCCGAACCCGAACCTCCGGTAGGCGCGGATGTCCGTGCGGCGCGGGTGGTGCGCGAGGCGGACCGGCGTGTTCTCCCACCATGCTTTGAGGGCGGCCGCACGCCGGAGCAGAAACTCCGGCATCGGGGTGCCGTCTTCGGGTACCGACGCCGCCCAGTTGTTGTCGACCTCGTGGTCGTCGAAGGTGGTGACAAACGGGCTCGTGCGGTGCGCGGCCTGCAGATGCGGATCGAGCTTGTAGAGGGCGTAGCGGTCGCGATAATCGTCGAGATCCATCGCCTCCCGGACCGCGGATTCCGGCATCGCGTGCGTGCGACGCCGTCCTCCGCCGGCCGGGATCGGCTTCTCGTAGATGTAGTCGCCGAGATGGAACACGACGTCTGGAGCGTGGTCGGCCATGTCGGCATAGGCGACGTAGTGGCCGTCGCCCCACGCCTGGCACGAGGCCAGCGCGAAGGTCAACTCGCGCACCGGTGAGCCGTATCCGGGCGCGGTGCGTGTTCGGCCCACCACGGAGATGTCCCCAGCGGCCCGGAACCGGTAGAAGTACTCGCGCGCCGGTTCGAGCCCCCGGACGTCGACGTGCACGCTGTGGCCGTGATCGTCGGTGGCGACCACCGACCCGCGGCGGGTGATGTGCCGCATCGACTCGTCCGTCGCGAGTTCCCAGTCGACCACGACCCGGGCCGCTCTCATCCCGCCGCCGCGGGCGAGTGGTCGGGGCGCCAGCCGTGTCCACAGCACCACACCATCGGGCAGGGGGTCGCCGGAGGCGACGCCGAGGGTGAACAGGTGATCGCCGGACGACGACTCCGGGGAGACGGGTGCGTCGCTCGGCACCCCCGGCAGGAAGCCGAGCCCGGCGGCGGCCCCGGTCCACGTCAGGAACCGTCGTCGTGACATTGCGGCGCGCACGGTCCGGTCGGGGCCGATCCAGGTGTCGCGCCGGTCGGTTCGTGGCATGGCGCCAGCCGACCAATGTCACCTGACACCACGTCGACAGGTGTCTGGCGGTCGCGTGATGACCTGATGAACTGCGGTCGTCGGGCCGGTCGTCGGGGCGTCGGGGGAGTGTGACGGTTTCCGCGGTGGGACGGGTCGGCGTTGCGGTCGGGGACCCTGCAGCGATCAGGCGGCGAGCACCAGCCAGACCGCGATGTAGTGCAGCAGCGCGGCGATCGCAGTGCAAGCGTGGAACACCTCATGGTGCCCGAAGACGGCGGGCCAGGGGTTGGGCCAGCGCGCCGCGTACAGGATGCCGCCGACCGTGTAGAACACCCCGCCGAGCGCGAGCAGGACGATGACCGTCCACCCCGCGCCGGTCACGAGTGCCGGTGCCACGACGATGATCACCCAACCGAGCAGCACGTAGAGCGCCACCCCGAGCCAGCGCGGAGCCGCCGGCCAGGCCAGTTTGAGCACGACGCCCGCGAGGGCACCTGCCCAGACGACGCCGAGAATCCACCAGCGCACCGATGCCGGCAGGGCCAGGGCGCAGAACGGCGTGTAGGTGCCGGCGATGAACAGGAAGATCATCGAGTGGTCGGCGCGCTTCATCCGCACCTGCGCCCGCGGGGTCTTCCAGGCGACTCGGTGGTAGGTGGCGCTCACCGCGAACACGCCGAACACCGTCACCGCGTAGACAGCGCACGCCAGTGCCGCGCCGGGGCCGGCGAGGACCGCGCCTCCTACCACTACGGCGAGACCCGCCGCGACGGCCACGAAGGCCGAGTACTGGTGGATCACACCGCGCAGGCGCGGTTTGTGGACCGGCGTCGGCTC
>NZ_BAHC01000096.1 GCF_000298195.1 Gordonia rhizosphera NBRC 16068 | reverse complement strand
TTTGCGGGCCCGTGTGGTATCCGGGTCCCGTATACGGGCGCGCTGGCAGTCTTGTCTGCCGTCGATTGTCTCTACTGATCGCTGGTCTCGCACTCCGGGGTCGAATCCCCGGGAACACGTTCCAACCTACACATCCGGTCCGACGGTCATCGGATCAGGCCGTGCGGTCACCATCTGGCACCAGGGCACGGACTTCGTCAAGGATTCTGCTCGCCATGAGTGTTTTGGAACCAAGCGGCAGGGCGGTCTCGGTGCCGCTCGAGGACAACAGCCACCCGGTGTTGTCCTCGGTGCCGAACGCCTTGCCGTCGCCGACCGCGTTCACCACCAACAGGTCGCATCCCTTGCGCGCGAACTTGGCGCGTCCGTGATCGAGTACCCCACCGGTCTCGTCGCCGGTCTCGGCGGCGAAGCCGACGATGACCGTGTCGGCGGGGATCCGTCCGGCGTCACGGCTCTCGACGAGGCCGCGCAGGATGTCGGGGTTGGTGGTGAGCTCGATCGGGGCCGGACCCTCGGCACCCTTCTTGATCTTGGCGTCGGCCACCGACACCGGTCGGAAGTCGGCGACCGCGGCGGCCATGATGACGACGTCGGCCTCGGCGGCGCGTTTGGTCATCTCATCGGAGAGTTCCTCGGCGGTGGTGACCCGGATGATCTCGACGCCGGCCGGGTCACCGGGTTCCGCGGTGGAGCCGGCCACCACGGTGACCGTCGCCCCGCGCTGCGCCGCCGCACGGGCCAGCGCGAAACCCTGTTTGCCCGAACTGCGGTTGCCGAGGAATCGCACCGGGTCCAGGGGTTCCCGGGTGCCGCCGGCGCTGATCACCACGCGCACACCGGCGAGGTCATAGGGCAGGGCATCGGCCCGTTCGAGCAGCAGTTCCCCGATCATCGCGATCTCCTGCGGATCGGGCAGCCGGCCGGGACCGCTGTCGGTGCCGGTGAGACGCCCCGACGCGGGTGTCATCACAGTCACCCCACGCTCACGCAGGGTCGCGACGTTGGCCTGGGTCGCCGGATGCTCCCACATCTCGGTGTGCATCGCGGGGACGAGCAGGACCGGGCAGCGCACGGTCAGCAGCGACGCGGTGAGCAAGTCGTCGGCGCGACCGGCCGCGGCCCGCGCCATCAGGTCGGCGGTCGCGGGTGCGACGACCACCAGGTCGGCACCTTGTCCGAGACGGACGTGGGCGACCTGGTCGACGTCGTCGAAGACCTCGGTCGAGACCGGATTGCCGGTCAGCGCCTCGAAGGTCGCGGCACCGACGAATTTCAGAGCCGATCGGGTGGGTACCACCCGGACGTCGTTGTCGGATTCGGTGTAGTGGCGGATCACCGAACAGACCTTGTAGGCCGCGATGCCACCGCCGACACCGACGAGGATCCGGCGGCGCCGGGTGGCCTCCGAGCCGGGTTTCTGAATCGCCGTCATCCCCGCGCCCGAGGTTCTATTCGCCTTCGGTGTGCTCGAGCAGGTCGGAGTGGATCTCCCGCAGCGCGATCGACAGCGGCTTCTCCTGCAGGCCCGGCTCGACCAGCGGGCCGACGTACTCGAGGATGCCGTCGCCGAGCTGGTTGTAGTAGTCGTTGATCTGACGGGCCCGCTTGGCCGCGTAGATGACCAGCGCATACTTCGACGACGCACGCTCGAGCAGCTCGTCGATCGGCGGGTTGGTGATACCCAGGGGAGTCTCATACGCCGGTGCGTCGGCGACCTCGGTCAGTTCGAAATTGGTCTGGGTGCTCACGCAATCTCCTGCATCGATCGATGTGTCTGTGGTGCGGTGGGCCCGCTGAACGTCAGCGAGCGATCCGCTCAAACGTCTGTGGTGGACCGTCGGTTCGGTGTCGTCCGGACCGACTCATCGCGCCCGACCAGCAAGGATACCAACTCGGAGGCCACCTGGTCGACTTCGCTGTTCACGAGGACGTGGTCGAACTCGTCACGGGCGGCCATCTCGGTCCGTGCGGTCTCGAGACGACGTTCGACGGCCTCGGGGGTCTCGGTGCCGCGGCCGGTCAGCCGGGAGACCAGTTCGTCCCAGCTCGGCGGCGCCAGGAACACGCTGATGGCCTCGGGAAGGCGGCGCACCACGTTGCGTGCGCCGGTCAGATCGACCTCGACGAGGACCGGCACGCCCTGTTCGAGCGCGGTCTCCACCGGAGTGCGGGGTGTCCCGGACCGCTGCAGACCGCCGTGGATCTCGGCCCATTCGAGCAGTTCGCCCTCGGCGATCATGCGATCGAACTCGTCGCCGCCGACGAAGTGGTAGTCGCGGCCGTCGACCTCACCCGGCCGCGGCGCGCGTGTGGTCGCCGACACGCTGAAGTACAGCCGCGGCAGGCTCTCCCGGACCTTCGCCACGACGGTGGACTTGCCCACGGCGGAGGGGCCGACCAGTACGACCAGTCGGCCCCTCGCGTGATGCTCCGGGTGCTTGTTCAGGAGCTGAACTTCTCAAGCAGCGCCTTGCGCTGACGATCGCCGAGTCCGCGCAGACGGCGGGTCGGGGCGATCTCGAGTTCGGTCATCGATCCTCCTGTGCCTTGACCTTACCGACCTTGGGCAGTGCCTCGAGCAGGGCCGAAACCTTCATCTTGCCAAGGATCTCGTCGTTCTCCGCGTCCTTGAGGACCTGCTGAAGGTCGGTGCCACCGCGCTTCAGGCGCTCCTTGAGCTCGGCGCGGGCCCGCCGAGCGGCAGCTGCCTTCTCCAACGCGGCAGCGCGCTGCTCGTCTGTCAACTGGGGAAGGGCCACGGGTTCCTCCGTCTTTCGTTCTTCGATTGGACTGTCATCGAGCGCCTCGGGGACGCTGATGATCGTGGTCGCCGATGGCGACCGGGGTGGTCGCGACAGCAATCCTGCCACCACCGCCGAATGTTGCGGCGAAAGCGACCGTACCCACGTGAGCAGGCATTTGCGAGAGCCACCCCCGCAATTCCCGAGGGATGCGGTGTTGTAGCGTGCCTTGCTCCTCGACGGTATCCCACGGCCCCGACAACGCACCCGGCACCTCTCTGACTACTGGTTTTGCCGGAAAACCGCAGGTCACCGACACGTCGATGATTTGGCGTCGCCGAGCCGCGGCGGCCATCGGAAAAATTCGCCCCTGCCTGCACTGATACGTGTGTGACGGGAGTGGCCGTCACGAAATGACCGGATTGGCTGCACCGCGTCGGCGTGTCGCGGGCGGTTACGCGCGGTCGCGTCAGGCGGTGTCGTGGCCGCGGTCGCCGAGGCGGAGGTGTTCAATGTGGTAGATCGCCTCGTCGAGCAGGGCGGCGACATGCGAGTCGTAGAGGCTGTAGACGACGCTGCGACCGTTGCGGGTTCCGACCACCAGCCCCAGCGCGCGCAGCAGTCGCAGCTGATGCGAGACGGCCGGTTGTTCCATGCCGACGGCCTCGGCCAGTTCATTGACCGAGCACGGTTCCTGCCGCAACCGCGTCAGGATCATCAACCGGTTGGGCGATGCCAGGGCCTGGAGCGTCTCGGCGACCGTCACGGCGGCCCCGGCGTCGAGCGGCTTGCCCGGCGTCGACCTGCCCTGCACCCCATGGCCCATGGGTAGAGTCAATCACACCCGTCACATATGCACACATATACATGTGTACGCTTTCGCATGTGAGTTCTGCGGTCCGTGAGCACCTCCCCTCGCCTCCCACGATCGTCGGCCCCCGAGGGTGGTCGTCGACGTGGTCGGTGACGTCTGTGCGGTGGGCCACGACGGCGACCCTGCTCTTCTGCTGCGGAGTCGTCGCACAACTCGCCGGCGGACCCACCGGGATGGTGTGGGCCTTTTACCTCGCCTGCTATGTGACCGGTGGCTGGGAACCCGCACTGGAGGGACTGCGTGCCCTGCGCGGCCGGAAGCTCGACGTCGACCTGCTGATGATCGTGGCCGCTCTTGGCGCCGCCGCGATCGGCCAGATCTTCGACGGTGCGCTGCTGATCGTCATCTTCGCCACCTCGGGCGCGCTGGAGGACCTGGCAATCCGTCGCACGCAGGAGTCGGTACGCAGCCTGCTCGACGACACCCCAGATCGGGCGAGTCTCGTCGACCGGCACGGCGAGGAAGTCGTCGTCTCGGCGGCGGATCTGCGTCCCGGCGACGTGATCGTGGTTCGTCCCGGTGAACGGATCGCGGCCGACGGCACGGTGGTCGGCGGCACCAGCGACGTCGACCAGTCGTCGATCACCGGGGAGTCCCTACCGGTAGGAAAGACGAGCGGGGAGACCGTTTTCGCGGGCACGCTCAACGGCACCGGAGCGATCCGCGTGCGGGTCGACACCCGGCCCGACGACACGGTCGCGGCGCGCATCGTGGCGATGGTCGCTGAGGCGAGCGCCACCAAGGCCCGATCCCAGCTGTTCATCGAGAAGGTCGAGACCGTCTACTCGTCCGTGGTGGTGGTCGCCACCGTGGCCTTGTTCGCCATCCCGCTGATGGCCGGAGCCGATCTACAGACGACGTTGCTGCGGGCCATGACGTTCATGATCGTCGCGTCACCCTGCGCGGTCGTGCTCGCCACGATGCCGCCCCTGCTGTCGGCCATCGCGACCGCGGGACGCCACGGGGTGCTCGTGAAGTCGGCGGTGGCCGCGGAGAGACTCGCCGACGTCACACGCGTGGCTCTCGACAAGACCGGTACGGTCACCACCGGCGCTCCCGCGGTCACCGACATCGTCGTCGTCGATCCCTCGACGACACCCGACGCCGTGCTTACCCTCGCCGCCGCCGCCGAACTCCACAGCGAACACCCCGTCGGGCGGGCGCTGGTCGCCGCGGCACGCGATCGCCATCTGCGCCTACCGTCGGCCGTCGACTTCGTCGCCCTCCCCGGGCGCGGGGTGCGGGCCACCGTCGCGTTTCGCCGCGTCGAGATCATGAACGCATCCACCCGGACCGAGTCCGTGGTCGCCGACGCCCGCCGACGTTTCGACGTGACGGGCGGCACGAGCGTCGTGGTCGTCGTTGACGACACGGTGCTCGGCGTCGTCGCGCTCCATGATCATGTGCGTCGCGGAGCCGTCGCCGCGGTGTCGGCGATCACCGAGATGACCGGAACGTCGCCCATCCTGCTCACCGGCGACAATGCCGCGGCCGCACGGCGCATCGCGACCACCGTCGGGATCGGCGACGTCCGTGCGAACCTGCTGCCGCAGGACAAAGTCGACGCGGTACGTGCACTGCGCGACGAGGGCACTCGCATCGCGGTGGTCGGAGACGGCATCAACGACGCCCCAGCGCTCGCGACGGCCGATGTCGGCGTCGCGATGGGCCGCGTCGGCGCCGACCTCACGCTGCACACCGCAGATGTCGTCATCGTCGGCGACGATCTCACCGCGGTACCCACCCTGCTGCAACTCGCCCGTCGGGCCCGCCGCGTGGTCATCGCCAACCTGGTGTTCGCCGCCGCCGTCATCGTCACGCTGGTGACCTGGGACCTGGTCGGCCACCTGCCGTTGCCGCTGGGTGTGGCAGGGCACGAGGGTTCGACCATCCTGGTCGCGCTCAACGGGTTACGCCTGCTGGGGTCGCGGGCGTGGCGACGTGCACAGCGTGGGTGAAAGGATGCCAATAGCCTGTCGTACTCCCACGATAGAATGGTCGTTTGAGCGATATTGAACGCGTGAAAAACGTTGTAGGGCAATGAAATAGCTTCGCTTTGGCTATTGCTATCGAACACCTGTTCGACTACTCTTGGGGCATGCCACTCGACACCCTGCTCCCCACCGTCCGTGACCTGACCATCACCTCCGACGCCACCGGCCGTCAGGTGTTCGACACCACCAAGATGCTGATGGGGCTGCGTAACGTGGTCGACCACCAACTCGCCGTGCACGCCGGGGCGCTGGATCGGTTGGGGGTGGCACGGCAGACCGGCGGCAAAACCCGGGCCCTGCTGATCGAGATGGGTGCCGCACCCACGGTGGCGGACCGGTGGCTGCGGATCGCGGCCGCGCTGTCGACCCTGGAACGGGTCGCCGCCTACAGCGGCGATGGGGTCTTCTCCGGGGAACACGTCGACGCCCTCGTCCGCGGCATGGGGCACATCGAGAAGAGGTCGCCGGAACCGTTGAGCGAGGTGTCACGGATCGAACACCAGCTCGCCCTGCTCGCTCAGGCGTTTGCCGGGGCCACCCCACGCGAGGTGCTCGACACCGCCCGCAGCATCGGCAACCAGATCGCCGACGACCACGGCGGTGTCCCGGCCGGTGAGGACCGCACCATCAACGAGTGGACTAGCACGCCCACCGACGACGGCCGGTTGGAGGTCCAGGCGAACCTGGACATCGTGATCGGGGAGAAACTGGTGTCGGCGATCGAATCCCTGGCCGGTAAACGCCCCGAACCCGACGGGTCCGAGGATGCCCGCAGCACCGGGCAGCGCCGCGCCGACGCCTTGGAGATGATCCTCGACGCGGCCGCCCACGCCGCCAGTTCGGGTGTCGCGGATCTGGTGGCGGCCCCGAAAACACAGTTGAATCTGACCGTCCCGGCCGACACCCCCGATGCCGCGGCGTTGCAGTGGCTGGGCCCGATCTCGCAGACCCTGGCGAAAACCCTGTCCTGTGACGCCACCGTGACCGCGATCATCGTCGACGGCGAGAAGGTGCCGTTGGACATGGGACACCCGCAACGCCTGTTCACCCATCATCAACGCAGAGCGTTGATCGTCCGCGACCAGTGTTGTGTCAAATGTGGTGCGGCAGCCGGCTATACCGTCTGCCACCACATCCACCATTGGGCTGACGGGGGTCCCACCGACCTGGACAACGGCTGCCTACTCTGCACCTCGTGTCACGCCCAAATCCATGCCTCCGGCTGGGACATCATCATGGGCGCCGACCGGCATCCCTGGCTGCTGCCACCCGTCGAGCAGGACCCGAACCGCACCCCGATACCCGCCTACAACCGGCGAACGATGCACCTCGACGGCGTCGCCGCCTGACCGAGCGGGCCTGACCAGCAGGCCTGACCCAAAGCCTTACCCCGAGCACGACCGAGAACAACCGACCGGCAGACGGATCGACCGAGAAGACCGGGCCAGCAGCACAGCAAGCACCGACCAGCAGCACAACCTGACCAACCGAGACCACCCGGGAACTCCCCGGACGCACGTTCCTTGAGAACTCCAGGGTGTGAAACAGCGGCGCACCTGGTGTGGCCCGACCGGATCTCGGTCCGGCGGGCCACACCCGGGGTCGACACGAAGCCGTCGTCGCCCCCAGGAATCAGTGGTGACGAAATCAGCGGCGACGACGAGCCGCTGCGTATTCCGCAGATTTGGCCCCGCTCAGCCGAACGCGGCCTCGATCTCGTCGCGCTGCTTCTCGCAGGCCGCGCGCAAGGCCACGACGTCGGGACCAGCGCCCAGCACGCCTCGACTGCTGGCCGGCAGCACCCATGCCAGGTCGGCACCGGCGAACACCGAGGGCAGGTCGTCCGCGGTCGCACCCTGGGCGCCGAGACCCGGCGAGAGGATCGGCCCGTTCAACGCGGACAGATCCAGACCGTGTGCCCGGGTAGCGCCCACCACGAGTCCGACGGTGGCGGTGCCGTCGGCGTTCTCGGCGGCCGCGGCGTCGACGATCGATTGCGCGACGCCCTTCGTGACGCTCGCAGGCTCGCTCCTCAGGGGCCGGTCGGAGACGCTCGCAGGCTCGCTGCACAGGGAGTCGACGGTCGCGGTCTGGAGTGCCGCACCCTCGGGATTGGAGGTGCGCGCGAGCACGAACACCCCACGGTCGGACGCCCGCGCCGCACTCACTGCCGGATCCAGGGACCCGAACCCAAGGTAGGGCGACACGGTGACCGCATCCGAGCACAGCGGCGAGGTGTCCTCGAGCCAGGCCGTCGCGTAGGCGGCCATCGTCGATCCGATGTCGCCGCGTTTGGCGTCGGCGAGCACGAGCGCACCGGCCTCCTGACAGCCGCGGATGACCCGTTCGAGGACCGCGAAACCGGCCGAGCCGAACACCTCGAAGAACGCCACCTGCGGTTTGACCACCGCCGCGACCGGACCGAGGGCCTCCACACAGATGTCCGCGAATCGCGTGAGTCCGTCCACCGAGACCGGCAGTCCCCACTCCTCGAGCAGTTCGGCGTGCGGGTCGATGCCGGCACACAGGCGGCCCCGCTCCCCGACCGCGTCGAGGTGTCGTCGACCGAATCCCTGCACCGACACCCCGGTCACCTCCGGTTCACCAGGATCGCGTGCCGACGCTGCAGCGACTGCACGTCCATCTGCCCGTTCATCGCCGCCTCGATCCCCTGCACCGCGGCGCTCGCGCCCTGCACCGTGGTGATGCACGGGATGTTCACCGAGACCGCGGCGCTGCGGATCTCGTAGCCGTCCACACGCGGGCCCGAATTGCCGTAGGGGGTGTTGATCACCATCGCGACCTCGCCGGCCCGGATGATGTCGACGACATTCGGCTCCCCCTCGGCCGACTCGAAATGCTTACGCACAGTGCGGCATTCGATTCCGTTGCGCCGCAACACATCCGCGGTTCCCTCGGTCGCCAGGATCTCGAAGCCGAGATCGCTGAGGTGCTTGACCGGGAAGATCAGCGAACGCTTGTCCTTGTTGGCCACCGACACGAAGATCGCACCCGACGTCGGCAGCGACCCGTACGCCGCGGTCTGCGACTTGGCGAAGGCCCGGCCGAAGTCCGCGTCGATCCCCATCACCTCACCGGTCGACTTCATCTCCGGGCTCAGCAGCGAGTCCACCCCGCTGCCGTCCTCGCGACGGAAGCGGTTGAATGGCAGCACCGCCTCCTTCACAGAGATCGGTGCGTGGGTGGGCGCTTCGCCGCCGTCACCGTCGGACTCCAGCAGACCCTGCGCCCGCAGCTCCGCGATCGACTCGCCCAGCATCACCCGGGCGCACGCCTTCGCCAGCGGCACCGCGGTCGACTTCGACACGAACGGCACGGTGCGGCTCGCCCGCGGATTGGCCTCGAGCACATAGAGGGTGTCGTCCTTGAGCGCGTACTGCACGTTCAGCAGTCCACGTACCCCGATGCCCTTGGCGAGCGCCTCGGTGGAGGCCCGCACCATCGCGAGGTCAGAGCGCCCGAGGGTGACCGGCGGCAGCGCACACGCCGAGTCACCGGAGTGGATACCGGCCTCCTCGATGTGCTCCATCACGCCGCCGATATAGACCTCGTCGCCGTCGCACAGCGCGTCGACGTCGATCTCCACCGCATCCTCGAGGAACCGGTCGACGAGCACCGGATGATCGGGGGTCAGTTCGGTCGCCCGGGAGATGTAGTCCTGCAGCGACTTCTCGTCGTACACGATCTCCATGCCACGCCCACCCAGCACGTAGGAGGGCCGCACCAGCACCGGATACCCGATCCGGGCGGCGGTGTCGCGGGCCTCGTCGAAACTCGTGGCCGTGCCGAACGCCGGCGCGGGCAGTCCGGCCGCGGTGAGCACCTTGCCGAACTCGCCGCGGTCCTCGGCGAGGTCGATGGCCTCCGGACTCGTCCCGACGATGGGTACGCCGGCTGCGGCGAGCCGGTGCGCCAGCCCGAGCGGGGTCTGGCCGCCGAGTTGCACGATCACGCCGACCACGGTTCCCGACTCGGACTCCGCGCGATAGACCTCGAGAACGTCCTCGAAGGTCAGCGGCTCGAAGTACAGACGGTCGGCGGTGTCGTAGTCGGTGGACACCGTCTCCGGGTTGCAGTTGACCATCACGGTCTCGTACCCGGCCTCCGACAGGGTGAGCGCAGCGTGCACACACGAATAGTCGAACTCGATACCCTGCCCGATGCGGTTCGGCCCCGACCCGAGGATGAGCACCTTGGGCCGATCGGGCTGCGGCGCGATCTCACTGGTGGCCGCCGGGTCGAGTTCGTAGCTCGAGTAGTGATACGGCGTCTTCGCCTCGAACTCGGCGGCGCAGGTGTCGACGGTCTTGTAGACCGGATGCACCCCGAGGCCGACGCGCAGCTCCCGGACCGCCGCCTCGTCGGCGAGATCCGAACGCAGCGCGGCGATCTGACGGTCGGACAGACCGGTGCTCTTCGCCTCCCGCAGCAACGCCTCGTCGAGGGTGTCCGCGTCGCGGATGGCCGCCCCGAGCGCGGCGACCCCACCGATCTCGGCGAGGAACCACGGATCGATGGCCGTGGCCTCGTAGAGCTGTTCGATCGACGCGCCCGCCTCGAAGGCCAGCATGAGCCAGTACAGGCGGCCGTCGCGCGGGGTCTTGAGCGACTCGATCAGCTCGTCGAGGTCGAGCGTGGCGGGATCGGGCCGGTTGGGCTCAGTCCAGAAGCCGCCCGCCTTGGTCTCCAGCGACCGCATGACCTTGCCCAGCGCCTCGGCGAAGCTGCGGCCCAGGCTCATCGCCTCCCCCACCGACTTCATGGTGGTGGTCAGCGTGTCGTCGGCGCCGGGGAACTTCTCGAACGCGAACCGCGGTGCCTTCACGACGACGTAGTCCAGCGTCGGCTCGAAACAGGCCGGGGTCTCCTTGGTGATGTCGTTGACGATTTCGTCGAGGCTGTAACCGATGGCCAGCTTCGCGGCGATTTTCGCGATCGGGAATCCGGTCGCCTTCGACGCGAGCGCCGAGGACCGCGACACGCGCGGGTTCATTTCGATGACGACGAGCCGGCCGTTGCGTGGGTCCTGCGCGAACTGGATGTTGCAGCCGCCGGTGTCGACACCGACCTCACGCAGGATCGCGATCGAGAGATCGCGCATGATCTGGTATTCGCGGTCGGTCAGCGTCATCGCCGGCGCGACAGTGACCGAGTCGCCGGTGTGCACACCGACCGGGTCGAGGTTCTCTATCGAGCAGACGACCACCACGTTGTCGCGGTTGTCGCGCATCAGCTCGAGTTCGTACTCCTTCCAGCCGAGGATCGACTCCTCGATCAGGACGTTCGCCGTCGGGGACGCAGCCAGACCGCCACCGGCGATCCGTTCGAGGTCGGTCTCGTCGTAGGCCATACCGGAGCCGAGGCCGCCCATGGTGAACGACGGCCGCACCACCACCGGGTAGCCGAGTTCGGCGACGGTGTCGCGAACCTCGTCCATGGTGTGGCAGACACGCGAGCGGGCGCTCTCGCCACCGACCTTGGCGACGATGTCCTTGAACATCTGCCGGTCCTCGCCGCGCTGGATGGCGTCGAAGTCGGCGCCGATCAGTTCGATGCCGTATTTCTCGAGTGAGCCGCGATCATGCAGCGCCACCGCCGCGTTCAGCGCCGTCTGCCCGCCCAGGGTGGCGAGCACCGTGTCGATCGGATGACCGGCGTCGCGTTCGGCCTCGATCACCTTCTCCACATATTCGGGGGTGATCGGCTCGATGTAGGTGGCGTCGGCGAACTCCGGGTCGGTCATGATCGTGGCCGGGTTGGAGTTCACCAGGCTGACCCGCAGACCCTCGGCCTTGAGGACGCGGCACGCCTGAGTGCCGGAATAGTCGAACTCGCAGGCCTGCCCGATGACGATCGGGCCGGACCCGATGACCAGGACGTGGGAGATGTCGGTACGGCGCGGCATCAGGCACTCGCTCCTTGTGCTGAGCCACCCTCGAGGCGGGTGACGAACTTGTCGAAGAGGTAGGCGGCGTCGTGTGGCCCGGCCGCGGCCTCGGGGTGGTACTGGACGGAGAACGCCTGTCCGGACAGCAGTTCCACACCCTCGACGACCCCGTCGTTGGCGCAGACGTGGCTGACGCGGGCCCGGCCGAAGTCGGTGTCGAACTCCTCGCCGGCCTCACCCTCGAGCGCGAAGCCGTGGTTCTGCGCGGTGATCGACACCTTGCCGGTCGCGTGGTCGATGACCGGGATGTTGATGCCGCGGTGCCCGAACTTCATCTTGTAGGTGCTGCGGCCGAGGGCCCGGCCGAGGATCTGGTTGCCGAAGCAGATCCCGAACAGCGGCAACCCTTCGCCGAGCACACCGCGGGTCAGTTCCACCATCGCGTCGGCGGTGGCAGGGTCACCGGGCCCGTTGGACAGGAACACACCGTCGGGTTTCAGCTCGGTGATGGCGTCGACGCCCACCGTCGAGGGCAGCACGTGCACGCGGACGCCGCGCTCGGCGAACATCCGCGGGGTGTTGGTCTTGATGCCGAGATCGATTGCCGCGACAGTGAATCGGGCCTCGCCGGCGGGCTCGATCACGTAGCCGGCGTCGGTGGTGACCTCGCCGGCCAGGTTCGCACCCTTCATCTGCGGCTGCTCGCGCACCCGGGCGAGTAGTTCGTCGGTGTCGGCGAGCGCGGCGCCGGAGAACACCCCGGCCCGCATCGAGCCGTGGTCGCGCAGGATGCGCACCAGGGTCCGGGTGTCGATGCCGGAGATCCCGACGATCCCCTGGCGTCCGAGCTCGTCCTCCAACGAGGTGGTCGCTCGCCAGTTGGACACTCGCCGGGTGGGATTGCGCACCGCGTACCCGGCCACCCAGATCTTGCCGCCGTGCGATTCGTCGTCTTCGTTGTTCCAGCCGGTGTTGCCGATCTGCGGTGCGGTGGCGACCACGATCTGCCGGTGGTAGCTCGGATCGGTGAGCGTCTCCTGATAGCCGGTCATCGCAGTGCAGAACACCGCCTCCCCGAGCGTCTCGCCGACGGCACCGAACGGCAGACCACGGAAGACCTGCCCGTTCTCCAGCACCAGAACCGCTGTGCTCATTGCTTCTTCCCCTGTTCGGTGTCGTCGTCGCCCGGTGCCGGACTGCCTGCAGGATCCCGCGGGTCCTCGGCAACCCAGTCCGGGTAGACGGTCTTGTCGTCGGCGCGCAGGCCCGAATCGATCTCGGTGCCGCTCGGCAGCACCCAGCGGATCACCAGGACCCCGTCGGCGGTCATCACCTTGCCGGCCAGCCCCCGTTCGGTGCGGACCGCAGTGATCGACGCGCGCGGAATCCAGATGTCGGAGGCACCCTGACGATCGATCAGGATGCCGTCCGGATACGAGGAGATCGCTGCGGCGGCGCGGTCGCCGAAGTCACCGACGGCCACCCGATCCTGCCAGCTCGGCGCGATCGTGCTGCCCACGTAGAGGCCGGTGTCGGGTCCGTGGGTGGGTTCGGCGAGGTCGGCGGGCACCGTCGGCGGTGTCCCGATCAGGTCGGCCTGACGCCGGCCCCGGTTGCGCCAGCCCCGCATGGCGAGCGCGACGAGCCCCAGCCAGACGAGGGCCACCGCGGCGACGATGACCAGGTCGAAGCCGGTCATCGGGTGACCTCGCCGTCGCGGGCGGTGACCACCCCGCGAAGCACGGTCGCGGTCACCGTCGCCGGCATCGTCATCGACTCGTAGGGGGTGTTACTCGACAGGCTCGCCAGCCGATCACCCTGCACCACCCACGAGGTGTCCGGGTCGACGAGCGTCAGGTTGCCCGGTTCGCCGACCGCGATGGGCCGTCCCTGATCGGTCAGCCCGACGATCTGTGCCGGCCGTTCGCTCATCACCCGGGCGACACCGCGCCAATCGAGCAGACCGGGTGTCACCATCGTCTCGACGACGATGGGCAGCGCGGTCTGCAGCCCGAGCATCCCGGGCCGGGCCTGGGCGAACTCGCAGGCCTTCTCCTGCGCGGCGTGCGGCGCGTGGTCGGTGGCGACACAGTCGATGACCCCGTCGGCCAGCGCCTGCCGCAGCGCGAGGTTGTCACGGTGTTCGCGCAACGGCGGGTTGACCTTGTTGACCGCGTCGTACGTGTTCAGTCGCGAATCGTCGAGCAGCAGGTGATGCGGGGTGACCTCGGCGCTGATCGCGATGCCCTGGTCGCGTGCCCAGCGCAGCAATTCGACGGTGCCCTCGGTCGAGGCGTGGCAGATGTGCACCCGTGTCCCGGCGTCGCGGGCGAGCAGCGCGTCGCGGATCACGATCGATTCCTCGGCGGCCCGCGGCCAGCCGGTCAGTCCCAGCCGCGACGCGGTCGGTCCCTCGTGCGCGATCGCCCCGACGGTCAGGCGCGGTTCCTCGGCGTGCTGCGCGATGAGCACGTCGAGGCTCTTCGCGTATTCCAGCGCCCGGCGCATCAGCAGCGGGTCGGCGACACATTTGCCGTCGTCGCTGAACATCCGTACCCCGGCGACGCCGGCGTTCATCATGCCCATCTCAGCGAGTTGTTTGCCCTCGAGTCCGACGGTCACCGCACCGATCGGGTACACGTCGACCAGCCCGATGTCGCGGCCGGTGCGCCAGACGTTGTCGGTCACGGTCGAGTTGTCGGCGACCGGATCGGTGTTGGCCATCGCGAACACCGCCGTGAAGCCACCCAGCGCGGCCGCCGCAGACCCGGTGCGGATGGTCTCGGTGTCTTCGCGGCCCGGTTCCCGCAGATGGGTGTGCAGGTCGACGAAACCGGGCAGCAGGATCGCGCCGCCGCCCTCGACGCGGTCGGCGCCGTCAGGTGCGGTCAGATCGGTGCCGATCTCGCTGATCTCGCCGTCGATGACGAGGACGTCGACGGGGTCACCCTCCCCGTAGGGCCGGACATCGGCGATGAGGACCGAACCTGACACCTGCACTACTGCGCTCCTGAGCTGTCGGTGCCGACGAGCAGGCGGAACAGCACCGCCATCCGTACGTGCACTCCGTTGCGGACCTGTTCGAGCACCGTCGCCCGCGGCGAGTCGGCCACCGAATAGCCGATCTCCATGCCGCGCAGCATCGGACCGGGGTGCAGGACCACCGCGTCGTCGGCGAGCAGTCCCATCCTCCGCTCGTTCAGCCCGAAGCGCACCGAATATTCGCGGGCGCTCGGGAAGAATCCGCCGGTCATCCGCTCGGCCTGCACGCGCAGCATCATCACCGCGTCGACGGCGGCGAGTTCGGCGTCGAGGTCGTGGGAGACGAGGACCGGCCACTGCTCCACCCCGACCGGCAGCAGCGTCTGCGGCGCGACGAGTACCACTTCGGCGCCGAGCGTCGAGAGCAGGTGGGCGTTGGACCGGGCGACCCGCGAGTGCAGGATGTCGCCGACGATGGCGATCCGGCGCCCCTGCAGCGAACCGAGCCGCTGCCGCAGCGTCAGCGCGTCCAGCAAAGCCTGGGTCGGATGTTCGTGCATGCCGTCACCGGCGTTGATCACCGCGGGTCCGCCGCTTTCCGTCGCGGTCCACTCGGCGATCTGGTGGGCGGCGCCCGACGCCGGATGACGCACGATGAGCGCGTCGGCACCGGCGGCGTGCAGCGTCTTCACGGTGTCGCGCAGCGACTCGCCCTTACCGACCGACGAACTCGACGCGCTGACGTTGATGACGTCGGCGCTCATCCACTTCCCGGCCACCTCGAAGGACACCCGGGTCCGCGTGGAGTTCTCGTAGAACACCGTCATCACCGTGCGCCCGCGCAGCGTCGGAAGTTTGCGGACCTCACGTCCGGTCAACGCCTGTTCGAAACGTTCGGCCTCGTCGAGGAGTTCGGTCGCCTCGTCCACACTCAGATCTGCGGTGGACAGAAGGTGCCGCATCAGGCCCGTACCTCCGCGCTCGCCGCGCCGTGGCTCGGGGCGGCGCTGAGCACCACCTCGTCGACACCGTCGTGTTCGACGAGATGCACCGAGACGTTCTCGTCACGGGCGGTGGGGATGTTCTTGCCGACGTAGTCGGCACGCAGCGGCAGTTCGCGGTGCCCACGATCCACCAGCACGGCCAACTGGACCGCGGCCGGCCGGCCGAGATCGCGCAGCGCGTCCAGGGCGGCGCGTACGGTCCGGCCGGAGAACAGCACATCGTCGACGAGGATCACCACGGCGTTGTCGACGCCGCCGGACGGCACCACCGTCCGTTCCAGCGGTCGGTGGGGTTTCGCGCGCAGATCGTCGCGATAGAGCGTGATGTCGAGATAGCCGACCGGGACCTCGGTATCGGCGAACTCGTTGATCTTGTCGGCGAGACGGGTGGCCAGATACGTGCCACGCGTCGGGATGCCGACGATCACCACACGGGGCGCACCGGGAGAGTCCAGCGCCGTCTTCTCGATCACCTCATGGGCGACACGAGCGATGGTGCGGGAAACGTCGGAAGCATCGAGCAGAACCCGCTGCGCGGAACGGGTCCCATCGGTGGGCTGCACACCATCTGTCGGCATGGCCGAGCCGACCTCCTTCTCCGCCTCGCCGGACGGATCGTTAAAGGATGTCTGTCTTGCGACACTCTACACGGGCGGCCCGGACCGACCGAGTCGCTTCGGATTGAGGTCAGTCGTGTTCTGGTGCAGGCTGCGCTGCATCGCCGGCGGACGCACCACCGGCCCCGCTCGCTCCGCTCCCGGCGGCCGTAGCATCCGCCCCGCTCGCCCCGCTCGCTCCGCTCCCGGCGGCCGTAGCATCCGCCCCGCTCGCTCCGCTCCCGGCGGCCGCAGCCGCGCGGACCTGCGGTGCCAGATCGGCGATCTGCGCGAGCACTCCGTTGACGAAGGCCGGTGAGTCGTCGGTGGAGAGCTCCTTGGCCAACTCCACCGCCTCGTCGACGATCACGATCGGGTCCACATCGGCGGAGTTGAACAGCTCCCACGTCGCCAGGCGCATGATCGCGCGGTCGACCGCGGGCAGCCGTTCCAGTGTCCAGCCCCGCAGGTGCGACGACACAACGGCGTCCACCTGCGGCATGTCGTTGGCCAGGCCGTCGATGACGGCGGCCGTGTAGTCGTGAATGTGGCCCACGCTCTCATCGCTGCGGACCAGTTCACGGCGTTCGCCGACCAGCTGTGCGGGACTGATCTGCTTGGCCTCCGCCTCGAACAGCAGGTCGATCGCGCGGCGTCGGGCCTTGTGCCGGGTACCGGGTTGTTTCACGGTGTACGTCGGAATTCTCAGGCGTTGACGCGGCCGAGGTAGCTGCCGTCGCGCGAGTCGACCTTGAGGCGGTCGCCGGTGTTGATGAACAGCGGGACCTGGATCTCGGCGCCGCTCTCCATGGTGGCCGGCTTCGTGCCGCCGGTCGAGCGGTCACCCTGCAGACCCGGATCGGTGTGGGTGACCTCCATCTCGACGGTGACGGGGAGTTCGATGAACAGCGGGTTGCCGTCGTTGAGCGACACCTGCACGGTCATGTTCTCCAGCAGGAAACGGGCGCCGTCACCGACGGTCTCCGGGGAGAGGGAGTACTGCTCGTAGTCCTGCGCGTCCATGAACACGTAGTCGGTGCCGTCGTTGTACAGGAAGGTCATGTCGCGACGGTCCACGGTCGCGGTCTCCACCTTGACGCCGGCGTTGAAGGTCTTGTCGACGGTCTTGCCGCTGAGCACGTTCTTGATCTTGGTCCGCACGAACGCCGGGCCCTTACCGGGCTTGACGTGCTGGAACTCCAGGATCTGCCAGAGCTGGTCGTCCATGCGCAGCACGAGGCCGTTCTTGAAATCGGCGGTGGTCGCCATGAGTGTTCTCTTCCCTACTTCGTCTTCGTGAGTCGACTGCCGTCAGATGACGGTGAATGCCTTGTCGGTGGCGGTCAGCAGCTCCGGGGTGTCGTCGGTGACGACGAGGGTGTCCTCGATCCGAACGCCACCTCGGCCTGGGAGGTAGACGCCAGGCTCCACGGTCACCGCTGCGCCGCAAGGCAGTGTACCCGTCGCCAGCGAGCCGATTCCCGGTGCTTCGTGGATCTCGAGTCCGACGCCGTGTCCGAGACCGTGCACATAGTGCTCGCCGTGCCCGGCGTCGGCGATCACCGAACGCGCGGCGGCGTCGACCGCGCGCAGGTCCGCGCCCGGATGCAGCGCGGCACGGCCCGCCGCCTGCGCGGTCGCCACCAGCTCATAGATCTCCCGCTGCCAGTCCTGCGCGTGCGCCAGCACGTAGGTGCGGGTCATGTCGGAGTGGTAGCCGCCGACGACGGCACCGAAGTCGATCTTGACGAAGTCACCGTCGGCGAGGACCGCGTCGGTCGGCCGGTGATGCGGGACCGCGGAGTTCGCGCCCGCCGCGACGATCGTCTCGAAGGCGATGGCGTCGGCGCCGCGTGCGTACATCTCCCATTCGAGGGCGCGGGCGACCTCGCGTTCGGTGGCGCCGGCGTGGATGACCCCGCGCTCGATGATGGCGGCGAGCGCCTCGTCGCCGACCGCGCAGGCCTGCCGTAGCAACGCCACCTCGCCGGCGTCCTTGACCTCGCGCAGACGCTGGACGAGCCCGGTCATCGGGATCAACTCGGTGCCGGGTGTGTCGTCGCCGGAACTGTCCGACAGCCGGGTGAGCAGGGCGCGATGCTCGGCGACGGTGACCGCGTCGGCCTCGAAGCCGATCTGCGCGGCGCCGTCGTCTCGGGCCCGCTGGGTCAGCTCGGCCAGGCAGTTGCGTGCGATGACGGCCTCGAGATCACCGGCCTGCTCGGCGACCTGGGTGATGTAGCGCCCGTCGGTGCAGATCCGGTCGGCGGACGGGTCGTCGGCCCAGATCAGGACCGCACCGTTGGACCCGGTGAAGCCGGTCAGGTAGCGGAGGTTGACGAGATCGCTGACCACGAAGGCCTCGGCGGGGTCGTCGGCATCGGCGAGTCGGCTGCGCAGACGGTCGCGGCGGGCACGGTAATCGCTGGTCACTGCGTCGGCGGGCATCCCCACACGCTACCGCGCCGGCTCGGGTCGATCACGATCGTGGTGGAGGGATTGCGCTTGGGCGACCGTGTGTTTTCGAACACGTTCTACTTTGCGTACCCTATCCGCTATGTCTTCGTGGTTGCTGCGTGGTCTGGCCATGACCGCGGTTCATGTCATCGCCCGCGTGCTGCTCGGCGTCGCCGTCGTCGAGGCCCCGCTGCACTCGACGGTCTGGAAAATCATCGCGATCGGTGCCGTCGTGCTGGTGGCGCTGGTATGGGGCGGCATCGACGGTGTGGTCGACGCGCGCGCCAACCCCGATCCGGATGACTACGAGGATCTGACCGTGCGATGGCTGCAGGCCGGTGTCTTCGCCGGTCTGGTGGCCGGTGCGATCGGATGGTTCCTGGGCCGATTCGTGTTCGCCGGGATCGGACAGTCGGGCCTGTTCGTCGAGCTGATCGCGGGCGGTTCGTTCATCGCGCTGCTCGTCTTCGTCCCCGCCTTCGTGGGCGCGGCGATCGGCCGTTTCCTGGTGCGCTGGGAGCAGCGCAGGGCGAACCCGACCGAGGACGACTGGTCGGTGCATCCCGACCGCGACGACGAGCACATCGCGGGCTGAGCGGGCCTTCTTTGCCGTGGACCGGCCGCGCGGGAGATGTCTCGGCGCGATCCGGTCAGAGCAGCACCCCGCCGGACGGCTTCGCGTCGCCGGCGACCGCCGAGTACGCGGCCGCGATCAGCCCGGGATCGGGTCCTTCGAGACGGCCCGGCTTGGCAAGGCCGTCGAGCACCACGAATCGCAGCACCCCGGAGCGGTTCTTCTTGTCGCCGGCCATCGCCTCCATCAGATCCGGCAACGCGTCGGCGTCGTAGTGGGTCGGCAGCCCGACGGACTCCAGCACCGTCCGATGACGGTCGGCGGTCGCATCGTCCAGCCGGCCCGCGAGACGTGCCAGTTCCGCGGCGAACACCAGGCCCACCGACACCGCGGCGCCGTGACGCCACCTGTAGCGTTCGCGGCGCTCGATGGCGTGCCCGAGGGTGTGGCCGTAGTTGAGGATTTCCCGCAGCGACGATTCCTTGAGGTCGGCCGACACCACGTCCGCCTTCACCTGCACGGATCTGCGGATCAGTTCCGGCAGCACGGTGCCGGTCGGATCCAGCGCCGCCGATGGATCGGCCTCGATGATGTCGAGGATCGTCGGATCGGCGATGAAGCCGGTCTTGATCACCTCGGCCAGCCCGGCCACCACCTCGTTGCGTGGCACCGTCTCCAAAGTGGCGATGTCGATCAGCACGGCGTCGGGTTCGTGGAACGAACCGACCAGGTTCTTGCCGGCGTCGGTGTTGATCGCGGTCTTGCCGCCGACCGCGGCGTCCACCATGGCCAACAGCGTCGTCGGGATGTGGATGACGCCGACCCCGCGCATCCAGGTCGCCGCCACGAAGCCGGCCAAGTCGGTGGCCGCGCCGCCGCCGAGACTGATCACCTTGTCGTTGCGTTTGATCCCGATGCGACCGAACACATCCCAGCAGAAGGCGGCGACCGAGAGGTCCTTGCCGGCCTCGGCGTCCGGGATCTCGACCCGATGGGCATCGAAACCCTTGTCCGCGAGGAACTCCCGGATCTGTTCGGCGGTCTTGGCCAGCGTCGGCTGATACAGGATGGCGACCCGGTCGGCACCCTGCGCGGCGGTCGCCACCTCGGCGAGCAGACCGCGCCCGATGACGACGTCATAGGGTGCGCCCGCGTTCACCGAGATCCGGATCGGCTCGCTCATGTGGTGGTCGCCCTTTCTGGAGTCGGTGCCGCGGCGAGGAGTTCGAGGATGGCGT
Source organism: Gordonia rhizosphera NBRC 16068 (assembly GCF_000298195.1). GTDB lineage: Bacteria > Actinomycetota > Actinomycetes > Mycobacteriales > Mycobacteriaceae > Gordonia > Gordonia rhizosphera. Next base: position 3,288 of record NZ_BAHC01000096.1, on the reverse strand, counting down.
CGGCGACGACGCCGGGGGCACCGGCCGCCGCGTCCACGGTCATCGTGCCCACCCGGCGGTAGGTGTCGTCGCGCTCGGCGAGGAGTTCCCGGTAGCGCTCGTGCGGATCGTCGCCGGCGATCAGCGGACGGTCGCTGCCGCGGACCCGCTCGAAACCGTCGTCGGCGGAGATGCGCAGGTAGACCACACGATGTCCGGCGAGGGCATCGGCAACGGCCGGGGTCATCACCGCGCCGCCCCCGAGTGCGACCACGCCGTGATGCGACTCGAGCACATCGAGGACGACGTCACGTTCGATCTCCCGGAACCGTTGCGGCCCATCGTCGGTGAAGATCTCCGGGATCGGTCGTCGCTCGCGGCGGACCAGTTCGCTGTCGGTGTCGATGAAGTCGACACCGAGGCGGCGGGCGAGGATCCGACCCACCGTGGACTTGCCTGCGCCCATGAAACCGATGAGCACCGCGACGGGACGATGGGTGGCCTCGGTGCTCATGATGCGGGATGCGGGGGTCGTGCCGCGACGTGCTTGAGATAGCCGGCGAGGTTCTCGGCGGTCTCCCCCACCGAGTCGCCGCCGAACTTCTCCAGCGCCGCCTGCGCGACCACGAGCGCGACCATCGACTCGGCGACGACACCCGAGGCCGGGACCGCGCACACGTCGGAACGCTGGTGGATGGCGCTGGCCTCCTCGCCGGTCGACATGTCGACGGTGGACAGCGCACGCGGCACGGTGGAGATCGGCTTCATGGCGATGCGGACGCGCAGGTCCTCGCCGTTGGTCATGCCGCCCTCGAGGCCGCCGGCGCGGTTGGTGGAACGGAGCACGCCGTCGGGACCGGGCACCATCTCGTCGTGGGCCTGACTGCCGCGACGACGGGCCGTGGTGAAGCCGTCGCCCACCTCGACGCCCTTGATCGCCTGGATGCCCATGAGCGCGGCGGCCAGCCGTGCGTCGAGCCGCGTTTCGCCGCTGACGTGGGAGCCGAGACCGACCGGCACACCGGTCGCGACGATCTCGACCACTCCGCCGAGGGTGTCGCCGTCCTTCTTGGCGGCCTCGATCTCGGCGATCATCTCCTCCTCGGCCGTCTTGCCGAACGCGCGCACCGGCGAGTCGTCGATGGCCTGCAGGTCGCTGAAGCGCGGCGCCGGACCATCGTAGGGTTCACTCGCACCGATCGAGATGACGTGGGAGAGCACCTCGATGCCGAACACCTGGCGCAGGAAGTTGCGTGCGACGGTGCCCGCGGCCACCCGCGCGGCGGTCTCGCGGGCGCTCGCGCGTTCGAGCACCGGACGTGCGTCGTCGAAGCCGTACTTGAGCATCCCGGAGTAGTCGGCGTGACCGGGGCGGGGCCGGGTCAACGGTGCGTTGCGCGCACTGCCCTCGAGTACGGCCGGGTCGACGGGGTCCGCCGACATCACCGTCTCCCATTTGGGCCACTCGGTGTTGCCGATCTCGATGGCGACCGGACCACCCATCGTCTTGCCATGCCGCAGCCCACCGAGCAGCGTCACCTTGTCCGCCTCGAATTTCATCCGCGCACCGCGCCCGTAGCCCAGGCGACGGCGGGCGAGTTGTTCGGCGATGTCGGACGAGGTGACCTCTACTCCGGCCACCATCCCCTCGACGATGGCGACCAGGGCCGGGCCATGGGACTCTCCGGCGGTTATCCAGCGCAACACAGTGACCAATTGTTCCATGCGGTCGACATCGTTCCGCCACGGCCTGGTCAGGACAGTGCAAGGACGCACATCACGCCCGCAACCAGGGCCGGGGCGTGTGGTCGGGTTCGTGCGGCCGGTGAACGGCGGCTGTGGGTCGCGACGCCGGCCACGGCGGCGACGAACACCACGAGCAACGCGGCGAATGGATCGGCGACGAGCCCTCCACCGGCGAAGGCGAGTTTGATGTCGCCGCCGCCGCACAGCCCGGCGAGCGCGGCCAGCAGGTACGGCGTGGCGGCGAGGGCTGCCGCGAGCAGCACCATGGGATGGGCGCCGGAACTCACCAACGTGGCGACGACTCCCGGCCACACCAACGGGGTCGGGATCCGCCCCGTGCGGTGGTCGGTCACGGCGATCACGCCGAGCCACAGCGAAAGAACACACACGCTCATCCGACGAGGATGGCGCGCAATGCCCCCGATCCGACTACGGGATCGGGCGTGCTGTGGATGGTGCGGGGGCTGTGGACGAGATCCGCCACCATCGTGGGTTGTCTGCTACACCCGCGCTGCTGCTACCGCGCCGTCGACGGAATCAACCCTCGTCGAGCGTGCACAGCAGAATGTCGAGCGTGCGCAGAGTCCTGTCGAGCGTGCGCAGAATCCCGTCGAGCGTGCGTGGGAAACGCTGCCATGCGCACGATCGACGCCAGGGTGCGCACGATCGACGATGGGGTGGGTCGGCGGCGTGGGATCAGCGCAGGGCGGCGGCCATCGCATTTTTCGGCGCGGGCAGTCCGGTGAACTGTTCGACCTGGCTGTAGGCCTGGTTGAGCAGCATGACCAGCCCCCCGACGACACGTCCGCCGGCCGCGGACACCGCAGCGGCGAGAGGTGTCGGCCACGGATGATAGATCACGTCGATCACCCGGGGTGCGCCCGCCAACGAGTCGGCGAGCACCGCGGCACCGTCGGCCGGCACCGTCGACACCAGCACCTCGGCGGCGCGGCTGTGCGCGGCGAGTTCGGGGCCGTCCTCGAACGGCAGCAGCGAGGTGGTCATGCCGAGGCGTCGCGCCAGGGCGAGCACCGGCGCGGCGCGGGTCTCGTCGCGGGCCACGACGGCGAGTTCGGTGAACCCGGCGTCGGACAACGCGGCAACCGCGGGCAGCGCCGTGCCGCCGGCGCCCACCATCACCGCGGCGCCGTTGCGGCTCGCGTCGACGTCCAGTTCGCGCAGCGCACCGGCGATCCCATCGATGTCGGTACAGTCCGCGCGCCAGCCGTTGCCGGTGCGCACGAGCGTGTTGGCGGACCCGACGAGGTCTGCGCGCTCGGTGCGTTCGTCGGCGAAGGCCAACGCCGCCTTCTTGGCGGGCATCGTCACCGAGAATCCGACGAACTCGGGTCCGGCCGAGCCGACGAGCCCGGGCAGATCCTCGGCCGTGCACTCCATCCGGTCATAGCGCCAGTCGGCCAGTCCGAGGGCCCGGTAGGCGGCCAGATGCAGGTCCGGCGAACGTGAATGACCGACCGGGGAGCCGAGTACCGCGGCCCGGCGGGGTGCTAACGAGTCCACGTTCAGCTGCACCCCGTGGTCAATAGTCCACTTTCGCATGCC
>NZ_BAHC01000097.1 GCF_000298195.1 Gordonia rhizosphera NBRC 16068 | reverse complement strand
ACCGACTCCGACCTCGTTGCCGTCGGGGTCGCGGAACACCGCCTTCCCGGACGCCGTTGTCATAGGTCTCTTGTGAGTCCGGTTCGACGCCCCGTTCGGCCGTCGACGCCAGGAAGTCACCCAGATCGTCGACGAACAGCGTGACGTGCCCGTGCCCGGCATCGTCCGGCGCCACCACGACGTAGACGTGGCCGTGATCGGTCAGCGTCCACACCCGCTCGACAGCGTTGGGTTCGAACGACGCGACGTCACCGAGCAGCCGCTCGAACCACGCGACGGACTGCGGCAGATCTCGCACCGGTACCCCGGCGAACACGTCCATTTCTCATCGCCTCCTCACGAGTACGACCGGATCGTCGACGAAGAGTCATCGGGATGTCCGGCGACACCCTGACCCGGGATGGGCGAACCGGCGGTGCGCGGACGGTTTCCCTTCGTAACCTGGGAGGCGAAATGACACCCGACGCGGGGGCGGGTTGTCCAACCGGCACGCCTGTCCCCGCGGCGAGAACACCAACCCACCAGGAGGTGGCGAGATGGTCCGCGGACCCATCCGCATCGCGAACTTTTCCGGATATCTCGGCGATCGACGCTCCGGCATCGACGAGGCGATGGCCGGAGACCCGATCGACGTGCTGATCGGTGACTACCTCGCCGAGATCACCCTGGCGTCGCTCTCTGCGGCCTATCAGCGCGACCCCGGCCGCGGCTACGTCGAATACTTCGTCGACCAGATCCGGCCGCACCTGCCCGCGATCGCCGAACGCGGTATCAAGGTGGTCACCAACGCCGGCGGCTTTCATCCCGCGCAGCTTGCCGCGGTGCTGCGCACGGAGGCCGCCGCGGTCGGGGTCGAGTTGAGCGTCGCCCATATCGATGGCGACAACATCGTCGCCGACCTGCCGAGGCTGCGGGAGCAGGGGCACCGACTCGACAACCTCGACGGCGGGGCGCCGATGTCGGACTGGCGCGCGACCCCGTTCGCGGCCAACGCCTATCTCGGTGGTTGGGGCGTCGCCGCGGCGCTGGGCGGGGGCGCCGACATCGTGGTCTGCGGCCGGGTCACCGACGCGTCGCTGACCGCGGGACCGGCCGCCTGGTGGCACCAGTGGGCGCCCGACGACTGGGACGCGATCGCCGGCGGCGTGGTTGCCGGACACATCATCGAATGCGGGGCCCACGCGGTCGGCGGCAACTTCTCCGGATTCCTCGACATCCCACACATGACCGTGCCCGGCTTCCCCATCGCGGAGATCGCCGCCGACGGCACCTGTGTCATCACCAAACACACCCGCGACGGCGGCGCGGTCACCGTCGACACCGTCACCGCACAGCTCGTCTACGAGATTCAGGGCCCGCTCTACCTCAACCCCGACGTCAGCGTGCACCTCGACGACGTCCGCCTCGAGGACGTCGGGCCCGACCGGGTCCGGGTGGCCGGCACGACCGGATCCCCGCCGCCGCCGACGACCAAGGTCGCGCTGTTCGGCCCCGTCGGCTACACCCTGGTCAACACCGTCTACGTCACCGCCCCGCACGTGCCGGAGAAGGTTGCGCTGATCCGCGAACAACTCGAGCGGGAACTCCCCGACGAGGTCGAACTCGACCTGACCCCGCTCGGTGTCGCCGCCGAGGACCCGGAATCACAGTGGGCGGCCACGGTGCCGCTGCGCGTGATGGTGACCGCACCGACCGCCGCCGCGCTGGCCGAGGCCGATATCGGACGACGACTGGGCAGCCTGTACCTGCAGAGCATCCCCGGCTTCTTCCACGACGTCGCCGCCGGGCTCACCTCGAAACCGCGTCCACGCGTGGACTACTGGCCGGGCCTGCTGCCCATGACCGCCCTCGACCACCGCGCCGTCCTCGACGACGGGCGCACCGTCACGGTGCCCGCCCCGCAACACACCGAGATCCTCACCCAGCCGACCCACCCCGAACCCGAGGAGGCGCCGCTGTCCGACCGGGTCCGCCGGGTCCCGCTCGGCACCGTGACCCACGCCCGCAGCGGCGACAAGGGCGGCAACAGCAACGTCGGCATCTGGACCCCCGACCCGAAGGTGTGGCCGTGGCTGCGCCGGTTCCTGACCACCGACGAGATCCGCCGGCTGGTGCCCGACGCCAAGGACCTCGACATCGTCCGCCACGAGTTCCCCGAACTGCGCGCCGTGCACTTCGTGCTGCGCGGGCTGCTCGGCACCGGCGGATCGTCCAACACCCGGGTCGACCAGGTCGGCAAGGCGATCGGCGAGTACATCCGCGCCCGGCAGGTGCTGATCCCCGACGAGTTGCTCGCCGACGGCCCCGCGTTCGCCGACGACGGGGAGTTCGCCGAACTGAGCCGGGCCACGACGAGCCACATCCATCAAGCCACCGAGCACGACCACACCACGAGGGAGACCCGGTGACCACACTGACCGAGCGACTCACCGCCGCCATCACCACGCCGGCGACCGACGATGCCTTCGACCCGGCCGCCGAACTCGATGACGTCCTCGGCGGCATCGGGATGAGTGCCGCCGACACCGGCGGCACGATCTCCTTCCGTGGGGCCGATCCGGTGGTCAACAGCGCCCTTCGTCTCGGTGGTGCCTCGGCGATCGCGCTGGCCGCGAAATCGGCTGCGCTGGCGAAGCTCTGGCAGATGCGCGGTGGTTCCGGCCAGGATATCGACGTCGACCTGCGCAGTGCACCGCACCGCCTGTGCCCGTTCTACGACCGAAAGTGGGAGCTGCTCAACGGCTATCCCGCCGGCACGCCGTCGAATCCGTCCAACGCGTTGGGCTTTCGCTTCTATCAGACCGCCGACGATCGGTGGATGATGCCGCTCAACCCGTATCCGAAGATCAAGGTCGGCGCCCAGAAACTGCTCGGCGTCCCCGACGATGAGGATGCCGTGGCCGCAGCAGTGGCCACCTGGAAAGGTGTCGAACTCGAGGCCGCCGGCGCCGATGCCGGTGTGGTGATGCCGATGTTGCGGACCGTCTCCGAGGTGCTCACCGAACCGCACTACCGCGACGTGTTCGCCGACATGCCGCTGATCGAGATCACCAAGCTCTCCGACGGCGATCCCGTGCCGTTGCCGACCGATGGTGACCAACCCCTCGACGGTATCCGCGCACTCGGGATGGGGCATGTGATCGCCGGTGCCGGCGTCGGACGCGCGCTCGCCCTGCACGGCGCCGACGTCCTGAATATCTGGCGCCCCAACGAACTCGAACACGACGCGACGTACGTCAGCGGCAACGTCGGGGTGCGGTCGGCGACCATCAGCCCCTATCGCGCCGAGGGTGCCGAACGTATCCGGCAACTCCTCGCCGGCGCCGACGTGTTCTACGCCAACCGCCGTCCCGGCTACCTCGCCAAGATCGGGTTGTCGCCGCAGGAGGCGGCGCAGACCCGGCCGGGCATCGTCTACGCGACCGCCTCACTCAACGGCGAGACCGGGCCGTGGTCGCAGTGGGTCGGTTTCGACCAGACCGCCGGCAGCCTCGCCGGGATGATGCTGCTCGAGGGCGGCGGGGAGGTTCCCGCGTTGCCACCGATCATGGTGGTCAACGACTACATCGTCTCCTGGCTGATGACCGCGGGCATCGTCGAGGCGTTGGCACGTCGTGCCGTCGACGGCGGCAGCTATCGGGTGCATGTCTCGCTCACCCGCGCGGCGCTGTGGATCATCGGGATGGGCGTGTTCGACAAGGGCTATGCCGCCGAGGTCGCCGGACAGACGCACGGCGACCACCATTACCTGGACCCGGAGACCTTCACCGCCGACACCCCGCTCGGCACGTATCAGGGTGTGACCGACCAGATTCGGATGAGTGTCACGCCCGGCCGCTACCGCACCATCCTGGTCCCGAAGGGCTCATCCCGTCCGGAATGGCAGACCGACGTGTCTTGATGATGTTCGGATCACCCCGGGGGGAATTCCTACTTGAAGTCGGTACACGGCGTCCGCGACCACACGGTCACGGTGCGGGAAGGCTTGTCGCCCTTGACGTAGAGAGCCACCTCGAATCCGCGGTCGTCTTCGGCGGCACGGTCGTAGGTGCTGTTCGGTGCGGCCAGCTCCTTCTCGTGGTAGCCGCGCTCGGCCAGCGTGGCGAAGCGATCCGCCATGGCCTGCAGTTCGGCGTCGTCGGCGTCGGGGGAGGTCCGGATCTCGAGATGCCACGGAGGCCCCTGCGGCATCAACGTGTCGGGGTTGGTGGCACAGCCGGTGTAGCCGTTGCCGCCCGTGGGGCCCGGCGGGGGAGCGGGTGCCGGTTCGGCCTGCCAGTCCGGGAGGATGGTGGCGATGTTGTTGTTGAGGATGTTCCACGCTTCGGCGTGGCTCATGGTGAGCGCGGCGGGTTCGTCGGTGCTCGTCGAGCATCCCGTCGCCGCCAGCAGAACGCCGACCGCGGCCACGATGGGGACAATCCGACGCGCACGGCGGTGACGGTTCATGATCCCGATTCCTACCATGGCCATCGCAGCGGGATGTCCGGAAGGATGTCGTTCGGTGGGCCGACACCAACCTCTTGTATACATACTTGCATGCAAGAGATACCATCGTCCGCATGACGAAGCAGACGGCGAACGCGGCCGATGAGGCCTATCGCGCCACGCGGGCGCGGATCATCTCCGGCGAGCTGTCCGGTGGCGTCCTCCTCAGCGAGGTCGAGGTCGGCCAGGAGCTCGGCGTCAGCCGCACACCGGTGCACGAGGCGTTCCTGCGCCTCGCGTCCGAACAGCTGTTGACCCTCATCCCGCGCCGGGGTGCGGTCGTCAATCCCGTCGCCGTGTCGGAGTCGGCGGATGTCCTCGCGATGCGTCACGCCATCGAAACCGCGGCGGCGCGCCAGGTGTTCGCGGCCGCCGGGCCGGGCGCCGAGGTCCGTGCGCAGATCGAGGACAACCTGGCCCGGCAGGGTGAACTCGTCGCGCAGGCCGATGTTTCCGGCTTCGTCGACGCCGACGACGACTTCCACGCTCTCGTCGTCGCCGCGTCGAAGAACCCGATCGCCGTCCACTTCTATGAGATGCTCCGGGGTCGCCAGCAACGCCTGCGCAACGTCCTGCTCAGGATCGATCCGGCAACGCTGGGTGCGGCATACGGCGATCATCGACATCTCGCCGAATGCCTGTTCAGCGGAGACGAGGACGGCTACCAGCGCACGCTGGCCACGCACTTCGACCGCTATCAGGGGGCGATATGAGTCTGCGCGCGCAACCCACGACGACGCTGAACCGGCCGTCGTCCCCAACCACGCGCCCATGGCTGCTCGTCTTCGGGGCCCTGTTCGTCTGCGCCTGGTCGGGCAATCAGTTCAGTCCACTGTTGCTGATGTACCGCGACGTCGAGCACTACTCGTCGGCGACGGTCACCCTGTTTCTCGGTGTCTACGTGGCGGGGCTCGCGCCCGCGCTGATCATCGCCGGTGCGGTGTCGGATCACCTCGGCCGGAAACTGCCGATGATCGCGGCGGTCGCGTTCGGCGTACTGGGCAGCGTGCTGCTCGCGTTCGACCAGTTCGGTGAGGTGCCGATCATCATCGGGCGGCTGTTCGCCGGTATGTCGGTGGGAACCGCGATGTCGGTGGGCACCAGCTGGCTCAAGGAGTTGTCGTGGCCACCGCACGACCTGACCGCCGATGCGGGCGCGGGCGCCCGCCGCGCATCGTTGGCGTTCACCCTCGGCTCTGCACTCGGCGCGCTCGTCGCAGGCTGCATCGCCCAGTGGGGTCCGTCGCCCCAGATCCTGCCCTTCCTCATCCACATCGCGGTGACGGTTCCGTTCCTCTGGATCATCGCCAAGGCCCCGGAGACGGTCCAACCCGGGCCGCCCGCACCGATCACCACCCGGCTCCGGGTCACCTCGGCGCGACACCGCCGTTTCGTCCGCGTCGTCCTGATCTGCGGCCCATGGCTTTTCGTCGCCTGCGGCTTGTCTTACGGGTATCAGCCGGTGCTGCTCGCCGACTCCGCCGGCGGGCTCGGACTGGCGTACGCCACGCTGCTCAGCGTGATCGCCCTGGGTGCCGGTGCTGCGGTGCAGCCGTTGGCCCGCCGCATCGATTCACACTCGAGCGCCCGCGGACTCATCGTCGCCCTGATCACCCTGATCGCCGGCCTGATGGTCATGATCGCCTCGGTCGCCACAAAAGATCTGCTGATCGGTGTCGCGGCGAGCATCGTGCTGGGCTGCGGATTCGGCATCGGACTGGTCTCGGGTCTGATGGAGGTTCAGCGCATCGCCCCGGCGCACGAACTGGCCAAGCTGACGGGAGTGTTCTATGCGGTGGCCTACATCGGCTTCGCGGCGCCGACCCTCCTCGCGGCCTTGACCCCGCCGTTCACGACCGTGGAACTCCTGGTCATCCTGGCCGGGCTGCTGGCGGTGTCGGTGGCCGTGGTCATGAGCGGATCGCGCAAGCACCTGCCCGGCCGGTGATGCGCGCTCACGAGATCTTCTTGCGCAGCGCAAGACGCCAGATGATGTTGACGATGATCATCACCGCGACGTAGGCGAGCTGAAACGGCAGTCGCGTGACCCTGCCCCCGAATGTCGCGGTCAGAATCGCCAGCAATCCGAGCGCCAGCGCGACGTACAGCAACTGCAGCACCCACACAAGTACCGGCACACCGAGCAGTCTTCGCGCGAGCACCGGATACACCCACCGATGTTAGTCCGCCATAGCCATAGAGGACGGCGACGACGCCGGAGCGGCTAAGCGACCAGGGTGTCGGCAGCCGCCATCATGTGTGCGGTGACCGTGGCTGCGGCCCGGTCGGCGTCACCGGTGGCGATGGCATCGACGATGTCCAGGTGTCGGCGCGCATCCATGTTGCGGATGCCGCGGTCGACGCCGGCGAACATGATCGACATGCGGATGCTGCCTTCCAACGATGTCCAGGAGTGCACGAGGGTCTCGTTGCCGGTGAGCTGACACATCCTGCGGTGGAAGTTCAGGTCGGCCTCGATCCGGTCCTCGATGCTGGCCGTCTCGCGTCGCTCCATTTCTCGCACCGCGTCGCGAAGGACCTCGACCGCGTCCTCGCGGTCCTCGCGGTCCGAGAGTTCGCGGACGGCAAGCGATTCCAGTGCGGCCCGGACTGAGAAGATGTCCCGGATCTCCTTGGCGTCGAGGTGTCGGACCGTCATGCGGCCGCGGGCACCGGCGGAGATGAGCCCCTCCTGCTGCAGTTGCCGCATGGCCTCGCGCAGGGTGCCGCGGCTGATCTGCATGGCGTCTGACAGTTCGGTTTCCACGAGGTGGGTCCCGGGCCGGATCTGCCCGGAGGTGATGGCACGACGCAGGGAGCTGAGCGCCTGCTCGCGCAGACTGGTCTTCTCCAGCCGCAACAGCGACATCGGGTCGGCGGACATGGCGGGTCTCCTCGGACGATCAACTGTCAACAGGGGTGCTGTTGACAGTTGATCGTACGCGCCGGTTGCGGTGAAGCGCGGGTTGTCGGGCACGATCGTCATCCGAGCAGCTCGAGGACCCGGTCGCGGACCCGGTCGGTGGACAGGCCGTACCGGTCGTGCAGGGTCGGCAGCGCCCCGGCATCGAGGAAGGCGTCGGGCAACGCAATCGGAGTGATCTGCCTGCCGAGGCCGGCGCGCACCACGGCCGCGGCGGTGGCCTCGAACAGACCGCCGGTGACCGAGTGATTCTCCAAGGTCACCGCGAGCCGGTCGGTGTCGAGTTCGCGCAGCACCGTTTCCGCGTCGAACGGTTTGATGGTGGGTGAGTGCACCACGGCGACGCTGACGTTGTCGGCGGCCAGCGCCTCGGCGGCGAGCAATGCCCTCATTGTCATCAGGCCACTGGAGACGAACACGACGTCGGTGCCGTCGCGAAGCACCTTGGCCTTGCCCAGCTCGAAGGTGTAGTCGTACTCGTCGAGGACGGTCGGCACCTGCCCGCGCAGCAGCCGCAGGTAGGTCGGGCCCGGGTGATCGGCGAGCTGCGGCACCGCCGCCGCGATGTCCACCGAATCACACGGGTCGACGATGGTCAGATTCGGCATGCCGCGGAAGATGGCCATGTCCTCGGTGGCCTGGTGCGACGGTCCGTAACCGGTGGTGAGGCCGGGCAGGCCGCCGACGATGTTGACGTTCAGTTCGGGCTCGGCGATGTCGAGGCAGATGAAGTCGTAGGCGCGGCGCGCGGCGAACACCGAGTACGTCGACGCGAACGGGATGAGCCCGGTTTCGGCCATGCCGGCAGCGGCCCCGAACAGGAGCTGTTCGGCCATGCCGACCTGCACGAAACGCTCCGGGAATTCCTGGGCGAAGATGTGCATGTCGGTGTACTTGCCGAGGTCGGCGGTCAGGCCGACGATCTTCTCGTTCTCGCGGGCGGCGGCGACGAGCGCATGTCCGAACGGCGCGGGCGTGGTCTTCTGTCCAGGGTCGGCGAACGACGCGATCATCGCCGAGGTGCGCAGCTTCGGCTTGCCGGTCCCCGAAGCACCGGCCGGACGGGTGGTGGTGGCGGTCACTGGTCTTGTCCTTCGAGGTAGCCGACGGTCAGCTGGTCGCGGCAGATCTGCCATTCGTGGGCTTCGATACGCATGAAGTGCGCCTTCTCGCGTTGTTCGAGAAGGGGCACCCCACAGCCGACGGTGGTGTCGCACAGGATCACCGACGGTGCGGCGACGGCTTCGGCGGCCGCGGTCGCCGCGTCGAAGGCGGCGATGAGGGCATCGATGTCGTTGCCGTCGATCCGCTGGACGAACCATCCGCAGGCCGTCCACTTGTCGGCGACCGGCTCGGTGCGCAGCACGCCGGCGGTCGGGCCGTCGGCCTGCAGGGCGTTGATGTCGACGATGGCGATGAGGCGGCCGAGCTGGTGGTGGGACGCACCCATGGCCGCCTCCCAGGTGGAGCCCTCGTCGAGCTCGCCGTCGGAGAGGAAGTTGATGACCTTGGCATCGTTGCCTTGCATCCGCAGGCCCAGCGCCATCCCGACGGCGACGGTCAGCCCGTGTCCCAAGGAGCCGCCCGAGATCTCCATTCCCGGTGTGTACGTGGACATTCCGGACATGGGGAGCCGTGAGTCGTCGGACCCGTAGGTGTCGAGTTCCTCGATGGGGATCACGCCCGCCTCGGCGAGTGCCGAGTAGAAGCCGATCGCGTAGTGGCCCGCGGAGAGCAGGAACCGGTCGCGCTCCGTCCATTCAGGGTCGTCGCCGCGGTAGTTCATCACGTCGGTGTAGAGGGTGGCCAGGATGTCGGCGCAGCCGAGGGCCTGCCCGACGTATCCCTGGCCCTGGGCCTCGCCCATGTTCAGGACGTGGTGGCGCATCCGTTGCGCGGCGGCGGCGATGCGTTCACGCCGTCGGGCGGTCGGCGCCGTCGTCTGAGGAAGTGTGGAAGTCACGGTGAATCCTTGGAAGTGTCAGGTGTTTCCGGATGGTGCGGAAGTGGCCGGGGCGCGTCACGCGGCGAGCGTGACGCCCTCTCGGTGTGCGTGCTGCGACGCCTCCTCCGCGGCCCGGCGCTCACGCGGACCCCAGGTCTCGCGGGTGTAGATGGCGGCCCACAGGCCGATCGCGCCGTAAATGCTGAACAGCACCGCCGGACCCATCCAGCCGAACTCGACGAACAGCAGGGTGGTGATGAACGGGGTGAACCCGGAGACCATCGCCGAGATCTGGTAGGCCAGCGAGGCACCCGAGGCGCGGGTCTTGGCCTCGAACAGTTCCGGGAACCAGGCACCCTGTGCGCCGGCGAGCGAGTTCTGGCAGATCGCGTAGGAGATCACGATGGTGATGGCGATCAGGAAGAAGCTTCCGGTGTTGACCAGCAGGAACATCGGGATGCCGAAGAAGACGGCGAAGGCGGTCGAGTACAGGTAGACGGTGCGGCGGCCGATCTTGTCGGTCAGTCGTCCCCACGCCGGGGTGGCGACGATGCCGATGGCGGCGCCGATGCACAGGGCGGTCAGGGTCTGGCTCTTGGTGGCCAGGTGCTCGCTGTGCAGGTAGGAGATCATGTACGTGATGGACACCGCGTAGCCGGCGGTCTCGGCGATGCGCAAACCGATGCCGCGCAGGATGTTTCGCCAATCGGTCCGGAGCACCTCAACGATGGGCGACTTCACGATGTCGCCGGAGTCCTTGACGTCTTCGAAGACCGGTGACTCGGGCACCTTGGCCCGGATGATCAGACCGACGATGACCAGGAAGATGCTCGCCAGGAACGGTACGCGCCAGGCCCAGTCGTTGCCGAGGTGGACGCTACCGAGGAACACCAGGTTGGCCAACAGCAGTCCGACGGGGAAACCGGCCTGCACGATGCCGGTGTAGCGGCCCTTTTCTCGCCACGGCGCGTGTTCGTAGCTCATCAGGATTGCGCCACCCCATTCGGCGCCGAAGGCCAGTCCCTGGATGATGCGCACGGTCACGAGCAGGATCGGGGCGACGACGCCGACCGCCGCGTAGGTCGGGAGGAGGCCGATCGCGAAGGTGGCCAGACCCATGAGGATCAGCGACGCGACGAGCACCGGCTTGCGTCCGACTTTGTCGCCGAGATGACCGCCGATGATGCCGCCCAAGGGGCGGGCGGCGAAGCCGACGCCGAGCGTCGCGAACGCGGCCAGCGTGCCGGCGACCGGGGAGGCGCCGGGGAAGAAGGCGGTGCCGAAATAGAGCGCCGCCGCGGTGCCGAATCCGATGAAGTCGTAGGTCTCGATGACCGCGCCGACCGCGGATCCCACGGCCACACGCTTCGCGTCCGGCGTGCCGTTCACCGGCCCCCGCATGGTGAGAGTGTCCTCGCTCATGGCTGATGTCCTTTCAGTATTCGAGCGTAACCCCAGGTCGTCGGCCCGAGCCGGCGATTGGTGAAGCCAGTGTGACCCGACGCACAGCCATTGTCAACAGTCAACATAAATCACATGTCACCGGTTGACTGTTAACAGTCGGCAGAGGTATTGTGCTCGGCATCACAGTTCACGACGCGCAGAAGGACGGACCACGCGATGCTTTTCGACCACAGGCTGGGGTGCTCGACGATCAGCTTCCGACACCTCGAGCTCCCGGCGGCGCTCGCGACGATCGCCGATCTGGGATTCCGTGAGATCGACCTCGGCGCACTGCCCGGGGTCTGCGATCACGTGCCCTACGTGCTCGACGACGACGCGGTGCGGACGGTAGCCGACACGGTCGTCGCGTCCGGGCTGACCGTGCGCTCCATCAACGGAGACATCGGCGATCTCAACACGCCGCTCGACGCTGCGGGCCGCCGCGGGCGCGACGCACATCTCTCGTCGTTGATCGACCTCGCCGTCGCCACCAGGGCCGGCGCCGTCGTCCTCCCGTGCGGCGCCCAGAGCCACGACCCCGTTCGGTCCCTCGACGAGGACCTCGATCTCGTCGCCGACGAACTCGTCCGCGCCGCCGAGACCGCGAACACGCGCGGTGTCGACATCTGGGTCGAGTCCCTGCACTTCTTCCGGTTGTGCTGGAACGTCGATCGCGCCCAGCAACTCGCCGACCGACTGGCCGACACGTCGGTGGGCATCGTCATGGACTTCAGCCACATCGTCGCCTCCGGTGGCGATCCGGTCGACTTCATCGCCCGATTCCACCCGCGGGTCACGCACGTGCACATCCGGGATGCCGTCCCCGGCGACATCCACCGCAGCGTGGGCGCGGGCGCCGCGGATTTTGCCGCCGGGTTCACCGCCCTCGCCGCGGCCGGGTACTCCGGACACTTCGCGCTCGAACTCGAGACCCGCGACATCACCAACGACCAACGTGCCAGCGGAGCGGTCAACGCCGGCACCTTCGTCTCCCGACTTCTCTGACCGCGATCGACTCCGGCCCTGCCCGACCAGAAGACCCGCCCGACCAATAGACCTCAGTAATAACAAGGAGCACATCATGGCAACCATCCAGCGCACCGCGATCATCACCGGCGCCACTTCACCGCGCGGCATCGGGCGCGAGGTAGCCCGCCGCTACGCCGAAGAGGGGTGGGCGATCGTCATCCTCGACCTCGACGGGGAGCTCTCGGCCAAGGTCGCCGCCGAGATCGGCAACCAGTACACCGTCCCGTCCTTCGGCGCCGAGATCGACGTCACCGACGAGGCCTCGGTCGCCGCGGCACAGTCCGCGGTCGCCGCCGAGGTCGCGGGCGGTAACCTGCCGGTCGTCGGTGCGCTGGCCAACATCGCCGGCATCACCTCCCCGGTGCCGTTCCTCGAGACCACCCTCGAACTCTGGAACAAGGTGATGGCCGTCAACGCGACGGGCACCTACCTCGTCACCAAGGCATTCCTGCCCGACATGATCGAGGCCGGCTTCGGCCGCATCGTCAACATGTCGTCGGTGTCGGCGCAACGCGGCGGCGGTGTCTTCGGCAAGGTGCCCTACTCGTCGGCCAAGGCCGCGATCCTCGGGTTCACCAAGTCGCTGGCCCGCGAGCTCGGTACCACCGGGGTGACCGTGAACGCCGTGACCCCCGGCGCCGTCGACACCGACATCCGCGTCGGTTCGACCGACGAACAGGAGGCGGCCCTGGCCGCGTCGATTCCGGTCGGCCGCACCGCCACCACCACCGAGGTCGCCGCGGCGATCACCTTCCTGTCCAGCGAGGACGCCGCCTATCTCACCGGCACCACCCTCGACATCAACGGCGGCAGCCACATGCACTGACGGCAGTGATGTCGTCGCCAGCGGTAAGGACCAGAAATGACTCGACTCTTCAATGACCCGGCCTCGTTCACCGAAGACATGCTCGCCGGATTCCTCGACGCCAACTCGCGATACGTCGTCGGTGTACCCGGCGGTGTCGTCCGCGCCACCGAAACCCCGTCCGGAAAGGTCGCGGTGGTCGTCGGCGGCGGCTCCGGCCACTACCCGGCCTTCTGCGGCGTGGTGGGACCGGGATTCGCCGACGGGGCGGTGGTGGGCAACGTGTTCACCTCACCCTCGGCCCAGCAGGCAGCGTCGGTTGCCCGTGCCGCACACGGCGATTCCGGAGTGCTGCTGCTCACCGGAAACTATGCCGGCGATGTCATGAACTTCGGACTCGCGACCTCGACGCTTCGCGACGAGGGGATTGACGCCCGGTTCCTCACCGTCACCGACGACATCGCGAGCGCCCCGGTTCAGGAGGCCGAGAAGAGGCGCGGCATCGCCGGGGACTTCCCGGTGTTCCGTTGTGCCAGTGCGGCCGCCGAGGCCGGATACTCCATGGACGAGGTGGAACGGGTCGCACGGACGACCAACGCCGCCACCCGAACCCTCGGTGTCGCATTCGACGGATGCACGATGCCCGGCAGTGACGCGCCACTGTTCACCGTGCCTGACGCGACCATGGGCCTCGGCCTGGGCATCCACGGCGAACCCGGGGTCGCCAACCACGCCATGCCGCGCGCCGACGAACTGGCCGACCTGCTCGTCGACGGGGTCCTCGCCGACGCGGAAAAGCTTCCGCCGCCGATCGATTCCCGCCGGATCGCGGTCATCCTCAACGGGCTGGGCCGAACCAAATACGAAGAGCTGTTCGTGGTCTGGAAGACGGCGTCGGCGAGGCTGTCCGAAGCCGGATACTCCGTCATCGAACCCGAGATCGGTGAACTGGTCACCAGCCTGGACATGGCGGGGTGCTCGTTGACTCTGACGTGGCTCGACGACGAGCTCGAGACATTGTGGACCAGCCCCGCCGACACCCCGGCCTACAAGCGGGGCGCCATCGCCCCGGCCGTCGAGCAGGTCCGGCGCACGGCCGTCGCCTCGGGTTCGGCGGTCGAGGCGACCATCGAGTCCGATCACGACTCCCGAGTCGCCGCCGCCCAGGTGGTGCTCGGCTTCGAGGCGGTCCACGATGCCATCGTCGATGCCGAGGAGGAACTCGGGCGCATCGACGCGGTCGCCGGCGACGGTGACCACGGCCGCGGCATGGTCCGCGGAATCACCGCTGCGCTCGAAGCCGCCCGCGTCGCCGCTGAGGCGGGTTCCGGTGCGGGACAGGTCTTCCGGTCCGCCGGTGACTCCTGGGCAGCCGAGGCCGGCGGCACGTCGGGAGTCCTGTGGGGCGCCGCACTCAACGCCGTCGGACGCCGCCTCGGTGACGAGGGCACGCCGGACGCCGGCGCCATCGCCGACGCAGTTCGACTCGGCTATCAGGCCATGCTCCATCTCGGCGGAGCGCAACCCGGCGACAAGACGATGCTCGACGCGATCGGACCGTTTTCCGCTGCGCTGGACGCCGCAGTCTCGGGAGCACACGACTGGCGCACCGTATGGCGCGACGCCGCCGAGATCGCGACGAAGTCGGCGGCCGCCACCGCGAACCTCGTTCCCAAGGTCGGGCGGGCGCGTCCCCTCGCCGAGCGCAGCGTCGGCACCCCCGACGCCGGCGCCGTCTCTTTCGGCCTGTGCGTCACCACCGTCGCCGATCTTCTTCCCATCGCTACCCACTGAAGGAATTCCGTTGAGCACCAACACCGATAACCGACCCTTGACTATCGCCATCGGCAGCGACGATGCCGGCGTCGACTACAAGTCGATTCTCGGCGCCGACCTGGCCGCCGATCCGCGCGTCGCCTCCGTCATCGATGTCGGGGTACGTCCCGACGAGCACACCCACTATCCGCACGTCGCGGTGGCCGCCGCCCGGCTGGTCGCCGACGGCACCGCCGACCGCGCCCTGCTGATCTGCGGCACCGGACTGGGCGTCGCGATCAGCGCCAACAAGGTGCCCGGTGTCCGGGCCGTCACCGCGCACGACAGTTTCTCCGTCGAGCGGGCGATCCTGTCCAACGACGCACAGATCCTCTGCTTCGGACAGCGCGTCATCGGGATCGAACTCGCCCGCAAACTCGCCCGCGAATGGCTCGGGTACCAGTTCGACCCGGCATCGGCGTCGGCCGAGAAGGTGGCCGCGATCGGCGAGTACGAGCGGGTCCCCGCCGCGAGCTAGCCGCCCGCCCCCGCCCCGACGGTCCGTCCCCCCGATCTGTGTTCGCTCGCCGAATGCAGTCGGGGGACGATCGCAGGTCCGGGGGACGAACGGCTTCCGATCACCGGGGGAGGTTCCCCACACGGGCGCGTAGCCACTTGTCCACCGCCACCACCAGGCTGGCGACGAGGGCGATGCCGACGATGCGCAGCCAGACGCCGAGGTCGAGCGGCGCGGTTTGAAACACCGTGTTCATCACCGGCAGGTAGGTGATCGCGAGTTGGGCGACGATCTGCACCGATACCCCGACGATGAGCCAGCGATTGGTGAACAGTCCGATACGCCATGCCGATCGGGTCAGCGAGCGGCAGCTGAACAGGTAGAACGCCTCGACCGTCACGAAGAGATTCAGCGCCGCGGTCCGTGCCTCGGACTCCATCGCCCCACGGGACAGTTCCCACTCGAAGAGCACCCACGATCCCGCGACGAGCAGGATCGAGACCAGCAGGATCCGCTCAACCAGGGCGCGGGTGAGCAGCGGTTGACCGGGGTCACGCGGCGCGCGGGTCATGATGCCGGCCTCCTTGGGTTCGAAGGCCAGCATGAGTCCGAGTGCCACGGCCGTGGTCATGTTGATCCACAGAATCTGGGTGGGCAGGATCGGCAGCGCCGTCCCGAGGGCGATCGCCACCATGATCACCAGTCCCTCGGCGATGTTCGTGGGTAGCGTCCAGGTGATGAACTTCGTGAGGTTGTCGAAGACGCCGCGGCCCTCTTCCACCGCGGCTTCGATGGTGGCGAAGTCGTCGTCGGTGAGCACCATGTCGGCGGCGTCCTTGGCGACCTCGGTACCGCCTCGGCCCATCGCGACCCCGATGTTGGCCTGCCGCAGCGCGGGCGCGTCGTTGACACCGTCACCGGTCATCGCGACGATGTGACCCTTGTCCTGTAGTGCCTCGACGAGCCGCAACTTCTGTTCCGGCGACACCCTGGCGAAGACGTTCGCACGCTCGACGGCGTCGTCGTACTCGTCGGATGGGATCTCGGACAACTCCGTGCCGGTCAGGATCTCCCGGTCGACCGGTTGATCGGGGTCGAGCAGTCCGACGGCGCCGGCGATCGCACCTGCGGTGCGGGCATGGTCGCCGGTGATCATCTTCACCGCGATGCCGGCGGAATGGCAGGCGGCCACCGCCGGTACGGCCGCCGCGCGGGGCGGGTCGAGCATGGCCTGCAGACCCGTCAACGTGACAGTGCCCCGGAGAGCCTCCTCGGTGAGGTCGGCGCCGTCGGCCGGGCTGCGCACTCCTGTGGCCAGCACCCGCAGCCCCTTCGCGGCAAGCGCGTCGACTGCCTGCAGAACGGCCCGACGATCGATCGGTGACAGCGCGCCATCGGCCCCCATCTGGGTGTTGCTCAATTCGAGTATCCGCTCGACCGCACCCTTGACGAGCACGACATGGCCGTCGTTGCCGGAGCTGTGCAGGGTGGCCATGTACTGGCGTTCCGAACTGAACGGGAGCGTCGTGACCCGTGGCAGGGCCGCCCCCAAATGATCGGCTGTGAGACCGGTCTTGGCGGCGACGACGAGCATGGCGACCTCGGTTGGGTCACCGGCGATGTCCCAGCGCTCACCATCGCGCGTGAGCGCCGCGTCGTTGCATGCCGCACCCGCCAACAGTGACCAGCGCAGCGCGGCGTTCGCATCGATCGAGGCCTGCGCCCCGTCGCGGAGCTGCAACGCACCGGTGGGGGCGTAGCCAGAGCCGGAGGCCTCCACCGATCCGTCGGGTGTCCAGATCTCGCGCACAGTCATCTGGTTCTCGGTCAGCGTGCCCGTCTTGTCGGCGCAGATCACGGTGGTGCTGCCCAGGGTTTCGACCGCAGGCAGACGGCGCACAACGGCTCGGCGCTTGGCCATACGTGCCACGCCTATCGCCAGCGTGATCGTCACGGCGGCCGGGAGTCCCTCGGGGATCGCGCCGACCGCCAGTGCGATGGCCGCGGTGAACATCTCCACCGCATCCTGTTCGCGCAACAGCCCGATCACGAAGGTCGCGGCCGCCAGCCCGAGGATGCCCACGGTCAGGATCTTGCTGAACCAGGCAAGCTTCTCGGTCAGTGGCGTCGCCGTCACGTCGGCCGCACCGACCAGACGATGGATCTCACCGATCTCTGTTTCCGCTCCCGTGGCGACGACGATGCCCGCACCGGTCCCCGCCGTCACCAACGTCCCTGAGTAGGCCATGTTGCGCCGATCCGCCACCGGCGTTGTCTCGGGCAGGATCACCTCGTCCTTCGACACCGACAATGACTCGCCGGTCAATGCCGATTCGTCGATGCGCAGTTCGGTCTGTCGGAGCAGCCGGATATCGGCGGGGATCTTGTCCCCGGCCTCCACATGCACCAGATCGCCGGGCACCAACTCGTCGGAGGCGATCACCTGCTCCCGGCCGTCACGCACCACCGTGGCGTCGGTGTGCACCATCGTGCGCAGACTCTGCAGTTCCGCCTCCGCCCGGGACTCCTGGATCAACCCCACGATGGCGTTGACGATCACCACGCCGAAAATCACCGCAGAGTCCACGTATGCCTGCAGTGCCGCGGTGACGGCGCCGGCACCCAGCAGGACATAGATCAGAGGGTGGTGGAACTGGCGCAGGATCCTGAGCGCCAGACTCGACCCGCGCGGAGCGGGAAGTGTATTGGGCCCGAACCGGTCGAAGCGCTCGCGGGCCGCTTCATCGGTGAGCCCGCGATGGGCATCGGTCTGCAACAGCAGGACGACCTCGTGCCCGGAGAGCCGGTGGTGTGCGTTCGGTGTGACGGTTGCCGGCGTGGTCATCGCATCCACCTCCGCTGCTCTGCGGAGGTGGCAGCCACCGGTTCGATGACGTGCATCATTCTCACACCCTCGACTGTCCCAGACCGGAGTCGAGCGGGCAGGCCGAGCCTTTGGCGAGGGGTCGCGACTTGTGAGATTGGATAGTTTAGGCTTACCTAATTCACGTCCGATGTGCTCCGGAGGAGTGCCGATCATGGTTGTGACCGCCTGGCGCGGCAGAAAGGGAACCAGCACCGATGAGTGCACATGACGAGGTCCGTGCCCGGATCGCCGAGATCCTCGCCCTACCGTCCGCCGAGATCGACGATCACGACAATCTCATCGCGATGGGGCTGGACTCGATCCGGATGATGAAGATCGCCGGCGAATGGCGGCGGCGTGGACACCAACTGACCTTCGCCGACCTCGCGGCCGAACCCACCGTGGGCGCCTGGGTCGCGATGCTGGCCGCCACCGAGCCGGCCCCGATCAACAGCGCGCAGGATCTCCCGGCGCCCGCGGCAGACTCCGCTGACGCGCAGGGTGACTCGTTCGAACTCGCGCCGATGCAGCACGCCTATTGGGTGGGCCGCACCGACGCTGCCGATCTCGGTGGCGTCGCGGCCCACCTCTACGTGGAGTTCGACGGCGCCGGCCTGGATCCCGACCGCCTCCAGTCGGCCACCCACGCCCTGGTCGACCTGCACCCGATGCTGCGGGCCCAGTTCCTGCCCGACGGTACTCAGCGCGTGTTGGCGTCGCTGCCGCATGATCCGTTCCGCGTCAACGATCTCCGCGATCTACCTCCCGACGACGTCGAGGCGGAGCTTGCGGAGATCCGTGACCGCAAGAGCCACCAGATGCTCGATGTGGCCGCCGGGCAGGTTGTCGACCTCACGCTGACGCTGCTGCCCGACGACCGGCACCGGATGCACTTCGACATCGACATGCTCGCCGCCGATGCCATGAGCTACCGGGTATTGCTGGCCGATCTGGTCACCTTCTACCACGGCGGCACCCCGCCCACCCCGGGCTACACCTACCGTGACTATCTACAGCGGCGTCGGGAACACCCGAATCCAAACCGTGAGCGCGACCGGCGTTGGTGGACCGATCGCCTCGGCGAATTACCCACCGCGCCGGCACTTCCCACCGGTGGCGACACCGCGGTCATCGACCACCGGGTGGTCCGCCACCACCACTGGGTCGACGCGGCGACGAAGGGCGCGCTGTTGGCCGCCGCACACGAGCGCGGTGTCACACCCGCCGTCGCGCTGGCCGCGGTGTTCGCGGCGACGATCAGCGCCTGGTCGAGCGAGGACCGGTTTCTGCTCAATGTCCCGCTGTTCCAGCGTGAACCGGTCCATCCCGACATCGAGCGGGTGTCGGGCGACTTCAGCTCGTCGGTGCTGGTCGATGTGGACCTACGGCATGCACAGTCGGTGCTCGATCTGACCCGGTCGATACAGAAGACCATGCACGCCAACGGGTCCCATTCCAGCTACGGAGCTCTCGAGGTGCTGCGCGACCTCGGACGTGCCCGGGGTGAGCAGGTGCTGGCGCCGGTCGTGTACACCAGCGCCCTCGGGTTGGGGGAGCTGTTCGCCGACGATGTGCTCGAGCTGCTGGGCGAACCGGAATGGATTGTGTCGCAGGGGCCACAGGTGGTCCTCGATGCCCAGGTCACCGAGGTCCGAGGGGGACTGCTGCTCAACTGGGATGTCCGCGAGTCCGCGTTCCCACCCGGCGTGATCGAGGCGATGTTCGCCCAGTACACCGCCGCCGTCGACCGACTCGGCGACGGCGATGCGGGCTGGCTGGCGACGTCGGCGCCGCAACTGCCGGCCGGCCAGCGCACCACCCGACGACGCGTGAACGACACGGCCGCACCGACATCCGGACGCGTCCTGCACGAGGAGTTCTTCCGCACCGCCACCCACGACCCCGACCGGACCGCGCTGATCTGGCGGGATGCGACGATGACCTACGGACAACTCGCCGCCGAGGCCCTCGCGGTCGCCGGGGCGCTGCGGGCCGTCGGCGTGCTCCCGGGTGACGCCGTCGGCGTGCAGCTGCCGAAGGGTCACGAGCAGGTCATCGCCACCCTCGGTGTCTTCGCCGCCGGTGCGGTGTGGATTCCCATCGGACACGACCAGCCGGCCACCCGCAGAGCGTCGATCATCGACACCGGCGATATCCGAGTGATTCTCGGCGCCGGCAGCGCGCTGGAGAACATTCCGGGCGGGGTCGTCGCCCTGGATCTGCCCGGCGCCCGGGATCATCGGATACCGCTGACCGGCGCGCTGCTCCCCGACCCGGAGTCGGTGGCCTACGTGCTGTTCACCTCGGGCTCGACCGGCACCCCGAAGGGTGTCGAGGTACCCCATCGTGCGGCGATGAACACCATCGACGACATCAACGACCGCTTCGATGTCGGCGCCGACGATCGGTCGCTGACGGTCGCCGCGCTCGAGTTCGACATCTCCGTGTACGACATCTTCGGTATCTACAGCGCCGGCGGCGCCGTGATCACGGTCGACGCGCAGGCGGCGAAGGATCCGGCCGCCTGGCTCGATCAGCTCCGCCGCCACCGCGCTTCGATCCTCACCTGTGTGCCGAGCGCCTTCGACATGCTCCTGACCGTCGCCGAGTCCGATCCGGCGGGACTGGGGGATTCGTTGCGGACGGCCCTGCTCGGCGGCGACTGGGTCGGCGTCGACCTGCCGCGCCGGATGCACGCGATGGCTCCGCACGCCCGCTTCGCCGGACTCGGGGGAGCCACCGAGATCGCCATCCACGGCACCGTGTGCGAGATCCTCGATCCGCCCACGCACTGGACCGCCGTGCCGTTCGGCACCCCGCTGCGCAATGTCGAATGCCGCGTGGTGGATTCGCAGTTCCGCGACTGCCCGGACTGGGTCACAGGTGAACTCTGGGTGGGCGGTGCGGGGGTGGCCAAGGGCTACCGCAACGACCGCGAGCGTACTGCGCACCGATTCGTCGAACGGGAGGGCCAACGCTGGTATCGCACCGGCGATCTCGCGCGCTACTGGCCCGACGGCACCATCGAGTTCCTCGGCCGCGCCGACGATCAGGTCAAGATCCGCGGATTCCGGGTGGAACTCGGCGAGGTCGAGGGTGCGTTACGGTCGCTCGACGGCGTGCGCCAGGCGGTCGCCATGGTCGCCGGGGACGGCACGCCGCGTCTCGTCGCCGCGATCACCGCCGACGGCTCGCACCGGATCGACGCGGAGGCCGCGCTCGGCGAGCTCCTCCCGAGCTACATGATCCCGTCCCGGATCGAGATCCTCGAGTCCCTCCCGCTCACCCGGAACGGCAAACTGGACCGCCGGGCCGTCGGGTCGCTGCTCGCCGGCAGCGGCTCCGACGGTGAGATCCATGCTTCTGCAAATGATCTGGAATCTGCGCTGATCGACATCATCGCCGGGGTGCTGTCGATCTCGCCGGACCGCCTCGGCGTGACCGACGACTTCTTCTCCGTCGGCGGCGACTCGGTCCTGGCCACACAGGTGATCGCCCGAATCCGGGACTGGCTCGACGCCCCACATGTCGGCATCGTGGACATCTTCTCCGCCCGCACGGTGCGGGACCTCGCCCGCCGCATCGACGCATCGGACGACACGCCGGGCCGGCTCGAACAGGTCGCCGCGATCTACCTGGAGATCGCCGCCATGGACGACGACGAGCTGGCGCAGGCGAGCGAGGTGACCCGCTGATGCCCGGCCCGAACCCATCCACACCAACCACGCTGCTGGTGATCGGTGCAGGCCCCAAGGCGCTCGCCGTCGCCGCCAAGGCCAAGGTCATGCGGGATCTGGGCCTGCCCGCGCCGCATGTGCGTGTCGTCGAGGCGCATGACGTCGGCGCCAACTGGCAGTCCATCGGCGGCTGGACGGACGGCCGTCACCGGTTGGGGACCAGCCCGGAGAAGGACATCGGGTTCCCGTACCGTTCGGCCGTCGCCGGACACGGTCGCGCGGACCACGACGCCGAGATCAGCCGCCGCATGCTCGACTACAGCTGGATGTCGTTCCTCGTCGAACACCAGACCTACGCAGAATGGGTCGACCGGGGTCGACCGCATCCGGAGCACCACGTGTGGGCCCGCTATCTGCAGTGGGTCGCCGCGCGCGCCGAACTCGACCTCGTGATCGGATCGGTCCGCGCCATCTGCGCCGACGAGGACCGGTGGGCCCTCGAGGTCGCCACCCCCGACGGCGGAATCGAGGAGGTCGTCGGCGACGCGCTGATGATCACGGGGCCAGGCTCGAGCCAGACGGCGATGGTCGACGACGAGCGGGTGCTGTCGATCGCCTCGTTCTGGGACCTGGTGTCGCGGCGCGCATTACCGCCCGCGTCGCGGGCCGCGGTGATCGGCGGAGGCGAGACCGCGGGGTCGGCGCTGGACGAACTGGCCCGGCACGACGTGATGACCGTGTCGGTCATCTCGCCGGGTGCCACCATCTACACCCGCGGCGAGAGCTACTTCGAGAACGCCATGTTCAGCGATCCCACCGGCTGGCCGAACCTCACCCCCGAGGAGCGACGAGATGTCATCCGCCGCACCGACCGCGGCGTGTTCTCGGTACGCGTGCAGGAAAACCTTCTCGGAGACAACCGGATTCACCACCTGCAGGGCCGCGCCGTGTCCGCGCGCCGAGCCGGCGACCTGATCGCGGTGACCCTGCACAACCCCGGCCGGCCGCCGCAGACGCACAGCTTCGACCTCGTCGTCGACGCCACCGGCGGCCAACCGCTGTGGTTCCTGGACCTGTTCACCGACGATGCCGCCGACCTGCTGGAGCTGACCCTGGGCTGGCCTCCCACCCTCGAGCGCATCGAGACGTCGATCGGTCACGATCTCGCGGTCACCGGGCTGACGCCTAAGCTGTACCTGCCCAACCTCGCCGGATTCGCGCAGGGGCCGGGATTCCCGAACCTCAGCTCCCTGGGCGAACTGTCCAACCGCGTCCTGCGCATCGCGTCCCGACGGAACCGCGACGCCCGCCCCGCGCGGCTCGGCCAGGTGACGCGACCATGACGAGGCGCGACGGCGTGCGCTCCCGCCGGTCAGGTCGCCGGGAGGTCGGCCGGGGTGCGGCCCAGGGCGTACAGGGCGATACGTCGGTCGGGGCGCACATCGAACTCGCCGAGGTCGACCCACCCCTGCTTCGTCAGCGCGCGACGCATCCGCGTGTTGCCTGCATCGGGTTCGAGAAGGATTCGGCGACAACGCGAATCGGTGTCGAACACCGCCCGGGCGAGGTCGGCCATGAACGCCGACATGATCCCGCGGCCGGTCAGCGCCGGGTCGGCGGTGGCGATGTGCAGACCCATGTCGTGCGGGTCGGCCGCATACAGCCGGGCGATCTCGTCGCGGGTGGGCCGGTAGAGCTCGATGTAGGCGACCTCGGTGCCGTCGAGCGCGACGATCAGCGGACGGGAGTAGTCGCCGGCCCGCCGGTGGGCGGAGTCGGCGCGCCACCGCTGCACGCCCCATTCCTGCTCCCACGTCTCCACCAGATGCGGACGCGCAAACCATTCGACCAGCATGTCGGGGTCGGTACCGTCCGGGTCCACGGGCCGCAGCGTGAAACGCCCGGTCAGGTCGGGGACGACCGGTCCGCCCGCCGCGACCACGTCGGCGGGGACGTCGGTGATCTCCCGACCGATCGAATAGGTCGCCGACGATCCCACGGCGACATGATCCGGACCGCTCGCACCCGGGAGGCGATGAACAGACATCATGCGGATTAGGTTAGCCTATGCTCAATCGCCAGTGAGAGAGGAGCGCACATGACGACACCCCCGAACACTCGGCCCACGATCGGTGTGCTGCGCCAGTTCCACCAGCCCCTGCGGCCCGATCTGCCGTTCCTGCTCATCTTCGGACACGCGGGCAGCGGAGCGTCGGCGTACCGGGCCCTGTCCGAACGGTTCAGCCGCGAATTCACCGTGCTGATCATGCAATACCCGGGACGGCAGGACCGCATGCGCGAACCCGCGGCCACCGCGCTGGCCGATCTCGCCGCCGAGGCGCACGCCGAGTTCGTGCAGCGCCCCGACGCGACGCGCGCTCCCGTCACCGTTTTCGGCCACAGCATGGGCGGCATCGTCGGCTTCGAGTTCGTCCGCCTCACCGAGCGCGCCCGCTCTTCCGACGTCGCCCGTCTCGTGGTGTCCGCGACGGCCGCGCCGAGCCGGGTGGCAGACCTGCCGCGCCACCCCACCGACGACGAGGGCTTGATGGCCCACCTGTCGGTGCTGGAGGGGACCGGTGGTCCGGTGATGGCCAGCGAGGCGGTGATGCGGATGGCGCTGCCGGTGCTGCGGGCGGACTATCTGGCCTTCGACGCCTACACCGCGTCGTCGGCCGACCGGATCAGCACACCGATCCGCGTGCTCGGGGGTGCCGACGACCCGGCGATCAAAGCCCACGAACTGCACGCGTGGAACGCGCACGGCGACGACGTGGCGGTGAGCGTGTTCGACGGCGGCCACTTCTACCTGCACGACAACGCGCACGAGGTGCTCGAGGTGTTGACCGAACCCGATACCGCGGCGGCGCGCTGATGGCGGGTATCGCCGAATCGATCGTGATCGCCGGGATGGCCGTCGAGGCGCCCGGCGGGATCGAGACCCCCGACGCGTTTTTCGAAGCGCTGGCCGGCGGTGACGAACTCATCGAACCGTTCCCGCGCGACCGGGACTGGCCGGTCGACCAGGTGCTGTCGCTCGGCTGGCTCGACGGTTGGGGCGAGGTCCCCGACGCCGGTGGCTTCCTGCGCGGCGCAGCGGAATTCGACCCCTTGTTCTTCGGAGTCAGCCCGCGCGAGGCGATCGCGATGGACCCGCAGCAGCGGGTCGCCGTGCGGGTGGCGTGGCGCGCGCTGGAGAACACCGGCATCGACCCGAGCGCCCTGGGCGGCGATGAGGTCGGCGTGTACATGGGTGCCTCCATCACCGAATACGGCCCGCGGGCGGCGGCGGTCAACGACCACAGCGGCCACCGGATCGCCGGGACCGCCCTGGGCGCGGTGGCCGGGCGAATCTCCCATGCCCTGGGCACCGTCGGGCCGTCCATGACCGTCGACACCGCATGCGCCTCCTCGCTGACGGCGGTACACCTGGCCGCCAACGCCATTCGCGGTGGAGAATGCGACTGGGCGCTCGCCGGCGGGGTGTGCGTGATGGGTTCGCCCGGCGCGTTCTTCGAGTTCGCGAAGAACAACGGCCTCGCCGCCGACGGGCACTGCCGCTCCTACAGCGCCTCGGCCACCGGCACTCTGTGGGGTGAGGGCGCCGGGGTGGTCGTACTCGAAACCGAGAGCCGTGCAAGACGATTGGGGCACCGCATCCTCGGGACCGTGCTGGCGACCCGCGTCAACCACAACGGCCGCGGGGCGCCGATCGTGGTACCGAGCGCCGACGCGCAACAGCGGCTCATCGAACGCACCGTCGCCGCGGCCGGGATCTGCCCGGCCGATGTCGACGTCATCGAGGGCCACGGGAC
Source organism: Gordonia rhizosphera NBRC 16068 (assembly GCF_000298195.1). Lineage (GTDB taxonomy): Bacteria > Actinomycetota > Actinomycetes > Mycobacteriales > Mycobacteriaceae > Gordonia > Gordonia rhizosphera. The sequence goes on along the minus strand of NZ_BAHC01000097.1, from coordinate 17,404 downwards.
GGGAACCCCACTCGGCGACCCGATGGAACTGCAGGCGCTGCAGAACACCTACGGTGCGGCCCGGCCGGCCGACGACCCGGTGCTGCTCGGATCGGTGAAATCCAACGCCGGTCACGCCCAGGCCGCGTCCGGGATTCTGGGACTGATCAAGGTCCTGCTGTGCGGCCGCCACGGCGTCACCGTCCCGAGCCTGTTCGCCGACGACCCCACCGACAAACTGGATTGGGATCGGGGTGCGCTGCGGCTGTCCACCGAGCGGCGGGAATGGCAACCCCGGGGTGGCCGACGCCTCGCCGCGGTGTCGAGTTTCGGCGTCGGCGGCACCAACGCGCACACCATCATCGCAATGCCCTTGACCGACAGAGACAAAGCCCATGTCTGAGAACACATCATCCGCACACGCCGCCTCCTACCGTCTGCCCGACGGCCGCATCCCGGTTCTGCTCTCTTCGGATGCCGCAGAGCTGCTCACGGCGGAGGCCGCGGCCCTGCGTGACTACGCTCGCACCCACCCCGACGTCCCCGCCGAGGCGATCGCCACGCAGGTGCTGCGGACGCGGCCGGCGCGGCGGTATCGCGCTCTCGCCGCCGTCACCGACACCGCCGAACTCGTCGAGGCGCTCGACTCGCTGGCACACGATCGTCCGCATCCGGCAGTGATCCGGGGGACGGGCGCGGCGACCCGGCGCCGGGTCGCCTACACCTACCCCGGACAGGGCAGCCAGCGACCCGGGATGGGCCGGCAGTTCTACAACCGGTCCGAGGCTTTTCGTCGGGCCGTCGACGCCTGCCACGAGCAGTCCCTGCAGCTCTTCGGATCGTCGCCCCGCGACTACGTGCTCGGCGACCTCGCCGGCGACGACGCTGCGGTCTCAGACGTCCGGGTGGTCCAGCCGGGCCTGTTCATGCAGATGGTCGGGCTCACCGCGATGTGGGATGCCGCCGGTGCGGTGCCCGCGATGACGCTGGGGCACAGCCAGGGTGAGATCGCGGCGGCCTACCGCAGTGGGGTGATGACGCTGTCGGATGCGTTGGCCATCGTCACCGTTCGCGCCCGCCTGGTCCACGAACTGTCCCCGCGCGGGCACACCATGGCGGTGGTGGGCATCGACGTCGACGAATGCGAGGCGCTGTTGGCCCGCCATTCGGGTTGGGCGCAACTCTCGGTGGTGAACTCGGCGCACATCCTGTGCGTCTCGGGCCGCCGCGAGTCCGTCCTCGAGATCGTGGACATGCTCACCGCGCAAGGGAAGTTCGCCAAGGAGATCCGGGTCGAATACCCGGCGCACACCAGCGTGGTCAGCGACTACCAGCCGGCCTTCATCGAGGCCCTCGGTACCTACCTCGAACACGGGCGCATGCTGCCCGGCGATCTACCGTGTATCGGCGCCACCCTCGGCGAGGCGGTCGACGAGTCGATGACGCTGGGCGACTACTGGTTCTGGAACCTGCGCAACCGGGTCCGGTTCGACAAGGCGGTCGCGGAATCCGTCACCGGGCACGGTGCCGACTTCTTCATCGAACTGTCCGAACATCCCACTCTGATCCTCGCCGTGGCCGAGACGTTGTCCGGCCTCGACGAGGCGAGCCCGGCCGACCGGCCGGTCATCGGCTCCTCGCGCCGCGACGCCGTAGGTCTCGAAGAGTTCACCCGCAGCCTCGCGACGCTCGCGGTCGCCGACACCGGGTTCCGCTGGGACGCACTCGCTACCGACGACGACGGGCCGCGGTGGTTGCCGCTGGAGGGATTCCCCAACACCGTCATGCGCCGCATGCATCTGTGGGCAGACCGCGACGCGGGGATGACCGACGAGGTCAACTCGCCCGAGTGGGCGACCGCGCGATCGGGTGGCGACGTCCAACGACTGGTCAGCCGATGGCAGCCACTCAAGCGACGAAAACTACTGGCACCGAGGACAATCGCCGTTCTCGACCCCACCGGTCAGTGTGCCGGACCGGGTGCCGAGATCTGCGCGGCCGCCGGCGGGCAGGGGGCGGTGGCGCGAATCGTCGACGACCCCGGCGCATCCGCGGACGTCATCGACACGGCCGTCCTGCTGGTGGGCCCGACCGGCACCAAACCCGACGAAGCGGCCGAACTGCTCGCACAGGTGCTCGCCGACGCCGGGTGGCGCGCCGGCCTCGAGACGCTGCCGGAACAGTTCTGGTGGGTGACGATCGGTGGGGAACAGGTCACCGACGACGATCCGGTACCCGATCCGCTGCACGGTCCGATCACGGCCGCGTTGCGCTGCGCGGCGGCCGAATACCCGACCGTCCGGTTCCGCCACCTCGATCTCGACCCGACATCCGATGTGCCGGTGGGAGATCGGGTGATCTCGGCCGTCCACGTCGCGGACGAACCCGAGTTGGCCCAGCGCGACGGCACCCTTTACGTCAAACGCCTGGAGTCGGCCGAGCCCGCGGACCACGTGAGTTCCCCCGACACCCGGCACATCCTGATCACCGGCGGCACCGGCAGACTCGGGATGGAGTTCTGCCGCCACTACGCGGCGGCGGCCGGCCGCGCGGGTCGGATCACCCTGATCAGTCGGTCGGGTGACACGCCCGAGACCGCGCGACGACTCGACGCGCTGCGTGCCCAGACCGGCACCGTTATCGACGTCATCGCCTGCGACATCACCGACGAATCAGCGGTGCAACAGATGGCATCCGCGCTGCCGGAACCGGTGACGATGATGATCCACACCGCGATGACCTACGTCGAGACCCCCGTCGACACGATCGACCGCACCCAGATCGCCGAGACCTGGGACGCCAAGGTAACCGGCCCGCGGCGCGTGCTCGCACACGTACCGGCCGCCGACGACCTCCACGTACTGCTCTGCTCGTCGCTGGCGGCGTCCCTGGGCGGCCGGGGCCAGGCCCTCTACGCGATGGCCAACCGTATGGTCGACATCACCGCCGCCGACCTGCGGGCCGACGGGTTCGCGGCGACCGCGATCCAATGGGGACTCTGGCAGGTGCAGGGACCCCTCGACGAAGGCGGTGTCGCACGGGTACGTGGCGCGGGAGTGATCCCGATGGTGCCGGCCGCCGCGCTGCGCGTCGGATTCGCCGACCTTGCCACCGACAGCGTCGTACTCTCGGCGGACTGGGCCGAATTACGTGATCTGCTCACTGTGTTCGGCTATCAGGCGGTGCTGCCGGATATCCCAGGCCCCGCAGCTTCGCCGCGCCGCGAGACCCCACCGGCCGAGCCGCCCGCCGGCCTCGAAACGGTGGATGAGCGCGACACGGTGCAATCGGTGTCGGATGACGCGAGGCCGGCTGCGGCAGCGTCGATCGGCGACGTCCTGCGGGCCGAACTCGCCACGGCCATGGGACTGACCGGAACCGGCGATGAACTCGATCCCGAGACACCGCTGGTCGCACTCGGGCTCGATTCGCTCCAGGCGCTGGACCTGCGCCGACGCGTCAAAAATGCTCTCGGACAGGATGTGCCGGTCGAGGCGATCCTCGGTGGCGCCTCGCTGCGCGAGATCGTCGACCTCATGCGCTGACAGCATCCGACCCCGACCCAGCGAGGTCGAGGCAATCACACTTACTGAAAGGAATGTTCTGATGTCACCCACCACCGGGTCGCCCGGCCCACCGTCGCCGATCTCGGCCGGCTACGACGACACAGAAACCGGGCCGATCGACTCGCCGACGTCTGTCGGCGACGATGCGGCACCAGAAGAGGACCGGATCGTCGCCGAGCCGTCATCCGCGCCCGAGCGTGGCGGCGTGCACTGGCCGACAGTCATGATGGCGGGGGGCGTTGCGGCGATCATCTCGTCGGTGATCGTGACGATCGGCGTTGTGGGTCTGCTGTTGTCGGATCTCGGCGACCGCAACGCGGCCGCGAGCGCACAGCCGACCGTGGTCAACCTCGGGTCCGCACAGGCTGCGGCACCACCGATGGCCGAGCCTGCCGGCGCGGCGGCGCAGTCCACCACGGCGGCAAAACCGTCAGCGGCCCCGCCGGCAACCGCCGCGCCCACGGACGGTAGCAGCGCGGATCTACCCGCCGGCGGCGGCGCCACGGGCGGCGGGATGCTGCCGGGTGCACCGGCCGCCCAGGGCGTGCCGGAGGCACCGGGCACCACCCAGCAGCAGACAACGGTCCAGCAGCAGAGCGCCACTCAGCAACGTCCTACCCCGACCGCAGCGCAGTTGCAGAACGATCTCGACACGCTCGCCGGCGGTGCTTCGACCGCCCAGAAGGCCCAACGCCTCGAGGGTGGCGCCAAGGCGGTCCGGCAGGCGCAACCGATCATGACCGTGCTGGCCCGCTTCAAACCGCTGGGCTTCACCTATCGGGTCACCGGCCCGGTCACCGTCACCGGTAACACCCTCAAGGCGACACTGGAATTGCGTTCGCCTGGTTGGAATCCCGCACAGATGCCGCTCTACTGGGTGTGGCAGGGCGGCCAGTGGAAGCTCTCCAACCGTTCCATCTGCGACATCGGCGCCTACGCCCAGATTCCCTGCTCACTCTAGAGAACCCGGTGGGATTGGTTAGGCTTACCTAATGTAGACTGTCGGTCATGTCTGACGGACACCTTCTTCGTAGAAAAGAACTGCTGCGCAAGCGACTCGAGGCCGACGGCCTCGCGAGCAGCACGGGAGACGTTCTCGTCACGACCGAGCGCCGTCCGGAGGGCTCGACGAGCCCGCTGTCGACGGCGCAGCGGCGACTCTGGTTCTCCTCGCACCGCGACCGGTCCGACACCAGCCTCAATGTCGGAGTCGCGCTGCGCCTCGACGGTCCGCTCGACCGGGACCGGCTCCGGCGAGCCTTCGACGAGATCGTCGCCCGCCACGAGATCTTGCGAACCACCTACGAACTGGGCCCCGACGGAGAACCTCTGGCACGGCATCACACCGCGGCCGTTGCGCCCTGGAACACCGCCGACATCAGCTCGCTGATCGGCCGAACACAGGATCGCCGCCTGCGGGTGCTGTCCCGCCGCGAGTTCGGCACACCGTTCGACCTCACCGCCGAGTACCCGCTGCGACTGCTTCTCGTCCGTCTTGCCGACCACGCGCACGTCCTGCTGCTGACCGTGCACCACATCGCCTGGGACGACGACTCGTGGCCGGTGCTGTTCTCAGAACTCAACGCCCGCTACAACGCGCTCGACGGCGCGCCGCCGTTACCCGACCTCGCCCGCCAGTACGCCGATCTGGCCGACTCGGATGCCGCGACCGCCGCCGCAGATCTCGAGTTCTGGCGCGAGCAACTGACCCCGCTACCCGAACCACTGGATCTCGCACCGGTCCGGGAAGTGACAGGTCCGGGCAGCGCACGCCTGACCCGACCGATCCCGAACGAATTATCCCGGCAGATCGAGACTTTCGCCCGCACCGTGTCGGTCACCCCCTTCACCGTCCATGTGGCGGCCACCGGCGCTCTCCTGCACCGGCTGACCGGTGCCGACGACGTCGTGCTCGCCGTGCCCGTCACCCATCGGCCCGCCGCGGGTGCCGGCCTCATCGGCTACTTCGGCAACTCCCTCCTGCTGCGCACGCGGCCGCGGTCCACCGACTCCTTCGCGGCGCTCACCCCAACCACGAGTCGGAACCTGGTGGCGGCCTTCGCGCATCAGAGCACGCCGATCGACGCGGTCGTCGGCGCGGTGAACCCCGAACGCATCGGCGGTGATGGCCTCACCCGGCTCGTCGCCGTCAGCGTCAGCGCGCGCGGCGCCACCGAAGGACTGGCCCTGACCGGGATCACCGCCACCCACCTCGACGAGCTGAGCATCCCCAACGGACAACTCCCGCTCGAGTTCGGAGTGGTCGGCGGCGACCGACCGGTCCTCGAACTCGAATACGACACAAGGCTTTTCACCGACGCGATCGCCTCTGGACTCGTCGACACGTACCTACACCTGCTGCGCACCGCGATCGCGGAGCCGGCCCGGCCGATCCGCGACCTGGAACTGCTCGATCACGCCGCGCGCGCCCGCGTTCTCGCGGCGTCGGCCGGACCCACGTCCCCCCGAGCCGAGGTCACCCTCGTCGACCTGTTCGCCGGAACCGTGGCCGCCCGACCCGACCACGAGGCGCTCGTCGCCGACGACGCGACACTCACCTACACCGAACTCGACACCCGATCGAACCGGCTGGCGCACTGGCTGATCCGATCCGGTGTCGGACCCGAGGACATCGTGGGCCTGCGGATGGGCGGCTCACTCGGCTTCGTCGTCGCCGCGCTCGCCGTGCTGAAGAGCGGCGCCGCCTATCTCCCCATCGATCCCACCTACCCGGACGAGCGCACTGAGTTCCTGATCTCCGACGCCGCAACGCGACTCGTCCTCGACGCCGGCGACCTTCCTCGCGCGGAGGCCGAGGCCGAGGCAGTCGGCCCCGACGCCGACCGGGCCCCGACCGACGACGACCGCCGGTCGCCGCTGCGTCCGGGGAACCTCGCCTACGTCATCTACACCTCCGGTTCCACCGGCACCCCCAAGGGCGTGCCGGTGGCCCACGACGCGATCGCGGATCATCTCGTCGGTTTCGGTGCCGGCGAGGTGCTCTCCCCGGCGGATCGTCTGGTGCAGACCTCGTCGGTCAGCTTCGACGCCTCCATGTTCGAGATCTTCTGCACCCTGGCCGTCGGTGCCACCCTGGTCATCCCGGAACCCGACGCGGTGCGCGACATCGGCTACATGGCCGATCTGCTGGTGCGGCAACGGGTCACCGTGATGCACATGGTGCCCACCCTGCTGTCCACGCTGTTGATGGTGCCCGAGGTCAAACAGTGGACCATGCTGCGCACCGTGCCGGTGGGTGGCGAGGCGCTCGCCGGTGAGGTCGCCGACGCCTTCACCACCACCTTCGACGCCGCGCTGTCGAACAACTACGGTCCCACCGAGGCGGTCGTCGCCGCCACCCACTATCCGGTCGACCGGCCGCAGGGCAACGCCATCGTGCCCATCGGGACACCGAACACCAACGTCACCAGCTATCTGCTCGACGCCGGACTGCACCTCGTCCCCGACGGCGTCGTCGGCGAAATCTATCTCGGTGGAACACAGCTCGCGCGCGGCTATCTCGGGCGGTCCACGCTCACCGCCGCCCGGTTCGTCGCCGACCCGTTCACCGACGGCGGCCGACTCTACCGCACCGGCGACCTGGCACGCCGTAACGCCGACGGAGACCTCGAGTTCGTCGGCCGCGCCGACGAGCAGGTGAAGGTCCGCGGCTACCGGATCGAACTCGGCGAGGTGGAGGCCGGATTGACCGGTCACCCTGACGTCGCCCACGCCCTGGTCCTCGTCGACACCGCCGACACCGGAGCACGACTCGTCGCCTACGTGATCGCCGAACCAAACGCCGCACACGACCTCGACATCGACGACGTGACCGCCCACGCCCGCGCGGTACTGCCCGACCACATGGTGCCCTCGGCGATCGCCGTCATCGACGAGGTGCCGCTGACCGTGCATAGCAAACTGGACCGCGACGCACTGCCGATCCCGACGACCGCACCCCGGTCGGATCGGGCCCCGCAGACGCCGACCGAGAAACGGATCGCGGCGGTGTACGCCGAGATCTTCGGCACCGCCGACATCACCGCCGGTTCCTCCTTCTTCGACCTCGGCGGGCATTCCCTGCTCGCGGCCCGACTGGTCACCATCCTGAGCACCGAGTTCGGTATCGATGTGGATGTCCGACTGCCGCTGGACAATCCGACGGTGACCGGGCTCGCCGCCGCCGTGAACACCGCGGTGCGCGACGAATACGGCATCGACCTCGACGAACTGGGCGACCTCGACGACACCGCCGACCTCGGTGACGACACGGTCACCGCCGACCCGGCCGCGATCGGCCTCGGCGGTCGGCCGGCGCTGGCCCATGGAGCGCAACCCGATCCGATCCCGTTGTCCTACGCGCAGTTGGCGATGTGGTTCGCGCATCGCTTCGAGGGGCCGGCCGCCGCCGGCAACATTCCTCTCGCGCTGCGGATCGACGGGCCGCTGGACACCGGGGCACTGCACACCGCCCTGGCCGACGTACTCGCACGCCACGATGCGCTGCGGACCACCTTCGTCGACCGCGCCGGGCTGCCGACCGCCCGAATCGCCGACAACGTCGAGATCGACGTGCCCATGGTGGAGGTGGCGACCTCCGAGGACCGCGACCGGGCGCTGGCCGCCGCCCGCGCCCGCGTCTTCGACCTGTCGGTCGCACCCCTGGTCGCAGCCACGCTGGTGCGCCAAGGCGACATCTCACACGTGCTGTCGCTCGTGGTGCACCACCTGGTGATCGACCATGGGTCCGTCGACGTGATTGTTCGCGATCTGATCACCGCCTACCGCGCACGCGCCGCCGGGGCGGTACCACAATTCACGCCACTCACCCTGACCTACACCGACTTCGCCGTCTGGCAGCATCGGGTGTTCCCCGCCGGTGCGGACGCCGCGGACTCCGAAGGCCCCGCGGAGTTCGGTCGCGCCGAGATCGACCACTGGCGCCGAGCGCTCGCCGGGCAACCCGACGAGATCACCGTGGCCACCGACCATCCACGACCACAGGCTCTGTCCACGAGGTCGGTACTCGCCGATTTCGTCGTCTCCCCGACGACCCGCCGGCGCGTGCGCCGTGTGGCCGACGACTGCGGCGCCACCGAGTTCATGACACTCACCGCGATGCTCACCGGGTTGCTGACACGTCTCGGCGGCGGCGACGACATTGCGATCGGCACCCCGGTCGCGGGCCGCATCGATCCGGGCACCGACGCACTGGTCGGGCTGTACGCCAACATGGTGGCGCTGCGTACCCGCACCGACGGCGATCCGACACTGCGGCAACTCATCGGTCGGGAACGCGACACCGTCCTGGACGCCTTCGCTCACCAGGACGTCCCGATCGAGCGTCTCGTCGAGGCCCTCAACCCGCGCCGTACCCGGTCCCGCAACCCGTTGTTCCAGAGCATGATCCACTTCCGGGACCGCGATCAGAACAGCGAGGGACGCCTCCTCGACGAGGCGGGTCGCACCACGGTGGCGCTGCTGCCGGTAGAGCAGGACACCTCCTTCCTCGACCTCAACGTGAACCTCGCCGTCACCGAGGACGGTGGCATCGACGGCCGGTTCGTCGCGGCCGCCGACCTCTACGAACCCGACACCGTGGCGGCGATGGCCGCGGGCTTCGTCGCGATGCTCGACACCCTCGCCGACGCTGCGGACACCGCGCTGTCGGCGGTGGTCGTTCCGCCGCTGCCCGGGCTGATCACCCCGGACCGGCACGGCGAGGACCCGGCCCGGCTGGTGGAGCTCATCGTCACCGAACGACCGCGGCGCGTGCAAGCGGGCCCGCGGACTCTCGCGGCCCTGCAGCACACCGGGATCACGGATCTCGGCTCCGTCCGCGAATGGGTGGTCACCGGGGCGGGAGCGCCTGCGGCGCTGGCGGAGTCGCTGGCCGCACTCGCCCCCGGATCCCGGTTCACCGACCCGTACACCGACACCGCCCCCGCTCCGACCGTGATCGCGACGGCCGCCACCGCCGGCGGCGGCGCACAGAGCCCGACCGAGGAGCGCCTCGTGGCGATCCTGTCGGAGCTACTCGGCGTGGACGGCCTCGGCCGCGACGACAACTTCTTCGCGGTCGGCGGGGACAGCGTGATCTCCATCCAGTGGGCCGCACGGGCCGCCGCCGAAGGGATCGCCCTGACACCCCAACAGATCTTCGACCATTACACGATCGCCGAACTCGCCGCGGCGGTCGACGCGGCCGGGTCGGAGGCTCTCAATGGCGGAGACGGGGGGTCCGACACCGCCGTCGACGCCGCCCCGATGACCGCGTCCGGCCTCAGCGACGACATGCTCGCCTCACTCGGGGCGGCCTGGAGGTCACAGCAATGAGCACCGCACCCGAGATCGAGGACATCCTCGCGCTGAGCCCCCTGCAGGAGGGGCTGTTCACGCTGTCGGAGATGACCGGCGACGGATTCGACGTCTACTCCATGCAGTTCACCGTCGAGATCACCGGACTGCTGGAGGTCGGCCGACTCAAACGCAGCGTGGACACGATTCTGCGCCGCCACCCCAATCTGCGGGTGTCACTGTGGGACAGAGACATTCCGCGTCCTGTGCAGATCGTGCCCGCTGTCGTCGAGACGCCCTGGGAGGAACTGACCGCCACCGCGAGGCAGTTTGACGCGATCGCGACCGCCGAACGCGCGACCCGGTTCGACCTGCGGCGCGGGCCGGCGCTGCGGATCAAACTCATCGATCTGCCCGAAGGCCGGCGCCGGTTGCTCGTCACCGCCCACCACATCCTCATGGACGGCTGGGCGATAGCCCTGTTCTTCCGTGAGCTGCTGTCCATCTACTCCGCCGACGGGTCCGACGCCGGGTTGCCGCCGGTGCGGCCCTACCGCAACTACATCGCGTGGCTCGCCGCCCAGGACGCCGATCGCGCCCGCACTGCCTGGATCGACTACCTCCACGGTGTGGAACCGCTGATGCTCGGCGCACCCGGCTTCGCCGCCACCGAACCCGCCCGCACCCGACACCGCTTGCCGCAGGAATACACCCAGAAGCTGGTGGCGTGGGCGCGCTCGAGGGGATTAACCCTCAACACCGCCGTGCAGTACGCGTGGGCCACCGTCCTGGGCCGCCTCACCGACCGCGACGACGTTGTGTTCGGCACCACCATCTCCGGGCGCCCGCAGACACTGCCCGGTGCCGAGCAGATGGTGGGCCTGTTCATCAACACCGTCCCGTCCCGGGTACGACCGACCGGCGGCGACCCGGGCGCACGGGGCACCGTTGCCGAGAACTGCGTTGCGCTGCAACGCGAATCCATCGCGATGCGCGACCACGGGTATGTCGGACTCGCCGAGATCCAGCGCGCCGCCGGGCATGCCGCGCTCTTTGACACCCTGTTCGTGTTCGAGAACGCGCCGATCGGTGCGGCGACCGAGCCCTTCACCGCCGCCGACGGCACCCGATTCCTGCCGCTGGCGATGGAGAGCCTCGCACACTATCCGCTCACCGTCGTCGCCTACCTCCTCGACGGCGAACTCGTCGTCATCACCGAGGCCGTCGACGACGCGCTCGGCGCGATCTCGCCGGCCGACGTCGCCGAACGCGTGCTGTGGGTCCTCGAACAGATGCCGGACCGCGCCGACGAGCACCCCGACCGGCTCGACGTCCTGTTGCCGCACGAACGCGATCGCGTCGACGCCGACCGCTCGGGACACCCGGGAGCCACCGATCGGGCCGACAGCGTCGATCGACCGGCCACCGCCACGGCCGCGTTTGTCGACCAGGTGACGCGCACACCCGACGCACCCGCGCTCATCACCTCGTCGACCACCTACACCTATCGTGAACTCTGCTCGGCGGCAGCACGTCTCGCATCCGAACTCGCCGCCCAGGGTGTCGGTGCCGAATCCGTGGTCGGCATCGCCGTGCCCCGATCGGCCGAGTCGGTCGTCGCCATCCTCGCCACCTTCCTGGCCGGCGGTGCCTACGTGCCCATCGATGTGGCGCTGCCGGATCAGCGGGTGGCCGGCCTCGTCGGACAGTCCGACGCGGTCCTCCTCGTCACCGACATCGCCCATGCCGAGCGGTTTGCTCCGATGGCCCCTCTGATCGTGCTCGACGACCCGGACACCGCCGACCGCATCGCGCGGCGCCCCGCGACGGCCAACCCGGTGGCGAGTCACCCCGACACCGCCGCCTACGTGATCTTCACCTCCGGCTCCACCGGAGAACCCAAGGGGGTCATCGGCACTCACGCCGCGCTGGTCAGCTACTGCCGTGATCATCGTGATCGGATGCTGGCACCGGCGCGTGCCCGTCTCGGGCGTCCACTACGGGTCGCGCACGCTTGGACGTTCAGTTTCGACGCGTCGTGGCAGCCGCTCGCGGCGCTCCTCGACGGCCACGCGCTGCACCTGTTCACCGACGACGAGATGCGGGACGCCGGACGGCTCGTCGCCGCACTGGGTGAGCACCGGATCGACATGATCGACACCACGCCCTCGATGTTCGGTCAGCTGGCCGCGGCGGGTCGCGTCGCCGACGGTTCGGCCGAGGCCGCCGGGGGACAGGGTCACCTGACGGTGCTTGCCCTCGGCGGTGAGGCGATCGGCCCGGAACTGTGGAATCGGTTGGCCGCGTCGCCGTCCACGACCGTGCACAACTGTTACGGGCCCACCGAGACGACCGTCGAGGCCGTCGTCGCGTGTATGGGCGACTCGCCGGACCCCACGATCGGCACGGCTACCGACCGGATGACCGCCCACGTGCTCGACTCGCGCCTCCGCCCGGTCCCCACCGGGGCGGTGGGGGAGCTCTATCTGTCCGGCACCCAGGTGACCCGTGGCTATCGGGCGCGTCCCGCGATGACGGCCGCCCGTTTCGTCGCCGACCCGGCCCGGCCGGGTGCCCGCATGTACCGCACCGGTGATCTGGTGCGGTACAACCGTCGCGGCGATCTGGAGTTCGTCGGCCGCAGCGACGACCAGGTCAAGATCCGCGGCTACCGCATCGAGATCGGTGAGATCGAAGTGGCGCTGCGGGCACTGTCCGGCGTGGACGCCGCCGCGGTCACGGTCGTCGAGCGATCCGCGGGCCCGGCGCTCGTCGGATTCGCCGCGGGTGCCGGTCTCGAGGCCCGCGCGCTCCGTGGCCGCCTCGCCGACACTCTGCCATCGCATATGGTGCCGGCGCGCATCGTCTGCCTACCGATTCTGCCGGTGAACACCAACGGCAAACTCGACACCCGTATCCTGGCCGATTCCGCCTCCGCAGCACTGCAATCCCGGCCGGGCCGCGACGACGCGGATCTGACCGACACGGCCCGCACCGTGCAGAAGGTGCTCGGCGAGGTGCTCGGCACCGCCCCCGGCGCCGACGAGGACTTCTTCGATCTGGGTCTCGACAGCATCATCGCGATGGCCGCCGTCCACCGGCTACGCGACCTGGACCTGACCGTCACCCCGCGGATGGTGCTGTCCCACACCACCGTCCGCGACCTCGGCGATGCCATCGACCGAGCCGCCGACGAGGCCGTCGACGCGGTGACGGCGGGCGTCGGGCTCGTCGAGGCGCTGCCGGTGGTCGAGCAGATGTACGAGTACGGCAACTACCGCCGGTTCACCCAGACCGTGCTGTTCACCCTGCCGCGAGGGTTGTCCGACCCCGACCTCGTCGCCGTGCTGCAGGCCCTCGTCGACGGCCACGACATGCTGCGCGCGCACCTGACCCCGGACGGGTTGCTCACCCGCGCCGCCGGTGTCGTGGACGCGGCGACGGTCCTCACCGCGGTCGATGCAGGCGACCTTGGGCCCGCGATCACCGCTGCGGCCCGCCGTGCCAACGACGCGGTCGACCCGGCCGACGGCCGGATGCTGGCGGCAGTCCGATTGCGCCGCAGCAGCTCCGCCGACATCCTACTGCTGGCCGCGCACCATCTCGCCGTCGACGCGGTCAGCTGGCAGATCATCTTCGCCGACCTGGCGGAGCTGGGTGCTGCGATCGCCGCCGGGCAGCCGCTGTCGCCGCCGGTGGAGGCGAGTGACTACCGGGCGTGGTGTCGGTTCGTGGCGTCGCGGCACGGCGATCCCGACGTGACGGCGCAGCGGGAGCATTGGCTGCGGCAGGTCGGCGCACCGGACCCGGCACTCGGTGCGCGGCACCCGGACCCGCGCCGCGACACCTGGTCGTCGCTTCGGCCCATGGTGTCGCTGACCGATCAGACCACCACCGCGACGATCCTCGCCGGCCTCGACCGCCGTATCGGTATGCGCGAGTTCCTGATCAGCGCACTGACCCTGACGTTGGCGAGCTGGCGACGCGAGCGCGGCGAGGACCCCGCCTGCGGTGCCTACCTCGCGCTGGAAGGCCATGGGCGCGAGGATGCGCTGGCCGGCCCGACGATGGACACCACCCGCACGCTCGGCTGGTTCACGTCGGTGTTCCCGGCACGGCTCGGCGTGGGCCATGACCTCGACGCGCAGCGCGTCGTCGCCGACCCCGACGCCGGACGGGCCCTGCTCGACGACGTCGTCGACCAGCTTGCCGCGATCCCCGCCGCCGGCCTCGACTTCGGCGTCCTCAAATACACCGCCGGCGATCCGGATCTGCGGGACGCGGCGGATCCTCAGGTCGAGTTCAACTATCTCGGACGTTACGACCTGCACACCGAACACGACGTGTCGTCGGGGTCGGCGCCGTGGGCTCCGATCACCGACCTCGACGTCAACCGTAACCTGCCCTCGGATCCGGAACCCGATCTGCCGCTACGCTATGCGCTCGACGTCGTCGCGGTGGTCCGCGGCACACCGGAGGGTTCGCAGCTGGTCGCCAACTGGCGCTACAACGACGCGGTGCTCACCGAGACGCAGACCGCGCGACTGACCGAGTTGTGGCAACGCTCGGTCGCCGCGCTCGCCGCGGCGCTAGCCGGGTCGGCGACCTGACACCCGCCCCGCGCAAGGCGCGGGGCGCTCAGGCGCGGGGTGTGCCGACGACGAAGGTGCCGACGTTGCACTCGACGAGCTCGTCGGCGCCCGTCGCCTCGGCGAAGGCCGCGGTGTCGCCGTAACCCTGTGCGACACCACCGAGTCCCATCGCGGTGGAGGTGAGATAGAGCGACTGGGTGAGCACACCGACATGCTTGAGGATCACCGCATACGGCATCTGCTCGTAGGCCCACATCATCCGGCCCGCCCTCGCCGCGATCGCGAACATCACCTGTGGGCGCTGCCCATCGGCCAGCGTCAACGATGCGGGCGCGATCAGCCGCTCGACGGCCGGATTGTCGTATGCTGCCACCGGCCGCAGCACGTGCTCGAAGGAGTCGTAGTGATACATCCCCGCCGGCACACCCGCGACAGTGCGCACCACCGGATAGATCTCGAGCTCGTAGAGCGAACCGCCCGACGGATACGGTCGTGACGGCAGTTGCTCGGGCACAGGACGATTCGCGTCCACGGTGCGGACACTGCGCGTGCGCGCACATCGATACAGCAGTTCACCGAGCTGTGCGAGGGTGACCGGACGTGTGTCGTCGAAGTCCCGCACCGACGTGCGGTACTCGACGACCGCGGTGAACGGCCGGTCGTCGCGACGCAGCGCGTCCAGGTCCGGCGTGGGCAACGAGATGGCCGCGCCGGGATAGGGTTCGCGTCGGGCGGGCGTCGGTTCGAACGCGCCGTCGGCCCAGCGCGACGGTCCGAACCCGGCGAACGCCGCCGCCCGGTTGCCGACGGTGCTGCGCCGATGAAACCACAGCTCGTGCGGACTCCAACTGCGCGTGGCGAACTCGCGCGTCTCCACGCCGGGTGCGACGGCATGACCGGCCCACGCGAGATCTGCCCGCATGCGGACTGCGACCGCGGGCGGCAGCGCCGCAATCGGGTCGGTGTCGAGGCCGCTGAGCACGCCGAGCGCCGCCGCGTCGCGCACCACGATGTCACACCACGACCGCGGGTTCTCCGAGATCACGTCGACGTCGACGCGACGGACCACTGTGAACCGCGAGGACTCCAGACGCAGGTCCGACGGTGCCGGCCGCGGACCGGGCGGTCGCCGGAACGGCCTCAGCGAGTACAGATTCCGTCCGTCGACAGACACGGTGAGCTCGACGACCCCGGTCGCGACAAGCCGGTCGAGGAACTCGGCGGTGGCGGCGTCGGCCTGGTCCGAGATGTCGAGGGGTCCGGCGTTGAGCCGACGCAGCAGCGCCACCTGCGCCGGCGACAAGCCGACCAGCCGCTGTTTCGCCGGCAGCAGCACGGCGACACCGCCGCCGCCGAGCAGACACCGTGCGCCGGGGGTCAGCGAGTAGGCGGTACGTGTCACCGTGGTGTGGGTGCTCGTCATCGTGGTGTTCTCACTGCGCCGCGTTCTCGAGCGCCGGATAGATCTTGTCCAGCAAGTAGGGGATCGACAACGGTGTCGGCTCGTTCAGGCCGCCGATCTCGGCCACCGACATCTGGCTCACCGCATCGCCGCGCACGGAACTCAGTGCCTGGTAACCGGGCAGCGCCGCCAGGGTGGACATCAACTGCTCGGTGTTGGCGGTGACCACGAGCATGTCGGAGTTCAGCAGGGGCACATTCTCCGTCGAGATCGGGAAACGCGGCTGACCGTTCTTCTCGTACTCGGAGACCAGCGTCGGCGCGATACTCATCCCGAGGGAGGTGAACAGGTTGGTGGCGCCGTCCTCCGGGTCGCCGAGGACCTGGATCTGATCGCCCGAGTACATGTAGGCCATCGTGTAGGTCTTGCCCTCGAGACCGGGCAGATTCTGTTGGGCGGCATCGATCTTCGCATTGACCGCGTCGGTGATCTCGGTGGCCTTCTCCGGCTGCCGCAGCACCGTCCCGAGGAAGCTGACCATGTCCTCCCACGGGTCGATCTGCTTGCCGGTGATACCCGGAATGGTCGGCGCCAATTTCGACACGTTCGCATACAGGTCCGGTTGACCCTCGGCCATGTACCCGGTGGCGAGGATCAGGTCGGGTTCGGCCTTGGCGATCTGTGCGACGGTGTCGTCGGTGCTCAGGGCCGTCGAATCGGCGAGCTGGTCCCGAGCCCAAGGAGCAGGGTCACCGGTCAGCACGGCGATGTTGTCCAGATAGGCCACCGGCGTGACCCCGAACGCCAACGCCACGTCGATCCACTGCGCGCCGAGCGCAACGATGCGTTTCGGTACCCCGGTGATCGTCACCGACCCCTTGGACGTGTTGACCTGGATCGGTGCCCCTCCGGCCTCGGTGGATTCGTCGGGTGCGCTGCACGCGGTCAGGGCGGTAAGCAGGACCGCGAACACCGCGATGAGCAGACTGAGACGTCGGCGCGTAGTCATGAGAGGAGCTTAGCCTAAGCTAACTCCGGGACCTCGCGTGCTCACCCGAATTGCGTGTTCTCGCCGGGTCGGGCGCATCGTCGGCGCGTACTCAGCCGAACTCAGCGGCCTCTCAGTGGCGGCGAGCAAGCCTGTGGTCAGATCGTCGATCCGGCGATCCGGTCAGAAAGGAAACAGCATGCCTCAGCACTCGCCCCGTCGGATACGTCGCATCCGAAACAGCATCCTCGCAGCGGGTTTCGCCGCAGCGGTGGCCATCGGATTCGGAGCCGGCGTCGCCAACGCGGTGCCCGGATTCGACTCGGGCACCGGTTCGTCGATGCAGTCGTCCGGACCGGGCAACGCGGCCCCTCCGACCGGCTTTCTGGGGGCCGATCAGGTCACACCGAGCTCGACTGATCAGACCCAGAGCCAGGAGGCGCTCGCCCCGGAGTCCTCGGTGGTGGGCCCGTCGGGGGAATCGTCCGATCACCACAATCGCGATGGCGACGGCAGCGACTACAACGAGCCCAACGAACACAACGATCTGAACGAGACCGGCGAGCACGCGGAAGTTGGC
>NZ_BAHC01000098.1 GCF_000298195.1 Gordonia rhizosphera NBRC 16068 | reverse complement strand
GGGGCCGGTCCGGCGGTGCTGTTCAGCCACAGCTGGTTCTGCGACGGTCACCAGTGGCCACAGGTCGATGCCGTGGTCAACGCCGGGTTCCGGGTGCTCAACCTCGACAACCGGGGACATGGCCACTCGGGCCCGCACCGCCGTCGCTACGCGGTCTGGGACATGGCCGACGATCTCGTCGCGGTCCTCGATGACGCCCACGTCGACCAAGCGGTCCTGGTCGGTCTCTCCGTGGGTGGCTTCGCGGCCATCCGGGCGGCGTTGCGACATCCCGGTCGGGTGCGTGCGCTGGTGCTGGCCGACACCGCGGCATCTGCCCAGGGCTGGCCGGGAAAGCTGAAAGCCGACGCGCTCGGCCCGGTGTGGCTGACCCCCGCCCGGAAGGTCGTGCTGCCGCAGCTTGTCAAAACCCTGTTCGGTCCGACTGCCCGTGGGCAACAACCGCGGCTCATCGATGAATGGCGGCAGCGATTCCTCACCCAGGACGCCCGATCGATGATGGCCGCACTGCGTGCCATCGTGACCCGCGACGATGTCACCGACCGGCTCCACGAGATCACCGTGCCCACACAGGTGATCGTCGGCGAGGAGGATCACGATCCGGGCGTGATGGCCTCGATCTCGTTGAGCGCCCGTATCCCCGGCGCGCATCTGATTGCGCTCCCCGACACCGGCCACCTCTCGGCCCTCGAACAGCCCGCTGCCTTCGGCGACCCCCTGCTTGACTTCCTGAGGGCGCACGACGGCCACACGCTATAGGACGGAGCCCACGGCCGACGGGGTGGTGATGTTCTGACGGAAAAGGCCCAGGCTCAGGATTGCGGTCCTGGCCTGGGCCTTCGGCGTGGAGCTGCCGGGAATTGAACCCGGGTCCTCCGTCGCTTCGGTAGGGCTTCTCCGTGTGCAGTTCACTGTGTCTCTACTCGGATCTCCCGGTCACGTGAACAAGCCGAGATGACGATCCCAGTCGCTGTTGGTTGTCCCGTCCTCGCCCGCGACCGGCGAGGACGGTGAGCTCCCGAAGATGATGCCGGCGACCGGGCTGGGAGCACACCCGGGCCGACAGACTAGCCGTCGCTCAGGCAGCGAGGGCGTAGTCGCGCTGATTGGAATCGGCGCTTAATTGGTTGCCGCGACGCTTACGGTGGTCTCTGGCCTGCACCGACACGCTTCCCCCACCTCGACGCACGTAGTCGAAACCGATCAGCCCCGAGACAGGTACCCACCGAGTTTTCGGTGAGCGCTTCAGTGTAACAACACCTGCGCGCGGAATCTTCCCGCCACCCGCCGGCGCGTCGAACGACCCTGGTGCTGGGGTGTTTCCCGGTTGACCATGATCACGAGCGATCGCGTGAAAGGCGACGGGATGATCGGTGGGCTCGCGACCGGATGCGTCCACGGTGCGCATGAGGGTAGTCAGTGGCCTACTTATCTGCGGTGCAGGTGGTGACGATCGTCGCGTTCATCGCTGCCGGATCGGGTGCCGACGGCCCAGGATTCCGGGCGTTCTCCGTTGTGATCGCCGGCGCGATTCTCGCTGCCGGGTCGCAGGCGTCAATAATCGGCGAGGGTGGCGTGACGCCGTGGATCGGGATACTCGAGCGGGTCAGCTTCTACGGGGCGTCCATCTGGATCGTCGGGCTGGCCCTCGTGCTGCTGCGGACCACCCGCTGAGCCGGCGACTCACGGCAACACGGTCGACCGGAACGTGTCGACGGCGCGCTCCTCCCAGCCGGGCGCGATGGTCCCGGTACGGGCCCGTTCGGCGACGAGGGCACCGACGACGCCGTCGATGAGGGTGTCGGGGTCGAGGTCGTGGCGGATCGTCCCGGCCGCGATCCCCTCCTCGAGCACATTCTCGAGCACCCGTCGATGCGTCGCCAGCACGCGCCGGAACAATGTGCTGAACTCCGGGTCGGTGTCGGTGAGCAATGCGGCGAAGCCGCCACATCCGATGCCGTCGAACACCATCGCCGCCGACCGACGGATGACCCACCGCATGCGTTGTTCGCCGGGCATGTCCGGCGGAGGAGGATCCGGGACACCCACCGCGACGAGAGCATCCGTGAGCATCTCCTCACGATTGCGATAGCGGCGATAGATCGTGGTGCGCGCAACCCCGGAATGCTTGGCCACCGACTCGATCGTCACCGCATCCGGGCCACCGGAGCGCAGCAATTCGAGCGTCGACGACATGATCTTCGTCCCACTCTCCGTCGTGGCCATTCATCAGGAATAGCACGCCGACCCAAAACGCTACACCGAATGTATCGATACACGGCCTGTAGCGATACACTGAATGTATCGAAGAGGAGCGCCGGCCCAGCCGGTGCACGAACTGAAGGAGGTAGAGCGCAATGCGTGCATTTGTCCGGTCGATCTCGTTCTCCTACATCGGGTACATGCTGCTGCTCGCGGCATTCGCCCTGCTCGGCCTGTTCGTGGTCGCGCTCGACTCGGCATCCGCTGCAACCGCGTGGGGCTATGGCGTTGCCTCGTTCGTCGCCTTGGTGCTGTCGGTTGCCGCGTTCCGGTTCGAGATCCACGAGAGCCTCGACACCCAGCCTGGTGACCCACTCGTGGTGCATGCGGACCCGCTGATCCCGGCCGAGGAGCGTGCCGAGCTGGAGTGGTACGAGCACGAACACCCGCACAATCGGGACCTCACCCACGCCGCCTGACCCGCGGCCCGAGAACAAACGCGCACCCGATTGGTGAACGCGCACGTCGCGACCTTCGCGTTCATCATTCGTGTGCGCGTTTGGCGTCCACAATCAGCGTATTTCCAGCACCACCGTGTCGGCGACACCGACGGGCATCGACAGCTCCCCGCGCGCGGCCCGGTATTCGTTGCCGGTCCAGGCGTCGACGCCGACGACGCGCTCGTCGCCGACCAGTCCCAGACTCGCCAGCGACACCGACATCGTGCGCGGATAGTCGGACCGGTTGGTCAGCGACACCACGAGTCCCTTGTCCCCCACCGCTCGTGACCAGATCTCCGGATCGTCATCGACCGGCCGGCCGGCGCTGACGCGCTCGTCCTGGTCGAGGGCGAGGATGGCGGGGCTGGTCAGTGTCGCCAGGGTCTGCGCCGACATCTGCGTCAGATCGTTGCCGGCGATCAGCGGTGCGGCCATCATCGCCCACATCGACATCTGCGTGCGGTCCATCGCCGCGGTGAGTCCGTCGCCGATGCCGACGACCATCATGTCCGGGTCGAGGAACGATCCGGGCGCCACCCGCGCACCGAGCGGCGCGATCGCATCGACGATGTCGATGATCCCCTGGTAACCCGAGGGGCCGGCGTCGGTGGACCATGCCGGCGTGATGTCGTTGGTGGCCCGCGTCATCGTCGCCACGCCACCCCAGTCGAACTCGGTGCCGGGCACCGATCCACTCACCCCGCTGTTGGGGTTGATGCTGTAGACGATGGGCCGGCCGGTGGCGCGGAGGGCGTCGCGCATCGCGGTGAAGGCCGCGACCTGATCGTCGTGATCGGAGTCGCTCGAGCACCAGTCGTACTTGATGTAGTCGACCTGCCAGTCGGCGAACGTGGCGGCATCCTGGGTCTCGTGGCCGCGACTGCCGGTCGATCCGGGATAGGTCCCCTGGTACTGCGTGCAGGTCTGCGCGCTCGCCCCCGAGTAGAGCCCGAACGCCAAACCACGGGCGTGGAGATAGCGCCCGAGGGCCGCCATGCCGGACGGGAACCGCTGCGGGTCGGCCTGCAGGCTACCGTCGGCGGCACGATGGTCGGCACCCCAGCAGTCGTCGACGACGACGTAGCGGTAGCCCGCGTCACGCAGACCGGACTCGACGAGGGCGTCGGCCTGTCGGCGGATGAGTTCTTCGGTGATGTCGCAGCCGAAGGTGTTCCAGCTGTTCCAGCCCATCGGCGGGGTCGGCGGCAGCCCGGTGATCGCGACACCCGCGCCGCCGATGCGGCCCGGCGGGTCGGGCATGCAGCCGGCGAGCGACACCGTCGTGGCGACGACGGCCAGCAGTACGACGACGAGACGGCGGACGGATCGGATGCGGTGTCGACGCACCCGATCACATCCCCTTGACGCGCCGACCCATCTCTCGTTCCACCTCGCGCCGGGCCGTGCGCTTCGCGATGTCCTGGCGCTTGTCGTGGGCCTGCTTGCCGCGGGCGAGGGCGAGTTCGACCTTCACCTTGCCGTCGTTGAAATACATCGACAGCGGCACCAGGGTGAGGTTGCCGTCGCGGATCTTGCCGACGAGATTGTCGATCTCCCGCCGGTGCAGCAGCAGCTTTCGCTTGCGGCGCGGCGTGTGATTGGTCCACGATCCGTGCCCGTACTCGGGGATGTGCACCATACGCAGCCAGATCTCGCCGTCGTCGATCGTGGCGAATGCATCGACCAGCGATGCCTTGCCCTCCCGCAGACTCTTCACCTCGGTGCCCACCAGCGCGATCCCGGCCTCGTAGGTGTCGAGAATCGTATAGTCGTGCCGCGCCTTGCGGTTGGTCGCGATCACATTGCGTCCCTTCTCCTTCGGCATTTTCTCACCTCCCTTCGGTGGTCGACTCATTCACGGACGTATACCCGCAGGGTCACATATGCGGTGACCCCTGACAACAGAATTGCCCCGATGATCAGCCACGGTGACACGAACAACACATCGGAAACGCCGATCCGGGCGAGAATATTCACGCCGTACAGATCTCGGAGCGCATTGTCGAAGAACAGAACCTTCGCGGTGAACAGCCCGCCGATCGCGAGGAACGCACCGATCAGCGCCGCGACCACCGACTCGAGAAGGAACGGGAGCTGCGTGAACCAGCGGGTGGCACCGACCAGCCGCATGATCGACACCTCGGTGCGCCGGGTGAACGCGGCGATCTGCACGGTGTTGACGATCAACAGGATCGCCGCGACCGCGAGCACGATGGCGATGGCGAAGGCCGCATTGCGGGTCCCGTCGAGCACGCTGAAGATCCGCTGGACCAGTTGTCGCTGATCGAGCACACCGTCCACACCGAGATCCTTGCGGTCGGAGTACTTGTCGAGCACCGCGCCGAACTGCTCGGGGTCTGACATCCGCACCTTCAATGACGCCGGGATCGTGCCCTCGCGGATGTTGTCGGCGATGTCGGGATTGTCCTTGAACGTCTGCTTGGCCTGCTCGAAGGCCTCTTTGCGGTCGATGAACGTCACCGACCGACCCCCGGTTCGTTCTCGATGTCGGTCCGCAGGACCGAGCATGGCGCCTCCCGACAGTTGGGGTCGGCCTCGGAGACCGCGTCGTTGATGAAGAACTGCATCTCGACGCGGTCGAGGAAGATCTTCTGACTCTTGTCGGCCATCTGGATGACCAGCAGTCCGCCGCCGAACATGCCCAGCGTGATCGCGGTGGTCAGGATCATCGCGATGGTCATGGTCACGTTGCGACGAAGCCCGTTGAGAACCTCACTGAGGAGGAAGTGTGCTCGCATACCGGTTGCGCAGTCCTAACAGAAGTCTGGTCAGAGTTTGCCGACGCCCGTTGCGGGTCGGTGTGGATGGGGTGGGCCCGGGTCGGCACGGCTCAGCCGATGCCGTACACGCCTTGCGCATCGTTTCGGACCAACCGACCGTTGTCGAACTCGAGGACCCGCCGACGCATCGCGTCGACGATGTGCCGATCGTGGGTCGCCATGACCACCGTGGTACCCCGCCGGTTCACCCGGTCGAGCACGTCGACGATCTCTTCGCTGGTCTCGGGGTCGAGGTTGCCGGTCGGTTCGTCGGCCAGCAGCACCAGCGGCCGGTTGACGATCGCCCGGGCGATCGCGACGCGCTGCATCTCGCCGCCGGAGAGCTCGTACGGCATGCGGTCGGCCTTGCCCGACAGCCCCACGTACTCGAGCACCTCCGGGACGACCTTCCGGATCGTCGACGGCGGCCGGCCGATCACCTCCAGCGCGAAAGCCACGTTGTCGGCCACCGACTTCTGCTGCAGCAGCCGGAAGTCCTGGAACACACAGCCGATCGACTGTCGCAGCTTGGGCACCATCCGGCCCTTGAGGGTGTTCACGTGGAAGTCCCCCACGTACACCTCGCCCGCTGTCGGCCTATCCTCCTTGAGCAGCAAACGGAAGAAGGTGGACTTACCCGAGCCGGACGGACCGATGAGGAAAGCGAACTCGCCCTTGTCGACCTCCAGGCTCAGATCCGACAGGGCGGGCCGGCTGGAAGCCTTGTACTTCATCGTGACGTTCTCCAGCTTGATCACGAGAAGCCAGTGTAGCCACGGGCCCTGAGAACCCTGCTCAGCGACGCAGGCCGGTCCGCAGGGTCGGTCGATGCGAGGTCAGTCGATGCTGAACCAGGCCCGGACCTGTCCCTCGTGGTCGAGGTAGCGCTCGCCGGAGACATCGACGACGACCTTGTCGATCGACCCACCACGGAACGGGTTCGGCGCCTGGTATTCCGGTGTCACCGCCGACGCACTGTCACGGCCCGCACAGATTCCGTCGCCGGTGAGACAGAAGTATCCCGGTTGGGTCACCAGCGGCGAGGTCGCGACGGCGTCGTCGTCGACATACAGCGTCAGCGTCCCCGCCGTGCCCGGCATCGCGGGATCCTTGTTCGGACCGGAGGCGACGAACTCCGCGGTCAGGACGTGCGGGCCGGGTGCGATCGGTGCGGCCGACACGACGTCCTGCAGGACCGTACCGACCCAGTTGTAGGTATAGCGGAGCGTGCCATCCTTCACATACAGGCTGTGACCGCCCGGGATGCCGCCTGCCGCCCACAGGACGCCCTGGACCTCCGCCGAGTCCACGCGTACCCCGGCAGCGATCGTGTAGGACCTGCCAGGGAGCTGCGGACCGGCCGACTCGGGCACGTCGGCCGAGTCGGGGTAGAACACGTACCGGTCGCGGGCCGGCGCGCCATGCGGCCGATCGGCCAGTACCTGTTCGATGGCCGACCGGTCGTCGAGGGGCAATCCGTTGTAGCGACCGGCGTAATAGAACCACAGCCCTTTCATGGCCTCGAGCCGCTCGGGTTCCGACTCGGCCACGTTCGTGCTCTGGGAGCGGTCGGTCTCGAGGTGGAAGAGTTCCCACTCGTCATGGTCGAAGTGACCCCAGCCCGACAGTGGCGGATGGATGGTGGTGGCCAGCCACCCGTCGTGGTAGATCGAGCGCTGACCCAGCATCGCGTAGAACTGGTCGGTACGCCCCGCGGCGTTCGCATCGGTGAGCGCGGATGCGAAGCTCTCGCCCTCGATGGGGACCTGGGGGTGGCCCTTGATCACCTCGGGAGGCTCGATCCCGAGCAGCTCGTAGAGGGTTGGCACGATGTCGACGGCATGCACGTACTGTTGCCGCGGCTCCGGCGACGGGGCGATCTTCGCCGGCCACGATACGAACATCATGTCCGCCACACCGCCCTCGGCGCCGGCCCAGCGCTTCCAGTATGGGAACGGGGTGTCCAGCGCCCACGCCCAACCGGTGCAGTAGTGGTTGTTCGACGCGGCGGTGCCCAACTCGTCGATGTGCGGCAGCGTGGTCTCGGTCGTATCGGGAACGCCGTTGAAGAAGCGCCACTCGTTGAACGAGCCGTTGGGGCCGCCCTCGCCGCTGGCGCCGTTGTCGGAGACCACAACGATGATCGTGTTGTCGATCTCGCCCGATTCCTCGAGGTGGTCGAGCAGCCGGCCGATGCGGTCGTCGTGATAGGAGATGTACCCGGCGAACACCTCCGCCATCCGCACGAAGAGCCGACGCTCGTCGTCGTTCAGGGTGTCCCAGGGCCGGACCGTGTCCAGCAGAGGCCACGGCTGTCCGTCGGGGCCGGTGCGATTCGGCTCGCCATGGGGATTGATGCCCGAGAGCTGCGTGCCTTCGGGAAGGAGGCCCAGTTCGACCTGGCGGGCCAGGATCCCGTCCCGAATCGCCTCGTAACCCTCGTCGAAAACGCCCTTGTACCGGTCGGCCCACTCCAACGGAACGAGGTGGGGAGCGTGGCCCGCCTGCGGAGCCAGATACATGAAGAACGGTTTGCCGGGATCGATCGTCTTGGCATCCCGAATGAACTCGATTGCCTTGTCCACCAGGTCGTCGGCCAGGTGGTAACCATCCTCCGGGCGCGCCGGCGGCTCCACCGGATGGTTGTCGTGGATCAGGTCGGGGTAATAGCAGTTGGTCTCGCCGCCGAGCCAGCCGTAGAAACGCTCGAAGCCTCGCCCGAGTGGCCAGCGTCCCTTGTAGGCCGCGAGATTGCATTCCTCGCCCGGGGTCAGATGCCATTTGCCGACGCAATAGGTGTTGTATCCCTGTTCGCCCAGCACCTCGGAGATGAATCCGCTACCGAAGGGGATGCGCGTCGAGATCCCCGGGAATCCTGACGCGAACTCGGCGATGGTGGCCATGCCGTTGGTGGTCGCGTTGCGACCGGTGAGCAGCGAGGCGCGGGTCGGTGAGCAGAGTGCGGTCGTGTGGAAGTTGGCGAATTTCACACCGCTCTCGGCGATACGCGTCATGTTGGGGCACTGCACGGGTCCGCCGAAGCAGTCCATCGTGGCGTAACCCAGGTCGTCCCACGCGATCATCAGGACGTTCGGTGCGCCCTCGGGCGCGGACGGCGCGAGGAACGGTTCCCAGTCCGGTTCCGAGTCCCTGATGTCGACGGTGATACGGCCCTGGAACGGACGTGACATGGTCACTCCTATATGACGTTTCCGACGGAGATCCTGGGCGCCGAACAGGCCCGCTACGGCGCCGCCATCACTTTACGACCGACCGTCTGGCCGCCAACGGGTTTTGCTGACAAGGCACGCAAACACTCGGTGAACTCGGGCACCGGGTCAGGGCACGGAGGTCACCGTGGACGGAGTGGATCCCGTGGGAAGGTCGAAATTCGGCAGTGTCACGCCTGGCAGACCCGGGATCGTGCGTGGCGCTGTGCTCGCAGTCTGTCCCGACTCGGTGCCGACACTCCCCTCCTCGCCGGAACCGGGTGTGGTGGCGCTCCCCGAGAGGGACGGAGACACCGATGACGAGCTCGGATACGACCAGGTCGGTTCGGGCGTCGTCGTGGTGGTGGCCTGGGTACGCGCCGGAGGTGGCGACACGATCCCGTAACGCTGAGACGTATAGCCGTAGAGCACGACCGAGGCCAGGAACGCGGCCACCAGGACTACGGTGCTGGTCCGGATCTGGGTCCCATAGATATGTCCCCAGTCCCGGAAGCGAGGCGGAATCACCGGGCGCGGCTCGGTGGGGCCCTCCTCGCGGGCGGGTTCCTCGTTCCTGTCGTGGTCGTCGGTGTCGTGGTCGTGGGTCACGAGCGCCGGCTCCCGACATCGTCGGCCATGGTCGCGGGCGGCCCGCCGCCCGCCTCGACCCGCCCCGGGGCGACGGTGATGCCCTCGCCGGCGAGGGCCTGCACGATCTCGATTCGCAATGCGCGGC
This sequence comes from Gordonia rhizosphera NBRC 16068, assembly GCF_000298195.1. Classification (GTDB taxonomy): domain Bacteria; phylum Actinomycetota; class Actinomycetes; order Mycobacteriales; family Mycobacteriaceae; genus Gordonia; species Gordonia rhizosphera. The sequence goes on along the minus strand of NZ_BAHC01000098.1, from coordinate 3,169 downwards.
TGACCTCGAACTGCTTGCCCGGCAGTGTGCGGGCGACCATGCGCACCGTGATCGAGTCGAGCTCGAGGTCGATGACCCCGAGCGGCGACGGCGAGTCGAGCAACAGGTCGTGCCACTGCTCCTGTTCGTAGAACTCGTCGCCGACCCGGTCGAGCGTCTCGTTGACCAGCGCGATGTCGGCGTCGGCCGGTATCGGCACGTCGACCACCGCCCGCGCCCAGTCCTTGGAGAGGTTGGTGGCCTTGATGATCTGCCCGTTGGGCACGGTGATCACCTCGCCCTCACCCGTACGCAACCGCGTCATCCGCAACGTCACGTCCTCGACGGTGCCCTCGGCCACGCCGTTGCCGGTCGTGGTGAGATTGACGACGTCGCCGTAGCCGTACTGCTTCTCGGCCACCACGAAGAACCCGGCGAGGATGTCCTGGACGACCCGCTGGGCGCCGAAGCCGAGTGCCGCGCCGAGTACCGCGCCCGGGCCGGCCAGTCCGGAGATCGGAACACCGAGGATCACGAGGATGGCGAGGCCCACCACGATCGCAACCACCACGATCAGCGTCCAGGAGACGACGTCGACAAGCGCCCGACGATGCTTGGCGTCCTCGGACTGCACGATCTCGTCACTTTGGTCGAACTGCGTCATCTGCCGGGCCGCATAGCCTTCGGCACCCCACCGGATGAAACGGATGATCAACAGCCCGGCGAGGATCCAGATCACGATCTCGAGGCCATCGGTGGCGCACCAGACGTAGAAGCGTCCGATCACCGTCTGGGTCGCGCCGGGCGCGAAAGCGAGCGACGTCATGGGCGGCCCGAGATCAGACGTCGGCCGCGGCCATACGCCAGCGGATACCCGCCTCGATGAACTTGTCGATGTCGCCGTCGAGGATTGCGCTCGGGTTGTTGTCCTCGATGTTGGTGCGGAGATCCTTCACCATCTGGTAGGGGTGCAGCACGTAGGACCGCATCTGGTTACCCCAGCTGTTGCCACCGTCGCTCTTGAGGGCGTCGAGTTCGGCGCGCTCCTCCTGACGCTTGCGCTCGAGCAGTTTGGCCTGCAGCACGCGCATCGCGGCTGCTTTGTTCTGCAGCTGACTCTTCTCGTTCTGGCAGGTGACGACGATGCCGGTGGGGATGTGCGTCAGGCGCACCGCGGAGTCGGTGGTGTTCACCGACTGTCCACCCGGACCCGACGAGCGGTAGACGTCGACCCGCAGGTCGGTCTCGGCGATGTCGATGTGGTCGGTCGTCTCGACCACCGGCAGCACCTCGACCTCGGCGAACGAGGTCTGTCGGCGGCCCTGGTTGTCGAACGGGCTGATCCGGACGAGGCGATGCGTGCCCTGTTCCACCGAGAGCGTCCCGTACATGTAGGGCGCCTTGATCGCGAAAGTTGCGCTCTTGATGCCCGCCTCTTCGGCGTAGGACGTGTCGTAGACCTCGACGGAGTAGTTGTGCTTCTCGGCCCAGCGGATGTACATCCGCATCAGCATCTGTGCCCAGTCGGCGGCATCGACTCCGCCGGCGCCGGAGCGGATGTTGACCAGTGCGTCGCGCGGGTCGTACTCGCCCGCGAGCATGGTCTTGACCTCCATGGCCTCCACGTCGGCGCGCAGCGATGCACGTTCACCGTCGGCGTCGGCGAGGGCCGCGGTGCGGTCCTCCCCCTCCTCGGCCTCGGCGAGTTCGTAGTGGACCGGCAGGTCGTCGAGCCGCTGGCGCAGCTCACTGACCCTGCGGAGTTCGGATTGGGCATGCGACAGCTCGCTGGTCACGCGCTGGGCATGCTCCTGGTCGTTCCACAGGTCCGGGTCGGAGGCCTGCATCTCCAGCTCGTCGATCCGACGGCGCAGCTCATCGAGGTCGAGCACCTTCTCGACCGTGGTCAAGGTGGCGTCGATGGATTCGAGATCTGCGGTTACATCAGGATGCACGGTATTCCACACTACCGCCGGTCACGCCGGTGGGACCTCCCCGGGCGGGAACGACGGGCCCGGGGGCGGCAGTTCGCCGAACTGCCAGGTCGACGTCGCCTTGCCGGGCTTGTAGACGACGGGCAGGTCGGCGCCGATCGCAGGCCAGGGTTCGGCGTCGCCGAGCACCAGCGTGCCGTAGACCTCGGCCGGGTTGGTCTGCGGCCCGACGATGGTGCCCGACAGGGTGCAGAACCGCTCCCCCTTGGCGTCGCCGAGCTCGGGCCGGTCGCTGACGCCGGTGATGGTCAGCGTGCCCTGGACGAACTGACCTGCCTTCGACGGGTCGAGCGGATGGGGGTTGCGTCCGCGCTGCCACTGGATGACCAGAACCACCACCAGCGCCGCCAACATCAGACTGAACGCCACCGCGAGAAACATGCCCGCTACCCTACCGGTCATGTCTGAATCACCCCGGCCGATCGATGAGTCGGGCCGCTCGCTGTCCGACGATCTCGAGCTCGCGCTGTCGATCGCCGACTCGGCCGACGCGCTCACGATGGACCGGTTCGGGGCGATGGATCTGCAGGTCGACGCCAAACCCGACCTGACGCCCGTCTCCGACGCGGATATCGCGTGCGAAACGATGGTGCGCCAACGACTTTCGGCACGCCGCGACACCGACTCGGTACTCGGTGAGGAATTCGGCGGCGAGCAGGCGCTGACCGGACGGCAGTGGGTCGTCGACCCGATCGACGGAACGAAGAACTTCGTGCGCGGCGTCCCGGTGTGGGCCACGCTGATCGCCCTGCTGATCGACGGCGTGCCGCGCGTGGGTGTGGTGTCGGCGCCGGCACTGCGCCGTCGTTGGTGGGCGGCCGAAGGACTGGGCGCTTTCGCCACCTTCGACGGTCAAGAATTCCCTCGCCGTCTCGCGGTCTCCGGTGTCGCGGACCTGCCATCGGCGAGCCTGGCGTTCTCCAGCCTGTCCGGGTGGGCCGATCGGGGCATCCGCGACGAGTTCATCGCGCTGACCGACGAGGTCTGGCGGGTCCGCGGATACGGCGACTTCTACAACTACTGCCTGGTCGCCGAGGGCGCGGTCGACATCGCGGCCGAACCCGAGGTCTCGCTGTGGGATCTGGCCGCCCTCGACATTCTGGTCCGGGAAGCGGGAGGCCGGTTTACTGCCCTCGACGGCACGCCGGGACCATCGGGCGGCAGCGCCGTGGCCACCAACGGGTTGGTGCACGACG
>NZ_BAHC01000099.1 GCF_000298195.1 Gordonia rhizosphera NBRC 16068 | reverse complement strand
GTGGCTGGGGTGGCCGCGGTGACACGGCCGGCGGCTCGTCGGCGAGCACCGAGGTCGTCGCCGCCTCGGCGGACGCCACCGTCTGCGGCCGCGCCCGATGCGGCACCGCGCTGCGCAGCGGGTCGCGGTACTCACCGGACGTGAGCGGCAGCTCCTGACCGATGGCGGCGGGGTCCTCCCACCCCAGATCGTCGAGCTCGGTCGCCGCAGGCTCGTCGGGGAGGGTCTGCGGGCCGCGCCCCGGCGCCGCCGAACTCACCGGAACGGAACCGGTGATCTCGGTGGCGTTCTCGGCGGGGTGGTTCTCCGCAGGGTTCTCGAACGCCGCCCGACGACGACGGTGACGTGTCGACGGTTTCCCGTCGGCCGGCTGGGTGAAATACCGGAGCCGGTCGAGATCGAGCTGCTCGGTGGGTTGATCGGCGATGTCGTGCCGACGAGCCCGATGTCGGTCATCGCTCACCGGGTGACCCCCGGGTTGTTTCCGTGGCCTTCGGTCGAAGTGCAGCGGAACTTCATGATCATGAAGTACACTGCGCCACAGGGCCGGTCAGGTGCGGGGGTCATTTTCGCGTGTCCAGCCACCCCTGCAGGATAGCGACCGCGGCGGCCTGATCGATCACGCCACGCGAGGACTTCGCCTTCACACCGCTCGCACGCAGTGCCTGGGTGGCGGTGACCGTGGTCAGACGCTCGTCGTGATACTCGACACCCACCGGGGCTATCCGGTCGGCGAGCCGATCACCGAATTCACGCGCGGTCTGCGCCGCGGCGCCCGCCTCGTTGCGCAGCGTCTTGGGCAGACCGACCACCACGCCGACCGCCTCGTACTCGGCGACGAGCTCCGCGATGCGGTCGATATCCCCCGCACCGTCGGGAGTGCGGCGCACGGTCTCCACCGGTGTCGCGAGGATGCCGTCGGGATCGCAGACGGCCACACCGATCCGGACGCTGCCGACGTCGACGCCGAGCCGGCGTCCGCGGGTCACACTCACCGGTCCCGGACGAGTTCGCGCAGTCGGGCCATGGCGGCGTCGATGCCGGCGGCGTCGGTCCCCGAGCCCTGGGCGAGGTCCGGCTTGCCGCCGCCGCGACCGCCGACGAATCCGCCGATCTCCTTGACGATGTCGCCGGCCTTGATGCCGAGCGCCCGTGCTGCGTCGGTGGTGGCGACGACGAACGGCACCTTGGGCGCGTCACCGTCACCGACCGACGAGAACAGCGCGACGACCGCGGACCGGTCGGCGACCTTGCCCCGCAGATCGGCGGCGAGAGTGCGCAGGCCGTTGCCGTCGATGCCGTCAGGCAGCCGGCCGCCGACGATGAGCGTCGAGCCCGCGGTGACCGCGGCGTCGATCAGTCCCGACGCGGCCGCACGGGCCGACTCCTCGCGAAGCCGCTCGACCTCCTTCTCGGCGTCGCGCAACCGGGTGACCAGCTGTTCGACGCGGCCGGGCACCTCGTCGGAGGGCACCTTGAGCGACGACGCGAGACCGGCGAGCAGAGCACGCTCCTTGGACAGGTAGCGGAAGGAGTCCATGCCGACGTAGGCCTCGACACGCCGCACACCCGAGCCGACCGACGACTCGCCGATCAGCGTGACCGGGCCGATCTGCGCCGACGACGCCACATGCGTGCCGCCGCACAACTCCATCGAGAACGGGCCGCCGATCTCGACGACCCGGACCTGGTCGCCGTAGTTCTCGCCGAACAGCGCGATGGCACCCATCGACTTCGCCTCGGTCTGACCGGTTTCGAAGGTGTGCACCGGGTAGTTCGCCTCGACGGCGGCGTTGCTGATCTCCTCGATCTCGCGACGCTGGCTCTCCGACAAGGGTTTTCCGGAGTGAAAGTCGAACCGGAGGTAGCCGGGGCGGTTGAGCGACCCGGCCTGGGTCGCGCTGGGCCCGAGCACCTCGCGCAGCGCGGCATGCACCATGTGCGTGCCCGAATGTCCTTGTGTCGCACCGTGTCGCCACTGCTGGTCGACCGCCGCGATCACCTCGTCGCCCTCGGCGATCTCACCCTCGTCGACGACGACCTTGTGCAGCCACACCGACTTGCCGGCCTTCTGCACGTCGGTGACGCGCAGGCGCACGCCGTCGCCGGTGGTGATGGTGCCGACGTCGGCCATCTGACCGCCGGCTTCCGCGTAGAGCGGGGTGCGGTCGAGTACCACCACGAGTTCCTGCCCCGGGGTCGCCGACTGTACCCGCGCACCGTCGGCGACCAGACCGAGCACCTTGGCCTCGGAGATGAGCTCGTCGAAGCCGGTGAAGTCGGTCGGTCCGCGATCGAGGAACTCCCGGTAGATCGACATGTCCGCGTGTCCGGTCTTACGGGCGGTGGCGTCGGCCTTGGCCCGCTTCTTCTGCTCGGCCATCAGGGTGGTGAACCCCTCCTGGTCGACCGTCAGGCCGGCTTCGGCGGCCATCTCCAGCGTGAGGTCGATCGGGAAGCCGTAGGTGTCGTGCAGGGTGAACGCGTCCGATCCGCTCAGCGTCGTACGTTCGGCGGCCTTGGTGGCGGCAGCCGCATCGGCGAACAGCTTCGACCCGGCGGCCAGGGTCTTGCTGAACGATGCCTCCTCGCCCACCGCCACGTCGACGATGTGCTTGCGTTGCGTCGCAAGATTCGGGTACGACGGCGACATCGTGTCGATCACCAGGTTGATGAACGCCCCCATGGTCGGTTTGTCGGCGCCGAGAAGCCGCACCGACCGCACCACCCGCCGCAGCAGGCGGCGCAGGACGTAGCCGCGGCCGTCGTTGCCGGGCAGCACCCCGTCGCCGATCAGCAGCGCCGCGGTGCGTGCGTGGTCGGCGATCACCCGGAACTTGACGTCATCGTCATGGTCGCCCGCACCGTAGGCGCGCCCGGTCAGTTCGGCGGCGAGGTCGATGATCGGCTTGAGCAGGTCGGTCTCGTAGACGTTGTCGACACCCTGCAGCAGGCACGCGACCCGCTCGATGCCCATGCCGGTGTCGATGTTCTTCTTCGGGAGCGGCCCGAGGATCTCGTAGTTCTCCTTGCCGCCGCCGGGACCGCGCACGTTCTGCATGAACACGAGATTCCAGATCTCGATGTAGCGGTCCTCGTCGGCCTCCGGGCCGCCTTCGACGCCGTAGGCCGGTCCGCGGTCGTAGAAGATCTCCGAACACGGCCCGCACGGCCCGGGGACACCCATCGACCAGTAGTTGTCCTTGAGCCCGCGCCGCTGGATGCGTTCGGCGGGCACCCCGATATAGTCGCGCCAGATGGCCTCGGCCTCGTCGTCGTCGAGGTAGACCGTCGGCCACAGCTTCTGCGGGTCGATGCCGTAGCCGCCGTCGGAGAGGCTGTTGGTGAGCAGCGACCACGCGAATGCGATCGCGTCCCGCTTGAAGTAGTCGCCGAAGGAGAAGTTGCCCGCCATCTGGAAGAAGGTGTTGTGACGGGTGGTGATGCCGACCTCGTCGATGTCGAGGGTGCGCACGCATTTCTGCACGCTCGTCGCCCGCGAGTACGGCGGAGTCTGCTCTCCCAGGAAGTACGGCTTGAACGGGACCATGCCGGCATTGACGAACAGCAGGTTCGGATCGTCGAGGATCAGCGAGGCGCTGGGCACCTCGGTGTGACCCGCCTTGATGAAATGATCCAGGAATCGCTGGCGGATTTCATGCGTCTGCACTGAGTTCGTCCTTGATGTGGTCTGCGGTTGGTTCGGCGCCCGACGTCGCGGCATCCGGGCTGGTCGACACACCAGCCTACCGCCGCTCGAGAGATGTCCACGTCTCCCCCGGTCGACTCACCGCCGACGCGAGGTCCGCGGCACCATTCCACGCACAATCGAACGGAGTTTAACCAGGCGTGCGCCGATCTCGCGTTCGTTGCCGTGATCGGTCGGGCGATAGTAGTCCACGCCGACCAGCTCGTCGGGCGGGTACTGCTGGGCGAGGACGGCGTCGGGGTCGTCGTGCGGGTAGCGGTAGCCGATCCCGTTGCCCAGGCCCTTCGCGCCGGCATAGTGGCTGTCGCGCAGGTGCGCGGGAACGGCCCCGGACTTCCCTG
>NZ_BAHC01000100.1 GCF_000298195.1 Gordonia rhizosphera NBRC 16068 | reverse complement strand
TTTTCACGATTCTTCTTGTGCTCTTCGAAGGTGTCGGCGAACAGGGTGGTGCCCTCGCGGTCGATGGTGACGAAATAGAGCCAGCGCCCGTCGGCGGGATGCAACGTCGCCTCCAGCGCCGACTGCCCGACGGCGCCGATCGGCGTGATCGGCAACCCCTCGACACGGTAGGTGTTCCACGCGGTGTCGGCCCGATAGGCCTCGCCGTGCACGTCGATGTTGGTGACCCGGGCGGTGTAGTTGGCGGTCGAGTCCATCTCGAGCCGCTGTCCCTTCTCCAGCCGGTTGAGGATCACCCGTGCGACCTTGGCATAGTCCTCGGGGCTGGCGACCTCGCGCTCCACCACCGAGGCCGCCACCAGCGTCTCGTACGGCGTCAGCGACGATCCGCTCTCGCCCAGCAGACCCCACTGCTCGAAGCGCAGCGCGCTCGCCTGGACGAGATCGTGCAGGATCTGCGTCGCGGAATGATGCGGGTCGATGGTCTCCCAGGTGCCTGGCGCGATCAGTCCCTCGATCCGGCGGTGGTCCCCGGTGAGTTTCTCGACCGTGGGACGGGCCCACTGCGGCACGCCGAGCTGTTCGGGCGTGTCGTCGGCGGCGGCCTGCTCCAGCTGCGTGATGCTCACCCCGATCTGTTCGCCGTTGACCGTCACCGACGTCGCGTCGGAGATCATCTGGAAGATGCCGGGCGTGATCTTGCCGTCGATGCCGGTCTTGTTGTCGAGCTGCAACCCCTCGGGCACCACCATGCGGCCCACCCGATGAGCGGTACCGTCGGTCATCATCTCCACCGCGGTCGCCGCCGGGATCTGGGTGCGCAGCTTGTAGAAGCCCCCCGACATCGTCTGACCGTCCGCCGCGGACACGAACGCCCCCACGCTGCCGACCACGTCGGCGTCGTGCAGGATCACGCCGAAGTCACTCAATGTCGAGTTCGCCGGGATGTCGACGATGACGTCGGCGGTGCCGGACGCGTTCGAGTAGTCCTTGTCGGACGGCCCGAACACCCCGAACGCCCGCAGG
>NZ_BAHC01000101.1 GCF_000298195.1 Gordonia rhizosphera NBRC 16068 | reverse complement strand
TAGATGATTGATTCCTGGTGATCAGTGGTCGTAAGCGGTGAGTGACCGTCTGATGTTGGCACCGACGCGGTCGTTGTGCCAGATGGCAGCAGTCATGGCCAGGACGCGTTGAGCGATGCGAGCGCACACGCCCGCGGCGGTGCGACCACCGTGGTGTTCGAGGTCTAGTTGGCCTTTCAACGTGTCGTTGACCGATTCGATGATCTGGCGCAACGGCTTGAAGAATCGTTCACCGCCGCGGGGTTGTTCGCCTTTGCGTGTCGGGCGCAGCAGGGTGATCCCGGCCTCGGCGAGTTCGTGTTCGAAGATGCGTCCGTAGTAGTTCTTGTCGGCGATGACCAGGTGCGGGCCGGCCGCGACGATCTCGGCGATACCGGCTGTGCCAGTGAGGATGTCACACAGCACATGTCGTTCGTCGGCTTTGGCGCCGGTCAACGCCCACCCGACCGGCAGTCCGTGAACCGTGCACACCAGGTGCAGGCGCAGCCCCCAGAAGTAGCGCGAATGCGACGCGCAGTAACCGTATTCGGCCCACCCGGCCAGATCGGAACGTTTCGCGGTCTCGCGCGAGCGCCCGCACTCGACGGGAGTGGAATCGACCACCCAGGTGTCGTCGTCGCCCACACCGGTCATCGACGCCAGGGTGCGGGTCAGCCAGGCCATCGTCGGGGCCAGTGCACGCAGACGTTTGTTGTAGCCGGGCTGGTTGGGCACGGTGGGAAACATGCCGAGCAGATGGGCCCGCGCATAGCGCAGCCAGCGGCGTTCGCTGGTGAACCCCAGCAGCGCCTGCAGCACCGCCAGGGTCAGCATCTCGGCGTCGCTGATGCGGGTGGCGAACCCGCGGGCCGGGCGGATCGCGACACGCTCAGGATGGGCTTTCAACAGATCGTCGCAGGTCACATAGAGTGCAGTGGCGAGGGTGTCCAGGTCAGCGTCCACATCGACCTCCAGGTCAGTGTTTGGGTTAGCAACGCTGAGTCTGGACGCCCTCCACCTTTAATCACATGCGACACACCAGTAACATTACCGGGAATCACTCATCTAGG
>NZ_BAHC01000102.1 GCF_000298195.1 Gordonia rhizosphera NBRC 16068 | reverse complement strand
CGTCGTCGCCTCCGATGTGGAGAACCCACTGTTGGGACCGCTCGGCGCCGCGGCGGTGTTCGGGCCGCAGAAGGGTGCCGACCCGGCGACCGTCGAACGTCTCGAAGAACGCATGGGCCAGTGGTCGCGGGTGCTCGAGGGGATGGCCGGGCGCGATGTCTCGGGTGAGGAGGGGGCGGGTGCGGCCGGCGGACTCGGGGCCGCGCTGCTGGCGCTGGGCGGCCGACGCGTGTCGGGCGCGACCGTCGTCGCCGAGGCGACCGATCGGGCCGCCGACGTCGCGTCGTCGGACCTGGTGATCACCGGTGAGGGCAAGTTCGACTCGCAGACGTTGCGCGGCAAGGTCGTGTCGGCGCTGAACGCCGAGGCCACCGATGCGGGGGTCCCGACGGTGGTGTTCGCCGGGCAGGTCGTGCTGACGCCCGAGGAGGTCGCGGCCGCGGGCATCGCCGGGGCATACGCGATCGTCGACGTGGCCGGGTCGGTCGACGTGGCGATGAACGACGCCGACAACCAGTTGACACGGCTGGCGGAGAAGGTCGCGTCTGGGTGGGGTGACGGCGTCGCATGATGCAGTGCGGTGACGAGAGTTCTCCGAGCGGGGTGGCCGGTGTGTGACCCCCGGTGACCGGCCGGCCCGCCGCGCGGTTGTCCGGCGCCGCCTATGCCGTGGGTGCGTACGTGCTGTGGGGTTTTCTCCCGCTCTACTTCGTCCTGTTGGAGCCGACGGGTCCGTGGGAGGTCGTGGCCTGGCGGATTCTGCTGTCGCTGGCGTTCTATCTGATGCTGATCCCGATCGTCGGGGGCGGAGCGCGGCTGCGTGCGGTCCTGGCCAGTCGCCGCCTGGTGGCGTGGACCGGGGTGGCCGGCCTGCTCATCTTCGTGAACTGGACGGTCTTCGTGCTCGCCGCACTCACCGGCCACGTCATCGAGATGAGTCTCGGCTACTTCATCAACCCGATAGTCACGGTGCTGCTGGGTGTCTTCGTGCTGCGCGAACGACTCCGACGCCTGCAGTGGACCGCGGTGGGACTCGCGGGCCTGGCCACCCTGGTCATCGTCGTCGGGTACGGTGCGGTGCCCTGGCTGGCGTTCGCCGTGGCGTTCTCGTTCGGTTTCTATAGCCTGGTCAAGAGGCATATCGGTCCGGCGGTCGACGTGACCAGCGGACTGGTCATGGAGTCGCTGTGGCTGGCGCCGGTCGCGATCGCCCAACTCGTCGTCGTCGCGATGACGACCGGTCTCACCATCGTGTCGGCCGGGACGGGCCACGGAGTCCTGCTGGCGCTCGCCGGCGTGGTGACCGCGGCGCCGCTGATGCTGTTCGCGGCCGGCGCGCGTCGGGTTCCGTTGACGGTCCTGGGGATCGCGCAGTTCGTGACGCCGACGATGCAACTGGTCATCGGGGTGTGGGTGCTCGACGAACCGATGCCGCCGGAACGGTGGGCGGGATTCGCGATCGTCTGGGTCGCGCTGATCGTCTTCACCGTCGACTCGGTGATGGCGCGGCGGCGGGTGCTCACACCGACGGTATCGTTGACTCGGCAGGAATAGACTGCGACGAGGTACCGTTGAATGCAGCACGTGGGCTCATCGGCGAGCCGGTACCCGTTTGTGGGCCGACAGTCCGGGCCGGACCACGAATCGACACACACAGGAGCATCGATGACCGTTTCGAACGAATCCGGAACCGCCACCTCGACCGGAGTCATTCTGACCGACGCGGCCGCAGCCAAGGCGAAAGCGCTGCTCGATCAGGAAGGCCGCGACGACCTGTCGCTGCGGATCGCAGTGCAGCCGGGTGGTTGCGCGGGCCTGCGCTACCAGCTGTTCTTCGACGACCGCAGCCTCGACGGTGACGTCACCGGCGACTTCGGCGGCGTGACGCTAGCCGTGGACCGCATGAGTGCCCCGTACGTACAGGGCGCCACCATCGACTTCGTCGACACCATCGAGAAGCAGGGTTTCACCATCGACAACCCGAACGCGACCGGCAGCTGCGCCTGCGGCGACTCGTTCAACTGAGGTAGCGCGTCATTTGACCATCTGACCGCATCCCCGCGCCGCGGGGGTGCGGTCAGATCCGTTTGCGGGCCACAGTAGCGTGGACTGCTGTCCGATCCCGAGAACCGAAGGGTGACCTGCGCGTGGCAATCGTTGTCTGTGGCTCCATCGCAACCGACCATCTGATGACCTTCCCCGGGAAGTTCTCCGAACAGTTGCTCGGCGATCACCTCGAGCACATCTCGTTGAGCTTCCTCGTCGAGGATCTGGTGATCCGTCGTGGCGGTGTGGGCGGCAACATCTCGTTTGCGATGGGGGAGCTCGGCGGCAGCCCGGTCCTGGTCGGTGCGGCCGGTTCCGATTTTCATGACTACCGGCAGTGGCTCGAGGCACACGGAGTCGACTGTCGTGGCGTGCGCATCTCCGAGATCCATCACACCGCGCGGTTCATGTGCACCACCGATCAGGCGATGGCACAGCTGGCCACCTTCTATGCCGGCGCGATGAGCGAGGCACGTGAGATCTCGTTGGCGGATGTGATCGCCGAGACCGGGACACCAGATCTCGTCCTCATCGGCGCCGACGACCCCGAGGCGATGCTGCGCCACACCGACGGGTGCCGCGCGCTCGGGATCCCGTTCGCCGCCGATCCGTCCCAACAGCTGGCCCGGCTCGACGGCGCCCAGGCCCGCGCACTCATCGACGGCGCGACCTTCCTGTTCACCAACGAGTACGAGTGGGGCCTGCTGCAACAGAAGACCGGGCTGTCCGCCGATCAGGTCGCCGACATGGTCGGTGTGCGGATCACCACGCTCGGCAAGGACGGCGTCGACATCGTCGAGCGCGGGGGAGCGCGCACCCACGTCGCGGTTGTGCCGGAGACGGAGAAGGTCGATCCGACCGGTGTCGGCGACGGTTTCCGTGCCGGCTTCCTGTCCGCACTGACCAAGGGCTTCGGTTTCGAGCGGGCCGCTCAGGTCGGGTCGATGGTCGCGGTGCTGGTGCTCGAGACGATGTCCACCCAGGACTGGACCTGGGACCGTGACTTGGCCTTGAAACGCATCGCCGACGCCTATGGTGATGCGGCGGCGGAGGAGGTCGGGGCGGCTTTCTAGGCTCTACCGCCGAGGGAACCCGAAATTTCGCCGAGAGAACCCGGATTCGTGCCGAGAGCATCCGTTTGTTGGTGGGGCCGGGTTCTCTCGGCGGAATTTCGGGTTCTCTCGGCGTGTGCTGGGGTTCCCCTCGGGGTCTGCGCTACAACCTGACTGGGTAGGTCTGGTCTCGGATGTCGGGCACGATCGACTTCTCGACGAAGATGCCGTGCCACACCATGAACATGAGCAGTGTCCACAGCCGGCGGCTGTTGTCGGTGATGCCCTCACGGTGCTCGTTGAGCATCTCGACGATCGCGTTCTTGTTGAGGATGTGATCGGTCTGGGAGTGTTCGATCGTCTCGTGCGCCCAGTCGAACATCTCCGTGCCGGCCAGCCAATGGCGGATCGGCACCGGGAACCCGAGCTTGCGCCGGTGCAGGACATGGGGCGGGACGATCTTCTCCAACGCCTGTCGCAGCGCGTACTTTGTGGTGCCGTGGGCGATCTTCTCGTCGAAGGGCAGGGTCTCGGCGACCTTGAAGACCTCGGGGTCGAGGAACGGCACGCGCAGCTCGAGCGAGTTGGCCATCGTCATCTTGTCGGCCTTGACCAGGATGTCGCCCCGCAGCCAGGTGAACAGGTCGATGTGCTGCATCCGGGCCACCGGATCGAGGCCGTCGGACATCGCGTACAGCGGGGCGGTGACGTCGGTGTGCGTCCACTCTGGCCGGTAGTCGCGCAGCACGGCCCGTAGGCGCGCGTCGTCGAAACTGCGCGCGTTGCCGTAGTAGCGCTCCTCGAGCGTGAGCGAGCCGCGGTGCAGCAGGCTCTTGCCCCGAACCCCTTCGGGGATGCGATCGGAGACGCGGCCCGCCAGCCGCCGCAACGCGGTCGGCAGTCGGTCGAAACCTCGCAGCGACAACGGTTCCTTGTAGATGGTGTACCCGCCGAACAATTCGTCGGCGCCCTCGCCCGAGAGCACCACCTTCACATGTTTGCGGGCCTCTTTGGCCACGAAGTACAGCGGCACGAGCGCCGGGTCGGCCACCGGGTCGTCGAGGTACCAGACGATCTCGGGAATCGCCGCGATGAACTCGTCGGGGCCGACGACCTTGACGATGTGCTTGGCGCCGATCGCCTCGGCCGATTCGACGGCGACATCGACCTCGGAATACCCCTGCCGTTCGAAGCCGGTGGTGAAGGTGATCAGGTCCGGGTTGTGCCGGATCGCGAGCGCCGCGATCGCGGTGGAGTCGATACCGCCGGACAGGAAGGAACCGACGGTCACGTCGGCACGCATGTGCTTTGCCACCGAGTCCGACAACACGTCGGCGATCTCCTCGTAGCGGGCCTGGCTGGCGTCGTCGGTGGCCCCTGAGCGGATACGCGTGGTCGGGAAGGGACGAACCGGGAAGGTCGGCGTGAAGTAGCGCTCGATCCGGGGTTCCTCGCCCGGGCGGACCGTCGCGTGGCAGCCCGACTCCAGACGGCGGATCGCGGCATGCAGGGTCTCGGGTTCGGGCACGTACTGCAGCACCGTGTAGTGCTCGATGGCCCGCGGGTCGAGGTCGTCGCCGACACCGAGGCGTCCGGTCAGCTCGAGCAGGCTCTTCTTCTCGCTGCCGAACGCCGTACCGCCGGGACCCGTGGCGAGGAACATCGGCTTGATGCCGAACGGATCACGCGCGAGGAACAGCGAGCGGTCCACGGTGTCCCAGATCGCGAAGGCGAACATGCCGCGCAGATGGCCGACCGCCGCCGGCCCCCAGTGATGGAATGCCGCGACGATCGCCTCGCCGTCGCCCTCGGTCGCGAACTGGGCACCGTCGTCACGTCGCAGCTGCTCGCGAAGTTCCAGATAGTTGTAGATCTCGCCGTTGAACACCAGGGCATAACGGTCGGGTTGCTCGGGTGGCCCCCACCGCAACGGCTGATGGGAATGCTCGATGTCGATGATCGACAGCCGGTTGAAACCGAAGACCAGGTCGTCGTCGTGCCAGGTCCCGGGCTCGTCCGGGCCGCGGTGGCGCATGCAGTGCGATGCGGTGGAGAGCAGATCGACGGCGGTGCCCGCCGTGCCGTCCGGGGTCAGCAGACCGAGCAAACCACACACCAGAAAGCCCTCACTATCGACGATCGCACGTGCTTCCGACGCGTCGAGTATGCCTGACGAACCCCTTGCCGAGCGCGTCCGGGCGATGCCGTCGGTCCTCGGATCACCACGGCGCGGAAGCCGGGTCAAACCCCAATCGCAAAAGCTTCGCCGTGTTGGTCTACGCTGCGTAGTACTAGATGCAAGAATTGCCGTAGTGCGGGCTGAGAACGGGCCCGGCAACGGCAAAGAAAGCACTGTGCGGGTCATCTGGCATGGCAACTCGGTCGGCACGACATGCCCACCGAGCGAGCGGGAAGGCGTGAAATTGGCACACGGTGGACGGCCGCGGGCACCACAAGCCCGATCCGCGTCGCGGATCACCAAGCGGGTCGGGATCCTCGTCGCACTCGGGTTCGGTGCATTGCTCCTGTCGGGCTGTGATGCCCGCACGGCAATGCGTTTCGGATGGCCGGCAGGCGTCACGCCGGAGGCCACCAAGATGGGTGACCTGTGGACCTGGTCGGTCATCACCGCCCTGGTCATGGGCATCCTGGTCTGGGGCCTGATCTTCTGGACCATTACCTTCCACCGCAACAAGGCCGGCCAGAAGGACGAGTTCCCGCGGCAGACCGGCTACAACGTGCCGCTCGAACTCGCCTACACGGCAGTTCCGTTCGTCATCATCGCGGTGCTCTTCTACTTCACCGTCGTGGTGCAGAACGACGTCGAGCGCAAGAGCGACGACCCGAAGGTCGTCGTCGATGTCACCGCCTTCCAGTGGAACTGGAAGTTCGGTTACAACAAGATCGAGTTCACCGACGGCGTCACCTACGACGGTTTCGAGCGCAACGGCAGCCCGTTCGAGCTGCAGACGCCCAACGTCGAGATGGTGGGCGGCGCGGAGGAGGAAGTTCCGTATCCCGCCGGTGGACGCGACGACGACGTCCGCGACTACCTGCCCTTCGACAAGATCGAAACCGTCGGCTCGTCGACCGAGATCCCGATCTTGGTGCTGCCGACCGAACGACGCATCCAGTTCAACCTCGCCGCCGCGGACGTCGTGCACTCGTTCTGGGTGCCGGAGTTCCTGTTCAAGCGTGACGTGATGCCGTTCCCCAAGCAGAACCACACCGACAACCAGTTCCAGGTGGAGCAGATCGACCGCACCGGCGCCTTCGTCGGACGCTGCGCGGAAATGTGCGGCACCTACCACTCGATGATGAACTTCGAGGTCCGCGCGGTGAGCCCGGCGAAGTTCGACGCCTACATCCTCTACCGCGATCGCAACCCGCTCGCCACCAACGCCGAGGCGCTCCAGGCGATCTGCGAGGTTCCGCACTCGGTGACCACGGTCCCGTTCGAGACCCGACGCAAGACCAACGGCGACACCCCGTCCGATCTCGGCGACGCCGGAAACACGTCTCTGCCAGACTGCACGGTGGGAGCCAACCGATGAAAATCGAAGCCAGGATCTTCGAACTGCTGACCGGATTCTTCTTCCTCGCCGGCATCATCTACACGATCACCACCGCGCTCTCCAGCCGTGGTGTCGAGTGGGCGGGCGTGACCGCCATGTTCTTCAGCGGTGGCCTGACCCTGATCGCGGGCACCTACTTCCGGTTCGTGGCGCGCCGCGTCGAGATCCGCCCGGAGGACTTCGAGGACGCCGAGATCGAGGACGGCGCCGGCGAGCTGGGCTTCTTCAGCCCGCACTCGTGGTGGCCGATCCTCATCGCCGGCGGTGCGGCGATGTTCGCCGTCGGTTTCGCGACCGGCAACTTCTGGTTCGCGATCTTCTCCGCGGTCGTCATCCTGGGTACCGCCGCCGGAATGGTATTCGAATACCACGTCGGAACCGAGAAGCACTGATCTCCACGTTCATCTGAAAAACCGCACCCGGTCACCGGGTGCGGTTTTTCATCGGTACTGCGGGCGGTCCTGCCGGTCGGCCAGTGGCGTCCTCAGTGATGTGGTCGTGCCGGGGCATAGGTCGCCAGTGCGCGATAGGCGACGCGGAAGTGAGCCTCACTGCGGGGTTCGCCGATCTCGCCGTCGCGGGCGACCATGGTGGGTCCGTCGACGCTGGTCATCGTGAACTCCGGCACCTGCATCTCGTGGTAGAGCGGCGAGTTCGCGAGCCGCCCCAGCATGACCGAGAAGAGGGCACGCACCGTACCGAAGTGTGATCCGCGTTCCAGGATGCGGACGTCGAGTAGCCCGTCGTCGAGCCGTAAGCGACGCGACGGGGCGAAACCCGACGGCCGGTAGATCGCGTTGCCCAGTAGGAACAACGACGTCTCCAGGACCTGACCGTTCACCTCGATGCGGACCGTCGCGTCGCGACGTAGGGTCTGCGCCAGGGCGACCGCGGTCGCCAGCGGCCGACTCAGCCGGCGCTCGAGGCGAGTGCGGGTGCGGATGAAGCGGGGATAGGCGCCGATGCTGGCGGTATTCAGGATCACCAGCTCGTCGTCGAGCAGGGTCACGTCGAGTCGGGTGGCCTGCCCGTCGCGGATCGCGCCGATCGTCGCCGCAGCCGTGCGGCAGCCGATGTCGCGTGCGAAATGGTTGTAGGTGCCCGCCGGGAACACCGCCAGCGGCATGTCGAGATCCAACGCGACCGCGGCGGCGGCGGCCACCGTCCCGTCACCGCCGGCCACACCGAGCACCTCGGCCGATTCCGCCGCCGATCGCAGCACCGCCGCCACGTCGTCGTCCTTGCCGAGTTCCACGATCCGGGCTTCCGGCAGATCACCTCGTATCTCGTCGAGGACGCGATGCCCGGTACCCGACCCCGCGGTGGGATTCACCACCACGGCGACACCCGCGCCGGTCGGTCGCTGGGGCACAGGCACCCGACTGGGGGAGGGGATGGCGAGGTGTGGCTCGGTGATCGGTGGCACCAGGTGGATGCCGAGGACCGCGACGGCCGCCCCGATGCCGAATCCGGCGAAGACGTCGCCGGGATAGTGTGCGCCCGTGGCGACCCGCGACAGACCCACCAGAGCGGCGAGACCCCCCAGGACGAGTCCGGTCGGGGGGTGTTCGGCCCCGACGCCGAGGGCGAATGCGGCGGCACTCGCCGAATGGCCCGAGGGCAGGGAGTTGCTCGTCGGGAGTCGGCGCGCCCGCCGCTCCAGCGGCACCGAGTGTGGGAGGGGACGTGGGCGGCGCCGTAGTCGTTTGGCCGCCTGATTGGTGACCAGGCTCGTGACCGCGAGGGTGGCGATACCGCGGGTGGCCGCGCGACGGGCGGTCGGATGCCCCGACACCGCCATACCCGCGGCGATCGCCATCCACAGCTTGGAATGGTCGGTGGCCCGCGAGAGTGCCGGCATCGAGAGATCGAGTCCGACGCTCGGTGATCGGGCTATCGTCTCGAAGATCTCGGCGTCGAGCGTCCCGAGGCCTTGGGTGATCTGCCGGAGCCCGGACGAGTCGGACAGGTTTGCCGAACGGCTGCGACGCGGGCGGGGGAGCGGGGCCATGTCACCCAACCTAGCGCTGTGTCGACGAAAAGACCTCGGCCACCGTCGCATTCACGACGATGGCCGAGGTCTTTGCCGAGCTAGTCAGATATGGGAGACACGCCCTAGTCGAACGGATTGCCGTCCTTGGCCTGCAGTTCGCGCAGGGCCTTGAGTTCGGCCATCTCCTGCTCGTGCTCGCGCTCGATGTTGCGCGCCTGCTGCTCCGGCGGGTCCTCGACGAGGATGGAACCCGTACCGGGCGCGCCGGCCGAACCGAGCTTGTTCATGCGCTTGGGGAGCGCCGCGCCCTCGTAGGGGAGCGGGATCGGGTGGCCGTGGTCGTCGACCGGGCCGAGCGGCTGGTGCACCTCGATGTACTCACCCTGCGGGAGCCGCTTGATGATGCCGGTCTCGATGCCGTGTGCCAGCACCGCACGGTCGCTGCGCTGCAGGGCCAGAGCCCAGCGGTAGGCGATGAAGTATGCGATCGGCGGCACGATGATCAACCCGATACGTCCCATCCACGTCGTCGCATTGAGCGAGATGTGGAACTTGTACGCGATGATGTCGTTCATACAGGACAGCGTCAGGATGATGTAGAACGACAGCGCCATGGCACCCACCGCGGTGCGCACCGGCACGTCGCGCGGACGCTGCAGCAGGTTGTGGTGGGCGTCATCGCCGGTGAGCCGCTTCTCGATCCACGGATAGGCGAACATCAGGATGAACATGATCGTGATGATCACGACCACCCAGAAGATCGCCGGGATCGTGTAGTTGCCCAGATAGAGTTCCCACGCAGGCATCAGTCGGGCCAGGCCGTCGGTCCACATCATGTAGATGTCCGGCTGTGAACCCGCGGACACGTGCGCCGGGTTGTACGGGCCGAGCACCCAGACCGGGTTGATCTGGAAGACACCCGCCATGATGGCCAGCACGCCGGTGGTGATGGCGAAGAACGCACCGGACTTCACCGCGAACACCGGCAGGATGCGCACGCCGACGACATTCTTCTCGGTGCGGCCGGGGCCGGGGAACTGGGTGTGCTTCTGATACCAGACCAGCGCGAGGTGCGCGCCGATCAGGGCCAGGATGATGCCTGGGAACAGCAGGATATGCAGCACGTACAGGCGCGGGATGATGATGTCGCCGGGGAACTGGCCGCCGAACAGCGCCCAGTGGATCCAGGTGCCGATCAGCGGGATGCCCAGCACGATGCCGCTCATGGCGGCGCGGACGCCGGTGCCCGAGAGCAGATCGTCGGGGAGCGAGTAGCCGAAGAAGCCCTCGAACATGGCCAGGATCAGCAGCACCGAGCCGATGATCCAGTTGGCCTCACGCGGGCGGCGGAACGCACCGGTGAAGAAGATGCGGGCCATGTGCACGATGATCGAGGCGGCGAACAGCAGCGCGGCCCAGTGGTGGATCTGGCGCACGAACAAACCACCACGCACCTCGAAGGAGATGTTGAGGGTCGTCTCGTAGGCGCGGGTCATCATCACGCCGTTGAGCGGCTGGTAGGCGCCGTCGTAGATGACCTCGGACATCGACGGATCGAAGAACAGGGTCAGGTAGACACCCGAGATCAACAGGATGATGAAGCTGTAGAGCGCGATCTCACCCAGCAGAAACGACCAATGGGTGGGGAACACCTTGTTGATCTGGCGGCGGATGCCGGGCGACAGGTGATAGCGCGAGTCGATCTCTTCGCCCTGCTTGGCGAGACGGTCGGCGATGGTCATGACTTACGCTCCCAGAATGCCGGTCCGACGGGTTCGATGAAGTCGCCTGCGGCAACCATGTAGCCCTGATTGTTCACCGAGATCGGCAGCTGCGCCAGGGCACGCGCTGCGGGGCCGAAGACCGGCTTCGCGTACTCGAGTGCGTTGAACTGCGACTGGTGGCACGGGCAGAGGATGCGGTTGCTCCGCTGCTCGTAGAGCGAGGTGGGGCAACCGAGGTGGCTGCACACCTTGGTGTAGGCGAAATAGTCGCCGTAGTTGAAGCTCTCCTGGCCCTTGCGCTTGATGGCCCTCGCCGCGTCCTCGGGACGCAGACGGATGAGCATCACCGGGTTGCTGACGTAGCGCAGACTCTCCAGCAACTTGTGCCGTGACTCCTCGGTCTCGCCGTAGCCGTCGGAGACGCGCCACGGGAAGACGGTCTCCATCGCGCCCGCGTCGAGATCCTCTGGCCGCACCAGGGCCACCTGATACGGATTACCGGTGTCACGACGAAGGAACACGGTCTCGTTCGGATCATCCGCCGGGTTGTAGATCGGCGACCATCCGGTGTGCCACAGCGGTGCATCGGGGCCCTTGGCCCACGGATTCTTGATGATGCCGCCGACGGAGGCGATCAGACCGGTGAACGCGAACGCGCCCAGGCCGAAGGCCGCCGAACCGATGATCATCTTGCGCCGGGGCAGTGTCGACGTCGTCAGCGAGTCGTTGAACTCGGCTGCGATCGTCTTCTTGTCCACCTCGGACGAACCGCCGTCGTGGCGATCCTGCACCGAGATCTCGGACGGGATGAACTTCTTGGTGAACAGGACCAGACCGATACCGATGGACAGCACCGACAGCCCGAACGTCACGCCCAGGAGCGGTGTGTTGAGCGTGTAGCGCCAGTAGTCGGCCGAATCGGGGAGGGCGAACTCCCAGTGATTCCAGATGAAGATGATGAAGCAGGCCAGGGCCGAGATGCCGGCCACGGTGAACCAGATCGCGACCTGGCGTTCGGCTCGCTTCTCGACGCCGGTACCCGGCTCCGGGAAGCGCTCGGCGCGGTGGATGATCTCCACCCCGTCGAGATTGGTGCCGAGCTTGACCAGCTCGTCACTGCTCATCTGATCGAGTTCGTCCTGCGACGGAACGTCTTTACCGCCGGTTGCACTCATGTCCGTGATCCCATCCACATCGCGGCCGCGACGATCGCCACTACGCCGACTGCCCACATCACCATGCCCTCGCTCACGGGGCCGAAGCCGCCGAGAGAGAAGCCGCCCTGCGGCTTGGACTCGGTGACGTACTTGATGAAGCCGATGATGTCCTTCTTCTCCTCCAGCGAGAGCTGGCGGTTGGAGAACTTCGGCATGTTCTGCGGACCGGTGAGCATCGCGGTGTAGATCTGTTGCTCTTCCACGTGGCTCAGCGTCGGCGCGAACTTGCCCGACGAGAGCGCGCCGCCGCGGCCGGTGAAGTTGTGGCATGACGCGCAGTTGAGGCGGAACAGCTCGCTGCCGCGACCGAGGTTCTGGCCACGCAGCGACGACTGCGCGAGCACGGGCAGGCCCTGCTCGTCCTTCTTGACAGTGCCGTCCGGGTTGCGCTCGTAGAGGACCTGCGGCCCACCGCCCATCGACTGGACGTAGGCGCCGAGCTGGTCGATCTGCGCCTGTGTGAACTTCGGAGGCTTGCGCTGGGCCTGGGCCTCACCGCGGGCGGCGGGCATGCGGCCGGTCGAGACCTGGAAGTACACCGCGGCGTCGCCGACGCCGAGCAGTGCGGGTCCGCGGTCCTGCACACCCTGCAGGTTGGCACCGTGGCAGGTGATGCAGGAGGTCTCGTAGAGCTTCTTGCCGTCGGCGATCAGCGCGGCATTCGACTCGTCGGCAACCGCCACCTGCGGCCGCGGCGTGAGGATCGACGCCAGCAGGCCCGCGGTGACGAGACCGAGGAGCAGGAGGACGGTGCCGCCGGCGCGTCGACGCAGTTTGCGGCGCGACTTCGCCTTGCGTGCGGTGGCTGCGGCGGGTTCGTCGCTATCCGACGGTCGCGGTGGAGATGAACTCATCTGTGACTCTCTACTAAGCGGACGGACTGTTGTGCTGCTGTGCAGGCGGTCGCCCGGGGGCGCTACCTGATGAAGTAGATGGTGACGAACAGGCCGATCCAGACGATGTCGACGAAGTGCCAGTAATAGGAGACCACGATCGCCGCGGTGGCCTGGGCCGGCGTGAACTTCGAGAGCTTGGTGCGGATCAGCAGGAAGATGAATGCGACGAGACCGCCGATGACGTGGAGACCGTGGAATCCGGTGGCCATATAGAAGACCGAACCGTAGGCGCTCGACGAGAGCGTCGTGCCCTCGTGGACGAGGCTGTAATACTCGGTCGCCTGACCGGCCACGAAGAACGACCCCATCAGGAAGGTCAGGACGTACCAGCGGCGCAGGCCGAAGACGTCACCACGCTCCGCGGCGAACACACCCATCTGGCAGGTCACCGACGAGAGGATCAGGACCGTCGTCACGGGGATCGCCAGCGCGAGGTTCAACTTCGTCGGTTCGGGTGGCCACCCGACCGACGAGTTCGCGCGCGCGACGAAATACATCGCGAAAAGTCCAGCGAAGAACATGAGCTCACTGGACAGCCACACGATGGTGCCGACGCTGACCATGTTGGGACGGTTCAGCGAGTGCACGCGCGCGGTGATGGCTGTTCCTGAGGTACCTACAGCGCTAGTCACAAAGTGAAGTATGACGGTTCGTAGTAAGCGGTGACCACTTGGGTCGGATATTCGCGGGAACTTTTTCTCTTGTTGCAGGTCGTCGCCGGTCACCGGGGCGTTTCGGCGTGTCTTGAGGGCATGGTTTGCTGGGTGGATGAATGGCGATCGGGACGGCTCACGGACATCGGATGGCGTCCGGCGGGATCTCAACGGCCGCCCGGTGGCGCCCGGGCGGTGGCACCGCGTGCGCAACCTGTTCCGACCCGCGGCCGTCGACGAGCCGCTCGACCGTGCGGACACTTCTCTTGTCGTCGTGGCCGAGTCCGGCGACGAGGCGGAAGCGAGTTCGGCTGTGCTGGCCACCTCGGCGTGGCGGGTCGACGAGGAGGTCGTGCTGCGCCATGTCCTGCGGCTACCCGCACAGCGCGTGCCCGATGCGGTGGCGACGGCCGCCCTGTCCGGGTATCGGCGTCTCGACTCCGGTCCCGATGTCGGTCCCGAGGTGGCCGACGCGAACATGGCCGATCCGACCGTGACGGTGACGCTGGCCCGTGTGCAGATGCTCGATGCGGTCCATCTGTCGCAGGAACGGTCGCGGATGGCCAGTCTCGGGTCGCGGCACGGCGGGCTGGTCGTCGGCTGGCAGGTCCTGCAGCGACCGGTCGGCGACCGGTGAGTGCGGGCGCACTACTGTTTGGACCGTGAGCAGCGCGCATTCCTCCCACACCTGGCCGGAGATACTCGGGCGGGTCACCGACCGCATCGACCTGACGGCCGACGAGGCGTCCTGGGCGATGAACGAGATCATGAGTGACGCCGCGACCGGCGCCCAGATCGCCGCCTTCGGTGTCGGCGTGAAGATGAAGGGTGCGGCACCTGCCGAGCTCCGTGGGCTGGCCGCCTCGATGCTCGACCACGCCACCCTCGTCGACGTGGCGCAGCCGGCCGTCGACGTCGTCGGTACCGGTGGCGACCGGTCGCACACGGTGAACATCTCGACGATGACCTCCGTCGTGATCGCCGGTGCCGGGATTCCGGTCGTCAAACACGGCAACCGGGCGGCGTCGTCGAAGAGCGGCGGCGCGGACGTGCTCGAGGCACTCGGCGTCAAGATCACGCTGGGCGCGGCCGAGGTGGCGCGCTGTGTCGACGAGGTGGGCATCGGTTTCTGCTTCGCGCCCGTCTTCCATCCGGCATTCCGGTTCACCGGCCCGCCCCGCAGCCAGATCGGCATCCCGACCGTGTTCAACGTTCTCGGGCCGCTGACGAACCCGGCCCGCCCGACGAGTGGGCTGATCGGCTGCGCGTTCGTCGACCTGGCGCCGGTGCTGGCCCAGGCGTTCGCCGACCGCGGGTCGTCGGTACTCGTGGTCCGCGGTGACGACGGACTCGACGAGCTGACCACCACGACGACGTCGAGCGTGTGGCAGGTGGTCGGCGGTGAGGTCACCCGGCTGACCGTCGACCCGAGCGATCTGGGTATCGCGCGGGTCGAGCTGTCCGCGCTGCAGGGCGGTGACGCCGCCGTCAACGCCGAGATCGCGCGGGCCCTGTTCGCCGGGGCGAAGGGCCCGGTCCGCGATGCGGTGCTGCTCAACGCGGCGGGTGCGATCGTCGCCTTCGAGCAGCGTGCACCGATGAGCAATTCCGAACTCACCGACGCGCTCGGTGCTGCGATCGCGAGGGCCGCCGAGAGCATCGACTCCGCCGCCGCCGCCGGTGTCCTGGACCGATGGATCGAGCTCAGCACGTCCCTCTGACGAAACGGCGGTCGCCATCTCGTCGCGGTGTCGCGGTGTCGAACAGGCGGTGAACACCTTCGAGGATGTGTTCGGTGCCACTGTGTCGACCGCGGCTCATCGTCGAGGATCGGGCGACATCGTCAAGTCGGGTGGCTGGATTCGGGTGTTCACACGCAATCGCTGCATCGTCATCGTTCTGGCCGTCTGCCTGGCGTTCGGCTCTGTCGTCATCGGCTCTGTCGTCTTCGGGTCCGGCGTCGCATCGGCTGTACCGCGGTCGCCGGCCGGCACCCCGATGTGCGCCGGGGTGGGCCCGGCCCGCACGATCGTCGCGCAGCCGCACACCTACGAGGCGGTGGCGTTCGACGGGGACGGCCGGATGCTGGTCACCGACTGGCTGGGCAACGGTGTCGACGTCGTCGCTCATCCCGGTGCGCTGCCCAGGCGCGTGGCCACCGTCGAGGCTCCGGGCGGCCTGGCCCCCATGCCCGACGGCACCGTCCTGGTCGGCTCGGGTATCGCCGCACCCTCGCTGTTGGCCCCGGCGGTCGGGGCCGCCTCACTGATCCGCCTCGATCCCCGGACCGGCGCCCGCTCGACGTATGCGACCGGCCTGTCCATGGGCAACGGCGTGGTCCGCGCACCCGACGGCACGTTGTTCGCCTCCAACGACCTGGTACCGGCCGTGGACCGGATCGGTGTCGATGTGCGGGTGCAGCGCGGATGGTACCGCGAGAGCCCGGCCAACGGTCTGGCCGTGTCCCGCGACGGGCGGACACTGTTCGCCAACGTCTCCCTCGGAGATACCAGGATCCTGGCCATCGACACCGGGACGGGTCGGGCCCACAGCTACTTCCGTCCACCGCGCGGCCTGGACTGGGTCTTCTTCG
The DNA here is from genome assembly GCF_000298195.1 of Gordonia rhizosphera NBRC 16068. GTDB lineage: Bacteria > Actinomycetota > Actinomycetes > Mycobacteriales > Mycobacteriaceae > Gordonia > Gordonia rhizosphera. Next base: position 64,300 of record NZ_BAHC01000102.1, on the reverse strand, counting down.
ACGACCTCGACATCGACGAACACGGTCGGCTCTATGTGCCGCTCTACTTCGGCTCTCAGGTGTGGCGGATCGACCCCGATGGGTCCCACTGCGCGCTGGCCACCGGGTTGACGCTGCCGGCCGGAATCTCGGTGGGCGCGGGTGGTGCGGGTTTCTCCCCGTCGGCCGTCTACGTCACCACGCATGCGGGTTCGGTCGTGGAGATCCCGCACGCGATCCTGCGACGGTGAGCGGTGTTCCGCCGCGGTCGACGACTCACTGTTCGCCGATGGAGAATCCGCCCTCGACATCCGACGACGAGTAGCTGCGGAACGCGATGTGGGTGGCGCTGTGGGTGACACCGGGCAGTCGGTTGATCCGGCCCGTCACGACTTCGGCGATCTGCTCGTGATCGCGCACCTTGATCTTGGCGATCAGGTCGACATCGCCGGCGCACGAATAGACCTCCGACACACCGGGGATGTCGGCCACGGCCTGCGCGGTCTCCGGGATCTGGTGAACGTCGGCGTGGATCAGGACGATGGCGGTGATCATGGTGGACAGACTACGGCTCGCGGTGTCGCGATCGACGGGCCGACGCGTCAACCGGCCCGGCGGGGTACCTCCCGCGCGGCGCGGGCGGTCTGCGTCCACGGCAGCCGGCGTTCCGCGCACGCCACCGGCAGCGCGAAGGCCTCGGTGCTCGCGACGATGCGGGCGCCCGGCTCGGTCATCCATCGATACAGCAGCGCGCTCTCCTCGGCGGGTGCACCCGACAGCGGCCCGGGCCCGGGGATGACGGTCTCTGCGGCGGCGATCAGGGCGTCGACGACCGGCATCGGGGCGACCCCGCGGCGGGCCACTCCGGCCGCGGCGAGCCGCCCGTGCCGGATCACCGCCAGTTCCCACCCGCGCGCTTCGTCGGGGCGGGCCACCACGATCTCGACGATCCGCGACAGCGCCGACAACCGCTGACACCGGGCCAGCAGTTCGATCGTCGCCGACAACCGGTCCCGGTGCCGCGCGGCGCTCTCGAACATCTGCGCCTCCGACAGCGCGATCAGCCGTTCGGTCAGTGCGACGAGCACGTCGTCGCGGCCACCGGTCATCAGGTCACGGACCGCCGAAACCCGTGGCAGGTAATCGGGCAGGGTCAGCGGGCGGTCGGAGGCCGCGTGGCAGCCGCCGATACGTGGCCCGCCGGCCGCTTCGGAGCGGCACCAGTGGTGTGAGGCCGCACCCAGGCGTGCGGTGCAGCTGCGCAGCCCCGCGGCCTGGCCGATCAGGTCCGCGATCGTCGCCGCGGTGTTGCGGTTGCCGACCGGGCCGATGGCGTCGTCGGTCGGGGTGCGCGAGACCTTCAGCCGCGGAAACCGTTCGCCGGTGAGCACGATCCACCAGCCGCGGTGCGGTTGGGTCGACCGACGGTTGTAGGCGGGCCGATGCGCGGCGAGCAGGCGCAGTTCGCGGACCGCCGCCTCGAGGGCATGCGAGCACTCGACATGGTCGACCCGCACGGCGAGATTCACCATCTCGCCGATTCGTCGTCGTGGGTCGCCGCCGGTGAAATAGGAGAGGACCCGGCGTCGGAGATCGACGGCCGTCCCCACATAGAGGACCTCGTCGGACGGCCCGCGGAACAGATAGACACCGGGACGTGACGGGACATCGCGTGCCAGCGCCCGTTTGGCGCGCAGTCGGGGATTGGACCTGGGCAGATAGGCGACGAGCTCCCCGTAGGTGCCGACCCCCTGGTTACCCACGCGCTCGAGGAGTCGGTGGAAGACCTCGACGGTGGCGCGTGCATCGTCGAGGGCGCGGTGGGTGGGGCGCACCGATACGGCGAACAGGTCGGCGAGTGCGGACAGCCGGACCGAGGGTGCCTCGTCGCGGGTCAGGATGCGCCGGGCCATGGTGACGGTGCACAGGGAGGCGGTGAACGGCCAGTCGATGTCGAGGCGGACCGCGTTCTGGCGCAGGAAGCCCATGTCGAAACGAGCGTTGTGCGCCACCAGGATCGCGCCGCGGGCGAACTCGACGAAGGAGGGTAGGACCTGGGCGATGGCCGGGGCATCGGTGACCATCGCCTCGGTGATGCCGGTGAGGGTGACGATCTGCGGCGGGATCGGCTGTCCCGGGTCGACCAAGGTGGCGAACTCGCCGATGACCTCACCACCGCGGATCTTGACCGCCCCGATCTCGGTGATCCGATCGTCGGTCGGGCTGCCCCCGGTGGTCTCGAGGTCGACGACGACGAGCGTCGTCTCGAACAGGGCACCGTCGGTGAACTCGTCGCCGTCGGACTCGATGTCGGCGAAGGTCAACTGCCCACCTGACGTCTGCACGATGCGAACGTTAGTTCGATGGTGCGACAGATTCTGATGTGACAGGCGGGAAACCTGCGACACGAGGAGGATGTGACAGGCGGGAAACCTGCGACACGAGGCTGATGTGACAGGCGGGAAAGTTGTGATCGACACCGCGCGGCCGGAAGTTGTCGGTGTCGCTGTCTAGTCTCCATCGATGTGACCACCCGGTGGTCCGAAGCCCGATTTCGGACCGCCGACATGCCCAACCGGCCCGAGTGAGACGGAGATCACAGATGTATATCGACTGCCAGACCTGTCCGGGGCGCCCGGTGGCTTGTGACGGCTGCATGATTCAGGCCCTCTTCGAGCCCCTCAGCAGCGGAAATGCGGTGTCCGAAGGTGGAGGAAAGGTCACGGAACAAGGGCCTGTCGGGGACGTAGAAATCGACTCCGCGATCGATGTATTCGTCAGTGCTGCAATGGTCTCCAGTGCTGCTGCACTATCCGCAAGATCCGGTAAAACCTCAGTTCAGGCCCATAAATCGGCGCGACAGCTCAAAATCCTGCGCGCCGGCTGACGATGGGCCCTTCGGCACCTTGACGAGGTGCGGTGGACAGACCCGCATTCGATTTCGTAACCTTTTCGAGACCTTTGCAGAGCGTCTCGTTCCACCAGGAACGGGCTGCATCGGTCACCGCCTAATCGCCCAGTAGGGCGTACCGGGGAACCATCCGTTTCGGATCTCCGAATTGGGGTGAATCGCGTTGTGCTCGGCCTCGTGCTGAACGCTGCCGTGTGCATCGCGTAGGGCCATTCTTCCGGCCCGAACCCGACAGCTAACCCGGTCGGCGGTCGAGGGAGAGCAAGGAGAAGTCGCTTCGTGGCGAAACACCGTTTGGAACAGCCGAACCGCGGCGCCAAAGTGGCCAAGCGTGCGGTCATCGCAGGGTCGATCACAGTCGGCTCGCTCGCCGCAGTCGCCGGCCCGGCGCTGGCTGCGCCGGTCGCCAAGTCGCCCGGTGCCACCGTCGAGATCCCCAGCCTGGGCGCGTTCACCATTCCCGGTCTGAACGAAAATCAGATCCCGGAGCAGTTCCGCCCGAATGGCGGCGGAATCCCGGGCCTGCAGAAGCAGACCGTGGCGCAGAAGGCCGTGAAGGCCGCCGAGAGCAAACTCGGTTCCCCGTACTCCTACGGCGCGGCCGGTCCCAGCGCGTTCGACTGCTCGGGTCTGGTCTACTGGTCCTACAAGCAGGCCGGCAAGACCATCCCGCGCGACAGCTACGGTCAGCTCGGCGGCGGAAGTCCGGTTGCGCTCAACGCCATGGAGCCCGGCGACGTCATCATCTTCAACGGCGGCGGCCATGCCGGCATGTACATCGGCAACGGCAGGTTCATCCATGCCTCGACCTACGGCGTGCCCGTGAAGAAGGACTTCGTCAAGAACTGGTCGGTCACCGGTGTCCGTCGCTACTGAGCGCGGATCGGGTGTCGGCAGCACAGGTTTCAGGTTTGGGCGGGTCACACGAATCTCGTGTGACCCGCCCAAACCGCTCGTTCGGGGGTGACGTTGAAGAGACGGGGCATCGTGGGTAGCCGACGATGGGGCGCGTGGGCGCGAACGGTTCCAGTGTTGTTCATGATCGCCGCGATGGCGCTCACCGTCGCCCAGATCGGTTCGGGTGCAGGCGACTCCGCGGCGGCGCCGCTACGGACCGCCGATCAGATCCTCGTCCAGTATCGAGAGCTCAACGACGACGCCGAGAAGTCGGCGGAGGCGATGCACAACGCCCAGATCGAGTACGACAAACAGCGCGCCATCGTCGCCGGGGCCAAGCAGGCGTCGGCGCAGGCCGACCGCACCCTCGCGTCCACTCAGCAGCGACTCGAGGAGTACCAGAGCAAGGTCGACTCGGTGGTCCGCGCGAGTTACAAAGGCGCGCGCGTCAATCGGCTGTACGCCGTGCTGGTCAGCGATTCCCCGCAGGCGCTGCTCGACCAGATGTCCGGGCTCGAACTAATCTCGCGGCAGGTGGCGACCGATCTCAACGCCCTGAAGGACGCGCGGGCCAAGACGGCGGCAGCGAAACTCGCCGCCGACAAGACCGCGAGCGAGGCCACCGCCGCGGTCGCGGCCGCGGAGAAGACCCGCGGCGAACTGCAGGCCCAGCAGGCGAACCTGCAGTTGCAGGCGATCCGCATCCGCGCGGTCTATCAGTCGATGACCGGCAAGCAGCTCGCGGCACTGCGCGGACCCAAGTACGACTTCGATCCGCGATTCGTCCCCAAGGGCACCGCCCCTGAGCTGGTCGCGGTCCAGGCCGCCATCAGCCGCATCGGCGATCCCTATGTCTGGGGCGCCACGGGGCCGAACTCCTTCGATTGCTCGGGTCTGATGGTGTGGGCCTACCGGCAGGCCGGTAAGACCCTGCCACGGTCCAGCGAGGCGCAGAACGGCGCCGGGCAGCCCGTGGACCGCAAGGATCTGCGCCCCGGCGACCTGATCATCTATTACCCTGACGCCCACCATGTCGGCATGTATGTCGGTGACGGTTATGTCATCCACGCGTCCACCTTCGGGGTCCCGGTCAAGGTCGTGCCGGTCGACGAGGCGGGACCCTACAACACGGCGCGCCGGTACTGAGTCGGTGACGTGAGATCCTCGGGCGGTGTGTCCCGTCGATCCCGCAGATTCCTGATGGGCACCGCGCTGGTCGTCGTGGCCGTGAACGCGGGGTGCACCACGGCGGCGCAGGCCCCGGTCGCGGTGTCGACCAGTTCGTCGACCTCCCCGACGACGACCACGTCGGTCAACGTCTACGAACAACAGCGTGCGGCCGGCGCCCAGGCGGCGCTCGACGAACTCGGCACGGCCCTGCTCGCCGGTGACACCGCGCGACTCGACGCGGTGATCGACGCGGCCGCGTCGCCGGCGTTCCGGGCCGGCATGCACATCGCGGCCGTGAATCTGTCGGGCGGTGCGGAGAACCCCGACCCGCTGCGTCTCAAGGAGTTCCGCTACCAGCTCGCTCCCACCCAGGAGGCCGAGACACTGCTGGGGCCGTCGTTGCAGAGCCGTCTGGACGTGCAGGGCAGTTCGGACTCGTGGGTGGCGCCGGTCGAACTGCACTACGCGCTCGGGGGCTCGTCGACACCCGGGATCGACGAACCCGAGGTGGTGGTGCCCACCCAGCTGGTGATGGCGCGCTACGCCGATTCCTGGAAGGTCGTCGGCGATGCGCGGGCGATCGGCGGTACTGCGGGCCCCACGCAACTGTGGGACCTGCCCGGCCTCGCGGTCGACGACGTCACCACTGCCGGCGGGGAGTCGGTCGTGGCGACGTACCCGGGCACCGGGGACGTCGCGACCCGGCTGCCTGACCAACTGCCCAGGGCGATCGACGCGGTCACGCGGTTCTGGGGCGCGGAGTGGCCCCGACGGGCGGTCGTGGTGGTGACGGCGCGTGCCGAGGAGTTCGAGGCTCTCGCGCACAGCGCCGCCGACATCTCCGGGGCCGCTGCGGCCACCGTGTTCACGCGTGTCGACACCACCGCACACGAAGCGGTGGGACAACGGGTCATCCTGACCCCGGGCGCGCGGGAGTTCCCGACGCCGGTACTCGGGGTGGTGCTGCGACACGAGTTGACGCATGTCGCGATGCGGGCCGACACGTCGCCGGGCGCTCCGCTCTGGATCACCGAGGGAGTGCCAGAATACGTGGGACGCAAGGGAACTTACACGCGGTTCGCGGACGCGGCCCCGGACCTCGCCGAACAGGTCCGAGCCGGCGCGGTCCCCGCCGACCTCCCGACCGACGGTGACTTCGCGGTGGACACCGCGCGGGCCACGGTGGCCTACCAGTCGGCCTGGTCGGTGGCCGCCTACGTCGCCGAGCGGTTCGGTGAGCACGGACTCAAGGAGTTGTACATGGGTGTTGCCGGCACCGGCGACCCGGCCCGCCACGACGCGGCGATCGAAACCGCGATCGGACTCTCGCGGGCGCAACTGGTCGCGGACTGGCGGCGATGGCTGACCGAGCAGGTCCGATGATGCGCCGGACCCTGTTGATCACGAACGACTTTCCGCCACGCCCCGGGGGCATCCAGTCCTATCTGCAGAATCTGGTCGACCGGCTACCCCCGGACGACGTGATCGTCTACGCGCCGCGCTGGAAAGGCCACGAGGACTTCGACGCCCGGGTGCCCTACACGGTGTACCGGCACCCGACGACGCTGATGCTGCCAACCCCGTTCGTCGCCCGCCGGGCCGCGAAGATCATTCGGAAACACGAGATCTCGACGGTCTGGTTCGGCGCGGCCGCACCGCTGGCGGTGCTCGCCCCGGCGATGCGTCGCGCCGGTGCCAACCGGGTGATCGCGAGCACGCACGGTCACGAGGTCGGCTGGTCGATGCTGCCGATCGCGCGACAGGTGCTGACGTTCATCGGAGCCCACGTCGACGTCGTGACCTTCGTCAGCCGCTACACCCGCGGACGGTTCGCGGCCGCCTTCGGGGCGCGGGGGGCGCTGGAGTACCTGCCACCGGGGGTGGACACCGACCGATTCCGTCCGGATCCGCAGGCACGGCAACGCATTCGGGATCGACTCGGTCTCGGCGGGCGCCCGACGATCCTATGCCTGTCGCGGCTGGTGCCGCGTAAGGGGCAGGACACGCTGATCCGCGCACTGCCGCTCATCCGCCGAGAAGTCGGCGATGTCGTGCTCATCGTCGTCGGCGGTGGTCCCTACGCCGAGTCGCTGCACCGGTTGGCCGAGCAGACCGGGATGGGCAAGCACGTGGTGTTCACCGGATCCGTGCCCGCGTCCGAACTCCCGGCCTACCACAACGTCGCCGATGTGTTCGCGATGCCGGCGCGGACCCGGGGGCGGGGACTGGACGTCGAAGGTCTCGGGATCGTCTACCTCGAAGCGTCGGCCACCGGTGTACCGGTCGTCGCCGGGGCGTCGGGCGGGGCGCCGGAAACCGTCGTCGAGGGGGTCACCGGGACGGTGGTCGATGGCACCGACATCGACGCGGTCGCGCTGGCGATCACCGCGATCCTCGCCGACCCGGCCGCGGCAGCGGAGATGGGCGCCCGGGGCCGGGAACATGCCGTGCAGTCCTGGCAGTGGCGCGCCATGGCCGCGCGGCTGCGCCAACTCCTCTGAGGGTCAACGCCTCCGGGCCGGCAGCGGTCACTTGGCGTAGAGGGCCTCGATCTCGCCGGCGAACTTGTCGACCACCACGTTGCGCTTCACCTTCAACGTCGGGGTCAGCTCCCCGGTCTCCTCGGTGAGGTCGGCGGACAGGATGCGGAACTTCTTGATGGCCTCCGCCTTCGACACGGTCGTGTTGGCCTCGTCGATCGCCTCCTGCACCGTGGCGCGCAGATCCTCGTCGTCGGCGAGATCGGCGACGGTGGCCGACTCCTCTTTGTGCTGATGCTCCTTCCAACCGGGGAAGGTTTCCGGGTCGATGGTGATCAGCGCGCCGATGAACGGTTTGTGATCACCGACCACGACGGCCTGCGAGACCAGGTAGTGCGCGCGGATCACGTCCTCGAGGCCGGCCGGCGAGACGTTTTTGCCGCCGGCGGTGACGATGAGTTCCTTCTTGCGTCCGATGATGCTGAGGAAACCCTCGTCGTCGATCCGCCCGAGATCGCCGGTGTGGAACCAACCGTCCTTGATCGACGACGCGGTGGCCTCCGGGTTGTGCCAGTAGCCGCCGAACACCACCCGGCCCCGCAGCAACACCTCGCCGTCGTCGGCGAGCCGCGCGCTGTTGCCGGGCAACGGCTTTCCGACGGTACCGACCTTCACCGCACCCGGGGTGTTGACGCCGAACGCGGCGGTCGTCTCGGTGAGTCCGTACCCCTCGTAGACCGGTATCCCGACACCCCGGAAGAAATGGCCGAGCCGGGCCCCGAGCGGGGCCCCGCCGGAGACGGCCATCTCGCACTGACCGCCGAGTGCGGCGCGCAGCCGCCCGTACACGAGGCGGTCGAACACGGCGTGCTTGACCTTGAGGAGTAGACCGACCGACCCGCGCTCGGAGGCGATCGAATACTCGATCGCGGTGTCGGCGGCGGCATCGAAGATGCGTCCCTTGCCGCCGTCGTGGGCCTGCTGCCGCGCCGTGTTGAACACCTTCTCGAAGACCCGGGGCACGGACAGGATCAGTGATGGACGGAACGACGCGAACTCGGGTACCAGGGTTCGGGTGTCGGCCCAGTGCCCGACCTCGACCCCGGACTCGATGGCGATCAGCGTGATGGCGCGGGCCAGCACGTGGGCCAGCGGGAGGAACATCAGCATCCGCCGGCCCGGTCCGAGCATGGTGCGCATATCGCTCTCGAGGACGCCACGCACCTCCGACAGCATGTTGGCGTGGGTCAGCTCGCAGCCCTTCGGCCGCCCGGTGGTCCCCGAGGTGTAGATGAGTGTGGCGGGGTCGGCGGAGCGCAGGTTCGCCCGCCGCTTGGCCACTTCGTCGTCGGACATCTCGGCGCCGGCCGAGGAGAGGCGGGCGAGCGCGCCGTCGTCGCCCGACGTATCGATCTGGTACAGGCGTACCGACTCGAGGCCGTCGATGCCTTCGACGATGGCGCGGTGGGCGTCGTCCTCGACGATGATCGCGGTGGCGCCGGAATCCTTCATGATCCATTCGATCTGCGGCCCCGCCGACGAGTCGTAGATCGGCACCGTGATCGCTCCGGCGCACCAGATGGCGAAGTCGAGAAGGTTCCACTCGAGGCGGGTGCGGGACAGCAACGCGACACGGTCACCGGGTTCGATGCCCTCGGCGATGAGTCCCTTGGCCAGCGCGGTGATCTGGGCGGCGGTCTCGCCGGCCCGCACCGGCGCCCAGTCTGAGCCGCTCTTGCGGCGGAACATGACCTTGTCGGGTTGGCGTTCGGCGATCCCGAAGAGGATGTCCGTGCAGTTCTCGTCCTCGGAGATGGTGAAATGTGCGGGAACGCTGAACTCAGTCATCTGGGCACCCTTCGCCGTGTCGCTTTTGTCCCTGATCGTATCGCTGCCCCGGGTCGGGTCTCGGAGCACGTGCCGATGTCCCTTACCGGGTTTCGGTCGAATGTGTGAAGCTAGTGGACGTGACGAGCATTCAGGTGGCCGATGAGACCTTCGTCGCCGCCGCACCGTCGATGGTGGCCGCCGAGGTCTCCGACCGGGCGAACTGGCGGCGCTGGTGGCCGGATCTGGGTCTGAGCGTGACCGAGGACCGTGGGGCGCAGGGGGTGCGATGGCAGGTCGGGGGACCGCTGACGGGCACGATGGAGATCTGGTGCGAACCGGTGCTGGACGGATTCGTCCTGCACTACTTCCTGCACGCCGAGCCGGCGGTCGAATTGCCGGCGTCCCCGCGGGCACGGGCCGACCGGCTGACGGCCGAGAACCATCGCCGACGGGTCGCAGGCAAGGCGATGTCCTTCGAGGTCAAGGACCGTCTGGAGGCCGGACGTATCGTCGGGGGACCGGCGGTGGGTGCCGACGCCGCCGGACAGACCGAGCGGGCGGAGATCTGATGGCCGAACACACCGAACGCTCGATCGTCATCAACGCCGACCCGGACGCGATCATGGCCGTCATCGCCGACTTCCCGAACTACCCGGACTGGGTGTCGGCGGCCCGTGAGGTCGAGGTGACCGTGATGGGGTCGCACGGCCGTGCCCGCGAGGTACGGTTCGTCCTCGATGCCGGCGTGCTGCAGGACACCTATGTGCTCTCCTATGAGTGGGATGTCGACGGTCTTGCGGTCTCCTGGAGCCTGGTGAGCAGCGAGCTGCAGCGTGAGCAACGCGGGCGTTACGTTCTCTCGCAGCAGGTTCCGGGTTCCACCAAGGTCACCTACGAGCTGACCGTCGACCCGCTCGTGCCGATGATCGGCCAGCTGAAACGGCGTGCCGAGAAGGCCATCACCGAGGCGGCGCTCAACGACCTGAAGAAGAGGGTCGAAGACTGATCGATCTCACGCCCCTACATGTGCTGATCGGGCCGGGTGGCGCCGGGGTCTCGGTGACCGCGGCGGCCGGCGCGCTCGGCGGTGTCCGCCGTCGTCGGGCCGACCCGGCCGCCCGCTCGCCCCTGCGCACCCCGGACCGCGACACCTTGCTGGTCACCGTCGACCGTTTGTCGCCGACGGCCCGTATGCTCGGCGTCTTCCGGCATACCGACGAGCCCGTCGCGGTGTCCGCCGGTGTGCATCTGCTGTCCCTGGACCGTCTCGCGCTGCTCGAACGGACCTGGTCGGACTTCACCTCCGTCCTGGCGGAGACGTTGAGCCGGTCGAAGGTGTCCCTGCCGGGGCTGGGCGCTCTGACCGACATCGCGTCCGGGGAGATCGCGACACTTCCCGGCGTCGAGGACTTCCTGGTGCTGCGCCGCATCCGCGACGAGGCGGTCAGCGGAACCTGGCGCAGGATCGTCGTCGACGCGTCCGGGCACGGTGACCCGTTCGAGTTCCTGCGCGCGTCGTCGGTGCTCAGCCAGTCCGTCAACCGGCTCTGGCCCCGACACCGCCGCCTCGCCGCCGCCGGCGAGCGGCCGGTCATGGCGCAGCTGACCGCGGCCGTCGACGCCATCGACCGCGACTGTCTCGACATCACCGAGCTGATGACCGATCCGCATACGGTGGCCACCCATGTGGTGGTCGGTGCCGACGACCGCGCCGAGCGGTTGTTGCCGCATTTCCTGGCGGCCTCCGACGTGATGGGGTTGGCGGTGCGATCGGTGATGCTCAACCACGGTGTCGGCGGCGCCGCCGGCGGGCCCGACGAGTGCGCGAATCGCGTCGGTCGGCTACGGTCGGTCGTGGAGGGGGACGACGCCCGGGTGGAGATCAGCGAGATCCGACGTCTCGACGACCCGATTGATCGGGCCGCCCGGCTGCGCAAGCTGAGTGTCGTTCTCCCGTCGCCGAACGGACATCGTCGTGGTTCGGGGGCGGCGCGGGTGACCGAGGTCCCCGGACCCGATCCCGGCACCGGACGGTCGCCGGTCTATCAGCTCACGTGGCGTCAACGTCTTCCCGACGCGGACGGCCTCGGGTTGGGGCGGTCCGGTGACGACCTGCTGGTCACCGTCGACGGCTTCCGCCATCCGGTGCGTCTGCCCTCGGTGCTGCGCCGGTGCGTCGTCGTCGACGCGGCCTGGGACGGGACGGAGCTCTCGGTCCGCTTCGTGCCGGATCCGGCGGTGTGGCCCAAGGGTCGATGACGGGCGGATCTGGCCCGATCGGCGTCGCGTAGACTACCTGCGAGCCGGACAGGAGAACTGCCCACATGACCTCGGACGATACGAGTGGTCACGGTGACCAGCACACCCATCGTCATACCCGCGGTGCGGGCCCCGATCCGATACGGGAATTCCTGCTCGGGGTGGCCGGACAGATCGATCAACTCGCGTCACTGTTCGGCGGAACCCCCGGGCACGCCGCGGCCGCGGCCGGTCCGGGCGGTGATGCCGCGTCGTTCGTCGACGTCACCGGCGAGATCACGTCCCTGCTCGCCGAAATCGGCGATCTGCTGGCCCGCCTGATCGCGGCCCTCATCGCGGTGCTCGAGGCGGTGGCCACTGCGCTGCGGTCTGCGCCGGGCCCGGGTCCCGATCCGACGCAGCACTATCAGCCGATCGCGGTCCGCATCGACCCGACCGGGCCACCTCGTGCGCGGCGCTACGAGTCCGAGGGTGAGATCTGATGGGCGACTTGACGATCGGAATCGATATTGGCGGTACCAGTGTGCGTGCCTCGGTGGTCGACGATCACGGCGTGATGCTCGACACGCTGCGCGCGGCCACCCCACCGACCGCCGGTGCACTCGAACACTGCCTGGATCGCCTCGTCGGCGAGCTGACCTCACGGTGGGCGGCCAAGGCGGTCGGCCTGGCCATCGCCGGCTTCCTCACCCCCGATCGCCAGATGATCCGTTTCGCCCCGCATCTGCCGTGGCGCGAGGCCCGGGTGGCCGACGACATGACCGCCCGCATAGGGATTCCCGTCTTCCTCGAACATGATGCGAACGCCGCGGCGGTGGCCGAGTGGCGATTCGGGGCGGCGGCACGCGGACATAACTCGCTGGTGCTCGCGATCGGCACCGGGATCGGTGCGGGTCTACTGCTCGACGGCGAGATCTACCGGGGCAGTTTCGGTGTCGCCCCCGAACTCGGGCACCTCACGGTAGTGCCCGGTGGACGGCCCTGCTCCTGCGGCAAGCTCGGCTGCTGGGAGCGCTACTGCAGCGGTACTGCGCTGGTGGACACCGTGATCGAGTTGCTGGCCGACGGCGACTGGGGACGCAGCCAGCTCGCCGCCGACGTCGCCGCCGACCCGGGGTCGCTGACCGGTCGTCGGGTGGCCGGCGCGGCGGCCGACGGGGACGCCGTGGCGCTGGCCGCGTTCGCGCAGTTCGCCGCATCGCTGGGCCAGGGACTCGCGATGATCGCCGACATCTTCGATCCCGACCTGATCGTCCTGGCGGGTGGTGTCGGGGCCGCATCGGGGCTATTCCTCGACGAGGCCCGCGAACACTACGCGCGGCTGGTGACCGGCTCCGGTCACCGCCAGCTCGCCCGGATCCGGGGGACCCAGCTCGGCGAGAGCGCCGGCGTGGTCGGCGCGGCAGAGGTTGCGCGGCAAGGCATCAGGGCGGCGGTCACCGACACGTTACGCGGCTGAACCTGAGGCTGTGTATCGTTTCTGTGGGTAAGGTCGGGGGTTGGGGGTTGGCGGCGATCGACGAGGTGCGGAGTCTTTGATGTGGTACTGGGCGTTCAAGCACGTTTTGTTGGGACCGATTCTCCGCCTTCTGGGACGTCCCACGATCGAGGGTCTGGAGAACATCCCCGCCCGCGGCCCGGCGATCCTCGCCTCCAATCACCTCGCGGTGATGGACAGCTTCTACCTGCCCCTGATGGTGAACCGGCGGATCTATTTCCTGGCCAAGAGTGAGTACTTCACGGGGACCGGCCTCAAGGGCGCGTTCCAGCGGTGGTTCTTCACCGCCGTGGGACAGATTCCGATCGACCGCTCCGGCGCGGAGGCGGCCTCCGGCGCACTGACCGCCGCTCGGCGTCAGCTCGAGGCCGGTCAGCTGATGGGTATGTACCCGGAGGGCACCCGATCACCCGACGGTCGGCTCTACAAGGGCAAGACCGGGCTCGCGCGGATCGCGCTCGACACCGGTGTCCCGGTCATCCCGGTCGCGATGATCAACACCGAGAAGCTGAACCCTCCCGGGTCGGTGATCCCGCGTCCCGCACGCATCTCCGTCAAGATCGGCAAGCCGCTGAACTTCGCCCGCTACGAGGGCATGCAGGGCAACCGTTTCATCGAGCGCGCCGTGACCGACGAGATCATGTACGAGCTCATGCAGCTCACCGGCCAGCAGTACGTGGACATCTACGCGGCCTCGCTCAAGAAGAAGACCGCACCGCCGGCCGAGGAGAAGCCGGCGTCGGCCGCCTGAGCGTTCACGCCGGCGCGGCGTCGGCCAGTGCCGGTCGACCGGTGGCCGTCTCGGCGGCGCCGAATCGTGGGGGCAGCAGCCAGGCCAACACGAGAAAACCCAGTCCCCACACCGTGTACGCGTTGCCGATCAGGTGGTCGATGATCGACCAGTCGCGGATGGCGGGGGACAGGAACTGGAAGGGGCCGAGCGCGAAGATCACCGTACCGGTGAGCGCCAGTGTGGCGTAAGCGATCGCCGATCGGCGATCGGCGCAGCGCGCGGCGACCACCGTGGCCGTGAGGATCACCGGTATCGCCCACACCCAGTGGTGCGCCCATGACGTCGGCGACACGAGCAGACCCCACACGGCGACCGCTCCGGTGCTCGCCATCGCCGCCACACCCGCGGCGGGGTCAACCGGGCCCGGTGCGCGCAGGGCCGCGAAGGCGGCGACCGGACGGCACGCCCGGACGGCGGCCACCGCGAGCGCGGTGACCGCCACCGCGCTCGTCAGCCACAGGAACTGGTCGGCGGTCGCCGATTTCGGCACCAACCGGATCCACATCGCATTGAGGTTCTGATTGATCGGGCCGCCCGGATCGCCGATCCGGCTGGTCTGGAAGAGCGTGTGCGTCCAGTAGCCGAGGGAGTCGGCCGGCATCCAGATCCAGGCAAGCGCACCGGCCGCCAGGAACGTTGCCGCGGCGGTGAGCGCCGCCCGCCACTGCCGGGCCGCGCCGAAGACCGCGACGAACACCAGCGGGGTCAGTTTGACCGCGGCGGCGAGCCCGGTCAGCACTCCCCGCAACGGTCCGGACCGCGCTCGACCGGCTCCCCGCCCGACCACGAAGATGTCGGCGACGATCATCGCCATCAGGATGATGTTGACCTGTCCGAACCCGAGGGTCATCCACATCGGGTTCAGCCAGACCACCCCGGCGGTGAGCAGCAGCGCGATCCACCACCGATTCGTGCGGGACCCGACGGCGAGCACCCCCAGCACGATGTGCAGGATGACGACGGTGAGCGCGACGGTGGTCACCGAGATCAGCAGCCCCGCGATGCCGAGTCCGAGGGCTCCGAGCGGGACGAAACCGAGTGCGGCGAACGGCGGATAGGTGAACGGCAGCCAGATGCCGTCGGTGGTGAACGGCATCGAGCCGTCGGCGTAGAGGCTCTGACCCTGCTGCCAGATCTGCGCGCCGAGGCGGTAGACGTCGAGGTCGATGCGGGTCCGGGTGCCGAAGCTCGAGGTGAACGGGACCCCGATGATCTGCAGGGTCGCCGAGGTGACCGCCAGCGCGGCGATGGCCGCGCGGGCGCGTCGCGACGGCGTCCAGCGGTGCAGTCGGGTGTCGGCCGCGGAGAGAGGTGTCATGGTCTGCGCGATCCCTGCTCACGTGGTGTGTGAATACTGGTGGCCATGCGGTTCTTCTACGACTCGGAGTTTATCGAGGACGGCACCACCATCGAACTTGTGTCGATCGGTGTGGTTGCCGAGGACGGACGGGAATTCTACGCGGTGTCCACCGAGTTCGACCCGGGGCGGGCAGGGGAGTGGGTACGGGCCAACGTGTTGCCCAAACTGCCGTCGCCGTCGTCGCCGGCATGGCGCAGCCGTCGACAGATCCGGGACGACCTCCTGGACTTCCTCACCGCCGAGGGCGACGACGTCGAACTGTGGGCCTGGGTGGGTGCCTACGACCACGTGGTGCTCTGCCAGCTGTGGGGGCCGATGACCGCGCTGCCCCGGTCGATACCGCGGTTCACCCGTGAGCTGCGCCAGCACTGGGAGGCCGCCGGCCGCCCGGCCCTGCCGCCGTCACCGCGCGACGCCCACGATGCGCTGGCCGACGCCCGGCACAACCGACGGCGGTGGCAGGCCATCGAGGCCGCGCGGTGAGGGCGTTGTGCCCTCAATTACCCTGGACGCGTGGTGACGAATTGGACCGTGGACGTTCCGATCGACGAACTTCCGGAGCTGCCGCCGCTGCCCGGTGACCTGCAGAGCCGCTTCGACGACGCGATCGCGCGTCCCGCGCTGCAGCAGCCGAGCTGGCCGGCCGAGGAGGCGCGCAAGATGCGCACCGTCCTGGAGAGCGTTCCCCCGATCTGCATGCCGGTCGAGGTCGAGGCGCTGTCGACCCAGCTCGCCGAGGTCGCCGAGGGGCGGGCCTTCCTGCTGCAGGGCGGTGACTGCGCCGAGACCTTCGCCGACAACACCGAACCCCACATCAAGGGCAACATCCGCACGCTTCTGCAGATGGCCGTCGTGCTGACCTACGGCGCGAGCATGCCGGTGGTCAAGGTCGCGCGGATCGCCGGTCAGTACGCCAAGCCGCGCTCGTCCGACGTCGACGCCCTCGGCCTGCCGTCCTACCGCGGTGACATGGTCAACGGCTTCCCGCCCGACGAGGTCGTCCGTACCCACGACCCGTCCCGACTCGTGCGCGCCTACGCCAACGCCGCCGCCGCGATGAATCTCGTTCGCGCCCTAACGGGTTCGGAGGCCGACCTGCGCCGCGTGCACCTGTGGAACCGGGAGTTCGTGCGGACCTCCCCGGCGGGCGCGCGGTACGAGGCGCTCGCCTCGGAGATCGATCGCGGTCTGCGGTTCATGGACGCCTGCGGGGTGACCGACCGCAACCTCGAGTCGGCGTCGATCTTCGCGTCGCACGAGGCGCTGGTCATCGACTATGAACGGGCGATGCTGCGCCTGGCCGACGACCCCGACAACGTCGACGAGAAGGTGCTCTACGACCTGTCCGCGCACTTCCTGTGGATCGGTGAACGGACCCGGCAGCTCGACGGCGCGCATATCGCCTTCGCCGAGCTGATCCACAACCCGATCGGTGTCAAGATCGGGCCGACCACGACCCCCGAGCAGGCCGCCGAATACGTCGAGCGGCTCGACCCGCACAACAAGCCGGGCCGGTTGACGATGGTCGCCCGGATGGGCAACAACAAGGTGCGCGACGTGCTGCCGTCGATCGTCGCGGCGGTCGAGGCGACCGGGCACAAGGTCATCTGGCAGAGCGACCCGATGCACGGCAACACCCACGAGGCGTCCACGGGCTACAAGACCCGGCACTTCGACCGCATCGTCGACGAGGTGCAGGGCTTCTTCGAGGTCCACCATGCACTCGGCACCCATCCGGGTGGTGTGCACATCGAGCTCACGGGTGAAGACGTCACCGAATGCCTCGGTGGCGCGCAGGACATCTCCGATCTCGATCTCGCCGGGCGCTACGAGACCGCATGCGATCCGCGCCTGAACACCCAGCAGAGCCTGGAGCTCGCCTTCCTCGTCGCCGAGATGCTGCGCGGCTAGCCGTCCCGAAGGTTCTTCCTCCGCAAGTGCGGCGTTCCCCATTTGCAGATGGAGGAAGGCCGCAAAAGCGGGGGAAGAACGAAAAGGGTGGGTGGCGGCGCGTGGCGACGGGGCGCGGCGGGGGTGCGTGGCTCAGCTGAGATAAGTGGCGCCGGCCCACCACGCGACAGCGCCGATGGCGACGGCCAACAGCAGCACCAGCGCGATCCAGAGCACCGCGCGCAGGGCGTTGTCGCCGGGTCGATCGGCGCTGCGCGTCGCATCGTCGACGACCCGCGGTCGCCGGGTGCCCACGACCAGATCGTCCTGTGGCACCGGTGGTGGCGGGGGTTCGGACCCCATCGGCTCCGGCTGTGACTGCACCCGGGTCGGGTGCGGTGAGGCGGCGTCGGCGCCCGCTGGGTGCGCCGCACGCATCCGAGCCATCGTCTCGCGCTCGGCAGATCGCCGGGGTGCGGGCACGGTGAACGGCGGAAGGTTCAGATCATCGGCCGCGTCGAGCAGGGCGCGCTGCATGGCGAAACCGTCGGCGTAGCGGTCGGCCGGATTCCGCTCGGTCGCACGCAGCACGAGTTCGTCGAACTCCTCGGGCACCCCGGCGACGACATCGCCCGGTGCGGGTACGTCGTAGCTGAGTCGCTGATAGGCCAGGGCCAGAGGCGTGTCGCCGTGGAAAGGTGTTCGACCGGTGAGCAATTCGAAGATCATCACACCCGTCGAATAGACGTCGCTGCGCGCGTCGGCCTCCCCGGACTCCACCTGCTCGGGGGAGAGATACGCCGCGGTCCCGAGGATCACGCTCGCCGACGTCACGCCGGCCTCGGCGACGGCGCGGACCAGCCCGAAATCGGCCACCTTGACCTCACCGTCGTCGGAGATCAGGACGTTCTCGGGTTTCACGTCGCGATGCACGAGGCCGGCTGCATGCGCGGTGCCGAGCCCGCCGAGTACCGGGTCGGCCACCGCGGTCACCGCGTGCGGCGGCATCGGCCCGCGCTCACGCAACAACTCCCGCAGACTGCCGCCCTCGACGAGTTCCATCACCAGGAACGCGACGCCGTCGTCGATACCCTGGTCGTAGACGGCGACCAGCCCGGGGTGTTTGAGCCCGGCGACGGCTCGTGCCTCGAACTCGAAGCGCCGCAGGAACGACGGGTCGCCGCTGTAGCGGGCATCCATCACCTTGATCGCCACCGCCCGGCCCAGCCGAAGGTCGGCGCCCACGTAGACCGCGGACATGCCGCCACGCGCTATCGGCGCATCGATCCGATAGCGGCCCTCGAGGGTCGAACCCAACAGGGTGTCGGCGGGCGGTCTCACGACGCCGAATCTACCCGTCGCCGCCACGAGATCAGAGGATCGACCCGACACCACAACCGCGACACCGGGACCGATCGCGACCGCGAGCCGGTACGCTCAGCCACGTGGGTTCACTTCCGCTGTCCGAAGACAAGCTCCCTTCCGAAGTCGACACGCTCACAGTGGACGATGCCGCCCGCCGACTGCGGGTGTCGTCCAACCGGGTCCGCACCCTGATCCGCGAACACCAGCTCCTGGCGGTGTCCCGGGACGGGCAGCCCGCGATCCCGGTGGTCTTCTTCGACGATCTGGGCATCACGAAGCATCTCGTCGGTCTGATCGAGGTGCTGCTCGACGGTGGGTACACGCGCGACGAGGTGATGGTCTGGCTGTTCACCGCGCAGGAGGACCTGGGGATGCATCCGGCCGATGCGCTGCACACACATTCGGCCCGCGAGGTGATCCGCCGCGCCCAGGCCCAGGCTTTCTGACGGCTCCCGCGCCGAGGACCGGGTCAGTCCGGCCGGCCGCCGGTCAGGCCCTGCACCGCGCGCATGGCGCGACGACGCCCACCCACCACCGCCCGGTGGTCCAGCACAGCGTCGTCGCTGCGCTCGATCTCGGTGAGGATGTCGCCGTACATCGTCGCCGCGGCCGCGATCGATCATCGGGATCGGTTGGGTAGCAGCATGATCGGGCCGACCGCACGACGGTACCGATCCCGGTCACCGCGATCAGGTGCCTCCCCCAAAGTGGCGGCCCCGGCGGTCGTCTCGTCGTCGGGTGCGCGTACCCCGAGCAGCGGCAACATCTGGATGCCGATGACCGCCGCCGATCCGTAGGTGTACTCGGCGAGTTCGGCCCAGGTGCGATCGGTGAGCGCCCGCTGCAGCGCCGCCTCGATCCGGTCAGTTCACGGGCCCGCCGTGCCCCCGTTCGATGTGTTCGTACTTCTCGGACAACGGCGCTCACCGGCGAGCGGGCACACCGGCGGATTCGGCGGGAGCACCGAACCAGTCCACGATCCGCCGCAGTCGCAACGGGTCCGGGTGGAGCAGGGAGACGGCGGCGAGTGCGGACAACCCGGTCGCGAGCAGAGTCTCAGGCAGCTTGTAGAACAGGATTGAATCGTCGGGTTGGAAGACGATCAGCATGAACGTCGAGATCGCGACGACGGTGGCGTTCACCCAACGGGGCAGGGTGAACGCCACCGCCAGACACAACACCCACGTGTAATACCAGGGCAGCGTGGAGGGTTCGAGGACGAGCACCGCAGCCATCGCCCACGTCATGCCGGCCATGGCGGTGCGTTCGTCGCGACGATGCGTCCACCACAGCGCCACGAGTACGCCCGCGAGCACCACCGACCCGATCGTGCGCGTGACGACCAGCACCGGCTGCAGGTTCAGCGCGGTGAACGGCGCCGCGACCACGGTGACCAGGTGGCCCGCCAGCGTGGGCAGGGTGAACCAGTTGATGATCCGGTCCGCCCAGCCGAGACCGGTCAGCCAGCCCAGACCGAGACCGACGACCAGCGTCCAGATCGCGAACACCGCGACCGTGATGCCGACGACCGCGGCGAGGACACCGGCCACGTCGACGGGACGCACGGGCCGACGGGCCCGGATGTGGGACAACCAGATCCACAGTACGAAGGGGATCGCGATGCCGGCGGTGACCTTGATGGACACCGCGAGACCGAGCACCAGCAGCCCCGGCACATGCCGTCCGATCACCACCAGCGTGACACCGCTGACCAACACACCCATCAGCAGCAGTTCCACGTGGCTGCCCGCGACGAGATGGATCAGCACCATCGGGTTGGCCACCGCCAGCCACAACCCGGTCTGCGGCGACGCCGAGAAGTGCGCGGCCAGACGCGGAATCGCCCACAGTGCCAGGAACAGACCGGGCAGCAGGACCAGCCGCATCGCATAGACACCGAGGATGGCGTGATCGCCGGTGACCGTGGTGACCACCCGGGTGACACCGACGAAGAAGGGCCCGTACGGCGCGGTCGTGGTGGCCCACACCTGCGCCATGCTGTCCACGAGCGGCCCGGGACGATGCGCCGGGCCGTCGGCGTAGGGATCGAATCCGGCCGCGAACACCGCACCCTGCCCGAGATAGGCGTAGACGTCGCGGCTGTAGACCGGCACCGCGAGCGCCAGGGGTGCGGCCCAGGCGAGGATGCCCAGCCGCATCATGCGGACGGGTGGCACGGCCTCGGCGGCCGAGTCGGTCGCGCCGGCCCGTACTGCCCGGCCAAGCCGCATCCACGCGATGACCATCGCGGCCACCCCGGCCCAGAAGATCGTGCCGAACAACGTCTTGCCGTGTCCGTAGGTGATCGCCGACAGCCCGAGATCCTGAGCGACCGTGTTGTTGCGGGCGATGTCGCCGACGCCGAAACTGCCGACGCACACCAGTACGGCACCGACGAACCCGACGACGAGATCACCGAACCCGGCGCGCGACGTCATGCTCACCGCCCGATCCTACGGCGACCCGGACCGGATTCGACGGCGCCGACGACGCGCTTGGCGGCCAGGCGTCCCGACACCAGCACCGGGGGGATGCCGACACCCGGGATCGTTCCCGCACCGGCCGGAATGAGGTTGGTCGTGGCAGGCCAGCGGTTCGGCGTGCGTAGCGGACCGGTCTGGGAGCGGGTGTGCGCGGCACCGAACGGTGTGCCGGCGGGCAGGCCGGCGGCGGCCCAGGTACCCGGATGGGCGACACGCAGGATTCGCAATCCCTCGATGCCGGGCGGGTGGATCGGCCTCATCGGGTGGATCGGGGCCGTCGGGTTCACGTCGTCCGGTGTGCGATCCGGTGGGCGAACGCGGTCAGGTCGTCGCGCACCGAATCGGTGAGGTCGGCGCGCTGCAGCGTGCTCAGTGCCGTGTCGAGCAGCCCGGAGATCTGCTGCTCGATCTCGTCGACCGCGCCCACGTCGGTCAGGATCGTGCGCGCCGTGCCCAGTTCCGCGTCGGTCAACCGATGTCCGACGTAGCCGCGCAGCCGGTCGGCCAGGCCGCGCTCACGTTCGGTGGCGCGCGCCAGCCCCACCGCCAGCAACGCGGTCCGCTTGCCGGCCACCAGGTCGTCGCCCGACGGTTTGCCGGTGAGGTCGGGATCGCCGAACACACCGAGCAGGTCGTCGCGCAGCTGGAACGCGATGCCGAGATCGTGTCCGACCGACCGCAGGTCCTCGATCAGCCCGGCGGGCGCGCCCGCGAGCGTGGCGCCCAGCTCCAGAGGGCGGGCGACGGTGTAGGCGGCGGTCTTGAACCGCATCACCCGGTAGGCGGCGCCGATGGATTCGTCGCCGTCGGCCTCGTTGACGATGTCGAGGTACTGACCGCCGAGGACCTCGGTGCGCATAGCCGCCCATACCCGCGCGACCGCCTGGGGCAGGGGCAGCGCCATGTCGTCGGCCCACGCCAGTGCGAGGTCGCCGACGAGGATGGCCGCCGCCAGACCGTGATGAGCGGGGTCGCCCGACCATCCGTCGCGGCGATGGCGCTGTTCGAACACCCGATGCACGGTCGCGTTGCCGCGACGCGTGTCGGAGCGGTCGATGATGTCGTCGTGGATCAGGGCGCAGGCCTGGACGAGTTCGAGGGCCGCGGCGATCCGCAGCGCGTCGGCGGCGTCGGGTGCCGACGCCGCGGTGGTGGCGCGACCGGTTGCCGAGGACCCGGCGAGCCAACCGGCGAAGGCGAAGCGCGGCCGGACCCGTTTGCCGCCCTGCAGGACGAAGTCACGCAGTATGTCGGCCGCCACACCCACCCGGGGATCGATCCCGGCCGTCGCGGGCACGGCGTGGTCGAAGAACTCGCGGAGCGCGGACTCGACCGCGGCGGGTACCTCGTCGAGCATGGTGGGGATCGGCAGCGCGGAGGTCACCCTGTCAGGCTAGGGCATGCCCGGTGGCCGACCATCCGATGATCGACGGTGCCAGCCTCGGTGCGTGGGGCCCGCCGTCGCGCTCCGTACAATGTCACGGTGATCTCATCTGCGACCCCGGCCCCGACGATCGTCGATCGGCTGTCCGCACCGCACCATGGTCCGGTTCCGTTCTCGGTGGAGTTCTTCCCACCCAAGGACGCCGAGGCCGAGGCCCGACTGTGGCGTGCGGTGCGTACCTTCGAACGCCTCGGCCCCGCCTTCGTGTCCATGACCTACGGTGCGGGCGGGTCGACCCGCGATCGCACCGTGCGCATCACCGGAGAACTCGCGGCCCAGACCACCCTGCTGCCGGTGGCCCATCTCACCGCCGTCAACCACAGCGTCGACGAACTGCGCGCCCTGGTGGGCGCCTACGCCGACCAGGGGATCACCAACCTCCTCGCGCTGCGCGGTGACCCCCCGGGCAATCCGCTCGGCGAGTGGATCAAACACCCCGACGGCGTCGAATACGCCGAGGATCTGGTCCGGTTGATC
Organism: Gordonia rhizosphera NBRC 16068; assembly: GCF_000298195.1. Classification (GTDB taxonomy): domain Bacteria; phylum Actinomycetota; class Actinomycetes; order Mycobacteriales; family Mycobacteriaceae; genus Gordonia; species Gordonia rhizosphera. Next base: position 41,464 of record NZ_BAHC01000102.1, on the reverse strand, counting down.
CGCGAGCTGGGTGACTTCCACGTCGGTGTCGCCTCGTTCCCGGAGGGACATCACCGTGCCCCCGACCTCGAACACGACACCCGGGCGCTGGTCAACAAGCTGCGCGCCGGCGCCGAGTACTCGATCACCCAGATGTTCTTCGACGTCGAGCACTACCTGCGACTGCGCGACCGGCTGGTGGCGGCCGACCCCGAACAGGGTGCGAAACCGCTCATCCCGGGGTTGATGCCGATCACGTCGCTGGCGACGGTGCGGCGCATGGCCGAGTTGTCCGGATCGGTGATCCCCGACGACGTCCAGCAACGGTTCGCGGTGGCCGCGGGTGACGGACCCCAGGAGAACCGCGAGGCGGTCCGCGCCGTGGGTATCGACTTCGCCACCGAGATGGCGCAGCGCCTGGTCGCCGAGGGTGTGCCGTGTCTGCACTTCTGCAGTCTCAACTTCGCGAAGGCGACCAGCGAGGTCCTCGAACGCCTCGGTGTGGACGTCAGGTCGGCGATGCCGGCGGCGACGGCAACCCCGGCCTCCTGATCAGCTGCCGGTCTCGGAGGTCTCACGCGACCGGGTATTGCTGTCGGTCGGCGCGGGGCGCCGCGGACGACCGGGCCGCGGGCCGCGGTCGCGCTTGGACCAGGCCAGACGCGCCACCGCCAGCACCGCGATCAGGCACACCAGCGCCAGGAACCACGACCAGCTGCTGACCGCCGCGGTCGCCGGGTCGGGATAGGTCGCGTCGGCACTGAAGTTCGACGGCCGCCGCGGTTCCGGTGTCCAGCGAACCGTGTCGTCGGCGAGCTGTTCGCCGTTGGTGGCAGTGATCGGACCGCCGAAGGTCACGGTGAGCTGGAGGAAGTCGCGGTCAGGTGCGAGCCCGGTGAGGTCGGCGTTGCCGCGGAAGCGGACGACGTCGCCGCTGCGCTCGGTCTTGAGATCCATGCTCATCACCGACTCGCCGAAGGACTCGGCCACGATGTCGCCGAGCTGACCGAACTGACCGGCGGTGAGGTCGGAGAAGACCGCTCGCGTACCGACGCGTTTGACCGCGTCGTCGCCCTCGGGTTCGACGCTGTACTCGCTCAGGGCGACACGCGCGGCCATCGACTCCGGGATGTCGAACTGGGGCGGCCCACTCGGATTGTCCGGTGAGGTCGCGACGATGACGGTGCCCGAGTAGCGGTCGCCGACCGTGGTCGACCGCTCCAGGCATCCGGTGAGCAGGGGGGTCATGGCCGCCAGCGACAGCAGCATCAGGATCGCGGACCAACGGGATGACGAGCGCACGTTGCTCATCGTGCCAGACGTCGCCGGTCGGCCGCGGCCGACGCACCCGGGATCATCGTCGAAGGGCCAGGTGCGCGGCGATACGGCCGCTGGCACCCGTCACCCCGCCGCCGGGATGCGTCGAGGCCCCGGCGAGCAGGAGGCCGTCGGCGCCCGGCACCCGGTGCCCCGACAGATCGGGATGTGGCCGCCAGAAGAACATCTGGTCGATGCTCATCTCCACATGCATGATGTTGCCGCCGAGTAGACCGAGTTCGTCGGCGAGGTCGTCGGGCGTCTGAATGTGGCTGTGTTCGATGTGCGCGCTGAAACCCGGGGCGTGGCGATCCATCTCGGCTCGGATCGCCTCTGCCGCCTCCGGTGCCGCATCGCGCCAGCTCCGCTCACCGGACAGACGGGAGGGATGCCACTGCGCCCACACGGTGACCAGGTGTTTGCCATCCGGCGCCAGCGTCGGGTCGATCGCCGAGAAACTCATCGCGACGCAGGCCGGCCGGGCGGGCAGGTCGCCGACCGATGCGGCGGCCTGCGCGCGGCGCAGCTGGGCGCGGTCGGTGACGAGCAGTCCCAGCGCCGAGTGCACGCCGTGGGATGGGAGGTCCGACGGCAGGTCGCGATAGGCCGGCAGGGCGTCCGTACCGAGACGAACGGCCATCCCGATGCCGTCTCCGAGTGCGATCTGCGAGCGCCACCGGTCGATCAGTTGTCGATCATGGCCGCCGGCGGCCAGCAGCTGCAGCGTGGTGAGGATGTGGCAGGCGGCGATCACCCGGGTGGCGCAGTGCCCGGTCCCGTCGGCGGTGTCCACCCGCCAGTGGTCGCCGCAGCGGGTGATGGCGGTCGCCGGACGTTCGAGCAGGACCTCGCCGCCGTCGGCGGTGAGTCGGCTGATCAGGGCTTCGGTCAGCGCGCCGCTGCCGCCGACCGCGCGGCCGGGCGGGATGTCGTGCTGCAGGGCGGCGAAACCGATCATGGGTGCGGTACCCGGCGCGTTCATCGGCGGCCCGGACTGGGCGCCGAACCAGGCCAGCGCCGCCTTGAGTGGCTCGGAGTCGAACCAGCGGTCGAGCAGCGCATCCCCCGAGGACATCAATTCCTGGGTCAGCGACAGCATCGCGCCGGTCCGTCGACCGACGGGGCCGGTGCGCGCGGTCGTGGCGGTGTCGGTCAGGCCGGTGAACGCGGTGGCGAACCGTGCGGGTGCGGCCGGGGCGTAGAACGAGCGCATGACCGCACGGGCGCGGGGGCGCCACACCTGTACGAACCGGCGGTAGGCCTCGGCGTCGGCGGACCCGACCGCGCGTTCGATGGACGCGCAGGTGGCGTCGAGGTCGGTGCGGAACACGATCGGCGCGGTGTCCTCGGTCGCCGGACTGAAGGCCCACGGATCGCAGTCGAGGTAACGCAACCCGTGGTCGGTGAGCGACAACTCGTCGAGCACGGGGGAGTGACGGATCATCAGGTGCGCCGACGATCCGCGGTCCACGCGGTAGCCGGGGAAGCGCTCGATGGTGGAGACCGCCCCGCCGGGTACTGTGTCGCGTTCGACGACGCGCACCGATCGTCCCGCGCGGGCCAGGTAGGCGGCGGCGACGAGGCCGTTGTGGCCGGCCCCGACGACGACGGCGTCGAGGGGCACATGCGTCGCGCCCCGACGACGGCGGGCGGTCATCGGCTCTCGGTGCGGTCGTCGGTGACCAGGGGGAGCGGGCGGCCCAGGAAGGCGAACGGACGGGGATCGCCGGAGAAGGTGAAGTGCCGGAGCACGTCGACGAACCCCAGGCGGCGGTAGAGCGCCCATGCCCGGTTGTTCTCGGCGGGGATCTCCGGGGTGGACAGCAGGACCCGGCTCTCGGGCCGACCGGCCAGCAGCCGGGTGAGCAACACCTGCCCGATGCCCCGACCCTGCGCGGTGGGGTGCACATGCAGTTCGGTCAGTTCGAAGTAGTCGCGGGTGATCTCGTCCACCGCCGACTCGGGGTGCCCGGCCTGCCGCAGACCGAAGCGGAGTTGCTGATTCCACCACTGGTCACGTTCCCCGCGATAGCCGTAGGCGATCCCGACGAGGAACTCGTCATCGTCGACCCCGACCGGTCGGGAGAGTCGTCGCCGCGCGGCGGGGCCGGACCCGGCCTCGCCCGGCGAACCGGTGGTGATGGCGCCGACGGCCCGCCAGCCGGGACGCGCGATGTGTTCGCGCCACAAAGCGGCCCGGTGCACCTCGGTGCCGCGCGGGTAGTTCATCGCGGTCACGTAGATGTCGAGGGCGGGTTCGAGCCACACCCGGGCGTCCTGCCCGGTCAGATCAACGAGGCGGATCGTCACCGATCGTCAGTCCTCTCGTCACGGTGGCCCGCGCTGCTGCCGGTCGTCAGCGCCCGGGGATTTCGGTCGGTCGTCGTCTTGAAGGTGTCCGACCCACTAGCTATATTGAATATGTCGAACGGGTGTTCGATGAATGAGCCTCCGCAAGCTGTTCTGACCACCCGCCGACATCTCGCGCCGGCCCGGCGGTGAACGAGGGAAGCGTTCGCTGTCGGGCCGGCGTTGTAGAAAACAGGAGAACAGCAAACAGGAGAACAGCAGTCGACATCGACGGATCGGGAGGTGGAGATGACCAGGACGAATCCGACACGGTCGACGCCGGCCATCGATCCCGTGGTCGTGCGTCGCGGCCGTGACCTGTTGGACCGGGCCGAGATCCTGTTCGACAACGCCGACGGCATCACCGAGTCGGCCGAACGGTTCCGGCAGTACTACCTGACCGCGTTGCGCGCGGCCGGTGCGGTACTCGAGATCTACGAGCCGTCCAACCGGCCGGTCCGGCGCCGGCGGCCGGCCAGTGCGTGGAAGCGCCTGCCGGTGGTTGTCGGCGAGTTGGCCGCCTATGCGGACCACTTCGCCGACCTGTCGCACCTGCGACTCGACATCGAGTCAGGACTCATTCGGACGGTGGACGAGCAGACGGTGCGCGAGACGCGGCGCAGGGTGATCGAATTACTCGACGCGGTCGAGCGCGAGGTGATCGCCTACGAGCAGGGCAGGCTACCCCAACAGAACGTCCGCCCGGACCGGACCGCGTGACCGTCGAGGGCCCGCCGGGGGCATGCTCGGGTACTTCATCCGGACGCAACCGTGGGTAATGGTGGTCGCCGGGTGATTCTGCTCGTATCATGGGAGATTGAGGCCGTAGTCCACGGCTGGGCGGCGTCGGCAGTACACATCGATCGCAGGGGTCGAGTGGGTCGGGTCGGTGGAGTTGTGAGTTAGGAGGGTCGGTGCCTCTTTCGGAGCACGAGCAGCGCATGCTCGAACAGATCGAAAACGCTCTGTACGCCGAAGACCCGAAGTTCGCGTCGAGCGTCAAGCGTCGTCGCCTCGGACGGTCGAGCGGTCGTCGTCGGCTACAGGCGGTAGCCATCTTCGTTCTGGGGCTTGTCCTCCTCGTCGGTGGACTCATCGTCAACATCGGGGTGGGTGGGTTCCCCATCATCAGCCTCGTCGGTTTCCTCGTCATGTTCGGCGCCGGCCTGCTCGCTCTGTGGGGTGGCGACGGTCGGGGATCCGGGTCGGCCCGGGGACATGGTCGCGGCGCGAAGGATTCGCGTGGTGCGGCACCCAAGCGCAAGTTCTCCGAACGGATGGAGGAGCGCTTCAACCGCCGCTTCGACCAGCAGTGACACTGCCGGGCAGTGCCCGGGACATGATTTGTGACAAGGCCGTACGCCGCCAAGGTGTGCGGCCTTCGTCGTGTGCCCCCGGTCGTGTGCCCCCGGTCGTGTGCCCCCGGTCGTGTGCCCCCGGCCCTGTGTGCCCACCGTCTCCCACCTCGGCACCACCCGATGCCCCACTTCACCCCACCCCACCTTTACCCGATGGCCCCACTTCACCCCACCGTGCGGAGATAGGTCTTCTCAACTGGGATCCTTGGTCACATCAACCTCATCAGTAGCGCGTCATCCGAGGCGGCACGCCCGTGGCGTAGCTGTTCCCTGCGTCTCTGCTGATGCCCTGACCAGTACTTTTCAGGTATGAGGGGCGATCGTGGAGTGTCAGGGGTGGAAAGTGGTGGAAAGTGGGGTACTGTGGCAGCACTGGGTGAGATGAACCGGACATCGAACCTGGTGCGGCAGGAGGTGTCGACGTGCCAGCACGGTTCTTCGGCACCTACACGCCCAAGCTCGACGACAAGGGGCGACTCACGTTGCCCGCCAAGTTTCGCGACGCGCTGGCAGGAGGGGTGATGGTCACGAAAGGCCAAGACCGCAGCCTGTCGGTGTATCGGACCGAGGATTTCCAGGAGATCGCCGAACAGACGGTGGCGGCATCGCGCAACGACCCCGCGGCGCGGGCCTTCATGCGCCTGCTCTTCGCAGGTTCGGAAGATCAGCGGCCCGACGGTCAGGGACGGATCACCCTGCCCGCCGAACTGAGGACCTACGCGGAACTGACCAAGGACTGTGTGGTGACCGGCGCGTTCGATCACCTCGAGATCTGGGATGCGCAGACGTGGCGTGACTACCAGAGCGAGCACGAGGAGGACTTCTCCTCCGCGGGCTCGGCGGCGCTGGAAAACCTGCTCTAGCGGTCGACGAGCGGACGGACAGATGAATAGCGGAGCGGGTGGGTCGAGGCCTCGGCCCGGTGCGACCCTGGCGTACTTCCCCAACGCCAGGTGCGAGATCGGGCCGAGACCCCGCCTCATCCGGGAACCGCACACACGAGGAGTCGAGCCACACAGTCCGAGGAGAGGGTCGGTGAACACAGGTCACGACGAGCCGCGGCCCGATCGCGACGCACCGCTCCCGGTAGGTGAATCGGCCCGGCGCTCCGGCCCGTTCGGTCACGTCCCGGTCATGGCCGACCGGATGATCGAACTCATCCTGCCCGCGCTGACCGCCCACGGCGCCGACGCACCGATATTCGTCGACGCCACCCTCGGGGCCGGAGGTCACACCGAACTCGTCCTGCGAGCCCACGAGGACGTCCGGGTGATCGGCATCGACCGCGACACCACCGCGCTGGACATCGCCCGCGAGCGGCTGGCCGACTACGCCGGGCGGATCACCTTCCACCAGGCCCGATTCGACGAGATCGGTGACGTCCTCGAGGATCTGGGCATCGACCGGATCGACGCCGCACTCTTCGACCTGGGCGTGTCGTCGATGCAGCTCGACCGCCCGGACCGGGGATTCGCCTACGCCGTCGACGCACCGCTGGACATGCGCATGGACATCTCCGAGCCCATGACCGCCGCCGACATCCTGAACACCTACCCCCACGGGGAACTGGCCCGCATCCTCTCCGAGTACGGCGAGGAGCGCTTCGCGGGCAAGATCGCGTCGGCGATCATCCGTGAGCGCGAACGTGAACCGTTCACCACCAGCGCCCGGCTCGTCGAGCTGCTCTACGCGACGATCCCGGCGGCCACCCGCCGGACCGGCGGCCACCCGGCGAAGCGGACCTTCCAGGCCCTGCGCATCGAGGTCAACCACGAACTCGACGCGCTGCGGCGCGCCATCCCCGCCGCGCTGGCAGCGCTGCGCGTCGGCGGGCGGGTTGCGGTGATGAGCTATCAGTCCCTCGAGGATCGGATCATCAAGCGGGAGTTCGCATCCCGAGTCGTATCCACCTCACCGCGCGGACTGCCGGTGGAGTTGCCCGGGTCGGCGCCGGACTTCCGGCTCGTCACCCGCGGTGCCGAACGCCCCGACGAGCGTGAATTGGCCCAGAATCCACGGTCCGCCCCCGTGCGGGTCCGGGTGATCGAGCGTGTCGACGAGAAGGATCGCTCATGACGCTGCTGCACGACGTCGATGTCGATGCCGATCCGGTCACTCCCAAAAAGGGCACACGCTCGCGGGCCGCGCAGCGCGCGCTCGATCGGCGCCACAAGCGTCTCGAACGCCACAACAAGCAGACCAACCGAAACGCCGAGCGACGCACGACGTCATCGGAGAAGTCTCGTGCGCACGCGATCCCGTTCGTCGTCCCGGTGATCGCACTGCTGGTCCTCGGTCTCGGCCTCAGTCTGTGGCTGTCCACCAAGGCGGCCGCCGACTCGTACCGACTCGGCGTCGAACGCCAGCAGAACCAGGCGTTGCTCGACCGCCGTGACTCGCTGAAACGGACCTACGAGTCGGGGGATTCGGCTCCGGAACTGTCGGACAAGGCCACCAAACTCGGCATGATCCCCGCGCAGAACCCGGCCCGGATGATCGTGGGCGACAACGGACGTCCGCGGGTGGCCGGAGATCCGACCCCCGCGCAGGGCAAGGGACTGCGAACGATCAATCCTCCGGTCGGACCCGACCCCGTCGCGTCGATCGACCCGAAGAAGGTCGACGACTCGGTGGGTCTGCCCGGCGACGGATCGCAATCATCCGACGCCGAGCCGTCATCGACGCCCGACGACTCCGCGACCGCGCCCTCCACGGCTGCGTCGTCCACACCTGCGCCGGGCGCGCCCGCGAACGGCGCGGCCCCCAACGTGTTGCCGGCGACCCCGAACGCGCCGGGCGCAAATTCGACGGAAAACCGTTAACCCCGGGGACAATTGGCAACCATGACACGTGCGGTCTTCCAACGCCTCGACGCGGGCTCGTCCGGGCGCGGGCGCGGTGGCCGCGGACGCGGTGGCGGATCGGGGTCGTCGGGTGGGCGAGGACCGCGCGGCACCGAACCCTTCGTCGGCCGCAGCCGGGTCGCCGGACTGATCGTCCTCATGGCGGTGGTGGCGGTGGCGATCCGGATGATCGTGGTGCACACGATCGAGGCACCCTCGTTGTCCGCGGAGGCGGCCCAGCAGCGCGAGTTCACCCAGATCCTCACCGCGAAGCGCGGTGCCATCCTCGACCGCAATGGCCGACCCCTCGCTTACACCGACGAGGCGAGGGCACTGACCTTCCTGCCCCAGGCGGTGCGCAAGTCGATCGAAGAAGCCCACCGCAAGGACTCGGACCTCCCGGATGTGAACACCCGGATCGCCGAGATCGCCAAGGGCGTATCGTCGGCGCTCGGCGGATCCATCAGCGAGGAGGATCTGCGCAAGAAACTCACCAGCGACGACACCTTCGTCTACCTCGCACGATCGGTCAGCCCGGAGACGGCGGCGCGGATCACCGCCGACTTCCCCGAGGTCGGGGCCGACCCCCAGAGCATCCGCCTCTACCCGGGGGGCTCGCTGGCCGCCAATATCGTCGGCGACGTGAACTACGACGGCAACGGGCTGATCGGCCTCGAGGCGTCGATGGACTCGGCTCTGGCCGGCACCGACGGTTCCAAGACCTACGACCGTGGCTCCGACGGCGCGACCATTCCGGGCAGCACCCGCAACGTCCACCCGGCGATCAACGGGGCGACCGTGCGCCTGACCATCGACTCGGACATCCAGTGGTTCGTGCAGAGTCAGGTCTCCGCCGCGAAGACCGCCTCCGGAGCGCGCAGCGCCTCGGCGGTGGTGCTCGACGCGCACACCGGTGAGGTGCTCGCCATGGCCAACGACAACACGTTCAACGCCTCCGAACCGCTGACCGACCAGAAGAAGGCCAACCTCGGCAACCCGGCGGTGACCTCACCGTTCGAGCCGGGTTCGGTCAACAAGATCGTCACCGCGTCCGCAGCCATCGAGTACGGCGTGACCACACCCACCGAGGTGCACCGGGTCCCGGGCAGCATTCACATGGCGGGTGTAACCGTGAGCGACGCATGGTCGCACGGCCCGGCGCCCTACACGACGACCGGGATCTTCGGGAAGTCGTCGAACGTCGGCACTCTGATGCTCGCTCGTCAGGTCGGTGAGAAGCGCTTCGCGGACATGGTCAACCGCTTCGGACTCGGCCGGCGCACGGGCATCGGTCTGCCCGCCGAGAGCGCCGGCGAGGTCCCGGCGCTGAGTCAGTGGTCCGGCGGATCGTTCGCGAACCTGCCCATCGGTCAGGGACTGTCGATGACGCTGCTGCAGATGACCGGCATGTACCAGGCCATCGCCAACGACGGCGTGCGGATCCCACCGCGCATCCTGATGTCCGAGCAACGTGACGGCCAGCCGGCCGAAGAGCCGGCCCGGCCCGAGGGTGTCCGGGTCGTCAGCGCCCAAACCGCTCAGACCGTGCGGAACATGTTCCGGGCCGTCCTGCAGAAGGACCCGATGGGTTATCAGCAGGGCACGGGCGCGACCGGAGCCGTCGCCGGTTACCAGTTGTCGGGCAAGACAGGCACCGCGCAGCAGGTGGACCCCAAATGCGGGTGCTACTCGAACTCGAGCTACAACATCACCTTCGCCGGGATCGCCCCCGCCGACAATCCGCGCTATGTCATCGGCATCATGCTCGACAACCCGAAACGCAGCACCGACGGTTCCGGCGGGCAGTCGGCGGCACCACTGTTCGGCACCATCGCCTCCTGGATGCTGGAACGGGCACGGGTGCCGCTGTCGGCGCATCCGACGCCGCGGCTGATCCTCGAGGCCGGTCACTGACCGTACCGCGCCCGTCCCACACCGGATGCAGGCGCGGCTGACGGTATCGTGAGTGCGTTCCGGCGCCCGAATCCGGGGCCGATCGACATCAGCAAGGGAGGCGGGAGGCACACATGGCGTCGACTCGCCGTCAGCGGACAAAGGGTGCGGCAGGAGATCTCCGTCCGTCGGGGGTGGCCCCGACCGCGGTGTCGGTGCTCTCTGCCGCCACCGGCGCACGGGTGGATCTCGTCGGCCCGGTGGCCGCCACCACCGAGGTGACCGGGGTGACATTGCGTGCCCAGGACGCCCGGCCCGGTGATCTGTTCGCCGCCCTGCCCGGGGGCAGCACCCACGGCGCGCGGTACGCCGACCAGGCCCTCGCCGCCGGAGCCACCGCGATCCTCACCGACCCGGCCGGACGGGCCGAGCTGGCCAAGGTGCTCGGACCGGAGGACTCGTGCGCGGTCCTCATCCATCCCGACCCCCGATCGGTCCTCGGCCCCGTCAGCGCGCGCGTCTACGGCTATCCGTCGCAACGTCTCAAGCTCATCGGAATCACCGGCACCTCGGGGAAGACCACGACGTCATACATGGTCGAGGCCGCGCTGCTTGCCGCCGGGCACTCGGTGGGTCTGATCGGGACGGTTCAGACACGCATCGACGGTGTGGCACTGCCCAGTTCGCTCACCACGCCGGAGGCGCCCACCCTGCAGGCGATCCTCGCCACCATGGTCGAACGGGGCGTCGACGCCGTCGTCATGGAGGTGTCCAGCCACGCGCTGGCGCTCGGGCGTGTCGACGGGGCGCACTTCGCCATCGGCGCGTTCACCAACCTGTCGCAGGATCACCTGGACTTCCACCCGTCGATGCGCGCCTACTTCGACGCCAAGGCGCGGCTGTTTTCGCCCGGATCGTCGACCCGGGCGTTGCGCCCGATCATCTGTGTCGACGACGAGTGGGGCCGGCGGATGGTCGACGTCGTCCGCGCAGACCGTCAGACCACGCCGACCACGGTCTCCACCGGGACGGTACCCGCGCAGTGGCACGCCGGACCGTCGACCGTCGACGCCGCAGGCGTCCAGCACGTCTCGATCACCGTTCCGGGCGGCGGGCACCACGAGATGGCGGTACCCCTGCCGGGGCGCTACAACGTCGCCAACGCGCTGACCGCGGTCGCCATCGCGGCCGGCGCCGGTGTCCCCACCGCCACCGCGATCGGCGCGATCGCCGGGGTGGCTGTGCCCGGCCGGCTCGAGCGGGTCGAGAAGGGACAGCCGTTCCTCGTCGTCGTCGACTACGCCCACAAGCCCGCAGCGCTACAGGCCGTCATCGCCACGCTGCGCGAGCAGACCCGGGGTCGGGTCGCGGTCGTCGTGGGTGCCGGGGGAGATCGCGACACGGGCAAACGGCCGATGATGGGGGAGATCGCCGCGCGCGGCGCCGACCTGGCGATCATCACCGACGACAACCCGCGCAGCGAGGACCCGGCCCGGATCCGCGCCGAGGTGCTCGCGGGAACCCGCGACGTGGAGTCGGGCGCCGACGTCCGCGAGCTGGGTGACCGCGCCGAGGCGATCCGCGAGGCGATCACGTGGGCGCAACCCGGAGATTCGGTGCTCATCGCGGGCAAGGGACACGAGACCGGACAGGAGATCAACGGCGTGAAACATCCGTTCGACGACCGGGTGGTGGCCGCCGAGGCCCTCGACGCGTTGTCGGCCGCAGTCGAGGAGGACCGATGACCGCCACGCCGACGCTGATGGTGGTCGACGCGCCGGTGACATCTGATCGGACGCGAGCACGGCTCCGTGATCTGGTCGAGGCCGGGGCTGCGCGTCGCGCCGACGAGCCGGCCGCGCGAACCTGGGCGATCGTCGGCGAACTCGTCGACCAGGACGACCGGACGGAGAACGAACGCGTCGTCGAACACGACCTCGTCGGCCGGCAGGCGGTGCGCCTCGCGGTCGACAAGACGCTCTGTGTGGGGAACTCGCGCGCGGTTCGTGCGCTGCATCAGGGTGCGGTTATGGAAGGCTCCTGGGGTGACGAGGTGCGGATGGTGCAGGACGCGCCCGCCGCACGTGCGCTACTGCGGTCACCCGACGACGACTGGCAGCCCGGACCCGCCGACGTGGTGCTGATCGCGGCTGCCGACCCGGGGGTGACGGCGCTGGCGGATCTCTGGCCGGTCGGACGCGCGGCGACGAGGACCAACGAGTGAAGGCGACGAGAGTGACTGGACAGACGGGCAACACGAGGACGGCACGGTGACACAGATCCTGTTCGCGGGTGGCATCTCACTCGCGGTGTCCATCCTGCTCACCCCGATCCTGATCCGACTGTTCTCTCGGCAGGGATTCGGACAGGAGATCCGGGTCGAGGGGCCGCAGAGTCATCAGACCAAGCGGGGTACCCCGTCGATGGGTGGCGTGGCGATCATCGCCGCACTCTGGGCCGGATACTTCGGCGCGCACCTGTTGGGTGTGTTCACCGACGGCGCGGGCGTGTCCGCGTCCGGACTGTTGGTACTCGGCCTCGCGACCGCGCTCGGTGCCGTCGGATTCCTCGACGACATGATCAAGATCCGCAAACACCGCAACCTCGGCCTCAACAAGACCGCGAAGTCGATCGGTCAGTTCGTCGCCGCCATCCTGTTCGGTGTCCTGGTGCTGCAGTTCCGCAACGACGCCGGATACACGCCGGCCAGCACCCATCTGTCCTATGTCCGCGACATCGACGCGATCTCGATGTGGCCGGCGGTGTTCGTGATCTTCTGCTGGCTCGTCGTCGCGGCCTGGTCGAACGCGGTGAACTTCACCGACGGTCTCGACGGACTGGCGGCCGGGTCGATGGCGATGGTGCTCGGCTCCTATGTACTGGTCACCTTCTGGCAGTACCGCAACGCCTGCACCGGCGGCCCCAAGGCGACCCAGGAGATCACGCCCGGCTGCTATGTGGTGCGTGACCCCCTGGACCTCGCGTTGATCGCCGTCGCGGGTGGTGGTGCGTGCCTGGGTTTCCTCTGGTGGAACGCGGCGCCCGCGAAGATCTTCATGGGCGACACCGGGTCGCTGGCTCTCGGCGGCATGCTGGCCGGCCTGTCCATCACCACCCGTACCGAGTTGCTCGCCGTGGTGATCGGTGCACTGTTCGTCGCCGAGATCGTCTCGGTGGTCATCCAGATCGCGTTCTTCCGCACCACGGGTCGACGGGTGTTCCGGATGGCCCCGTTCCATCACCACTTCGAACTCGGCGGATGGGCGGAGACCACCGTGATCATCAGATTCTGGCTGCTCACGGCCATCGCCTGTGCGCTGGGTCTGTCCCTGTTCTACAGCGAGTTCCTGACCATTGGCGGCTGAACAACCCGTCGGGACGGACGTGACCCGGCTGTCGGGGGCCTCGGTGTTGGTGGCGGGCGCAGGGACGGCCGGCCGGTCGGCGGCGCGTCACCTGCTGGACGCGGGAGCCGAGGTCACCATCGCCGACACGCGGTTCGCCGACCCCATTCCACCCGGCGACGACCTCGTCGCACGCGGTGCGCGATTGGTTTCGATGGCGGTGATCCTCGACGACGACGCGTGGACGTCGTCGACCGACCTGGTCGTCGTGTCGCCCGGATTCGCGCCGACCAATCCGCTGGTGGAGCGGGCGCAACAGGCCGGGCTGCCGATCTGGGGTGAGGTGGAACTCGCGTGGCGCCTTGACCGCTCGGGTCGCTACGGCCCACCGCGCACCTGGTTGGTGGTGACCGGTACCAACGGCAAGACCACGACCGTGTCGATGCTCGCCGAGATCGTGACGGCCGCCGGACGCTCCGCCGCCGCCTGCGGCAACATCGGACTCCCGATTCTCGATGCGATGGGCCAGACCCCCCGGGTCGACGTGCTGTGCGCGGAACTGTCGTCGTTCCAGCTGCACTGGGCGCCGTCGGTGACGCCGGACGCCGGGGTGGTGCTCAACGTCGCCGAGGACCATCTGGACTGGCATGGATCGTTCGAGGCCTACACGGCGGCGAAGACCGTCGCGCTGCACGGGACGGTGGGCGTCGTCGGTCTCGACGACGCGGTCGCGGCCGGCCTTCCCGTCGTCGGGCGACGCATCGGATTCACGCAGGCCATGCCCGTGGCGGGGCAGCTCGGGGTCGTCGACGGTGATCTGGTCGACCGCGCCTTCGACACCTCGGATGCGGGCCGGCGCATCGTCGAGGCCGCGGCGATCCATCCGCCCGGACCCTCGGGGATCGCCGACGCCCTCGCCGCAGCGGCCCTGGCACTGGCCGTCGACATCGCACCCGATGCGGTGGCGACGGCCTTGCGCGGATTCCGCCCGGCCGCCCACCGCGGCGAGATCGTGGCGCGCGTCGACGACGTGGCCTACATCGACGACTCGAAGGCGACCAACCCGCACGCCGCGCAGGCCGCGATCGGTGGACATCGACGTGTCGTGCTCGTCGCCGGTGGCCTGCTGAAGGGTGCCGAGGTCGATGATCTGGTCCGCGACACGCGGTCGCGACTCGCCGGCGTGGTCGCGATCGGCCGCGATCGTGACCTGATCGTCGACGCGATCGCGCGACACGCCCCAGAAGTCCCAACCGTCACAGTATTCACAGGGGACGATGGGCGGGTGATTGTTCAGCGCGCCACGACCACCGCGGTGGATGAGCTTCCCGCCGAACTGATGGACGCCGGGCCGGGCAGCGCCGGCGACCCCGCGCTCGCGGTGATGGATCGCGCCGTGGCCCTCGCCGCGCACCTCGCCGTGGTCGACCCCGACCGCCCCGATGCGGTCCTGCTCGCGCCCGCGGCCGCCTCGCTGGACATGTTCGCCGGATACGGACAGCGCGGGGACGCGTTCGCCGCCGCCGCGCGTGCATTGCCGGGTGCGGCCGGCGTGAGCGGATCCCCGCGATGAGTGCGCAGTCCGAGGTCACCGACCGCACTTCGGCACGCACCCGGCGGAATTCGGTGCACGCCACGGTTTCCGAGGCGCTGCACAGCCTGCTGTCGCGGCCGCTGGCGTCCTATCACCTGGTGCTGACCATCACCTTCCTGCTCACGGTCCTGGGCTTGGTGATGGTGCTGTCCGCCTCGTCGGTGGAGGGGTATTCGAAGGACGGGTCGGCCTACGGACTGTTCGCCACCCAGGTGATCTTCGCGATGCTCGGCCTCACGGTGTTCTACGTGATGCTGCGGCTGCCGATCCGGCTGATGCGTCGCGTGGCGGCCCCGATGATGGTGATCACCACCGTACTGCTGGCGCTGGTGCTGATCCCCGGCATCGGCACGCTGAGCCAGGGTGCACGTCGGTGGTTCGTCGTCGGCGGTCTGTCGGTGCAGCCGTCGGAGCTGGTGAAGGTGGCGCTGTGTGTGTGGGGCGCCCATCTGCTGGCCTCGCGGCGGCGGGAGAACGCGTCGTTGAAGGAACTGCTGATCCCGCTGTTGCCGGTAGCGTTGCTGATCTGCGTGCTGATCATCCTCGAACCGAACCTCTCGACCACGATCACCATCGCGATCATCGTCGGCGCGCTGCTGTGGTTCGCCGGTCTACCGGTGAAGGTGTTCCTCGGCTTCGTCGTCGCAGGTGCCTCGATCGCGGTGCTGCTGGCCCTGGTCGAGGGATACCGCTCGCAGCGCGTGATGAGCTTCCTGGGCAACATCGATGACCCGCAGGGTGCGGGATATCAGGCGCGTCAGGCGCGGTTCGCGCTCGCCAACGGCGGGGTCTTCGGCGTCGGTCTGGGACAGAGCAGCGCGAAATGGAACTATCTGCCCAACGCGCACAACGACTTCATCTTCGCCATCATCGGCGAGGAACTCGGGCTCATCGGCGGTCTGCTGGTGGTGATCCTGTTCGCGGTCCTCGCCTTCGTCGGATTCCGTATCGCGGTCCGATCCGTGGACCCGTTCCTGCGGTTGATGACCGCGACGATCACCGTGTTGATCACCGCCCAGGCGTTCATCAACATCGGCTATGTCATCGGTCTGCTCCCGGTGACGGGCATCCAGTTGCCGCTGCTCTCCGCGGGCGGTACCTCGACCCTGACGATCCTGGCCATGCTGGGTCTGCTCGCCAGCGCCGCCCGGCACGAACCGGAGGCGGTGGCGGCGCTCGGCGCGGGTGAACCGGGCCGCGTCGGCCGGTGGCTGCGGTTGCCCTCGCCGGTCCCGTACCGGCCGAGCCGCGCGGACATGCTCCGCGACCGGCTCGATCGGCGCGGCCCGGCACGCAGCGGTCGACGAACCGCGGCGCCTGCGGCATCACGCTGGACCCGTCGCTTCCGTCGTCGCCCGACCGATGACCCGGCCGGCTCGGCGGGCCGTCGTTCCACTCGGGCGCGCCAGGCACCGCGCACGGCCACCGTCCGGGTCGACTACCGTACGGGGTATTCCGGATCGGGCCGGACCGCGGGCGGGCGCGACACGAGCGTCGCGTCGCGGCAGTCCGAGGCCCGGCGGCCGTCGACGTGGCCGCGCCGCTGATCGACGCCGACAGCGGCCGGGAGTCCCGGCCGGGCGGAGTTCGACGAAGCGACGAGATGGAGTTTGTACGGGTGAGTTCTGAGCGAGACCGGTCGCGGACGGATCGACCGCTGTCGGTGGTGGTCGCCGGAGGCGGGACAGCGGGTCACATCGAGCCCGCGCTGGCGGTCGCCGATGCGGTGGTCCGGCTCGAGCCGACGGCGCGGGTGACCGCGCTGGGGACCACCCGCGGCCTGGAGACCGACCTGGTGCCCGAGCGGGGCTATTCGCTCGAGTTGATCCCACCGGTGCCGCTGCCGCGCAAACCGGGGATGGAACTGGCCAAGACCCCCGGACGACTCCTGCACGCGGTGTCCGCGACACGATCGGTGCTGGCGTCGGTGAATGCCGACGTGCTCATCGGATTCGGCGGATATGTCGCGATGCCGGCCTATCTCGCCGCCCAGACGCACTTGCGGGCGCGGCGCCGGATTCCGATCGTCATTCACGAGGCCAACGCGAGTGCCGGGATCGCGAACAAGATCGGCGCCCGCTTCGCCGACCGGGTGCTCGCCGCCGTCGACGGCAGCGGGCTGGACGCCGAAGTGGTCGGCATCCCGGTGCGCGGGGTGATCGCCGAACTGGACCGGGCCGCGCTGCGCGCCAAGGCGCGGCACTACTTCGGTCTCGCCGAGGACGCGCCCACGCTGCTCGTGTTCGGCGGCTCGCAGGGTGCCCAACGTCTCAACGAGGCAGTGGCCGGCGCCGCGGGGGCGCTCGGTGCCGCCGGGATCGGCGTGTTGCATGGCTTCGGTCCGAAGAACTCGATCAACCCCGTCTCGCCCGACGACGCACCGCCCTACCGCGCCGTGGGCTATCTCAAACGCATGGATCTCGCCTACGCGGCGGCCGATCTGGTGATGTGCCGGTCGGGGGCGATGACGGTTGCCGAGGTGTCGGCGACGGGGCTGCCCGCGATCTACGTGCCACTGCCGCACGGCAACGGCGAACAGCGGCTCAACGCGTTGCCGGTCGTCGACGCCGGCGGCGGGGTCCTCGTCGACGACGCCGACATCACCGCGGAGTGGGTGGCCCGCGAGGTGCCCGCGCTGCTGGGTGACCCGGATCGGCTGGCCGCCATGTCGCTGGTGGCGACGGGAACCGGGCATCGGGACGCCGCTGCGGCGGTGGCCGGCGCCGCCCTCGACCTCGCCCGGCAATACCGCACCGGCGAGCATCATCGTCGGCTGCGGTCCGCGTTTCGCTCGCCCCGTTCCGGTTCGAAGCGGTGACAATGGTCCTACATGACACACGAACGGACGGGTGAGGCGATGAACGGCGGGTCGACGCCCCCGATCGGCGGGCTCCCCGAACAGTTGCGCCGAGTCCACATGGTCGGTATCGGCGGAGCGGGGATGAGCGGACTCGCCCGCATCCTGCTCGCTCGCGGCGGACAGGTGTCGGGCTCGGACGCCAAGAGCAGTCGCGGCGTCCTGGCCCTGCGGACCCGGGGTGCCCGGATCCAGGTGGGCCACAGCCCGGCGGCACTCGATCAGCTTCCCGGCGGACCGTCGGTGGTGGTCACCACCTACGCCGCGATCCCGAAGACCAATCCCGAACTCGTCGAGGCCCGCGAGCGCGGCATCCCGATCCTCCTGCGTCCGCATGTGCTCGCCGATCTGATGGCCGGTTACCGGACCCTGCTCGTCGCCGGCACCCACGGCAAGACCTCGACGACCTCGATCGCGGTGGTCGCCCTGCAACACTGCGGCCTCGACCCGTCCTTCGCGGTCGGCGGAGAACTGAACGAGTCGGGGACCAACGCCCACCACGGCACCGGTGCGGTGTTCGTCGCCGAGGCCGACGAGAGTGACGGGTCGCTGCTCGAATACAGCCCGGATGTCGTGGTGATCACCAACATCGAAGTCGATCACCTCGACTTCTTCGGCACACGCGAGGCCTATGTCGAGGTGTTCGACAAGTTCGCCGACCTCATCCGGCCGGGCGGCTCGCTGATCGTCTGCCTCGACGACGAGGGCGCCGCCGCACTGGCCGGACGCGTCGCGCCGATGCTGGTGCAGCGCGGCATCTCGGTGTTCGGGTACGGCGAGGGGCACTACGCGCAGCTGGCCCCGGGCGCGACGCAGGTCGCGACCCTGCTGTCCTGGGAGGCGCGCGGCGCCGGCGGAATCGCCCGCATCCGGCTCGACGAGCCGATCATCGGGGCGAGTGTGGAGCGCACGCTGCACCTGACCCTGCCCGGGCGGCACATGGCCCTCAACGCACTCGGGGCCATCGTCGCCTGTATCCGTGCGGGTGGCGAACTCGACGGGGTGATCGACGGGGTGCAGACCTTCGGCGGTGTCCACCGACGCTTCGAGTTCCGTGGCCGCGCAGGCGACGTGGACGTCTTCGACGACTACGCGCACCATCCGACGGAGGTGCGCGCGGTCCTGACCGCGGCACGGCAGGCGGTCGCAAGTGTCGCCGCGGAGGGCACCGGCCGCGTAATCGCGGTGTTCCAACCCCACCTGTACTCCCGGACCCAGGAATTCGCCGACGAGTTCGCCGCCGCTCTCGATCTCGCCGACCGGGTCGTGGTCGCCGACATCTACGGCGCGCGCGAGGAACCGATCCCCGGGGTCAGCGGCGCGACCATCGCCGACCGCATCAGCCGGCCGGTGATCTTCCAGCCCGATTTGTCGGCACTCGCCGGCACCGTCGCGTCCATCGTCGCGCCCGGTGATCTCGTGCTGACGCTGGGCGCCGGGGATATCACGATGCAGGGCCCGGAGATCTTGGCGGCGCTCGCCGACCGCGAGCCCGTGGCGACCGACCTTCCCGGGCCGTCGACATGATCCGGGGACGGGCGCGTGGGCTGTCGCGGGGGACCCAGTTGCTGCTGGGCACCCTCGCGGTGATCGTGGTGGTGGTCGGGTTGGGTTGCGTCGCCTACTTCACACCGCTCATGTCGGTCCGTTCCACCGACATTCGCGACAACCACGCCGTCCCCACGGACGAGATCCTCAGCGCGGCCCGCGTACCCGACGGCACCCCGCTGCTGCAGGTGGACACCCGGGAGGTCGCCAACCGCATCGCCGCGATCCCGTCGGTGGAGTCGGTGCGGGTGCAGCGCAGCTACCCCTCGTCGCTCACGATCACCGTCGTCGAACGCCGACCCGTCGTCCGTATCACCGACGGCGACAAGGTCCATGTGCTCGACGCCTCCGGCGTGGGCTATCTGACATACGACAAGACGACCGGGGTGCCACCCGAGGTGAACCGGCTGCCGGAGTTCTCCACACCCAATCCGGGCCCGGCCGATCCCACGACCACCGCCACTCTCGGTGCCGTCGCCGAACTGCCGGAATCGATATCGAAGCAACTGATCGCGGTGTCGGCATCCTCCCCGGTGGACATCGAGTTCACCTTGACAGGCGACAAGACGGTGGTTTGGGGAGACAGCGACCACGGTGCCGAGAAGGCCCGGACCCTCAATGCCCTGCTGAGCAGGCAGGCGAGGGTCTACAACGTGTCGAGTCCGGACTTCCCGGCCTACAAGTGACCGTCCCGACGGTGAAAAATCCCGGGTAACTTCGCGACACGCCGTGCGCTTGCTGGCCACTGGGGCCGTCGATGCCTAGCGTCATCCCCAACATCCATCTACTTGACATAACTCTAAATCTATGGTTCAGGTTTAGGGTTCCGGATCTAACGAGGAAGGCGGGCACATGACGCCACCGCACAACTACCTGGCCGTGATCAAGGTTGTCGGCATCGGCGGCGGCGGCGTCAATGCCGTCAACCGGATGATCGAACAGGGGCTGAAAGGTGTTGAGTTCATTGCGATCAACACCGACGCGCAGGCCCTGCTGATGAGTGATGCCGACGTGAAGCTCGACGTCGGACGTGATTCGACGCGCGGTCTGGGCGCCGGCGCGGATCCCGAGGTCGGTCGCCGTGCCGCCGAGGACGCGCGCGACGAGATCGAAGAACTCCTCAAGGGTGCGGACATGGTGTTCGTGACCGCAGGTGAGGGTGGTGGCACCGGAACCGGTGGTGCGCCGGTCGTGGCATCGATCGCACGCAAGCTCGGCGCACTCACCGTCGGCGTGGTGACCCGCCCGTTCTCCTTCGAGGGCAAGCGGCGCGGCAACCAGGCCGAACAGGGCATCGTCGCGCTGCGTGAATCCTGCGACACGCTCATCGTCATCCCCAACGACCGGCTACTGCAGCTCGGTGACGCGCAGGTCAGTCTGATGGACGCCTTCCGCAGCGCCGACGAGGTTCTGCTCAACGGTGTTCAGGGCATCACCGACCTGATCACCACCCCCGGCCTGATCAACGTCGACTTCGCCGACGTCAAGGGCGTGATGAGCGACGCGGGCAGCGCCTTGATGGGTATCGGTTCCTCCCGCGGCGAGGACCGGGCGAAGAAGGCGGCCGAGGCGGCGATCAACTCGCCGCTGCTCGAGGCGTCGATGGAAGGTGCTCGGGGCGTGCTGATCTCGATCGCCGGTGGCAGCGATCTGGGTCTGTTCGAGATCCACAACGCGGCGACCCAGGTCCAGGAGGCCGCGCACGAGGACGCGAACATCATCTTCGGCACCGTGATCGACGACAACCTCGGCGACGAGGTGCGGGTGACCGTCATCGCGGCCGGGTTCGACGGCGGTACGCCGCGCAAGCGCGTCGAGATCCCGAACGTGGCGGCGGGCAAGGCGGCGGTGGGTTCCGGCCAGGCCGGCACCGTGTCGGCCACTCCGCAGGCCAACGATCCGCTCTTCGGCAAGATGTCGGCCGGCGGCGGTGACCCCTTCGCCGAGCAGCAGCAGGAGCGGCCGCGGCGCAATCAGGTCACCCTCGACGATGACGACGTCGACGTGCCGTCGTTCATGAAGCGCTGAGCCACACCATGCGGGTCCGCCGTGTGGTGACCAGTCGGTCCGGGGGCGTCTCCAAGCCGCCGTACGACTCGTTCAACCTCGGCGATCACGTCGGCGACGATCCGAAGGCGGTGGCCGACAACAGGATTCGACTGGCTGACCAGCTCGGGTTGCCGGCCGAACGCGTGGTGTGGATGGAACAGATCCATGGCCGTAACGTCACCGTCGTGGAGGGTCCGGTCGGCGGTGCGGTCCCCGCGACCGACGCACTGGTCACCACCGCCCCGGATCTCGCACTCGCGGTCCTCACCGCCGATTGTGTGCCCGTGCTGCTCTCCGACGACGAGGCCGGCGTCATCGCGGGCGTCCACGCGGGGCGCATCGGCGCACGCATCGGCATCATCCCCGCCACCCTGGCGGCGATGATCGAACTCGGTGCCCGACCCGAACGCATCGGCGTGCTGCTCGGTCCGGCGGCCAGCGGTCGCAACTACGAGGTCCCGCCGGCGATGCAACGTGACGTCGAGGCGCACCTCCCCGGAAGCGCGTGCGTGACCGCCAAGGGCACAACGGGTTTGGATCTGCGCGCCGGTATCCGCCGTCAGCTGCTGGCGGCCGGCGTGGCCGCGGTCGCTGCGGACCCGCGGTGCACCATCGACGATCCCGAACTGTTCAGCCACCGCCGCGGCGCACCCACCGGCCGACTCGCCTCGGTGATCTGGATCGACTCCGGGGCCGCTGGGACCTCTGAGGCCTCTGGGGCCGACGATGACTGAGGCCGACGCCCGCACCGCCGAGTTGGCACAACGCTACGGGGCGGTGCGTGATCGGCTCGATGCCGCGGTTGCCGCGGCCGGCCGGGCGCCGGGCGAGGTCGAGCTGCTCGTGGTCACCAAGTACTTCCCGGCGGTCGACGTCGCGCGCCTCATCGGGCTGGGGGCGCGGGCGTTCGGCGAGTCGCGGGAGCCGGAGGCGAGCCGTAAGATCGCCGAGTTGCGGGCCGGCCCGAGCGGTGATGCCGCGGTGGCGGACGCGGTGTTCGACATGATCGGCTCCGTCCAATCGAAGAAGGCGAAAAGCGTTGCGACGTGGGCCCGTGCGGTCCATTCGGTGGACCGCGACAAGGTCGTCGACGCCCTGTCCCGCGGCGCGCAGGCGGCCCTTGACGCGGGGGAGCGGACGGCACCGCTCGACGTGTTGCTCCAGGTGAGTCTGGACGGCGATCCCGCGCGCGGTGGCGTGCCGGTCGGTGACCTGTCCGCGCTGGCGGAACACGTGACGACCTCGGCCGGCCTGCGTCTGCGCGGCCTGATGGTCATCGCGCCGCTCGAGGGTGCCGCCGAGCAGTGGATGGCGCGCACCGCGCAAATCCGGGAACGGTTCCTGGCGACCCATCCCGAGGCCGGTGTGCTGTCGGCGGGCATGTCGCAGGACCTCGAGACCGCGGTCGCGCACGGATCGACATGCGTGCGTGTCGGTACCGCGATCATGGGTCGGCGACCGATAATCTCTCAGTAATCACATTGGTCACACGAGAACCAATCGGAACTTGGATCTACAACTGCACCACCTCGCACCGCTCCCCGGCAGCGTTGGACGACAGAGAGGCCAGCTATGACCACGATGCAGAAGTTCAAGGCATATTTCGGCATGGTGCCTCCGAGCGAGTACGAGGACGACTATCTCGAGGAGCCCGGCATCCCCGGGCGAGCTCCGCGGCCCTACCGGGACGACTACTACGGCGAGAACGCCTATGCCTACGACGAACGGCGCTTCGCTCCCGTCGAACAGCCGGGATACCCGGGCGGCGGCTTCGAGCCGACCGGGTATGACGGCGGCTACGAGGTGCCGGCCGACTACGCCTATGCCGGTGCGCGACACCCGGGGGAGCCGGTCGAGCGCATGCGGGCACCGCACCGTCTCGAACCGCTGCAGCGTGCCGGACACCGCACCGCGGGTGTCGTCCGGTCCGGGCCGACGTCCGATCAGCGCGAGCTCGAGCGCGTCTTCGCCGACGGTCCTCTGCAGAAGATCACCACTCTGCGCCCGTCCGATTACGGCGAGGCCCGCACGATCGGTGAGCGATTCCGCGACGGCAACCCCGTCATCATGGATCTCGTCGACATGAGCAACGACGACGCCAAACGTCTCGTGGACTTCGCCGCCGGGCTGGCGTTCGCACTGCGCGGTTCGTTCGACAAGGTCGCCACCAAGGTATTCCTGCTGTCCCCGGCCGACGTGGACGTGTCCCCGGAGGACCGTCGCAAGATCGCCGAAACCGGCTTCTACAACCACAGCTGACCCGAGCCCCGAACCCCTGCAACCGCGGCCCGGTCCGTGTCTTAGACGACACGGACCGGGCCGCTGCCACTCCCGTCCGACATTTCAGGCAATCTTGAGGCGTGACGATTCTGTTCCAGGTTCTGTATTACCTGTTGTTCATCTACTGGCTGCTCTTGCTCGCGCGGCTCGTCGTCGAGCTGGTCCGGAGCTTCGCCCGCGAGTGGCGTCCCACCGGTATCGCGGTCGTGATCATCGAGATCGTGTTCACCGCGACCGATCCGCCGATCCGGGCACTGCGCCGCATCCTGCCGCCCATCCCGCTGGGGCCGGTCCGACTCGACCTCTCGCTGATGATCGTGATGATCGTCGTCCTGATCGGCATGCAGATCGTCGGTTCGCTGGGCCGCAGCTCCACGGCCGCGCTCGTCGGACTCGGCTGACGGGCGGGGTGGGTCTGTGACCATGCCCGTCGGGTGGTCTACGGTGGGATGTCATCATTGAGTGACCGTTGCATTGCGGCAGGACGACAATTGCCCCGCAACGAGCGGTTCTCGTGTGACAGGATTTGACGCCAGTTACCAAATGGACTGGTATGAATTAAACAGTGACAGCCTGCAACAATTTCGGGGCAGACTGGGCGCGCTGCCAACTGAACAGAGCTTGATCTCGATCCAGCAACGATCTCGAACGACAACGAGGGGAACCGACATGCGGCTGACACCAGCTGATGTGCACAACGTCGCGTTCAGCAAACCGCCTATCGGTAAACGCGGCTATAACGAGGATGAAGTCGACCAGTTCCTCGACTTCGTCGAGGCCGAATTGGCCCGCCTCATCGAGGAGAACGGCGACCTCAAGCAACGGGTCGAGGAACTCGAGGGAGAGCTGGCCGAGGCCCGGTCGTCGGGCGGCGGCGCCGAGCCCGGCGCCGAGGATGCCACCCAGGTCTTCGCGACCGCCCCGGTCGAGACCCCGGCCCCTGCGGCGACACCCGAGTTCGCCCAGGACGACGCCAGCGTGCGGGCAGCCCGCGTGCTCGCCCTCGCGCAGGACACCGCCGACCGCCTCACCTCGACGTCGCGTCAGGAGGCGGAGACGCTGGTGTCGGACGCGCGGTCGCGCGCCGACGCGATGGTGTCGGAGGCCCAGTCCAAGGCGGATGCGCTCCTCACCGACGCCCGGCAGCGTTCGGAGGCCATCCTGGCCGACTCGCAGACCCGGTCGGAGGCCCAGGTCCGACAGGCACAGGAACGCGCCGACGCGCTGCAGAGCGACGCCGAGCGCAAGCACAGCGAGATCATGGGCACGATCAACCAGCAGCGCACCGTGCTCGAGGGTCGCATCGAACAGCTCAAGACGTTCGAGCGTGAGTACCGGACGCGCCTGAAGACCTACCTCGAATCGCAGCTCGAAGAACTGCAGCAGCGCGGTAGTGCGGCACCGGTCGAAGGTGGCCGCGCCGACTCGTTCTCATCGGATCCCGGTAACGGCGGATACACCAGCTACTCGCCGAGCTAGGTCGGGGACTCTCGAACTAGAGGGGAAGACTCGTGCTGACGCTGGCCCTGGCGGCGACGCTCGTCGGGTTTGTGTTGTTGGTGCTCGGCCTCGTCACGGGAACCCTGTGGCTGGCCATCGCCTGCATCGTGGTGAGCCTCGTTGGCGTGGGTTTCCTCCTCGCCGACGTCCTGGGGTCGTCGCGGCGCGGCGCGGAACGCCCGCTCAGTGATTTCCTCACGACCGAGAAGGCGTCCGGGAATTCCGAGCGCGTCGAGCGGCAGCCCGCGCCCACTCCGGGCGAGTCGGACAGCAGCGCCGCGCATCCCGGCGAGGCGGCGCCCGACGAGGCCGCGGCCCCCGCACCCGGTGAACCGACCGCACCGCCGGTTCCCGACGGCGACCTCAGTGACTACCTGCGATCGGTCGGCGGTGTCGATGAAGCGGCGCCCGCGCCCGGCAGGCACGAGACCTCCGGTGACACCACCGGTTTCCGTGCACCGTCGTCGGGGCACACGGCGCACTCCCATCGGGCTCCGGACGAACCCGGCGAGGGCACCTGACGCGCACTCGCTTCGGAGGCGAATTGGAATGCGGCCGGGGTGCACGGCTAGAATCGATGCTGCGTTGATCCGGCCATCACCGGGGAGCACTCGGAAGAACAGGGCCGGCACAGGCCCTCACTAGACCCGAGCGGGTGCGGCCCGTGACAGCCGTGGGCGCACGGTTTCCGTGAGCCGGCGAGTGGCGTCGGATGACCGACGCAAGCGGGGTGGTACCGCGCGGATCGAGTGGTCGCAAAGATGACCGCACGGTGTGCGTCCCCGTGCCAGAGCAGATGACCCATGCCAGGCACGAGGAGACCGACCCATGACCGACACGGTCGACAACAGCGACACCGCCGAGCAGGCGGCCGACGTCCCGGCGACGGGCCGGGTGTACCCACTCGTGGACATGAGCCCGAGCAGCGATCGCGGTGCCCCGTCGTTCCCTCACGTCGAGGAACGGGTGCTCGAGTATTGGGACGCCGACGACACGTTCGCGGCCTCCATCGCCAATCGCGCCGACGCCGAGGAGTTCGTCTTCTACGACGGCCCGCCGTTCGCCAACGGTCTGCCGCACTACGGCCACCTGCTCACCGGGTACGTGAAGGACCTCGTGCCGCGCTACCAGACCATGCGCGGCAAGCGCGTCGAACGCCGGTTCGGTTGGGACACACATGGTCTTCCCGCCGAACTCGAGGCCGAACGGCAGCTCGGGATCACCGACAAGTCCGAGATCGAGACGATGGGCGTGGAGAAGTTCAACGACTTCTGCCGCGACTCGGTGCTGCGCTACACCGGTGAATGGCGCGATTACGTCACCCGTCAGGCTCGCTGGGTCGACTTCGACAACGACTACAAGACGCTCGACCTCGACTTCATGGAGTCGGTCATGTGGGCGTTCAAACGCCTGCACGACAAGGGCCTGATCTATCAGGGTTACCGGGTGCTGCCCTACAGCTGGTACGAGCAGACGCCGCTGTCCAACCAGGAGTCCAAGCTCGACGACGCCTACCGCGTGCGGCAGGACCCCGCGGTCACGGTACGTATCCCGCTCGTCGGCGGGGACCGCCATCCCGAACTCGACGGTGTGAACGCACTGATCTGGACCACCACGCCCTGGACGCTGCCGTCCAACCTCGCCATCGCGGTCAACCCGGACGTCGAATACGTGCACGTGCGTGGCAACGACGAGCAGGAGTACCTGCTGGCGAAGGCACTGTTGGGCGGTTACGCGAAGGAGATCACCGAGCCGGAAGTGCTCGGCAGCTACGGCGGCGCGGATCTGGAGGGCCTGTCCTACGTCCCGCCGTTCGGCTTCTTCGTCGGACACCCGAATGCCCACCGGATCCTGCTCGGCGACTATGTGACCACCGACAGCGGCACCGGCATCGTCCACCTCGCACCGGCCTTCGGTGAGGAGGACATGGACCTCGCGACGGCCAACGGCATCGAGGTCGTGCAGCCGCTGGACCCGGGTGGCCGGTTCACCGCACAGGTGCCGCCGTACGAGGGCCAGATGGTCTTCGACGCGAACCCGGCGATCATCAAAGACCTCAAGGCCATCGGCAAGATCCTGCGTCACGACACCATCGAGCACTCCTATCCGCACTCGTGGCGGTCCGGAAAGCCGTTGATCTACATGGCCGTTCCGTCGTGGTTCGTCGCGGTCACCCCGATCAAGGATCGGATGCTCGAGCTCAACAAGCAGATCACCTGGTCGCCCGAGCACATCCGTGACGGGCAGTTCGGCAAGTGGCTCGAGGGTGCCCGCGACTGGAACATCAGCCGTAATCGGTACTGGGGCGCGCCGATCCCGGTGTGGGTCTCCGACGATCCCGAGTACCCGCGCACCGACGTCTACGGTTCGCTCGACGATCTCGAACGCGATTTCGGTATGCGGCCGGAGAATCTGCACCGGCCCTACATCGACGATCTCACCCGCCCCAATCCCGACGACCCGACCGGCCGCTCGACGATGCGTCGCGTGCCGGAGGTGTTCGACTGTTGGTTCGAGTCGGGGTCGATGCCGTTTGCCCAGGTGCACTACCCGTTCGAGAACGCGGACTGGTTCGACGGCGATTCCGAGACGGGTGAACTCCCGCACAACCCGGGCGATTTCATCGTCGAGTACAACGGTCAGACCCGCGGCTGGTTCTACAACCTGCACGTGCTGGCGACCGCGCTGTTCGACCGTCCGGCCTTCAAGAGTGTCGTCGCGCACGGGATCGTGCTCGGTGACGACGGGCA
Source organism: Gordonia rhizosphera NBRC 16068 (assembly GCF_000298195.1). Lineage (GTDB taxonomy): Bacteria > Actinomycetota > Actinomycetes > Mycobacteriales > Mycobacteriaceae > Gordonia > Gordonia rhizosphera. Next base: position 13,803 of record NZ_BAHC01000102.1, on the reverse strand, counting down.
GAAGATGTCGAAGTCCAAGCGCAACTATCCCGACGTCAACGAGGTCTTCGACCGCGACGGCTCGGACGCGATGCGCTGGTTCCTGATGGCATCGCCGGTGCTGCGGGGTGGCAACCTCGTCGTCACCGAGCGCGGCATCCGCGAGGGTGTGCGGCAGGCGCTGCTGCCGCTGTGGAACGCCTACAGCTTCCTGCAGCTCTACGCCGAGGGCCCGGCGACCTGGCGCACCGACTCGCAACACGTGCTGGACCGCTACATCCTGGCGAAGCTGGCCGTCACCCGGGAGACGATGACCGACGCGCTCGACGTCTACGACATCGCCGGCGCCGCCGAGGCGTTCCGCGACTTCGTCGAGTCGCTCACCAACTGGTATGTGCGTCGGTCCCGCGCCCGGTTCTGGGCCGGACAGGACTCCGACGCGGACGCGTTCGACACCTTGTTCACGGTGCTCGAGGTGGCCTGTCGTCTCGCGGCCCCGCTGCTGCCGCTCGCCACCGAGGCGATCTGGCGTGGCCTGACCGGGGAACGGTCGGTGCATCTGACCGACTGGCCGCGTGTCGACGAGTTGCCGGCCGACGCCGATCTCGTGGCCGCGATGGACGCGGTGCAGCAGGTGTGTTCGGTCGCGTCGAGCGTACGCAAGGCCAACAAGCTGCGTGTGCGGCTGCCGCTGCCGGGACTCACGGTCGCGTCACCGGATGCCGCGCGGCTCGAGCCGTTCACCGACCTCATCGTCGACGAGATGAACGTGAAGTCGGTGACCCTGGCGACCGACGCGGACGTCTACGGCCGCTATGAGATCGCGGTCAACGCCCGCGCCGCGGGTCCGCGGCTCGGCAAGGATGTGCAGCGCGCGATCAAGGCGGTGAAGTCCGGGGACTGGACCGTGGCGGCCGGGGCCGACGGAGCCGAGGTCGTGATCGCCGACGGGATCGAGCTGCGCGAGGGCGAGTACACGCGTCGGTTGGTGGCCGTCGAACCCGACTCGACCGCGGAACTGCCGGGCGGCGGAGGTCTCGTCGTGCTCGACACGAACGTCACCGAGGAACTCGAGGCCGAGGGCTGGGCGAAGGATCGGGTGCGTGAGCTCCAGGATGCGCGACGCAACCTCGGGCTCGACGTCTCCGACCGGATCGAGGTGCGGTTCGTGGTGCCCGACGAGCGGCTCGACTGGGCCCGCCGGCACGCCGAGATGATCGCGGGTGAGGTGCTCGCAGTCCGCTTCGACGTCGACACGGAGTCCTCCGGCGCGATCGAGCTGGGTGACGGTGTGTCCGCCGACATCGCGAAGGCGGCGCGCTGATCTCTGGGTTGCCCGCTGGTTGCCTGCTGGTCGAGTGGCAGGCTGTCACACTCGGGAGGCGCTTGGTGTCTTGAGGTTGTCCACCCTCGAGAGGAGCAACCATGAACACCACACCTCGGCCGCGGATCGTCATCGTCGGAGGCGGCTACGCCGGGACGATGGCCGCGAATCGGCTCAGCCAGGCAGACGCCGACGTGGTGCTGGTCAACCCGCGTCCGCAGTTCGTACACCGGATTCGGCTGCACCAATGGATCGCCGGGACCGGAACCGCCGAACACGACTACACCGAGGTACTCGCCGACCGGGTCCGCCTCGTCGTCGACACCGCAACCCGCATCGATGCGCCCGCCGGCCGGGTGGAACTGGCCTCGGGGGACACGCTCGACTATGACCATCTCGTCTACGCCGTGGGCAGCACCGCCACCCCGGCACACACCATCGCCGGTGTCGCCGAACACGGCTTCGTCCTCGGCGAATGGGAAGGGGCGCAACGACTCCGCGACCACCTCGCCGCCGTCGGGGAATCGGATCAATCGGATCAGACCACCGTTGTCGGCGGCGGGCTCACCGGCATCGAGATGGCCGCCGAGCTCGCCGAATCCGGACACACGGTGCGGCTCGTCTGCGGCGGCGTGCTGGCCCCGTCGTTCGGGTCCCGTGCCCGCGACGTGGCGCAGCGGCGGTTGCGCAAGCTCGGCGTCGAGATCCTCACCGACCGACGCGTCGAGGCGGTCGGCGACGGTACCGTCACGGTGGTGGGCGATGGTGTGCGCGAGATCCTGCCCAGCGCGACGACGATCGTCGCCGCCGGGTTCGGCGTGCCCGACCTCGCCGCGACCAGCGGGCTCACCACCGACCCGGCGGGCCGGCTGATCACCGACGAAACGCTGACCAGCGTCGACGATCCGCGCATCGTCGGCGCGGGCGATGCGGTCGCGCCGTCGGGTGTGCCGTTCCGGATGAGCTGCCAGGCCGCCAACCAGCTCGGCCCGCAGGCCGCCGATACCGTCCTCGCCCGGCTGGCGGGTACCGAACCGAAGCCGGTCCGGGTGGCCTTCGTCGGACAGTGCACCTCGCTCGGCCGCGGGGGCGCGACGGTGCAGCTGACCAGACTCGACGACACACCGCGCCATACCGTCGTCACCGGACGCGTGGCCGCGGGTATCAAAGAGTTCATCTGCCGCAACGTGATCTGGGGACTGAATCTGGAGGCGCGGCGGCCCGGCGCGGTGCCGACCTTCCCCGTGCGGCCCCGTCCGATGGCCGCCGAACCGCCGATCGAATCCCCGATCGGGGCAGTGTGATGACGGGCGGCGACGAGCACGCGGCCCGGTTCAGCGAACTGCGGCCGCTGCTGTTCACCGTCGCCTACGAGATCCTGGGCTCGGCGACCGACGCCGACGACGTGCTGCAGGACAGCTATCTCCGGTGGGCCGAGGTGGACCTCGGCACCGTCGCCGACACCAAGTCCTATCTCGCCAAGGTGGTCACCAGGCAGGCGCTCAACGCGTTGCGCGCCTCTTCACGACGACGGGAAACCTACGTCGGTCCGTGGCTGCCCGAACCGATCCTGCTCGACGAGCACGACGCCTCCGACGACGTCGTCCTCGCCGAGTCGGTCTCCACGGCGATGCTCGTGGTCCTCGAGAGCCTCACCCCCGACGAACGGGCCGTCTTCGTGCTGCGGGAGGTGTTCGGGTTCACCCACGACGAGATCGCCGAGATCGTCGGGAAGTCCCCGGCGGCGGTGCGTCAGACCGCGCATCGTGCGCGAGCCCATGTGCAGGCGCGCCGGCATCGGTTCGAGCCCGTCGACGCGGCACGCACCGCCGAGATCACCGCCGCCTTCCTCACCGCCGCGGAGTCCGGGGAGATCGAGCCGCTGATGGCGTTGCTCTCGCCGGATGTGGTGTTCACCGCCGACAGCGACGGGAAGGCCACCGCGGTCCGCAAGCCGATCCACGGTGCGGTCCCCGTCGCGCGGCTGCTGTCGGGGTTCGCACGGATCGGTGCCCGGACCGGGGACCTCCGGGTCGAGCCGGCGATCTTCAACAGCCTGCCGGGGATGACGGTCTTTTTCGACGGCCAGTTGCAGGGTGTGTTCATCCTCGACATCGTCGACGGCGCCATCGAGCACATCTACGCGATGCGCAACCCGGACAAGCTGACCGGGGTCGGCGTGGAGCGGCCCATCTCGCGGTAGCCTCTGGCCTCGCTCAGTCTGCGACCGCTTGTAGGGCCCGATCGACCTGGGCGTCGAACAACGCCGCGGGGTCGGCGAACGTGTCGGGGCCGTACTGCCCGAACACCTCGAGGCTGATCGCCCCGATGACCGTGGCCCACAGGGTGGTCGCGAGGATCAGGACGGCATCGGGGAGATCGGAGTCGAACGCCGCGCGGATCGCCGCGAAACCGTCGGTCAGGCTCGCGGGCGTCGGCACCGTCGACGTGTCGACGAGGCCGGCACGGTGGGCTCGGCCCAGTTCGGCGATGAGCATCGCGACGACCCGCGTCCCGGGCTCGATGGTCACATCGGGTGGCGCGGCATAGCCGGGTACCGGGCTGCCGTAGAGCAGCGCCCACCGTGACGGGTCGTCGACGGCCCATCGGCGCAGTGCCCGGGTCGCCGCGACGAGGCGCTGCCGCGGACGGTCGGGCCCGGCGGCCAGTGCGGCCTCGACGGCGTCGGCGAGGTCCGAATACGCCTCCACCAGAAGAAGCGTGAGCAACTCGTCGCGGCTCGGCACATAGCGATACACCGCGGAGGAGACCACGCCCAGATCCCTGGCGATGGCACGCAGCGACAGACCGGCCGCACCGTGGGTGCGCAGGTGTTCGCGCCCGAGTCGTCGGATCTCGGCTTCCATCGCCGCGCGGTTCTCGGCTCGTGTGGTTCGGGACGCCATATCGACATCCTTCCACAAAACGAGAGCACTGCTCTTGATTTCTTGCGGCAAACCGCGCACACTGTAATTCGAGAGCAGTGCTCTCCAAGTGACTCAGAGAAGGGATCGACATGACCACCACGCACTATCGGGGCCCGCAGGGTATGGACCGTGCCTTCAACTCGGCGGTTCGCTGGCTCGCCGCCCGCGGCGTCAACCTCGCCGGCGCGCAGAACCTGACCGTGATCGGTCGCCGCAGCGGGGAGCCGCAGACCGTGCCGGTCAATCCGCTGCACCTCGACGGCCGCGACTACCTGGTGGCCCCGCGGGGAACGACCCAGTGGGTGCGCAACGCGCGCCTCAACGACTCCGCCGAACTGCGCCGCGGACGCCGTCGTCGGCCGGTCCGGCTCGTCGAGATCTCCCCGGCCGACCGCACCCCGATCATCAAGTCCTACCTGGACAAGTGGGGCTGGGAGGTCGGGCGTTTCCTTCCCGAAGGGATGGGGACCGATGCCGACGACGCGACCATCGCCGCGCATGCCGAGCAGCTACCCGTCTTCGAGATCCACTCTCGGTAGTCGCACTAGGATGCCGGTGTGTCGACGGAACGCAGCTCCCGATGGGTGATGCACCTGGACATGGACGCGTTCTTCGCCTCCGTCGAACAGCTGACCCGCCCCACGCTGCGTGACCGGCCGGTCCTGGTCGGTGGCACGGGTGGCCGCGGCGTGGTGGCCGGCGCGAGCTACGCGGCACGCGCATTCGGTGCGCGCTCGGCCATGCCGATGCATCAGGCCCGGCGCCTCGTCGGTGCCGGAGCGGTGGTGCTGCCGCCCCGCGGGGCCGTCTACCATGCGGTCAGCGCGCGCATCTTCGCCCTCGTACGCGAGGAGATCCCGGTGATCGAGATGCTCTCCTTCGACGAGGCGTTCGGCGAACCGGAATCACTCGCCGGCGCGTCCGTCGAGGAGGTCACCGTGTTCGCCGAGCGGCTGCGCCGACGCATCCGCGAGACCGTCGGCATCGCGGCATCGGTCGGCTTCGGCAGCGGCAAGCAGATCGCGAAGATCGCCTCGGGTCTCGCGAAACCCGATGGGGTGATGGCGATCCCGCCCAGCCGCGAACTCGCCTTCCTGCACGACCTACCGGTACGCAAGCTGTGGGGCATCGGGCCCGTGTCCGGGGATCGTCTGCAACGGCTGGGGGTGGACACCATCGGCGACTTCGCCGAGATGTCGGACGTCGAGGTGATCTCGGTGCTCGGTGCCACCGTCGGCCCGGCCCTGCATCTGCTGGCGCGCGGGATCGACGACCGGCCCGTCACCGAGCGGGCATCGGCCAAGCAGATCAGCGCGGAGTCCACCTTCGCACGCGACCTCGTCGAGCTGGCCGAATTACGCCCGGCCGTCGACGCCGCGGCGCAGGGTGCGCATCGTCGTCTGCTCGCCGACGGACGGGGTGCCCGCACCGTGGTCCTCAAGCTCAAACGCTCCGACATGTCGATCCTGACCCGATCGACGACTCTGCCCGCCGCGACCACCGAACTGTCTGTCCTCACCGCGGCGGCACAGCGGTTGGCACTCGACCCCCGCAGCATCGGACCGATCCGTCTCGTCGGTGTCGGATACTCGGGATTGACCGCGGTGCAACAGTTCTCGCTGTTCTCCGACCTCGATGATCCGTCCGGCGCGGCAGTGTCGACGGAGACGACGGAAACGACGGAGTCGACGGAGACGACGGAGTCGACGGACGCAGCGGAACATTCGGAACCGACCGCACCGGCGGCACCGATCCAGTGGCCGACCGGCACCGACGTCACCCATCCCGAGCACGGGCACGGCTGGGTGCAGGGCAGCGGGCACGGCGTGGTCACCGTCCGGTTCGAGACGCGCGCGACCGGACCCGGCCGGGCGGTGACCTTTCCGGTGACCGAATCCGCGCTGCGCCACGCAGATCCGCTGGACAGTCTCGCCTGGCCCGGGGTCGGCGACGACGGGTGATCCCGGAAGGCGTTTCAGGGCACCGGCTGCAGAGACCTGAAGAAGTCGCCGACCTCAGCGGCGCCGGCGCCCACCGACAGCAGCGCCAGCAACGCGATCCGTGCCTGCGGTGCGCGTAGCCACCGAGAGATGATCGCGCCGGCCCCCTCGAGGTCGACCGCGCCGCCACCACCGCCATAGGTGGGCACCACCGGGCCGAACGGCACGCGGGTCGTCACCACCACGACGAGCCCCGCGCGGACTGCCGCGAGCACCTCGGCGGTGATGTCGGGGTGGGTGTTGCCCGACCCGGTGGCCGCCAGCACGATCCCGGCCGCCTGCTGGGAGACCGCGGCGGCGATGATGCCCGGCGACACCCCCGGGTAGAGGCCGAAGGCGTCGACACGTGCGGTCCGGTGCGGCACCGCGCTGCGCACCGATCGACGCGGCAACGCGTCGTGCACGTTGTCGAAGGCCGCGAGTTCGGTCGTCGACACCTTGAAGATGCCACGCGCCGAACGGATCTCACCGCCGATGGCGACGAGGACACCCCGGCCGCGGTGCGTTGGGTCGGTGACCGCGGCGATCGCGGCCGCGATGTTGGCCGGACCGTCGGCCGAGGGCGAGTCGGCCGGGTATTGGGCGCCGGTGAACACCACCGGCCGGTCGTCGGTGACGAACAGGTCGGCGAGGTAGGAGGTCTCCTCCATGGTGTCGGTGCCGTGGGTGACGACGACCCCGTCGACCGCCGGGTCGGCGAGCGCATCGACGATGGCGCGCACGATGTCGAACTGGTTGTGCACCGTCATCGCCGAGCTGTCCACCGACATCAGGTCGATCGCGGCGATGTCTGCGCTCGGCGCCGTGGGTGCCAGATCGGTCGAGGTAAGACGGGGTACGGCGCCCTCTGCGGTGGTCTGCGACGCGACGGTGCCTCCCGTGGTGATCAGGATGATCATGGCTACAGGGTTCGGGAACCGGCTGGGCGCGTCAACCGTTGCGTACCCGGCGTGCGCTCCTGAGTTCCCGGCGCGGTTATTGGGAGCGTCGGCGTCGATTTGGCATAGTGGTGTGAGTTTTGGCGACCCGCGGGTCGTCGACGAAGACCGCCTGGACCAGCGGGGGAGCGTCCACCCGGTCCGGACAGACGACAGTGAGGGAGATCGGTGAAGTTTTCGAAGATCGTGACCGCCGCGTTGATCGCGGGGTCGATCGCAACCGTGGCGGCCTGTGGCAGCGACGACAGCGACGTGCCATCCGTGCCGACCGTGTCCTCGGCGACCGCCGCATCCGGCACCGCCGGAGGTGTCACCGACCCCAATACGCGACCGTCGGTGGCGACCCTCAACCAGATGCTCACCGAGGCGCTCGACCCCGATGTGCCGAACGCGGAGAAGACCAGGCTCGTCGAGGGGTCCTCCGCCGATCCGACGGTCTTCGACAAGCTCGTGCAGGCCAAGGAAGAGAACCCGGACGTCACCTACGAGATCTTCCCGCCGGTGATCCCCGCCGGCCCCAACAAGGCGACTGTCAAGGTGCAGGTCAAGCTGCCCGACAACCCGCCGACCAAACTCGACGCCAGCATCGTCTACGTAGACGGACGCTGGAAGCTCTCCAAGGACACGGTGTGCCCGCTGATCACGGCGAACAACATCGAGAGCCCCATGTGCGTCACGGCCTCGACATCGAGCGCATCGAACTGACCCACACCCGGACGGCGTCGGTCAGCGCCAGCTGACCGACAGTCCGGTGCGCTGGATCAACGGCTGCGCGGGATCGGTGCCCACGAGCTCGCGGGCACCGATCATCTCCAGCGTTCCCGCCACCGGCAGGCCGCGCCGCAGATCCATGGTGATCTGCCCGGTGCCGGCGTCGGTGTACCGGGCGATGGTCAACGTCGCATCGGTACCGGGGATCGCGAACACCGAGTTCACCGGGGTCTCGTCGACCGAGATGTCGATGACGACCCGGTCGCCGTCCCACGACCGCAGCGTGGCGTCGATCTGCTGGGTAACCGTCGCCGCGGTGTCGATGGTGCGGTCGGTGCGCCACCGCGCACCCACCGCGACCGGTTCGGTGGGCAGCGCCACCGTTACCTGCAGGGCCTGCAGCAGCGACTGCTCGACCGCCAGGCGTGCCTCGGGGCCGGCGTCGTCGGCGGGCAGCAGTCGCAGGGAGATCGGCATCGATCCCGGGCCGATCGCCAGTCCGGCCGGCGATCCCTCGACGGGGCCCAGCTGATCGGCGAGCGTGTCGTCGGGTGAGGTGACCGCGCCGAGCGTCATCTCCAGGTCGGTGGGATCGTCGCATCCGAACCGGGCCTGCATCGGCACCGTGACGGTCTGTGCGTCGGTGCTGCCCGGCGACTGCACCGACGACGTGGTGATGAGCGTGACCGATTGCGGGGTGGCCAACTCGGGACTCGCGGCGGGCAGGCGCCGGTCGCCGGTGCCGGGATCGAGCAGCGTGACCTTTGCCGGCGCGACGGGCAGCAGATTCACCCCGTCGCGGCCCGACGTCGTGTCGTCGGTGCAACCGGCCTGCGCCGCGGCGCTTGACGACGAGGCGACGCCGGGGTCGTCGGAACCACAGCCGGCGAGGCCGAGCAATAGGGTCGCCGCCACGGTGAGACGGGTGAGCATTGCGAACACGGCAGCCAGAGTATGGGAGCACTCGTGGATGATGATGGGGTGGATGATGGAGTCGTGAGTCAATCGAGACCCTCGCCGTCGACCGCCACGGGCGGTGACATGCGGCGACGGACGGCGCTGTGGTGGTTGTTGGGTGTGGCCGTTTGCGTCATCGCCCTCGACGTGGCGACCAAGGCGCTGGCCGTGGCCCATCTCGACCCGATGAAGCCGGTCGAGATCTTCGGCGACGTGGTCACGCTGCGTCTGGTCCGCAACAGCGGTGCCGCCTTCTCGATGGCCTCCGGATACACCTGGGTGCTGACCGTGGTGGCGCTGGTCGTCGTCGTCGGCATCGTCCGGTACAGCAGCCGTCTGCGGTCGGCGTGGTGGATCCTCGGTCTGGGCCTGGTGCTCGGTGGCGCGTTGGGCAACCTGGCCGACCGGATCTTCCGGTCGCCGGGTCCGCTGCGCGGGCACGTGGTGGACTTCGTCTCCGTCGGCTGGTGGCCGGTGTTCAACGTCGCCGATTCCGCGGTGGTCTGCGGAGCCGTGCTGCTGGTGGTGCTGTCGCTGTTGGGCTTCGAGTACGACGGCAGCCGTTCCGGCTGGGCGGCGCGACACGCCACCGAGACCGCCGACGGGAAGGACGGCGATGCGTGAGTCGCGGTCCATGCCGGTTCCCGACGGAGTCGACGGCATGCGGCTCGACGCCGCGGTGGCCCGCATCCTGGGGCTGTCCCGGACGGTGGCCGCCGCGCTCGCCGAGGACGGCGACATCACCGTCGACGGCGTGGCGGTCGGGAAATCGCACAAGCTGACCGCGGGCAGTTGGCTCGACGTGGTGCTGCCCGCACCTGCCGAACCGCTGCGCGTGGAACCGACGCCGGTGGAGAACCTGTCGGTCATCTACCACGACTCCGACATCGTCGTCGTCGACAAACCGATCGGCGTCGCCGCGCACCCGTCGCAGGGTTGGAGCGGCCCGACGGTGGTCGGGGCACTCGCGGCGGCAGGGTACCGGGTCTCCACGTCCGGGGCCGCCGAACGTCAGGGCATCGTCTCGCGCCTCGACGTCGGGACATCGGGGGTGATGGTCGTCGCGGTGTCCGAGCACGCCTACTCGGTGCTCAAGCGGGCGTTCCGTGACCGCGAGGTCGACAAGGGCTATCACGCCCTGGTGCAGGGACACCTCGACCCGCCCGAGGGCACCGTCGAGGCACCCATCGGGCGGCACCGCAGCAGCGACTGGAAGTTCGCGGTCACCGCGAACGGCAAACCGTCGGTGACGCACTACGAGACGCTGGAGATGTTCGCGTCGGCGTCACTGCTCGACATCCACCTCGAGACCGGTCGCACCCACCAGATCCGGGTGCACTTCTCCGCGCTGCACCATCCGTGCTGCGGCGACCTCACCTACGGCGCGGACCCGGTGCTGGCCAAGCGGCTGGGCCTCGAGCGTCAGTGGCTGCACGCCCGGTCGTTGTCGTTCGCGCATCCCGCCGACGGACGGCAGGTGAGTTTCACCAGCCCCTATCCCGACGATCTGCAGCACGCCCTGGACGTCTTGCGCGAAGGCCAGTGGTAGCTCTCGGACACACGACTGGTATCACGGCTGCAGGCCGGCGTCGCGGGCGAGGATCACCGTCTGCGCCCGATCCCCACACCGAGCTTGGCGCACACGTGACGTACATGTGTTTTCACCGCCGCCATGCTGATGAACAGCTCCGCGGAGATCTTGCGTTCGGCTACCTCTGATCCGGGCGGTGACGGATGTGGCCATGTCACCGTGGCAACATCCGTCACGGCTCGCCGCGCCTGCCGGTGTGTGTCGGTCCGGCGACATAGAGTGGAGCCCGATCTCCCCGATGAGGCCGTTCGAGAGGTAGCTGAAGAGGCGCTGTGACCGATTCGTTTGTTCACCTGCACAACCACACCGAGTACTCGATGCTCGACGGTGCCGCGAAGGTGTCGCCGCTGTTCGCCGAGGCCAAACGGCTCGGGATGACCGCGATCGGGATGACCGACCACGGAAACATGTTCGGTGCCAGCGAGTTCTACAACACCGCCGTCAAGAACGACATCAAACCGATCATCGGGATCGAGGCCTACATCGCCCCGGCGTCGCGGTTCGACACCAAACGCGTCACCTGGGGCACCCGCGACCAGAAGGACGACGACGTCTCCGGTAGCGGTGCCTACACCCACATGACGATGGTCGCGGCGAACGCCACCGGCCTGCGCAACCTGTTCAAGCTGTCATCGCTGGCGTCCATCGAGGGACAGCTGGGCAAGTGGTCGCGGATGGACGTCGACCTCATCGCGCAGTACGCCGAGGGCATCATCGCAACCACCGGCTGCCCGTCCGGTGAGGTGCAGACCCGGCTGCGGCTCGGCCACGAACGCGAGGCGCTGGAGGCCGCCGCCAAATGGCAGGAGATCTTCGGCCCGGAGAACTTCTACCTCGAGCTGATGGAGCACGGCCTCGAGATCGAGCGGCGGGTCCGCGACGGGTTGCTCGAGATCGGCCGCACACTCGGCATCAAGCCGATCGTCACCAACGACTGCCACTACGTCACCAAGGACCACGCCGCGAGCCACGAGGCGCTGTTGTGCGTGCAGACCGGCAAGACGCTGTCGGACCCCACACGCTTCAAATTCGACGGCGACGGGTATTACCTGAAGTCGGCCGAGGAGATGCGCGCGCAGTGGGATTCGGTGGTTCCGGGCGCCTGCGACAACACCCTCGGGATCGGCGAGCGTGTCGAGTCCTACGCGGATGTCTTCACTCATCGCGACCGGATGCCGATCTTCCCGGTGCCCGAGGGGGACTCGCAGGAAACCTGGTTGCGCAAGGAGGTCGCGGCGGGGCTGGCACGTCGCTTCCCCGACGGGGCGCCCGAGGAGTATCGGCGACGCGCCGAGTACGAGCTCGGCGTCATCATCCAGATGGGTTTCCCCGCCTACTTCCTGGTGGTCGGTGACCTGATCCGCCACGCCCTCGAGGTGGGCATCCGGGTCGGTCCGGGTCGTGGTTCGGCGGCCGGCTCACTGGTCGCGTGGGCGTTGGGCATCACCAACATCGACCCGATCCCGCACGGTCTGCTCTTCGAGCGGTTCCTCAACCCCGAACGTGTGTCCATGCCCGACATCGACATCGACTTCGACGATCGTCGTCGCGGTGAGATGGTGCGTTACGCGACCGAACGATGGGGTAGCGAAAAGGTCGCCCAGGTCATCACCTTCGGCACCATCAAGACGAAGGCGGCGATCAAGGACTCGGCGCGCGTGCAGTTCGGCCAGCCCGGCTTCGCGATCGCCGACCGGATCACCAAGGCCCTGCCACCGCCCATCATGGCCAAGGACATCCCGGTCTCGGGGATCATGGACGAGAGCCATGAACGCTACGCGGAGGCCTCTGAGGTGCGCACCCTCATCGAGACCGACCCCGACGTCAAGAAGATCTTCGACACCGCGCTCGGCCTCGAAGGGCTGATCCGCAACGCGGGTGTCCACGCGTGTGCGGTCATCATGTCCTCGGAGCCGCTGACCGACGCCATCCCGGTGTGGAAACGGGCACAGGACGGCGCGATCATCACCGGTTGGGACTATCCATCGTGTGAGGCCATCGGCCTGCTGAAGATGGACTTTCTCGGTCTGCGCAACCTGACCGTCATCGGCGACGCGATCGAGAACATCAAACTCAACCGCGGTATCGACCTCGACCTCGACAAGCTGCCGCTCGAGGACGACAAGACCTACGAACTGCTCGCCCGCGGCGACACGCTGGGTGTGTTCCAGCTCGACGGCGGCGCCATGCGAGAACTGCTGAAGATGATGCAGCCCACCGGGTTCGAGGACATCGTCGCGGTGCTGGCGCTGTACCGTCCGGGGCCGATGGGTGTGAATGCGCACACCGATTACGCCAAGCGCAAGAACGGTCTGCAGCAGATCAAACCGATCCATCCCGAACTGGAGGAACCCCTGAAGGAGATCCTGGCCGAGACCTACGGCCTGATCGTCTATCAGGAGCAGATCATGCAGATCGCGCAGAAGGTCGCCGGGTACTCCCTCGGACAGGCCGACCTGCTGCGGCGCGCGATGGGCAAGAAGAAGAAGGAGATCCTCGACGAGGCCTACGACGGGTTCGCCGAGGGCATGCGCTCCAACGGGTTCTCGCAGGCCGCGATCACCGCGCTGTGGGACACCGTGCTCCCGTTCGCCGGCTACGCGTTCAACAAGTCGCACGCCGCGGGATACGGGCTCGTCTCGTTCTGGACCGCCTATCTCAAGGCGAACTTCCCGGCCGAGTACATGGCCGGGCTGCTCACCTCCGTCGGCGACGACAAGGACAAGGCGGCCATCTATCTGGCGGACTGCCGCAAACTCGGCATCACCGTGCTGCCACCCGACGTCAACGAGTCGCAGCGCAACTTCGCCGCCGTCGGCGCCGACATCCGGTTCGGGCTCGCCGCGATCCGCAACGTCGGGACCGGTGTGGTGTCGTCGATCCTCGCCGCGCGCGAGGAGAAGGGGAAGTTCACCACCTTCTCCGACTATCTCGGCAAGATCGACGTGACGGCCTGCAACAAGAAGGTCACCGAGTCGCTGATCAAGGCGGGGGCCTTCGACTCCCTCGGCCACCCCCGCAAGGGCCTGTTCCTCGTCCACGGCGATGCCGTGGAGTCGGTCATCGGCACCAAGAAGGCCGAGGCGATCGGGCAGTTCGACCTGTTCGGCGACGCCGGCGGTGCCGACGAGACGATGGCCGAGGTGTTCGCGGTCAAGGTGCCCGACGAGGAATGGGAGTCCAAGCACAAGCTCGCGCTCGAGCGGGAGATGTTGGGGCTCTATGTCTCCGACCATCCGCTCGCCGGGGTCGCGCACGCGATCGCCGCGCAGACCGACACCTCCATCACGTCGCTCCTCGAGGGGTCGGTGCCCGACGGCGCGCAGATCACCATCGGCGGCATCATCTCGTCGGTCAACCGGCGGGTGAACAAGAA
>NZ_BAHC01000103.1 GCF_000298195.1 Gordonia rhizosphera NBRC 16068 | reverse complement strand
CACTGAAACCAAAGTTTCAACACAATCAGGAAAGCAAAACCTGACAAAACAATCCAAAAAAACTGGCATCAAAAAACTTCAAATAAAGATCTTCGACACCACAATAAATGGCATCGAAAAATCGTCCAACACACTATCGAGTTCTCAAAGAACACACACCCACCGGACGGACCCTGTGACAGGCACGGCTCCGATGAGCTCTCCCCTGAGCGCGACAAGTTCACGCTCACGTTCTCGGGAGTGGCCCCGCATTGGCGGCCCGAACCAGTGGCCCGGGCACTTTGACTTCCCCGGTTCCCGTTGGCCCCAGGGGAGTCGCTCTCTGCGGTGCATCGATTAAGTTACACACGCGAGAACAACGCGTCAAATCGCCTGGTCAGAGCGCTATTCGCGCACCCGCGAAACTCTTCTTCCCGCGCCGGACGACCAACCATCGGCCGTGCAGGAGGTCGTCGGGTCCCGGCTGCCATTCGGGCTCGGGGATCTTGACGTTGTTCACGTAGGCACCGCCTTCGGTGACAGCCCTGCGGGCGGCCTTGTTGCTGTCGGACAGTCCGGTGTCGACGAGTAGTTCAACAATCGTCGGGCGGGTACCGGCGTAGTCGGCGATCGACGTCTCCCCGAGTGCGGCGGCAAGCGTCTGTTCATCGAGTCCGGACAGTTCGGCGCGGCCGAACAAGGCCTGGCTCGCGAGTTCCGCGGCGGCGGTGTGCTCGGGCCCGTGGATCAGGGTGGTCATCTCGGCGGCCAGACGCTTCTGCGCGATACGCAGGTGCGGGGTCTCCTCGGTGGCGCGCTCGAGTTCGGCGATCTCCTCGCGTCCGAGGAAGGTGAACCATTTCAGGTAGCGCACGACATCGGCGTCCGCGGTGTTCACGAAGTACTGGTACCAGGAGTACGGGCTGGTGAGTTCGGGATCGAGCCACAGACTGCCACCGCCGGTGGACTTGCCGAACTTCTTGCCGTCCGAGGACGTGACCAGCGGAACCGTCATCGCATGCAGGGTGACGCCGTCGATCCGGCGGCTCAGGTCGACCCCGCCGACGATGTTGCCCCACTGATCCGACCCGCCGATCTGCAGCGTGCAGCCGTGCCGGCGATGCAGTTGCAGGAAGTCATTGGACTGCAGCAACAGGTAGCTGAACTCGGTGTAGCTGATGCCGTCGGATTCGAGGCGGCGTTTGACCGTCTCGCGCGCCAGCATGACGTTGACCGAGAAGTGTTTGCCGAGGTCACGAAGGAAATCGATGGCCGACAACTCGGCCGTCCAGTCCATGTTGTTGACGACGAGCGCACCGCTCGGCGACTCGTCGAGCGTGACGAACCGACGGAGCTGCGCGTCGATGCGTGCGGCCCAGCCGGCGACCGTGTCCGCGGTGTTCATCGTGCGTTCGCCCACGTCGCGCGGGTCACCGATGAGCCCGGTGGCGCCACCGGCGAGCACGATCGGACGGTGTCCGAACTGCTGGAACCGGCGCAGTGTCAGCAGCGGCACGAGATGGCCGGCATGCAGGCTCGAGGCCGTCGGGTCGAATCCGGCGTAGAGCGTGACCGGCCCTCGCGCGAGTTCCGCGCGCAGGTCGTCGAGGTCGGTTGATTGGGCGATCAGGCCACGCCACTCGAGATCGGAGAGGATGTCGGTGGTCGTGCGGTCAGACGTCTCGGCGCTCACCCTTCGATCTTGTCATCCGCTTGTCAGGACTCGCCGGTCAGTCTCCGGTGCTCGTCGTCGTCGACATCGCGGGCCTCGGTGGCCAGCATGACCGGGATCCCGTCGTCATCGATGTGGTAGGCCACACGCAGGCGGGGGTTGTAGAGCTCGTCCCCTGCGTCGATCAGCGGTCCGTGGTCCTGTGGGCAGACCAGCCGTTCGCGCGTGATGGGATCGATGGACTCGGCACGTGACGTCACGGGTTCCCCTCCTGTCTCGACGCTATCTCTGTGGTGAGCACCCTACCCGCCGACTTCCGAAGACTCGGTGTGGGTCGGCGACGGCCCCACCCAGTTCGCTTCCGCCGCAGCGGTTCTCGTGTAGCGGCGATAGCGGCCCGCGGCGTCGCGATACCACACCCGGGCCCCTGGCCTGGGTAGGCCTCGGCGCGCGAGGGTCGCCGCGATCGGACGGTACGAGTCGGATACGCCGATCTCGTCGGCGACCCAGATCAGGTGGGGTCGCTGCTCGGCGGGCAGCCCGCCGAGGCCGATCCGCAACGCCGTGATGGTCAGCGACTCCGACCGCTCGCCGAGCTGGCGTGTCGTGACCGCGGCTACCGCGACCTGCCGTCCCGGGTCTCCGACGCCATAGGCGACGACCTGGTCGACACCTCGGACCTGCGACAACGCGAACTCGATCGGCGGGGCGTAGATCGGTCCGGTGGAGGTGCGGATCACGCCCGCCACCGATCCCTGGAACCACAGTTCCCCGTTCGCGTCGCGTTTGAACAGGTTGCCGGTCACCTCCCACCGGTCGCGGGGGACGAACACGTCGCGCAGCACCGTCGACGACGCGTCGAAACGGTGGCGCGCACGCGCGAGCAACAGGCCCACCTCGTCGACGCCGGTCCGTCGGACGAATCCCGAGTCGTCGACGATGAGGCGATCGGCGGTGACGTCATAGGCCGCGACCTCGACGGGATTGGTTTCCGGCAGCGCCTGGCCCATTGAGCCGATCTTGTCTCCGGATACGTTCGCCAGGATCGCCGAGCCATCCGCGGTGGCGAAGAACTCGAGGACGCGTGCCCGCGGGAAACCCTCGACGACCTCCGCCCATAGCCCCGACGGCATACCCGAGCCCATGAACAGCCGAATCGGGTTGTACTGGTTGATGCGGAAGTCCTCGCTCCGGATGACGTCGCGCAGCATCGTCCACGTGTAGGACACCACCGTCACGCCATAGCGCTGCACCTCGGCCGCGAAGGTCTCGGCATCGATCCGCGCCGAGAGCGCGATGCGCGAACGACCGACGACGGTGGCGCCCAGCGTGGTGAGCAGACCCGACGCATGGTGCAGCGGCGGCAGGCAGTACACGGTGTCGCGGTCGGTGAGTCCGGCCGCCGAGGCAGCACCGAAGGCCGAGATCGCGAATCGATGGTTGGTGACCGGCCACGGCGCGAGTTTCCCGCGCGCCCGGTTGAACAGGATGAACGCGAGGTCGCCGGCCAGACCCGGGTCGCGACGGTACCAGGACGGGATGCGCACCGCGTCGGGGTCGATCTGCTCCATGTCGACGACCGATGCACCGTCGGCGGAGGTGATGGCCCGCGAGTCGCCGCCACCGAGCACGAGGACGCGATCGCTGTGTTTCGTCGCGATGTCGAGATGGTTGGGGTCGGTGACGACCACCGAACAGTTCCCCAGCCGCATCATCTCCGCGACGTCGCCGTCCGGGGCGAGCATCACCGCGACCGCGCCCAGCCGCGACAGGGCGGCGACCACGACGAGCGCGCTCGGCCGGGTGTCCATCATCACCCCGATGTGGACCCCGGGACGGATGTCGCATTGGATCAATCCGGCGACCACGTTGTCGATGCGGGTGTTGACCTGTGCGTGGGTCAACACGCGGTTCTCGAAGAGGAAGAGCTCTTTGTCGGGAGTCCGCTTGCTGTTCTCCGACATCAGCTTGCCCAGCGAGATCCGGGTGCCGGTCTGGATCTGCCCGAGCCGCAGCAGACGGGGCACGGTGCGCACCGATTCCTGGGCGATCGCACGCGACGTCCGCTGTAACGAGTTGGCCATGCCGATCAACTCGCGGGACACACCGGCACCGGCATCTGCGACCGATCCGAGGCCATGAGTGATCCGCGACGACAGGCTCACCCCGGATCCGTGCGGATCCTGGGTCTCATGCATCTCCTCCACCAGCGGCGGCTTCTCGCCGGTGCCGTCGCGCCACAGCACCCATTCGGCGGTGGTGGGCCAGGTGTGTGCACCCGCGGTGCTGCCGACGACCAGGCCGAAGTGTCCGACCGGCACCCGTGACTCGAAGACCGACGCGCTCGGCGCGGCGCGCAGGATGCCGCGGACCGCCAGCGGCTGACCGATGTCATCGGCCTCACCGACGAAAGCCAGTACCGGACAGGTGATCTCGGTCAGCGACACGAGGTCGCCGTGGATCACGAAACCACCGGACATCATCCGGTTGTGCACCACGAACTGCCGCAACAGCTCCGCGACCGCGGGTCCGGACCAGGCCACCCAGCCCTCGACCTCGATGAAGCGCCGTTGATCCTCCCGCGGCAGTAGTGCGTCGCGGTCGTGAAGTCTGCGGAGGAAGTCGATTCGGCTGCGCGCCGTCTTGACCGGATCCGCAAGCTGAAATCCCGTCCGCGCCATCCATCCCGGCACCCACAACCGGCTGAACACCTTGTCCGCGAGCAATTCCGCGCCCGGCACCACCAGATCGGCGGGTAGGCCGAGCGGCAGCGCGGCCAGGACGTCGACGGGACTGCCGAAGGTCACGAGACTCGCGATGCCCTTCGATCGGCGGTAGGCGGCGGTCTGGTAGGCGAACATCCCGCCCTGCGAGTACCCGCCGAGGTGCACGTCGCGGCCTGTGCCCTCGATGATCAGGTCGATGGCCCGGCTGACCGCGACGACGTGGTCGGCCAGGGTGCGTTCCATCCCGCCCTCTTCGGAATCCGGGGAGCCGAAATCGATCACCCAGGGGGTGATCCCGTTGCGGTGCAGGATGGAGACGGCGCCGTTGTGTTCGGTGACGTCGTAGACATTCGCCGACACCATCATCGGCGGGACGAGGACGATCTGGGGTCCGTCACCCGGGGTGTCGGGGAAATACCGCCGCAGCCGGAACATCTTCTCGGTTTCCACGACGGTGAACGGAGCGGGTTCGGTACCCGTGTCGAAGCCGCCGAAACGCAGCACCTCGAGACCGTTTTGTGCGGTCGCCACGACACGCTCCACCGCGCCACTGATGTCGGGTAAACCCGGCAGTCCCACCATGGCGCTCTGCCACCCCCATCGATCTGTCGAACATCACCGGTCGCAGTGATGCTGACACTGTACCGACCTGCCCGCCGACACGGGCACCGGAGTGGGTCGGGCGATCAGGACCGCCACCGCGCCCGCACTGCTCTCGTCGGCACCGGCTGATAGCGTGTGCGGTCATGTCCACGGCCGCGAATGCCAGCCCTGCGGGCCCACTGTCCCCTCAGGAGCTCGCGGCGGCGACCAATCGGTACCGCGCTGCGCACGGCGTCCCGGCGCTGCAGCCGAACCCCCGGTTGTCCGAGGTGGCGCAGACGTGGACACAGCAGATGGCCGACCGGGACATCCTCGCCCACAACCCGTGGTATTCCGGCGAGATCCCTTCAGGCTGGACGAGCTCGGCGGAGAACGTGGCGCAGAACTGGCAGTACGCCAGCGCCGACGCGGTGATCGACCAGTGGGCCGGCTCCCCCGGTCACCTGCAACACATCCTGAACCCGTCCTACACCGACCTCGGCGTGGGTGTGGCCGTGAACGCGGCCGGCAAACTCTACGCCACCCAGGTGTTCGCGCAGTACTGACGATCAAGCGATCAGGACCAGCGCCCCCGACGCTGGGCCACCTCGTCTTTCAGCACCGCGAGTTGTCGCCTCACCTGCGACGATGCGGTGCCGCCGTGCGCATTGCGCGACTCGATCGAACCGCGGACCGTCAGCACGTCACGAACCTCGGGCCGCAGATCCGGACTGATCGAGGCCAGCGTCTCGTCGTCGAGATCCGCGAGCCCGACACCGCGTTCCTCGGCCGCCCGTACGCTCGCACCTGCGACCTCGTGCGCGACACGGAACGGAACTCCCTGGCGCACAAGCCATTCCGCGACATCGGTGGCGAGGGTGAAGCCGGCCGGAGCGAGTTCGGCCATCCGGTCCTCGTGGAAGGTGAGCGTGCCCACCAGGCCCGCGATGGCCGGCAGCAGCAGGTCGAGCTGGGCAACCGAATCGAAGAGCGGCTCCTTGTCCTCCTGCAGGTCACGGTTGTAGGCCAGCGGTTGCGCCTTGAGTGTCGCCATCAGCCCGGTCAGGTTGCCGATGAGGCGACCCGCCTTGCCGCGCGCCAGTTCGGCGACGTCCGGGTTCTTCTTCTGGGGCATGATCGAGCTGCCCGTCGACCAGGCGTCGGCCAACGTCACGTACCCGAACTCCGGTGTGCTCCAGAGGATGATCTCCTCGGACAGCCGCGACAGATCCACCGCGATCATCGCGAGCACGAACGCCCCCTCGGCGGCGAAGTCGCGCGCGGAGGTCGCGTCGATCGAGTTCTCGGCCGGCCGGTCGAATCCGAGGTCGGCGGCGATGGCGGCCGGGTCGAGCCCCAACGACGACCCGGCGAGTGCACCGGAGCCGTACGGAGAGACCGCGGTCCGACGGTCGGCATCGGCGAGCCGGTCGAGGTCGCGGATCAGCGGCTGCGCATGGGCGAGCAGGTGGTGCGCCAGCAGCACCGGCTGAGCGGCCTGCAGGTGCGTCTTGCCCGGCATCACGGCGTCCGGATGGGCCTCGGCCTGCGCGATGAGCGCGTCGACGATGTCGAGCACCCCGACCGCGACCCGGCCCATCGCGGCCCGCAGCCACATCCGGAACAGCGTCGCGACCTGGTCATTGCGCGAGCGCCCGGCGCGCAGCCGGCCGCCGAGTTCCGCACCCACTCGTTCGATCAGCCCGCGTTCGAGGGCGCCGTGCACGTCCTCGTCGCTCTCGGCCGGACCGAACGAACCGTCCGCGACATCGTCGGCGAGTTGAGACAGCCCGGCCAGCATCGCCGCCAGGTCGTCGTCGGTCAGCAGACCCGCCCGGTTGAGTACCCGGGCATGCGCCATCGACGCCTCGATGTCGAACGGCGCCAGCGCCCAGTCGAAGTGCGTCGACTTGCTCAGCGCGGCCATCGCCGCGGCCGGACCGTCGGCGAATCGGCCGCCCCAGAGCGAGCCCTCGTTGGTGCCGCCGGCGCCGCCGTCACCGTTGCTCGAGGTCACAGATCCAGATCCCGCTTCGCGGCGATCTTCGACGACAGGCCGTGCAGTTCGACGAATCCACGGGCCATGGACTGATCGAAGCTGTCACCCTCGTCGTAGGTGGCGAGGTTGAAGTCGTAGAGCGATTCCGAGCTGCGGCGGCCGGTGACGGCGATGTGCCCGCCGTGCAACACGAGGCGGATGTCGCCGGAGACGTGCTCCTGGGTCGAGGCGACGAAGGCGTCCAGCGACCGCTTGAGCGGGGAGAACCAGAGCCCGTCGTAGACCAGCTCGGCCCACTTGCGGTCGGTGCGCCGCTTGTAGCGGCCGAGTTCGCGCTCCAGTGTGACGTGCTCGAGTTCCTCGTGGGCACGGATGAGCACCATCGCGCCGGGCGCCTCGTAGACCTCACGGCTCTTGATGCCCACGAGACGGTCCTCGACGACGTCGAGGCGTCCGACGCCCTGAGCACCCGCCCGGCGGTTGAGTTCCTGGATCGCCTCGAGCACGCTGACCGGACGTCCGTCGATCGCGGTCGGGCGGCCCTTGTCGAAGGAGATGATGACCTCGTCCGGCGAGTTCCAGTTGACCGTCGGGTCCTCGGTGTAGTCGTAGACATCCTTGGTCGGGGCGTTCCACAGGTCCTCCAGGAACCCGGTCTCGACGGCCCGGCCCCACACGTTCTGGTCGATGGAGAACGGCGACTTCTTGGTCACGCTGATGGGGATGTCGTTCTCCTCGGCGAACGAGATCGCCTTCTCGCGGGTCCACGCGTAGTCGCGCACCGGGGCGAGCACCTCGAGGTCGGGGGCCAGGGAGGCGAACCCGACCTCGAAGCGGACCTGATCGTTGCCCTTGCCGGTGCAGCCGTGGGCGACGACCGTGCCGCCGTGGTCGCGGGCGGCGGTCACCAGGTGCCGCGCGATGAGCGGTCGCGACAGAGCCGAGACCAGCGGGTAACGGTCCATGTAGAGGGCGTTGGAGGTGATGGCACCGAGGCAGTAATCCTCGGCGAACTCGTCGCGGGCGTCGACGACGACGGCCTCGACCGCACCGCAGTCGAGGGCGCGCTGACGCACGACGTCCATGTCCTCGCCGCCCTGGCCGAGGTCGAGGGCGACCGCCACGACCTCTTTACCGGTCTCCTTGCCGATCCAGCTGATCGCGACCGAGGTGTCCAAACCGCCCGAGTACGCGAGTACGACGCGTTCCGCCATGTCCTTCTCCTGTTGTTACTGCGGTCGCCCGGGACGTGTTCGGCCGGGTGACCTTTGTTCGTGTATGTCCGTTGGTGGTCTGGTGTGGTGGGGCCGCGCGGTTACACGAGGCCCTCGATTCGTCGGGACAGCTCCGCCCCGTCTGCTGGTTCGCGCGCCACGACAAAGATGGTGTCATCCCCGGCGATGGTGCCGACCACATCGGGCAGACTGGCGCGATCGATTGCGCTCGCGAGATAGTGCGCCGCCCCCGGCGGGGTGCGCAGCACTGCCAGATTTCCGCTGCTGTCGCTCGACACGAGCAGCTCCGAGAGCAGCCGGGAGAGCCGGTCGGTCCCACCGGACACGCCGCGCACGGGCGACCCGTCCTCGGGGACGACATAGACCCCGGCGCCGCCGTCGGCGGCACGCAGCTTCACCGCGCCGAGTTCGTCGAGGTCACGCGACAGTGTGGCCTGCGTCGCGTCGATGCCCTCCGTGGCGAGAATCCGCTGCAGTTCGGCCTGGCTACGTACCTGATTGGTGGACAGGATGGCGATGATGCGCGCGTGCCTGCCGGCCCGGGTCGCGGCGAGTCGGGACTCGGTGCTCTCCGATGGACCCGTCGATCTGCCGGCGGTGGTCATCGGTGCTCCAACAACCAGACGAGCAGGGCCTTCTGCGCGTGCAGGCGATTCTCGGCCTCGTCGAGCACGACGCTGGCCGGTCCGTCGAGGACCGCATCGGTGATCTCCTCGCCGCGGTGTGCGGGCAGGCAGTGCAGCACGATCGCGTCGGACGCCGCGAGCGCGAGCAGGTCGTCGTTGATCTGATACGGGAGGAACGGCGCGTGGCGGTCCTTGCCGTCACCCTCCTGCCCCATCGATGTCCACGTGTCGGTCACCAGCACGTCTGCGTTAGTGGCCGCCTCGACCGCATCGCCGACGATCTGCACCGATCCCCCGGTCTGCGCCGCGCGCGCCTGGACGGCCTTGATGACCGCCGGGTCCGGCTCGAAGCCCGATGGGGCGCTGATGGTCACATGCATCCCGGCGGTGACGCCGCCGAGCGCGAGTGAATGCGCCATGTTGTTCGCCCCGTCGCCGAGGTAGGTCATCGACAATCCGGACGCGCGGCCCTTGTGCTCGATGATCGTCTGCAGGTCGGCGAGGATCTGGCATGGGTGGAACAGGTCCGACAATGCGTTGACCACCGGGACGGTCGCGGTCGCGGCCATCGCCTCGAGTCGGTCCTGGCCGAAGGTGCGCCAGACCACCGCATCGACGAACCGGGACAGGACCCGTCCGGTGTCCTCGATGGTCTCGTCGCGGCCGAGCTGGGTGGTGGTGCCGTCGACGACGACGGCGTGACCGCCGAGCTGCGCCACCCCGATCTCGAAGGAGAAGCGGGTGCGGGTGGAGTTCTTGTCGAAGATCACCCCCACACCGCGGGGTCCCTCGAGGGGACGGCGCGAGAACGGCGCCGCCTTCAGCTCGGCGGCGAGCGCGAGGACCTCGGCCTGTTCGCCGGGCGTGAGGTCGTCGTCGCGCAGGAAGTGTCGGGTCATGCCTGTTCCCCCTTCGGCTCTTCGGTGGTGGCCGCGTCGAGGATCGCGGGCAGGGCGGCGACGAAGCCGGCCCCCTGCTCCTCGGTCAGGATCAGCGGTGGCGCGAGCCGGATCACGTCGGGCGCGGGCGCATTGATCAGGAACCCGGCGTCGCGTGCCGCCAGCTCCGCCCTGGCGGCGATCGGACTGTTGAGGACCACGCCCAGCAACAGACCTGCCCCGCGCACATGCGAGATCTGCGGGTGGCCGAGCTCCTCGATACCCGCTGCGATCGACTTGCCCACCGCGGCAACGTGATCGACGAGACCATCGGAGTCGATGACCGACAGGACGGCCAGCGCGGCCGCTGTCGACGTCGGGTTGCCGCCGAAGGTGGTGCCGTGCTGTCCCGGCTCGAAGAGGTCGGCGGCCGCCCCGGTGGCGATGCAGGCTCCGATCGGCAGCCCACCGCCGAGGCCCTTGGCGAGGGTCATCACGTCGGGGACCACGCCGACGGCCTGGTGCGCGAAGAAGGTTCCGGTGCGGGCGATCCCGGTCTGCACCTCGTCGAGGATGAGCAGCGCGCCACGTTCGGCGGTGATCCGGCGGGCCGCGGCCAGATATCCCTCGGGTGGGACCACGACACCGCTCTCGCCGAGGATCGGTTCGAGGATGACCGCCGCGGTCTTCTCGGTCACCGCCGCGTCGAGTGCGTCGACGTCACCGTAGGGCACGAATCGGACGCCCGGCGGCATCGGTTCGAACGGCGCGCGCTTGGCCGGCTGCCCAGTCATCGCGAGCGACCCCATCGTCCGACCGTGGAAGGCCCGCTCGGCGGCGATGATCTCGGGACGTCCAGTGCGCCGTGCGAGTTTGAACGCCGCCTCGTTGGCCTCGGCGCCCGAGTTGCAGAAGAAGACCCGGCCCGGGTGGCCGAACTTGTCCAGCAACCGTTCGGCGAGTTCGACCGCCGGCGCGCTGATGTAGAGGTTCGAGATGTGCCCGAGCGTCTGGAGCTGCGTGGTCACGGCCTCGATGAGCGCCGGATGCGCGTGGCCGAGTGCGTTGACCGCGATCCCGCCGAGCAGGTCGAGGTACTCCTTGCCGTCGGCATCGCGGACGACCGCACCGGATCCGCTGGTCAGCGCGATCGCGGGCGTTCCGTAGTTGTTCATCAGAGCAGCGGACCACCGCTGCCGCAAAGGTTCGGTCATGAGGCATCCGGGGTGTCGGTGACGACGGTGGTACCCGTCGAACTGTCGGTCAGGAGTTGGGCGAGAACCGAATGCGGTACGCGGCCATCGATCACATGTGCCTGGCGCACACCGCCCTCGACGGCGCGCAGGCACGCCTCCATCTTCGGCACCATGCCGGCGTCGAGGGAGCCGAGCAGCGTCGCGAGTTCGACCGTGCCGATCCGGGACACGAGCGAACCTCGGTCGGGCCAGTCGGTGTACAGGCCCTCGACGTCGGTCAGCATCACCAGCCGGGTGGCCCCGAGGGCCTCGGCGAGGGCGCCGGCCGCGGTATCGGCATTGATGTTGTGCACCAAGCCATCTCGATCCGGCGCGATGGTCGACACGACCGGGATGCGTCCCGCCGCGACGAGATCGAGCACGGCGGAGGTGTTCACCGAGGTGACGTCGCCGACCAGGCCGATGTCGGTGGCCGCACCGTCGACGAGGACCGTCCGCCGGGTCGCGGTGAACAGGTGCGCGTCCTCACCGGTGATGCCGACCGCGTATGGTCCGTGCGCGTTGATCAGCCCGACGAGTTCACGACCGACCTGGCCGAACAGGACCATCCGCGCGACGTCCATCACCTCGGGAGTGGTCACGCGGAAGCCGCCGCGGAACTCGCCCTCGAGGCCGAGCCGTTTGAGCATCGCGGAGATCTGCGGGCCGCCTCCGTGTACGACCACCGGGTGGATGCCGCAGGCACGCAGGAACACCATGTCCGCGGCGAACGCCCGCTTGAGATCCTCGTCGATCATCGCGTTGCCGCCGTATTTCACCACCACGGTCGCACCGTGCAGCGCCTGCAACGCGGGCAGGGATTCAGCGAGCACCGTCGCCTTCTCCAGAGCACTGAGTCCCGCTGTGGTCGACGCGGTGTCGGAGCCGGTCATGACGAGTATGCCGAGTTCTCTTCGACGTACCCGTGGGACAGGTCCGTCGTCCGGATGCTCGCCGTCGCGTCGCCGAGCCCGAGACCGATCTCGACGGTGATGTCGGCTCCGGACAGGTCGACCTCACGCGCGCCCGCGACGCCACAACCGTCCCGGCACACCGGATTGCCGTTGAACGACACCGAGATCCGGTCGGGGTCGATCTCCACGGGGGCGATACCGGTCGCGGCGAGCACGCGGCCCCAGTTCGGGTCGGAACCGAACAGCGCGGTCTTGACCAGGGAGTCGCGGGCGACGGTCCGCGCGACGGCGACGGCGTCGTCCTCGGTGCGGGCCCCGGCGACGGTGATCACGACCCGCTTGGTGACACCTTCGGCATCCGCCATCAGCTGGGCGGAAAGATCATCACAGACGGCGAAGATCGCCGCGTCGAGGTCGTCCTGCTCCACGGGGATCCCGCTGGCGCCGGAACTCAGCAGCAGGACCGTGTCGTTGGTGGACGTCGAACCGTCCACGTCGAGCCGATCGAGGGTGCGGGCGGTGGCCTTGCGCAGCGCCGCGTCGAGTTGGTCGGCGGTGGCGCGGGCGTCGGTGGTGAGCACGCAGAGCATCGTCGCCATGGACGGCGCGAGCATGCCCGCCCCCTTGGCCATGCCGCCCACGTTCCACCCCTGCGGATGGTGCAGCGCAACCTGTTTCGGCACGGTGTCGGTGGTCATGATGGCGTAGGCGGCGTCGGTGCCGCCGGTCAGCCCGCCGCCCATCTCGTGCACGATCTCGGCGACACCGGCAAGAACCTTGTCCATCGGGAGCCGATCGCCGATCAGTCCCGTCGAGCACACCGCGACCTCGATCGCCCCGGTCTCGGTGCCCCAGTTGCTCAGTGCCTCGGCGACAGCCTCGGCGGTGGCGTGGGTGTCCTGGAATCCTCCCGGGCCGGTGCAGGCGTTGGCACCGCCGGAGTTGAGGACGACCGCCCGCAGCCGTCCCGTCGTCAGGACCTGCCGGCTCCACAGCACCGGGGCGGCCTTGACCTGATTGCGGGTGAACACGCCGGCCGCCGAGTAGTCGGGGCCCTCGTTGAAGACGAGCGCGAGATCGGGTGCGCCCGAGGCCTTGATCCCGGCGGCGATGCCGGCGGCCCGGAAGCCCAGCGGAGCGGTGACGCCCTGCTCGCGGACGAGCCGCGGGGCGTCGAGCGGTGCGCCCGGGGTGATCCGGTCGTTGTCCTCGAGCGGGTCTCCGGATTGTTGTGATGTCGTCACGGTGCCACCCCCACGGTGCTCAGTCCCTCGGCCTCGTCCCAGCCGAGCGCCAGATTCATCGATTGCACCGCGGCCCCGCCGGTGCCCTTGGTCAGATTGTCGATGGCGCCGACCGCGACCAGCGTGCCCGCCCGTTCGTCGACGGTGACCGCGATCTGCACTGCGTTGCTGCCGAGCACGGAACCGGTCGTCGGCAGCACACCCTCGGGCAGCAGGTGCACGAAAGTCTCGTCGCCGTAATCCTTTTCGTAAGCGGCGCGGACCTCCGCCGCCGAAGCGCTGGTGCGCGCCGTGCAGGTCGCCAGGATTCCACGTGACATCGGGACGAGGACCGGGGTAAATGAGACGCCGACCGGGAGGTCGGCGGCCGCCGACAGCGCCTGCGCGATCTCCGGAGTGTGCCGATGCACGCCGCCGACCCCGTAGGCCCGCGACGACCCGATCACCTCGGAGGCGAGCAGGTCCACCTTCGCGGCCCGGCCGGCACCCGACGTCCCACTGACCGCGACAACCGTGACGTGGGGCTCGACGAGTCCGGCGGCCACCGCGGGCCGCAACGAGAGGATGGAGATCGTCGGGTAGCAGCCCGGCACCGCGACCCGGGTCGCGTCGCGCAGGACCTCCCGGTTGCCCGGCAGTTCGGGCAGGCCGTACGGCCATGTCCCCGCGTGCTCGCTGCCGTAATAGTCCATCCAATCCTGCGCGTTCTGCAGCCGGTGGTCGGCCCCGCAGTCGATGATCAGCGTGGTCGGCGGCAACGCGTCGGCGATCGCCCCCGAGGTGCCGTGCGGCAGACCCAGGAAGACCACGTCGTGGCCCGCGAGCACCTCCGGTGTGGTCTCCTGCAGGACCCGGTCGGCGAGCGGCAGCAGATGCGGATGCTGCGACCCCAGTGAGGCCCCGGCGTTGCCCCCGGCGGTCAGGGCGCCGATCTCCAGATCACCCGATCGCAGACGGGGATGTCCGCAGAGGAGTCGCAGGATCTCACCGCCCGCGTAGCCGCTGGCACCGGCTACCGCCACCTTGATCGTCATGCGATCATTATGCACGGCTATGCAAATCAATTCATAGAGGGTCTCGGTGCTGCGTCGAGATCACCGCAGCCGTGCACCCACCCGATCACCCGCATGGGCCACCGCGGCGAGTTTGGCCTCGTTGGCCTCCTCTTCGGTGAGGGTGCGGTCCTCGGCACGGAAACGTAGCGCAAAGGTGAGCGACTTGCTGCCCGCACCGACCTGGTCGCCGGTGAAGACGTCGAAGAGTTCGATCGACTCGAGCAGCTCACCGGCACCGACGCGCAGCGCGGCCTCGACGTCGGCCGACGGCACCGCATCGGCGACGACGACGGCAACGTCCTGCAGCACCGCCGGGAACGGCGACACCCGGGGCGCCGGAAGGTGTGCGACCAGCGGGAGCGCGTCGATGTCGACCTCGACCGCGCACAGCCGCTTGGGCAGGTCCATGCGTTCGAGCACCGCCGGGTGGAGTTCACCGGCGTAGCCCACCGTCGTGCCGTCGACCGTCAACCGTGCACAGCGCCCCGGATGCCACGGCCGGTGATCGGCCTTGGAGAGTTCGACCACGACGCCGGCGGCCCGGCCGATCGACCGCGCCGCCTCGAAGGCGTCGGTGTGGTCGGCGACGCGTCCGGGACCCCACGGTCCGGCCGGGTCGTGCAGTCCGGTCAGGACCACGGCCACGTGCAGCGGCTGATCGGGCAGCGACTCGTCGAGCGAGGCGATCTCGTCGTCGCTCGGGCGCCGGGTGACATCGAGCGGCACCACCGGAGCGACGTTTCCGCCGGCGATGACGACCTGCCCGATCGTGTACAGCGATAGGTCGCGCTGTCCGCGGGCGACATTGCGCGCCACCATCTCCAACAGACCGGGCAGCAGGGTGGTGTTCAGTTCCGGGCGATCGGCCTCGAGCGGGTTGAGGACCCGCACCGCGCGGCGACGCTCGTCGTCGGCGGGCAGATCCCACTGATCGAAGACACCGGCCGGCATGAACGGGTACGGCAGCACCTCGACGTACCCGTCGAGCGCGAGGGTGCGTCCGATGCCGCGGCGCCGTCGCTGTTCGGCGGTCAGGCCGGTACCCGCCGGGGCGCGCGGCACCACCGCGGGGATGTCCTCGAGACCTTCGAGTCGCAGCACCTCTTCGACGAGATCGGCGCGCTGACGCAGATCCGGGCGCCACGACGGCGGCGTGACCTCGAGCGGATCGGTACCGGCGACAATGCAGCCGACCTCGGTCAGCCGCGCGGCGGTCGTCCCGGCGGGATAGCTGACACCGGCGGTCCGGTCGGGTTCGTCGGCCGGGATGGCGATCGACGGTGTCGGCGTGAGCGGTGCGCGAGCCTCGCTGAGCGGCGAGGTGATGGTGCCGCCGGCGATCTCGACGATGAGCCGGGCGGCGCGGTCGGAGGCGACGGCGGTGACCTCGGGATCGACAGACCGTTCGAACCGTTTGCTCGCCTCGGAGGTGAGTTTGTGGCGTTTGCCGGTGCGGAAGACACGGACCGGGTCGAAGGTCGCCGACTCCAGCAGCACCGTCGTGGTGGTGTCGCCGACCTCGGTGACTCCGCCGCCCATCACACCGGCCAGCGCGATCGGCCCGGAGTCGTCGGCGATGACGACGTCCTCGGGGTCGAGGATCCGGACGACCTCGTCGAGGGTGGTGAGCTTCTCCCCCGCCCGGGCCGACCGCACGGTGATGGTGCCGGTCAGTTTGTCGGCGTCGAAGGCGTGCAGCGGCTGGCCGAGTTCGAGCATCACGTAGTTGGTGACGTCGACGATGGCCGAGATCGGTCGGACACCGGCGACCATCAGACGTTTCTGCATCCACCACGGCGACACCGCCGACGCGTTGACGCCGCTGATCACCCGCGCGGTATAGCGCTGCGCGGACGAGTCGTCGTCGATCGCCACCGGCCAGACGTCGCCGGTTGCCGACGCCGCCGGCTCGGCGGCCGCGGGGTCCACGAACGGAACACCGAAGCTGCCGGCGAGTTCGCGGCCAAGGCCTCGGATGGAGAACGCGTAGCCGCGGTCGGGGGTGACGTTGACGTCGATGGCCGCGTCGTCGAGGCCGAGGACCTCATAGGCGTCGGCGCCGGGTTCGGCGGTACCGGGGGCCAGCACGAGGATGCCGCTGTGGTCGGTGCCGATGCCGAGTTCGGAGACCGAGCAGATCATGCCGTCGGAGACGCGGCCGTAGGTCTCGCGGGAGGCGATCTCGAACGGGCCGGGCAGCACGACGCCGGGCAGGGCGGCGACGATCAGATCACCCACCGCGAAGTTGCGGGCACCGCAGACGATGCCGCGCGGCTTCGCCTCGCCGACCTCGACGGTGCAGAACCGGATCGGTTTCTTGAACTCGGTGAGCTCCTCGATGGTCTCCACACGACCGATGACCAGCGGACCGGTGATGGTCGGGAACGGGTCGATGTCCTCGATCTCGAACCCGACACGGACGAATCCCTGGTCGATCTCGTCGGTGGTCGCCGACCACTCCGGATCTCCCTGCCGGAGCACATCGGTGTACCAGGACTGTGGGGCACGCACGTCAACCAACTACTTTCATCGATCGAATCTTCGCGGGTGTGGGTTTGCCGGAGTGGTCGTCGGTCACACCGACGGGCCGAACGGGACGGTGAAGCGGATGTCCCCTTCGACCATGTCACGCATGTCGGAGATGTCGTTGCGGAACTGCAGGGTCCGTTCCAGACCCATGCCGAACGCGAATCCGGTGTAGACGTCGGGATCGATTCCGCTGGCCCGCAACACGTTCGGGTTGACCATGCCGCAGCCACCCCACTCGACCCAGCCGGCGCCGCCCTTCTTGCCCGGGAACCAGACGTCGACCTCGGCCGACGGCTCGGTGAACGGGAAGTAGCTCGCGCGCATGCGGGTGGTGGTCTCCGGGCCGAACAGGGCGCGGGCGAACACCTCCAGGGTGCCGCGCAGATGCGCCAGCGTGAGGCCCTTGTCGACGGCGAGCCCCTCGATCTGGTGGAACACCGGGGTATGGGTCGCGTCGAGTTCGTCGGTGCGGAAGGTGCGGCCCGGGCACGCGACGTAGATGGGCACGTCGCGGGCGAGCATCGACCGCACCTGCACCGGTGAGGTGTGCGTGCGCAGCACCTGCCGCGACCCCTCGGGCGCGATGTAGAAGGTGTCCTGCATCGAACGTGCGGGATGGTCGGGCAGGAAGTTCAGCGCGTCGAAGTTGTGGTGTTCGGTCTCCACCTCGGGGCCCTCGGCGATCTCCCAGCCCATACCGACGAAGACGTCGGCGACCTGCTCGGCGATGACGGTGATCGGATGTCGGGCACCGACGCGTCGTCGGGAACTCGGCAGGGTGACGTCGACGGACTCCGCGACCAGCACCGCGGCGTCGCGTTCGGCGTGCAGGGTGGTGGTGCGCTGGTCCAGGGCCGCGCTGACACGCCCGCGGACCTGATTGACCAGCTTTCCGGCGGCCGACCGCTGATCCTTCGGCAGACTGCCGAGGGCACGTCGGGCCAGTGCGATCGGCGACCGGTCACCGAGGTGCGCGGTCTTGGCCGCGGCGAGGGCGTCGAGATCCGTGGCGGCCTCGAAGGCCGCGACGGCGGCCGCGGCCGCGGCGTCGAGCTCCGGCGGCTCGGGGAACCCGGGCTGGCTCTCTGGGGCGTCGTCGGCGGGGCTGACCACGATCGGGGATCTCCTCGGTGCTGGGTCGGAAACTAGAGTCGGGAGTCCGACGACCCGTCGGACACTCGACGTATTACCCTAGTCGACCGGCCCGAAGCGCCGAGCCGCAGGTAGCCGGGCGAGAACCGCTCCGGCCACGGCGATCGCGAGCCAGTAGCGCCCCGGTCCGAGCAGCCCGTAGCGGGCCACCGACAACGTGGCCGCGGCGGTCACCAATAGGGCCGTCAACACGATGGTGTCGCGCAGCCGGTGCGCGGCGGGGGCCAGCGGGTCGTCCCACCACGGCAGCGGCCGGTTCTCCAGCGGCGCCAGCACGGCCACGACCGGGATCATCGCGAGGATCAGCACCATGGTCTGCGTCGCGACCACCACCGGGTACATCACCGTGTGTGGATCGGAGCGGGTGACACCGAGGAGTTCTCCTCCGCCGATGATCACCGCGAGCACCGGCAGATGCCACAGGTAGAGCGTCATCGCGGCGCGGTTGCCGGCCATCGTCCACCACCAGATCCGCGGCCGGGAGACCAGCGCCGCGATCGGGCCGCGCAGCGCGATCGCCAACGCGCACAGCGTGATGGCGTGACCGGCGAGCAGCAGGCTCGGCGGGGACATGTTGGACAGGTGCTGTCCGGGCACCGTCACCAGCGACGGCTCGTAGGGTCCGAGAGCCACCAGCGCCACGTCGATTCCGAATGCGACCGCGGCGAGGACCACCGCGGCCCGAGGAGCCAACAACCGCTTCGTATACGCGACGCCGAGCACCGCCGGGACCGTCCATACGGTGAGGAAGTTTAGGTAGCCGAGGGTGTCGGGGCCGAGGGTCAACCGGACGGCGTCGATGATCGCCGTCGACGCGATACAGGCCGCCAGCGTCCACGCCACGTGGCGGGCCGTCGAGATCCGCTGCATCGTCGGGACCACCGCCAGCACCAGCAGGTAGGCGCCGACGAACCACAGCAACTGAACGCCGAGCCGGGCGACCACGTCGGCGAGGGCCGTCGCGCCCCGCAGACGCAGCACCAGGAGCACCGCGATGACGGCCGACACATACCAGGCGACCGGCCGCAGCAATCGCTGTGCGCGGCCCAAGAGCCACTGCCCGGAGGTGCGTGTCGTCGTGCGCCACGACGACCAGCCGAATGTGGCGGCCGCCGCGCCGGCGAAGAAGAACAGCGGAAGAACCTGCAGCAGCCAGGTGAACGCCTGCAGCGCGGGGACGTCGGCGAGCACGTTGCCCAGGGTGATGCCGCCGGGCCCGGAGTCCACGGTCAGCATGATCGAGTGGCCGGCGACGACGACGATCAGCGACCCGATGCGCAGGAGGTCGACGACGCGGTCGCGGTCGACGAGTGTGGGGGTCTCGGTCATGGCTCGAGACTCGCCCGCGTCACCGGTTTCCGACTGAGTGGAACTACTCAGATCGCGTGGGGACTATTTCGCCTGCACCCGGGCGCTCGCGTACAGGCAGATCGCGGCGGCGGCCGCGAGGTTGAGGCTCTCCGCGCGCCCGCGGATCGGGATGGCGACCCGGTGATCGGCGTCGGCGATCACCGCATCGGGCAGGCCATGGGCCTCGTTGCCGAACAGCCAGGCCGTCGGCGCGGCGAGCAGGTCGTCGGCGTCGTCGAGGGAGGTCTCGCCGTCGGCGGTGGTGGCGAGCAGGGTGACGTCGGCGGCACGCACCGCGGCCAGACCCGAGTCGACGTCGCGATCGCGGGCGATCGGCAGGTGGAAGACGCTGCCGGCGCTGGCCCGCACGCATTTGCCGTTGTGCGGATCGACCGCGTCGCCGAGGAGCACGACGGCGTCGGCGCCCATCGCGTCGGCGCATCGGATAAGCGTGCCCAGGTTGCCTGGTTCCCGGGGTTCGACGGCGACCACCAGCAGCCGCGGTGACCCCGCCAGCACGTCGGTCAACGCGACGTCGAGCAGCGGACACACCGCGAACACCCCGGTGGGGGTCTGGGTTTCAGCCAGCTTGACCGCGGCCGGTCCGGTCAGACCGATGATCGGCACACCGCGCGCGGTGGCCAGGTCGATGATCTCGCGGTATCGGTCGCTGTCGGCCTCGGGGACGAGCACGGTCTCGGCTCGGGCGTCGACGAGCGCCGAGGTGACCGAGTTGGCCCCCTCCACGAGGAAACGCCCTTCCGCGCGGCGGACGGCGGCGCGATGCAGCTTCGCATACGACACGACCCGCGACGAACGTTCGGACAGGATCTCCATCAGATGGTTCCTGTCACCGCGTTCGTCGCGGGTCGTGTGACCGTTTTGCTCAATGAGCTCGACCGTCAGGCAGCCGGGGCGTTGACGTCGGCAGGCAGCGCCTTGCGGGCGACCTCGACGAGACCGGTGAAGGCCTCGGGGTCGGTGACGGCGATGTCGGCGAGCACCTTGCGGTCCACCTCGACGCCGGCAGCCTTGAGGCCCTGGATCAGGCGGTTGTAGGTGATGTCGTTGGCGCGGGCCGCGGCGTTGATACGCGCGATCCACAGCTTGCGGAACTCACCCTTGCGGGCGCGACGGTCCCGGTAGGCGTAGGTCATCGAGTGGAGCTGCTGCTCCTTCGCCTTGCGGTACAGACGCGACCGCTGTCCGCGGTAACCCTTGGAGGCCTCCAGGGTTGAACGACGCTTCTTCTGGGCGTTCACAGCCCTTTTCACGCGTGCCATGTGTTCAGTCCTCTTCGTTCGTCAGATGTCGGGGTGCGATCAGCGGTTGAGCAGTCGCTTGATGCGCGGAGCGTCGTTCTCGGCCACCACGGCGACGCCGTCGAGGCGGCGGGTGCGGCGGGAGGACTTGTGCTCCAGCAGGTGGCGGCGGTTGGCCTTCTGGCGAACGATCTTGCCGCTGCCGGTCACCTTGAATCGCTTCGCGGTGCCCTTGTGGGTCTTGCTCTTCGGCATGTTCTTCCTTCATTCGAGCGTGCGAGAACCACACCCGTCGTCGTCGGGTGTGTCTCGCGCGCTGGTGGCTACTGGCTGGTCTGTTGGTCCGTTGCGTCGGACGTGCCGGCGTCGGACTTGGGGCCGCGGCTGCGGCTCTGTTGCTGCGCCTTCTGCCGCGTCTTCGCGCCCTTGTGTGGTGCGAGCACCATGGTCATGTTCCGGCCGTCCTGCTTGGCCGAGGTCTCGATGAACCCGTAGTCGGCGACGTCGTTGCCGAGTCGCTGCAACAACCGGTAGCCGAGCTCGGGACGAGACTGCTCACGACCACGGAACATGATGGTGACCTTCACCTTCGACCCGGCCTCGAGGAACCGGATGACGTGACCCTTCTTGGTCTCGTAATCGTGGTCGTCGATCTTCGGGCGGAGCTTCTGCTCCTTGATGACGGTCATCTGCTGGTTACGACGCGACTCGCGCTGCTTCTGGGCCGCCTCGTACTTGAACTTGCCGTAGTCCATGATCTTGCACACCGGCGGACGGGCGTCGGGTGCAACCTCGACCAGGTCCAGATCGGCCTCGTAGGCCAGGCGGAGCGCATCTTCAACACGCACGATGCCCACCTGCTCCGAATTCGGTCCGACGAGTCGGACCTCCGGGACGCGGATGCGCTCGTTGATGCGGGTCTCAGTGCTGATGGGGCCTCCTTGATCAGTTCTTCTCTTCTGACCGCCTCGCGATGTCGGGCGAAGGTCGAACCGTCCCCAGCAGAAGAGCCCCGGGATGTCGCTACATCCACAGGGCTCCGATACCGACCGGCTCGTCGCCATCACGTCTTCGACATGACGTCGCGCCAACGCATCGACGTCGCCCGTCGGGGTGACGTGACCGTCGGCGTGAACCGGACCGTACAACTGCGGCAAGGCCGCGTCGTGACGGTGGGAGCGGAACTCCACTTGCGACCCCGGCGTGAACCGGGGCGGTCGTGCTATGGAAGTCTAGCAGCCATGACCGAGAACTCCTATTCGTCACCTGCACAGATGCCCGAGACGGGCGCGGAGGGAAGTGACGACGGAGTCGTCGGTCCGGAGCAGACCGACTCTGATAACGTGCGCGACCTGGCCGATATTCCGGCGATCGAGGTCGTCACCAAGGCGATCGTGATGCTGATGAGCGCGGCCGCGGAGAAGCTCGGTCTGGCCGAGGGCGCCGACCCCGACAAGGTCGATCTCGACGAGGCGCGGCGGCTGATCACCTCGCTGGCCGGTCTGGTGCAGGCCTCCACCGAGTACCTGGGCATCCATGCCGCACCGATCCGCGACGGCCTCAAGGGTCTGCAGCTTGCGTTCCGTGAGGCCAGTGCACATCCCGACGCGCCGGGCGAGGGTCCGGGTGAGAAGTACACCGGTCCGGTGCGCGGGTAGTCGGGGCGGCTGGGGGGCCGGGACGGGTTCTTCGCGACGTAGGCTGGAATAGTGACCAGCGATACACCACAGAATCCGAACCCCGACGTCGTCGAGGGCGAGGTCGTGGCCGATCCGGCGCAGACACCTCAGACCGCCCCGACGCCCACCGGGTACATCCCACCGGTCCCGGACCCGAACTACACCGAGCAGGGTGTGCCCACCTTCGACTTCGTCCGCGACAAGATCGAGAACCGAGTCGCGACCGCGATCGGGAGCGAGGAGCTCGCCCATGCGACCCCGGAGGGTCAGCAGGTCGACGAGATGATGCGCAAACGCGACGAGGCGGCCAAGAAGAAGCTGGATGAGATCCGCAAGTCGATGGGTCTCTGAGCAACCGGGAAGCCTCCGCCTGCCCGTCGGCTCCCCCACTCAGGAGCCCGTGAAGCGACCTACCCCGCCGAGGCGACCGCGGCGGGAACCTCGAGGATCCCGGCGAGGAACTTGCCGGTGTGGCTCGTCGGTTCGGCCGCGATGTCCTCCGGTGTGCCCTCGGCGACGACGGTACCGCCCCCGGTGCCGCCCTCCGGGCCCATGTCGACGATCCAGTCGGCGGTCTTGATGACGTCGAGGTTGTGCTCGATGACGATGACGGTGTTGCCCTTGTCGACGAGCCCGCTGATGACGCCCAGCAGTTTCTTGATGTCCTCGAAGTGCAGACCCGTCGTCGGCTCGTCGAGGATGTACACCGTGCGCCCGGTCGAGCGCTTCTGCAGTTCGGCGGCGAGCTTCACACGCTGCGCCTCACCACCGGACAGCGTCGGTGCCGGCTGGCCGAGCCGCACATATCCGAGTCCGACGTCGACCAGCGTCTGCAGGTAGCGGTGGATCGAGGTGACCGGCTCGAAGAACTCGGCGGCCTCCTCGATCGGCATGTCGAGCACCTCGGAGATGGTCTTGCCCTTGTAGTGCACCTCGAGGGTCTCGCGGTTGTACCGCGCACCATGGCACACCTCGCACGGCACGTACACGTCCGGCAGGAAGTTCATCTCGATCTTGATCGTGCCCTCGCCGGTGCACGCCTCGCAGCGGCCGCCCTTGACGTTGAACGAGAACCGGCCCGGCTGGTAACCGCGCACCTTCGCCTCGGTGGTGGCCGCGAACAGGGTGCGGATCTTGTCGAACACGCCCGTGTAGGTCGCCGGGTTGGATCGTGGTGTCCGACCGATCGGTGACTGATCGACCTGCACGAGTTTGTCGAGATGATCGAGACCCTTGACGCGGGTGTGGCGTCCCGGAACCTGCCGTGCGCCGTTGAGCTTGTTCGCGAGCACGGTCGCGAGGATGTCGTTGACGAGCGTGGACTTGCCCGACCCGGACACACCTGTCACCGCGGTCAGCACGCCGAGCGGGAAGGACACCTCGATGCCACGCAGGTTGTGCTCGCGAGCGCCGACGACGGTGAGCAGCTTCTTGCGCGAGATCGGCCGGCGGATGGCGGGTACCGGCAGTTCCTCGCGCCCGGAGAGGTACGCACCGGTCAGCGATCGACGGTTCTTCAGTAGATCCCGGTAGCTGCCACTGTGCACCACCTCGCCGCCGTGCTCACCGGCCCGTGGGCCGATGTCGACGATCCAGTCTGCGGCGCGGATGGTGTCCTCGTCGTGTTCGACGACGATCAGGGTGTTCCCCAGATCGCGCAGCCGCGTGAGGGTTTCGATGAGTCTCCGGTTGTCGCGCTGATGCAGCCCGATGGACGGTTCGTCGAGGACGTAGAGCACGCCGGCCAGCCCGGACCCGATCTGCGTCGCGAGTCGGATGCGCTGGGCCTCCCCGCCGGAGAGCGACCCGGCCGCGCGGGACAGCGACAGGTACTCCAGGCCGACGTCGAGCAGGAAGGTGATGCGTGCCTGGACCTCCTTGAGGACGCGTCCGGCGATGGCGCGCTGCCGGTCGTCGAGTTCGAGCCCGTTCAGATAGTCGGCGCACTCGGCCACCGACAACG
Source organism: Gordonia rhizosphera NBRC 16068 (assembly GCF_000298195.1). Classification (GTDB taxonomy): domain Bacteria; phylum Actinomycetota; class Actinomycetes; order Mycobacteriales; family Mycobacteriaceae; genus Gordonia; species Gordonia rhizosphera. The sequence goes on along the minus strand of NZ_BAHC01000103.1, from coordinate 3,451 downwards.
CGCACACCTCCGCGATCGACATCGGACCGTGGGTCGGGTGGTCGAGCGTCACCGACAGGATCTCGGGCCGCAACCGCGCGCCGTCGCAGGCCGGGCACGGTACATCGCGCATGTAGCCCTCGTAGCGTTCCTTCATCTGCTCCGACTCGGTCTGGTCCATCCGCCGGGCGAGGAACGACATCACTCCCTCGAACTCGGTGTAATAGGACCTGGTACGTCCGTACCGATTCCGGAACTTGACGTGCACCTGGTGGTCGCTGCCGTTGAGGATCGCGTTGCGGGCCTTCGCGGGCAGTTTGCGCCACGGGGTGTCTGTGTCGAAACCCATCTGCTCGGCGAGCCCGCTCATCAGCCTCAGGAAGTAGTCCGCGTTGTGCCCACCCGACCACGGTGCGATCGCGCCGTCGGCCAGCGACAGGTCGGGGTCGGGGACGACGAGATCCTCGTCGACCTCCTTGCGGACGCCGAGACCGTCGCACTCCGGGCACGCGCCATACGGCGAGTTGAACGAGAACGACCGCGGCTCGAGGTCGTCGATCGCGATCGGATGCCCGTTCGGGCAGGCCATGCGCTCGGAGAACCGGCGCTCGCGGTGCGGATCGTCCTCGTAAAGGTCGACGAAGTCGAGCACGACGATGCCGTCGGCGAGCCGCAACGCCGTCTCGATCGAGTCGGTCAGACGCTGTTTGGCGGTCGGCTTCACCGCGAGGCGGTCGACGACGACCTCGATGTCGTGCTTCTCCTGTTTCTTCAGCTTCGGCGGATCGGTCAGCTGATGCACAACCCCGTCCACCCGCACCCGGGCGAAGCCCTGCGTCTGGAGTTCGGCGAAAAGATCGACGAACTCGCCCTTTCGGGTGCGCACGACTGGGGCGAGCACCTGGAAACGGGTGCCGGCCTCCATCTCGAGCACCTGATCCACGATCTGCTGCGGCGTCTGCTTTGCGATCAGCTCACCGCACTCGGGACAGTGCGCGCGACCCGCGCGGGCGTAGAGCAGACGCAGGTAGTCGTAGACCTCGGTGATGGTGCCCACCGTCGACCGTGGATTGCGGTTGGTCGACTTCTGGTCGATGGAGACCGCCGGCGAAAGACCTTCGATGAAGTCCACATCGGGTTTGTCCATCTGACCGAGGAACTGCCGCGCATAGGCCGACAACGACTCGACGTATCGTCGCTGCCCTTCGGCGAAAATCGTGTCGAAGGCGAGCGAGGACTTGCCCGACCCCGAGAGACCGGTGAACACGATGAGGCTGTCACGCGGGAGATCCACGTCGATACCGCGCAGATTGTGCTCCCGCGCGCCGCGGACGATCAGGCGATCAACCACTTGAAATCCTCATTCGCTACCGACCGACTCGCATCGGACCGTTTGGTGTGTGTTGTGACTGTGCTGTGCTCGCTGTGACAAGGTGCGACCCGCCGGAAGGCAGCCCGCTCCGCGCATACCCTAACGGGGGCCACCGACAGCCAATGCTTCACGATACTCGGGCCCTCCCTCTTCGAATCTGGCATAGCCTGGCGATCATGACCTCCCAGGACGTGACCATCATCGACGACTACACGGGCGACCTGTCGCAGTCACGGCAGCCGCAGCGACGCACACTCGACACCGCCACCATCGTGAAACTCTCGGTGGGTCCCATGGACAACAACGTCTACGTCGTCACATCCCGCAAGACCGGCGACCAGCTCATCATCGACGCCGCTAACGATGCCGAGCACGTACTCGACCTGGTGCGCACGCTGCCGGGCACACCCCGTCTCATCTTCACCACCCACCGCCACTTCGACCACTGGCAAGCCCTCGAACAGGTCGCCGACGCGCTCGGAGTCCCGACGGCGGCCGGTCGACTCGACGCCACCGAACTCCCGGTCACCCCGGATCGCCTGGTAGACGACGGCGACACCATCGAGGTGGGCGACCTCACGCTGGACGCCATCCATCTCGTCGGGCACACGCCAGGTTCGATCGCCCTTGCCCTCACCGACTCCGACGGCGTGGTGCACCTGTTCACCGGCGACTCGCTGTTCCCGGGCGGCGTCGGCAAGACGTGGGAGCCGGGCGACTTCGACACGCTCCTGAACGACGTCTCGGCCAAACTCTTCGACCGCTACGCCGACTCGACCGTCGTCTACCCCGGACACGGCAAGGACACGACGCTCGGCGCCGAGCGGCCGTCTCTGCCCGAGTGGCGTGCCCGAGGGTGGTAGCTCGGTCGGCGGACCGGTGGCGCGCAGGGATCCGCAGACGCGCGGGGCACCGCGTAGCGGTTCCGCCGGGCGCGTGTAGTCCACGGCTGAACGCTGCCCGATAATCATCCCCATGCACTTGGCCACAGCTGTCGTTGCCGCGGGCGAGCAAGCCACTGGCCAGGTCCAACCGTGGTTCGGACTCACCCAACCATGGGCCACACTCATCGCCGCCATCGGCGTCATCGTCGCCGCCAGCATCACTTTCTCGGTCGCCGCCCTCAACCGCCGACAGACCCAAGAACACTGGGAGACCATCAACAGGCAAACCCGCTTCACCACCATCGCCACCCAACTCGCCGACCCCAACCCCGCAGTCCGCATCGCCGGTGTCGCAGCCATGGAAGCCCTCATCGACGACTGGCTGACCCCACCCGCCAACACCAACCGAATCCCCTGGCATCGCCATCTACACCCCCGCATGTGGGCTGCCACCGACCGTGCCGACGCTCGTCGACAACGCGAACAACGATTCCACGACGGACCACACCCACAAGCCCAAGCCGGCATCAACGTCCTCTGCGCCTACCTACGACTCCCCGCCACCACCCACCCCACCGGTGACTCCGCCACCACCCACCCCACCGGTGACTCCGCCATCACCCACGAAACCATCACCATCACCCGCGGCCGCACCGGCAAGGGACTCCAAGGCCACCACATCGAACAAACGCGCGCTTACCAGCACGACGACCACGAAGTCCGCAACAGCATCCTCCGAACCATCGTCGACCACCTCCGGGACATTGCGCCGGGACAGTCCTGGCAATCGCTCTACTACGACTTCACCGGCGCCAACCTCCACAACGCCGACTTCACCAACACCACCTTCCAAGGAACAGCAAAGTTCAGTGGTGCGCGGTTCCACGGCGAGCAGACGTCGTTTGACAAGGCGCAGTTCCACGGCGACCGGACGTTGTTCGACGGGGCGCAGTTTCGCGGCGAGCGGACGTGGTTCGGCGAGGCGCAGTTCCACGGCAAGCGGACGTCGTTCGGCGGGGCGCAGTTCCACGGCAAGCGGACGTCGTTCGGCGGGGCACAGTTCCACGCCGAGCAGACGTCGTTCGACAAGGCGCAGTTCCACGGCGAGTGGACGTTGTTCGGCGGGGCGCAGTTCCACGGCGTGCGGACGTTGTTCGGCGGGGCACAGTTCCACGGCGTGCGGACGTTGTTCGGCGGGGCACAGTTCCACGGCGAG
>NZ_BAHC01000104.1 GCF_000298195.1 Gordonia rhizosphera NBRC 16068 | reverse complement strand
TTGTCGCGACATCGTCTGATGGAGTGGAACGGACCCGACGAGTCGCTCCGAGACGTGCTGGCGCACTTGGCCCTCGACAAGGTGCCGTGGCTGGCGTCCATCTCCGGTGAGGACGAACCGTCGTCGGCACGGCCGGTTCACGTGCGGGAACTGATCGAGATCCACGCCGACGTCGCGCCGCGCTGGCTGGCCCTCACCCGCGACATCGATCGTCGGTCCGGATGGTCGGACCGTATCGTCGACGCTATCTGCGATCCACCGGAATCCTTTCTGCTGTCACAGATCTGGGCCCACGTGCTGACGTTCTCGGCGCATCGTCGGCAGCTGGCCCGGTGGATGCTGACCGACGCGGGCATCGACGTGTCCGAACTCGACCCCGACCCGATCATCTGGCACCGACGACAATCAGGAGGATTCGCATGACCGCCACCGCGCCCCGCGCGCACTTCTACACCGCCACCACGCTGGACGGATATCTCGCCGACGAGCACGATTCGCTCGACTGGCTGTTGTCTCAGCCCATCGACGAGGAAGGTCCGATGAGCTACGGCTCCTTCATCACTGGGATCGGCTGCATGGTCATGGGTGCCACGACCTACCAGTGGTTGCTCGACCACGAGGTGTCCGACGGCAAGCCGTGGCCGTATGACATGCCGTGTTTCCTGTTCACCCATCGCACCGTCACCCCGGTGGCGGATTCGATCCGGGTCGTCTCGGGCTCCCCGTCCGATCACCGCGCGCAGATCGTGGAATCCGCCGGCGGCAAGGACATCTGGGTGGTGGGTGGCGGTGATTTGGCCGCGCAGTTCGCCGAGGCCGGATTTCTCGACGAGATCGTCGTGAACATCGCGCCCGTCACGCTGGGCGCCGGGCGGCCGTTGTTCCCCCGGCCCTTTGACCTCGAACTACTCGAGGTGGATCGCAATCGCGCATTCGTGTGTGCTCGGTATCGCGTTCTCGGCGCCCGGGTAGCCTCATCAGGATGAGCGATCAACAGTGGACAGCGTTCGAGGTCTCGATCTCCGATTTCATCGCCGAGGTGACACTCATCGGCCCCGGCAAGGGCAACGCGATGGGTCCCGACTTCTGGCGCGAGTTGCCGGAGATCTGCGCCGCGCTCGACCGGGACGACGACGTGCGGGCGATCGTCCTGACCGGATCGGGTGACCACTTCTCCTTCGGGCTCGACCTGCCGGCGATGGCGGGCGACATCGGCAAGGTCCTCGCCGAAGGCGCAAAGGCCCGGCCCCGCACCGAGTTCCACGACATGGTACGGAGGATGCAGGGTGCCATTTCGGCCGTGGCGGATTGCCGCAAGCCCGTGGTCGCAGCCATCTCCGGGTGGTGCATCGGCGGCGGCGTCGACCTGATCAGTGCGGCCGACATCCGGTACGCCAGCGCCGATGCCAAGTTCAGCGTCCGCGAGATCCGCGTCGCGATGGTCGCCGACGTCGGCAGCTTCGCGCGCCTGCCCCAGATCCTCTCCGACGGCCATCTCCGTGAGCTCGCGTTCACCGGCAAGGACATCGACGCCGAACGCGCCGCCCGGATCGGCCTGGTCAACGATATGTTCCCGGACCGCGAGGCGACCCTGGCCGCGGCCCGCGCGACCGCAGTGGAGATCGCGGCCAACCCGCCGCTCGTGGTCCAGGGTGTGAAGGCGGTACTCGACCACAGCCGCCGCCCCGCCGTCGATGACAGCCTGCGCTACGTCGCCGCCTGGAACTCGGCATTCCTGCCCAGCGACGACCTGACCGAGGCCATCAGCGCGATCTTCGAGAAGCGACCCCCGCAGTTCCGCGGGGCCTGATCGCGCCACCCGGTTCCCTGCCGTCCGCCGCGGTGCCGTCCGCCGCGGTGCCGGTCGGCGGGGTCAGGTGGCCGCGGGCGGTTCCAGCAGGAACACCGGTATCTGTCGCTGTGTGCGCGCCACGTACAGGTCGAAGTTCGGCCACACCCGCACCATCTCCGACCATGCGCGGTCGCGGTCGGTGCCGGCGAGTTCACGCCAGGCCATGGTCTGCCGACGCCCGTGATCGTCGACCTCGACGGTATCCGCCGCGCGGACGTTGAGGACCCACTGCGGCATGTCGGGACCGCCGAAGTAGGACCCGGCGACGAGCCATCCGTCGCCGCGCGGGACCGCGAGCAGACGGGTGTCGCGGACGATGCCGCTGCGCCGCCCGGGAACTCGCAGCGTGATGTTCGGCAGCCCGCCCAGGTCCAACAGACCGTATCGCTGACCGGTGACCCGCAGCAGGAAGATGTCGGCGACGACGATCTGCGGCAGGAAGCGCGGCATCCAACCGATCGCACCGATCTTGACCGCCACCGGGGTGAGAACGCCCATTCCCCCAGTCTGTCACCTCGCCGGGCGCGACATCATCTCGGTTCTTCGCGCAACCCGTTCGTCCACAGGGCGGCGGCGCTGTGGATGGACGAAACGCACCGGGCAAGTTCGCGAGCATGCTCGGCACATGACATTCGACAACACCCCGATCCCGGACATCTCCACCGCTGACGAGCCCATTCGCTGCGCCGACGACCTGCGCCAACGCTGGCGTGCGCTGTTGGGGCCGCTGGGCTTCTCCGAGTCGCTGCTGTGGTTCGTCGTCGTCGACGACGAGGACCGCCTGACACCTGCTCTCAACCAGCTCGAGCTCCCGATCCGGCCCGACGCATTTCTCACGGACATGCTGATGACGCGGTTACGTGAGGTCATCGACACGGTGCCCGGCCTGTCGATCGCCTGCCTGATCAGCCGCCCAGGCCGCGATGGCGTCACCGACGCCGATCAGTCCTGGGCGCGTTTGCTCACCGCGGACGCGCAGCGACACGGTGTCCCCCTGCATCCCGTGCACCGCGCCAACGACGTCTCCCTGGTCACCCTGACGATCGCCACCGACGCGGTCGCCTGAGTCGGGTACCTTCAGTCCCGTCGGCCGGCGACCTCGCGGGTCGGTTCCACGGGAGGACGGATGGTGACGCCTCAGCGCATCCTGCTCGACGGCGGGCAGACGGGCACGCGTGTGCGTATCGTCGGCGCCGCGACCACCGACCACACCGCCGGCCCGGTGCGGACCGACCGGCCGGTGGTGGGGCAGATCGCGGCCGTCGCGCGGAATCTACTGGGGTCGCTGGGTATTTCGGTGCACGAACTCGCCGCGGGGGTCTCCGGACTCACCCCTGCCGCGTCGCGCCCCGGCGAGCTGCTGGCCGCGGTCGCCGATCTGGGTATCGGCACGGTGGCATTGGCCCATGACTCGGTGACCGCATATCTCGGCGCCAACCGATTCGAACTCGGGGCGGTGATCGCGGTCGGCACGGGTGTGGTCACCCTCGGCGTCGGGCCGGCCGGCACGGCACGCGTCGACGGGTGGGGGCACCTCGTCGGCGACGCGGGCAGCGCCTACTGGATCGGGCGGGCGGGCCTCGACGCGGCGCTACGTTCCTTCGACGGACGCGGGTCGTCGACGGCGCTCGAGCCGGCGGCCGTTGAGGAATTCGGTGACCTCACCGAGCTCTACATGGTGCTGCAGGCCGACGATCGGCGCGTCACCCGGATCGCGGGCTTCGCCCGGGCCGTCGATGCCGCCGCCCGCACCGGAGACCGGGTGGCCGCTGGAATCAACGGCCGGGCGGCCGAGGAACTCGCCAGATCCGTGTGCGCGGCGCTCGCCCGCAGCGGACACCGACCCGACGCACCGGCCCGGGTCAGCTGGGTGGGCGACGTCCTCGCCCACAACGACCGGATCCGGAGCCGGTTCATCGAACTCGTCGGCGAGGCCGTGCCCGGCGCCACGATCGGCCCGCCGCACGGGGAGCCGCTGGACGGGATCGGCCTGCTGCTGGACCTGCCCGCCGATCATCCGTTGAGCGGGCAGGTCCACCGCGCGTGACGCCGCGCGACCGGACGGTCAGGAGTCGGCGGATCCCAACGATGCGGTGAGAGTGCCCGCGAGCAGCTTCGCGAACTCGGCGGGATCGTCGAGTTCACCGCCTTCGGCGATCACGGCGAGGCCGTAGAGCAACTTTGCGGTCGGCACGATGTCGGCGTGATCCTCGGAGGCGCCGAATGCCGTCTTCAGACCGGTGATGAGCGGATGGTCCGCGTTGATCTCCAGGGCCCGCTTGGATTTCGGCAACTGCTGCCCGGAGGCCCGGTAGAGTTTTTCCAACTGCGGGGACATCGAGAAGGTGTCGCCGACGAGGCAGACCGGGGATTCGGTGAGCCGCGACGACAACCGCGCCTCGTTCACATCCTCGGAGAGGGTGTCCGCCAGCCAGCTGAGCAGGCCAGAGAACTCCTCGGTCTGCTTCTCCTTGTCCGCCTTGGCTTTCTCGGACTCCTCGGAATCGGCGGTCTCCGCGTCGATCTCGTCGAGATCGACCGCACCCTTGGCGATCGAGGTGAAGGACTTGCCTTCGAACTCGAGGCCCGCGGTGACCCACATCTCGTCGACCGGGTCGGTGAGGAGCAGAACCTCGATTCCCTTGGCGCGGAACGCCTCCATATGCGGTGAGTTCTCGATCTGCTGACGGCTCTCGCCGGTCATGTAGTAGATCGTGTCCTGCCCGGTGCGCATCCGGCCGACATAGTCGGCGAGAGTGGTGAGTTCGTCGGCAGACTCCGTCGACTCGAACGACGACGCCTTCAGCAGCGCGTCGCGATTGTCGAAGTCGTTGACCAGACCTTCTTTCCAGACCCGGCCGAAATTCTGCCAGAACGTCTTGTAGTCGTCGGGGCGCGAGCTACGCAGGTCCGACACCGTCGAGATCACGCGTTTGGTGAGTCGGCGACGGATGGCGCGGATCTGCCGATCCTGCTGGAGGATCTCGCGGGAGACGTTGAGCGACAGGTCGGCGGCGTCGACGACACCCTTCACGAAGCGCAGGTACTCGGGGATCAGCTCCTCGCAGTCGTCCATGATGAAGACGCGTTTGACATAGAGCTGGATGCCGGAGGTGTGCTCCCGCATGAACAGGTCGAAGGGCGCCTGCGACGGAAGGAACAGCAGCGCCTGGTATTCGAAGGTGCCCTCCGCCTTGAGCGTGATGACCTCGAGCGGTTCATCCCACGCGTGGCTGACGTGCCGGTAGAACTCGTTGTACTCGTCCTTCGACACCTCGTCGGACGACTTGGCCCACAGCGCCTTCTGCGAGTTGATCGTCTCGGTGACGATCTCGGTGCGGGGTTCGGCGTCCTCGGCGTCCTCGTCGGAGGCCGGAACCGGCTTCTCGACGTCCATTCGGATAGGCCACGCGATGAAGTCCGAATACCGCTTGACCAGCGCCCGCAGCTTCGTCGGGTCGGTGTAGTCGTAGAGGTGGTCCTCGGTGTCGACGGGCTTCAGCGTCAGCGTCACCGACGTCCCCTGCGGCGCGTCCGCGACGTCGTCGAGCGTGTAGGTGCCGTCGCCCGTCGACTCCCACCGGGTGGCGACGTCCTCGCCGGCGTGGCGGGTGACGAGGGTGACCGTGTCGGCGACCATGAAGGTCGAGTAGAAACCGATGCCGAACTGCCCGATCAACTCCTCGGATGCGGCCGCGTCCTTCGCCTCGATGAGCTTGCGACGCAACTCGGCGGTGCCGGACCGCGCGAGCGTGCCGATGAGCCCGATCACATCCTCCCTGGACATGCCGATGCCGTTGTCTCGGACGGTGAGGGTCCGCGCCTGCGCGTCCGCCTCGAGTCGGATGTGGAGATCGGAGGTGTCCACATCCAGACTCTTGTCCTGCAGGGACTCCAGACGCAGCTTGTCCAGCGCGTCCGAGGAGTTGGAGATCAGCTCGCGCAGGAAGCTGTCCTTGTTCGAGTAGACCGAATGCACCATGAGATCCAGCAACTGCCGGGTCTCCGCCTGGAACTCGTGAACCTCAGTTTGACCACTCATGATCGACCTCCACTTGACAGCCTTCGACGGAGCCGGATCTTACCGATCCACCCATTGGCTACCCTGAAGTGGGTCCTCCGGCGTGTGCCGATCGACCCGAGCCCACGTCCGCCACAGGAAGCCCGGTGAATGTCTGATCCTCGGCTGTTGTTCGTGCACGCGCACCCCGATGACGAGTCGCTATGGACCGGCGGCACGATCGCACGCCATATGGCCGGCGGTGGGGACGCCGACCTGGTCATGTGCACGTGGGCGGAGGGGACATGGCGGCACGCCGAGCTGGTGGACGCGGCCCGCGAGCTGGGACTCCCCCGCCGCCCGATCATGCTCGGCTACGCCGACGACCGGGTGCCGGAGTCCGCACCGGGTGCGCCGCGCTTCGCACACGTGCCGATCGACGATCAGGTACGTGAAATGGTCGCCCTGATCCGCCGCCTGCGTCCCGACGCGATCGTCACCTACGACGCAATCGGCATCTATGGGCATCCGGACCATATCCACGCTCACCGGTTGGCGATGGTGGCCGCCGACGCCGCCGCCAGTCCGCGGCTGTACCGGTCCGAGGGTGAGGGCTGGCAGACCAAGTCGATTTACTTCGTCACCATCCCGAAGTGGATGGTCGACGACGTACAGGATGATCTCTTCGCCAGTACACCCCGCGACTATCTGCCGGGGACGCCGAAGTCCGCGATCGATCTCGTCATCGACGTCACCGAGTGGCGCGACCGCAAGGCCGCCGCGATCCGCGCCCACCGCACCGAGTTGAAGCGCAGCAAGACGATGCAGGCGCTGCTGGCCCTCCCCTCCGAACGACGCACCCGTCTACTGGGGACTGAGAACTATATCCGTCGCGACCTCGTCCCGGGCGGGTTCGACCTCGCGTAATCGTCCACCGCACGCCCATCCCGCTCACCGCCACGCCCATCGTGCGCACCCCCACGTCCACCGTGGACACGCACACGCCCATCGTGCGCACCCCCTCGTCGATCGTGCGCACCGCCACGCCCACCGTGCGCACGCACACGCCCATCGTGCGCCCCCCACGTCGATCGTGCGCACGCACACGCCCATCGTGCGCCCCCCACGTCGATCGTGCGCTCTGGACCCGTCGAAGATGTTTCCCGGAGAGATGAAACCGATCGGACCTCCGCTGCGTCCAAGGAAACATGCAGAATCTGACGCCCGACGACAGGCGCCTCATCCGGCGGCAGGAAGCCATCGAGGACTGCGGGATGACCGCCGAGCAGTTCGAGGCCGCATTCAGACGTTTGCACGGCGATCAGTACGTCTCTCGGGAGGCGCTGCTCTCCGCGCGCGAGCACATTGTGCGGACTGTGCGCAACGCCGACGGCGAGCCCGTCGTCGGGGGAATGGCCGCCTCGATCATGCACGGTTGCCGTTGGTACGACGATGATTTCATCATCGAACTCATTCGGCATCCGACGGGTTCGGGGAGGCCGGGGCTTGGCAGCCGCATCCACCGAACCGACCTCGACGCCACCGACGTGATGGTGGTCGACGGCATCCGGGTGACGACTCCGATCCGCACTGCCTTCGATCTCGGGCGGATCGCACCGGAGTGGCGTGCTCTCGGGTATCTCGATGATCTCGTCCGTGCCACGGACTTCCCCATCGAGGAGCTCCACGTCTACGCTCACAATCGAAGTCGTCGTCGACGAATCCGGCAGTTGCGCAACCTGATACCACTGATTGACGCAAACGCCGAGTCGCCGCCGGAGAGCTGGGTCCGACTCTTGATGCTCCGGGGCGATCTACCCACCCCGGAGACCCAGATCCGGGTCGCTGACGAGACGGGGTTCGTCTTCGCGCGAATAGACCTCGGTTATCGGCTCCCGAAAATCGCGATCGAGTACGACGGCGAGGACTACCACGCCTCGCCGGAGCAGCGCGCGAGTGATGAAGCGCGCGACGCGAAGTTGCGGGATCTCGGGTGGATCATCATCCGGATAGACAGGGAGCGACTGCGGACGGCTCCGTGGAGCATCATCATCGAGATCGACAAGGCCCTGCGGTCACGTGGTTGTTATTACTGAACCTGCCGACGCGGACCGGCTGGGATGCGCACGCTCGACGTCCGGATGCGCACGCTCGACGACCAGGGGCGCACGCTCGACGACCAGGGGCGCACGCTCGACGTCCGGATGCGCACGCTCGACGACCAGGGGCGCACGCTCGACGACCAGGGGCGCACGCTCGACGTCCGGATGCGCACGATCGACGACCAGGGGCGCACGCTCGACGTCCGGATGCGCACACTCGACGACCAGGGGCGCACGCTCGACGTGGGGGTCGACAGCGCGGGTCAGGACGGGGCGGGTGGGGTGACGACGTGGATTGGTGAGCGCAGGCCACTGGCACGCTGCACGCGCCGCGCTACCGCCGCCGCCAACACCTCCCGCGTCCCGACGATGCGTACGCGACTTTGGGCTCGGGTGACGGCGGTGTACAACAGTTCACGCGTCAGCAACTCCGACCCTTGGGGCGGCAAAATGACTGTGACACCGTCGAATTGACTTCCCTGGCTGCGGTGGATCGTCATCGCGTACAACGGCATGACATCGGCGAGCTGCGTGGGATGCAGCGTGCGGACGACCTCGCCGCGGCGAAACGCTACCCGCAAACCGTTCTCGGCGCGGGTCACGACACCGCTGTCACCGTTGAACGTCTCGGTGTGCCGGTCGTTCGCGGTCACCAACAGCGGCTCACCGGCATAGCGTTCCGTCGAGTCGGGGACGAGCCGATGATGGTCGGGCAGCGCCGACAGCCACTCGATGATCCGGCGCGACCACCCCTGCACACCCCAGCTGCCCTCCCGGTGCGCGCACAGCACGCGGTGCACGTTCAGGGCACCGAGCGCGGCGTCGGCGTCACCCGCCAGCGCGGCGTCACGCAGCGCGCTGCCCCACGCGAGTACATCGGCGCGGATGCCGTCGAGGTCCTCGGGCTCGACCAGCGTGACCTCGGGAATGTCCGCGTCCGACACCAGATCGACCACGGCATCGGCGTCGCCGCGGTTGATCGCCGCGGCGACCCGGGCGATCCCGCCGCCGAACCGGTGGCCGCGGCTCAGCGTCACCACACCGTGTTCCACCCGGGTCCGGTCACCGGCCGACGACAGCACCCGCTGGTCGACGACGCCCGCCGGAATGGGTGGCGGCGCGGTGGTCGCGACGCGGTCGACGAGATCGGCGAGCACCGCGCCGGCCTCGACCGAGGCGAGCTGATGCGGGTCACCGACGAGGATCACTCGCGTGTCCGGGCGGACGGCGTCGAGCAGCCTGCTCATCGCGGTCATCGACAGCATCGACGTCTCGTCGACGACCACCACGTCGTAGGGCAGACGGTTGCCGCGGCCGTGGCGCGGCTGCGACCCGGGCCGCCACCCGAGCAGGGAGTGCACGGTGACCGCCCGAACCGATGCAGGTGCGGCGGGATCGGCGGACACCGCCGCCTGCAACTGCGCCGCGGCCCGTCCGGTAGGGGCGCACAACCCGATCCGGCTGGTTCGGCCGGACAGCCGGTCGAGCACCGCGAGGATCCGGGCAACCGTGTAGGTCTTGCCGGTGCCGGGGCCTCCGGCGACGACGACGGTCCAGCTCGTCGCCGCCAGCTGCGCCGCCACCCGTTGCAGATCGACCTCCGAGCCCTCCACCGGCCCGAAGACCGCCTCCACCGCCGCCGACACCGCGGCCACGTCGACCGGCGGTCGCGAGGCAGCCCGCTCGGCGAGCACCGTGCGGATCAGCTGCTCCTGCCGAAAGTACTTGTGCAGATAGAGCAGCGGACCGTCATCCGACGACGCCAGAACAAGCGGCCGCAACGGCCCGGCACCGGAACCGCGGACCAGGGCGCAGTCGGCGAGGGCACGTTCGAGTTCGGCCGGCGCGGGCAGCAACGTCGGGTCGACGACGCCGTCCGGGTCGTCACGAATGAGTTCCGGGACCCGGGCGAGCGCCAGACACGTCGACCCGTGCCGCACCGCGCGCACCGCGAGCGCCGCCCCCACCTGGGCCGTCTCGGCGACCGGCACACCGCACAACGTGACGAGCCGACGGGTCACGTGGACGTCGGCCGCGTCGAGGACACCGGCGGCGTTCAGCGCGCCGAGGACACCGTCGTCGGCGATGACCGCACGGGCATCGAATCGGGACCTCGACGGCCCGTCGGCGGCAGTGCTGTCCGGGATCGTCATCGGGTCCCCTCCCCCAGCAGATCCGACAGATCCTCGATCAGCGATGCCGGGACCCGCCACTCGAACACACCGCAGCCCGGCGGTGTCGCCGGCCCGACCATCCCGCGCACGAAGTGGTATTGCACCGGACCGAGATGTGCAGCGGCGGAGTAGCCCGGCAACCGCCATCGCAGGTAGCGATGCAGCGCAACCGAATACAGCAGAGCCTGCAACGGGTAGTTGGCCCCCATCATCTCCGCGGCCATCGCCTCGACCGAGAAGTCCTCGGCGCCGAGATCGCCGGCTCGCAACCGGTTCGTCTTGTAGTCGACGATGACGAACCGGCCGTCCGGGATACGCAGCACCGAGTCGACGCTGCCGGTCAGGAAGCCACGGAACCGCTGCTGCGGCGGCAGTTCCCGCAGTCGCGCCGAGTATCCGGCGAGCGGGTCGTCGGGTGCCAGGTGCTCATCGAGCAGGTCGGCGATCGCCGCCATTGTGACCGCCCGTTCAGCGTCCGCGGATCCGTCGCCGACCAGCGGGAACTCGAACTCCATCTCGGCGACGCGATCGCGCGGTCGGATGGCGCTCAGGTCACCGAACCCGAGTGGTGTCCTCAGCACTCCCAGCAGCGCCTCGGTGAGTCTCTCCACGTCGACGTCGACCAGACGGCGCTCGATCGACGCACGACACAGCTCCCGGACATGCGCCGCGAGGTCGGCCGTGTCGGTGTCGACGTATTCGAGGACCTCGTGCACAAGGGTGCCGAACGCGGCGCCGTAGGGCATCTGGTTCATCAACGACGGGGTCGCGGATGTCGCTGCCGGCTCGGCCGGTGCGACGGTGTCGTCGGCCGGTTCGTCGGCGATCAGGTCGTCGTCGGCCTCGCTGCCCGACCCGAGGAGCGGGGCACCGGTGTGTGCAGCACTCGCCACGATCGCCGAATACGAAGTGCGGCGCCAGTTCTGGTCGATGACCCGGTCGAATCGGGCGACCTCGAGGTCGTCTGCGACTGCCGCCGGCGCCGCCGGCTCCACCCGCGCTGTCGTGGGCCGACCCGCGCTCTCCACACGGATGGACCCGTCCGCGGTCTGATGCCCCCACAGGACACGGGCAATGGTGTCGTCGTCGCCGACGTCGACGGCGTCGGGGATCTGCGGCGAATCCCCGTTGCGTCCGAAAAGGATTCGATGCAGTGCCGAGTTGCGGGTGTGGTAGGCCGGCGCCCACCAGGCCACCACCTGCGACTGAGCGCGGGTGAGCGCCACATACAGCAGTCGCAGGTCCTCGCCCGCCGCCTCGGTCTCGTACTGCCGCCATCGCGCCGCATAGCCCGGAGCTTCCTTGCCGGCCACGTCCAGGCAGCGCTCACCGTGTTCGTCGTGGTAGGTGAAGGTCGCGCGGTTCGAGTTGCGGGTGCCGTCCCAGGCGAACGGCAGATAGACGATCGGGAACTGCAGGCCCTTGCTGCGATACACCGTCATGATCTGGACGGCCTGGGTATCTCGGTCCAGTCGCCGGGTCTGGTCCTCGTGGCGCTGCCACCGGGTGGTGTCGGCGACGCGTTCGGCGAGCCACTCGTGCAACGCGCCCAGGCCACAGTCGGTGTCGGCGACCTGGGCATTGCACAGCGCCGAGACCTGCAGCAAGTCGGTGAGGGCACGTTCCCCGTCGCGGGTACCCAGCACTCGTTCCGGTACCGCCATCCGGCCCACGAGGCGTTGGGACATCGCGGCGAACCCGCCTTCGGCGAACACCCGCCCGAGATCCTGCAGCAGCGAGGCGAGCTCGGCGGTGCCGGTCCCGTCGTCGGCGGCCAGCCGCTGCGGGGTCCACCCGATCAGCGGCGTCAGCGCCGCCATCCGAACCAGATCGCTGCGCGCCGGCTGCTCGATGGCGCGCAGCACCGCGAGCCACTGCCGGGCGGCGGCGGTGTGGAAGACGCTGGTTCCCGAACCGATGACCGCCGCGACACCGTGGTGGGAAAGCTGTTGTCGCAGTGGTTCGATGGTCTTGTTGAGGGTCACCAGGACCGCGATGTCGCCGGGCTCGACGGGCCGCCGCACCCCGTCCACCTCGATGGCGGTGCCGGAGGCGAGCAGGCCGGCGATGTCGGCCGCGACGTCGGCGATGACGCGGTCGCGCACCAGTCCCACCGTGGCGAAACCGCTAGGCCCGGTCATCGTAAAGGTCCGACGTGCGAAGGCCCGGATCCGGACCGGCGGCACACCGTGGATACGGCTACCCGGATGAGCCGCCTCGACGTCGTGCACGACGATCCTCGGGTTGCCGAGTTCGGCGCCGCCATACAGACGGCCCAGCGCCCCGACCAGGGCACCGTCGGACCGCCGGTTGACGTCGAGGACCCGCAGGGTGTCCGCGGTCTTGACCGCCTGCAGGTAGGCGAGCACCTCGGCGCCGCGGAATCCGTAGATGGACTGTTTCGGGTCACCGACCAGAACGAGCGTCCGATGACCGTGGAAGCATCTGCGGACGATCTCCCACTGTTGCGGGTCGGTGTCCTGGAACTCGTCGACGAGCACCACATCGAACACCGCACGGATTCGCTCGCAGGCGGCCTCGCCGACGACGGGATCGGTCACGATGCGATACAGCATCATCTGCAGGTCGTCGTAGGTCCGCAACCGCGACAACCGTTTCCGGCTTTCGACGATGTCCCGGATCTTGCCGGCGAAGCCGATGCGGCGACGGGCGGCGACGGCCCTCGCGCCGCCCGCGTCGTCGAGGTCGGCGACGGTCGGCGCGAGCTTCGCACCGGGTTGTCGGACCGTGTCCCGAGCGATCGCGGCGGCGTCGGCATAGGAGATCTCCGGCCGCTCGGTGCCCGCGTAGCCACGGATGTAGAGGTCTAGGGCGGCCTCGTCGACAAGATCGTCGACATCCTCCACGATCTCGTGGATCAGGTCCCGTTCGCCCAGGAAGCCCAGAGCGTCGAGCATCCGGTTGCAGAAGGTGTGGGTGGTGGCGATGGTGGAGGCGTCGAAATCCGACAGCGCCCGCGACAGCCGTTCGCGACGTGTCGCGACCAGCTCGGGTGTGCCCGAGGTCAGATACCCGACGAGCGGGTCGTCGTGGATGCGCGCCACCTGCGGATCGGGCAGGGCGGGATCGGACAGGGCGGCGACGAGGTCGCGGACCCGATCGCGCATCCGTTCGCGCAGTTCGGCGGTGGCCGCCCGACTGAAGGTGACCAGCAGGAGTTTGTCGATCGACACACCGTCGGCGATGTGGCGGGCGGCGACGCCGACGATGGCGTAGGTCTTCCCGGTGCCGGCGCTGGCCTCGAGGACCGTGGTGCCCTCCGGCAACGGCGCGGCGATGTCGAACGGGGTGGCGGTGGTCATGTCGTCGTCTCGTGTTCTATCAGGGGTTCCCAGACCAGCCGGGCCAGACCGGCGAACAGCGGATCACCCGGATCACCGGGCAACTGCAGCCCGCACCACCGACCGTCGTCGGGCAGTGTCTCGCCGAACATCGCGTCGGCATCGACGTCGGCCGTCACGTCGCCGCCGAAGACCAGACGAAGGTAGCGATCCCGACCCGCGCCGAAGTCACCGTCGAAGGACCGGCGCGCGGCGGGCAACGATGTCGCGACCGGGCCGCCGCGACGATGATGGGCGACGAACTCGGCGGCCGGATCGATCGGCAGCGGCAGCACCCGCCGCAGCCCGGCGTCGCGTAGGGCGACGAGGTCGGTCAGCACACTCAGCGGGTCGTCGGGAATCGCGTACAGCGACCGCGCCACCCCGCCGCGCCGTCCCGGCCGCCGGGCGACGACCAGGCCGCCGAGGACCTCCGCCCCGTCGGGTTCACCGCCCCGGGCGGCGGCCAGCGCCACCAGACGCACCCAGGTGCCCAGCCGCTGTTTGGCCCGCAGCTTGGAGTAGGTCGCAGTGACGACGGTGCCGCCGAAGATGTCGCCGACGGTTCCGTAGAGCCGGCGCCCGTCGGGCAGCGCCACCGTCAGGTCGGCGGTCCGCGGCCGGCCCGCGCGGGCGGCGGCGGCCGCGTCGAACACCGCGGTCACGTCGGTGGAGATCGCCTGGAGCTCCCGGGTACCGAAGGTGAACGGCGGCAATGTTCCCCGCCGCAGTTCGGCGGCCTGACAACGGGCCAGATCCTCTCCCGCGAGCATCCGGTTCAGGAATCGGTCGCCGATACCCCACCGCTCCAGGGCGTCGAGTTCCACGTCGAGCTGGTCGGCGTGGGGCCGCTCGTCGTCGGGCACCCGGGCGCCGAGCCTCTGCCGGACGAACCCCTCGATCGGGTTGAGCAGGAAGGACACCAGGTCGTCGAGGTCGATGTCGTCGTCGGGGGCGGGCGGAATCGCGATGTCGGCGATCGGTGGGGTCGCTGTCGCCGCCCGGCCCAGCGATCGCGCGCCGGCGAGCAGCGCGCGGTCGAAGCTGAGCGGACCGTCGATACCCGTGATCGTCCCCGGACGGAAGTTGGCCGCGTCGAATCCGTGCAGGGTGTGGAGGCGCACGCACCCCCGGTCGGCGCCGTCGGGACCGGTCAGCGCGGTGACCGTGTCGACGAGTTCGCTGACCACCACCGCCGGCGGGATCCGTTCTCCCGACACCGGATCGGAACCGCTGTAGAACACCAGCAGGTTGTCGCGCGCCGCGCAGATCGCATCGAGGAACAGCTGTCTGTCCTCGTCACGCGGATTGCGTTCCCCCACCAGCGGTTCGCGTCCGAGGATGTCGTCGCCGTCGGTCCGCTGGGCGCGCGGGAACGCGTCGGCGTCGACGCCGAGCAGCACGATCACCCGATGCGGCACCGACCGCATCGGCACCATCGAACACACCGTCAGCTCGCCGGTCCGAAAGTTGGCACGCGTGGGTGCCGCGGCGACCAGCACGGCAACCAGGTCGCGGATGTCACCGAGCCGGAGCCGGATGCGCTCTTCGGTGTCACCGCCGTCCCGGTGGCCGTCGAAGGCGGCGGTCAGGGCTCGGATCGCCTGAGCGCGTTGCCATTCCTCGTCGCGCCCGGTGAGCACCAGGGCGTCGATCACGCCGACGAGGATCTCGATCCACCGCTGCAGTGGATGTGTCCCGGACAACGAGTCGAGGATCTCCGACAGCCGTGCGACGAACTCGGCGAACCGCCCGGCGAGATCGATCTCGGTACTCTCCACGCCGGCCAGCGGCAGGGCGGTGTCGAGCCACTCGCCGTCCGCCTCCTCGGCGACCGCGCCGAGCACGATGCGGTCCAGTCCCGCGGCGAAGGTACCCTGCCCGAACCCCGCCAGGCCGAACCGCGCGCGCTGACCGTCGGCGATGCCCCATCGGACGTTACTGCCCGCCAACCACTCCCGAATCATGTCGAGGTCGTCGTCGCTCACGTCGAAGCGCTGGCGGACCGGGGCCCTGCCGAGCAGATCGAGAACCTCACCGGCGGTGACCCGCCCGGCAGCCAGTTCCACGACGGTGGCCACGACGTCGAGAACCTCGTTGGTGGTGCGCAGCCCGCGGTCGGCGAGTCGCACGCGCAGTTCGAAGGCCGGATGGCCCAGACCCGGCTGGCCGAACGCCCCGCGGATCAGTGGCGCGAACGACTCCACGTCCGGACACATCACGACGACGTCGCGCGGCTGCAGGCTCGGGTCGTCGGCGAACAGGTGCAGCAGGCGGTCACGCAGCACCTCGACCTGCCGTTCCCGGCCGTGGCAGGAGTGGATCTCGACGGAGTTGTCGGCCGGCACCGACCCGACCTCGAGGCGATCGTCACGGATGCCCGCCTGCAGGGCCGCGAGCACCGACCCACCCTCTGCGACGGCCGACACCGGCGGGTGGTGCACGACGCGGTCGACGACAGGCGCCACCCGCAGCTGCAGTTCGGTCACGTCCCGCGACAGACTCGACAACAGCGGGTGCGTGAGCCGCGGCGGCGTCAGCTCGGCACGCCGCATCGTCGGCGTCGTAGGCGCCGCGGCGGTCACCGCATCCCACAGGGCGGGTCCGGGGTGGGGCACGAACAGATGCACTTCGCGATGGACGGCGAGCGCGGCGAGCACCGCCAGCAGCGACTCGGTGACGCGGGTCGGCCCGAACACCGACAGCCGTTCCGGCAGGTCGGTCGACGTAGGGTCGTCACGCAATCGGGCGCACACCCGCGGCAGGTCCTCGGCGGGGTGCGGCTCGCCGATCGACTCACGCACCGCCCGCCAGAAAGCCGGCTGCCAGCCGAGATCGTCGGGCACGGATCGCCCGGCGCCGTCGGTGTCGTGTCCGGCGGCCCAGTCCGACAGCATCGCCGGCCGCTGACGCCCGTACCCGTCGAACAGCTCGGCGATCTGTCGGGCCGTCGCGAAGCGGCGGCCGCGCCGGTGGTCGTCGGCCTCGGTGTCGGCTCCGACGTGACGGGCCAGCACCGCGAGGCCGGGGTCGTCTATGGTCTCGTCGAGCACCATCAGCACGGGCCAGGTCATCGCCGGACCCCGCCACCGGTCGGCCCCCGACGCCGCACCGCGGACGTCACCGATCACCCGGTCGGTCAGCGCCGCCGGGGAGGTGAAGTCGATGTTCGCCGCGATTCCGTCGCCGCCTCCCGACGCGCCGAGGCGGGTGGCGAGGCGCTGCTGCAGCCACCGCTCCACACCGGGTGCGGGTACCGCCACCACCTCGGGACTCAACGGGTCCGACGGCGGGCTCGACAGCAGATCCGCGAGCGCATCGGCGAGGGCGTCGGTGCGCTCGGCGCGATGCAGGTGAAACATTATCCTCGCCTTGGGGTTTCGTGGTTGGTGCGGAGGTCAGTTCCGGACCGGCAGTCCGGCTCCTGAGACCTGATGCGCGGCGATCACCTCGCGCACGGCGTCGGGGATCGCGCGCGGCCGTCCCACCTCGTCGACCGACACCATCGTGGTCTCGGCCACCGCGCAGGTCTGTCCGGTCGGGTCGATCAGCGTCAGCACCATCGTGAACGACGCGGTGCCGACACGGCCGACGCACGTCCGCACGGTGACGGGGTCGAGGCCGTAGTCGAGGGTCGCGGTGAAGACGATGTCCTGACGCGCGACGACCATCGAGTAGTCCGCGGGCCGATCGGGCAGCCACGTCGCGAACGAACGGACCCGGCCCTCCTCGAAGAGACGAGCGAATTGCACGTTGTTGATGTGGTTGTTGATGTCCATGTCGCCCCACCGCAGTTGCAGGGCCATCTCGAGGTGTTGGTCGGCCACGATCGAAGACCCTATCGGCTGTCTCCGACAGGGCCTCAGCGGCTGTCTCCGACAGGGCCTCAGCGGCTGTCTCCGACAGGGCCTCAGCGGCTGTCTCCGACAGGGCGTCCGACGGCAAGGCCTGTCGGCGCGGACACACCCGTCCGATGGGCGCCGTGCGGTGGCGGGGAGACCGTAGACTCTCTCGAGGCAGACGTGAGGCGAGGGGGAAGTCGTGATCTTGGAGACGGCTCGGTTACGGCTGCGTCCGGTCGAGATGTCCGATGTCGACTCGCTCGTGGAACTCGACAGCGATCCGGCGGTGATGCGGTTCGTCAGCGGTGGCGCCCCAACCCCCCGGGAGGTCATCGAGGACTGGGTGCTGCCCCGCGCGCAGGCCGAACTCCGGGCGCATCGCACCGGGATGTGGGCGGCGAGGGAACGAACGAACGCGGGCTTCGTCGGGTGGTTCGCCCTGCGGACCCCCCGACACAGCAGCCGCTCCGAGCTCGAGTTGAGTTATCGGCTCCGCCGCGACACGTGGGGTCAGGGGTTCGCGACCGAGGCCTCGCGGGCGCTGGTTGCGATGTCGTTCCGGGAGATCGCCGCCGAACGCGTCTTCGGCAGCACCCTCGCAGCCAACTCGCCGTCGCGGCGCGTGATGGAGAAGGTCGGGATGCGGCTGTCGGCGATCCGGCTGTCCGGCGACGAGGAGATGTCCGGTCTCGGCGGCGGTGAGGTCGAGTACGAGCTGCTGCGCAGCCACTGGGAGACGACAGCATTGGCGTGGTCGCCGCCCCGTGCGGCATCATGGACGGCGCGACGGCCGGATGTTGCCGACCTCACGGCGTGACCACGGAAATCCACGGCGTCGTCGCATGCCCACGCACCGCGGGGTCTTCGGCGAGACCGATCGTCGATGATTGACTACCGTTAGGGGGCGTGCGGTAGCAGCCGACCTCCCATTCGACAGGAGATGTTCTTCATATGAGCAGCCCGACTCCGTCCTCAGCCCGGCCCCACGTGGTCATCGTCGGTTCCGGCTTCGGTGGTCTTTTCGCGGCCCAACGCCTCGCCAAGGCCGACGTCGACGTCACCCTCATCGCGAAGACCACGCATCACCTGTTCCAGCCGATGCTGTACCAGGTGGCCACCGGCATCATCGCCGAGGGCGAGATCGCCCCCGCGACCCGCGTGATCCTGCGCAAACAGAAGAACACACGAGTCCTGCTGGGCGATGTGTTCAAGATCGATCTCGAGGGGCGGACGGTCACCTCGCGACTCCTCGAGCGCATCACGGTGACGCCCTTCGACCACCTGATCATCGCGGCCGGCGCTGATCAGTCGTACTTCGGCAATGATCACTTCGCCGAGTTCGCCCCCGGCATGAAGACCATCGACCATGCCCTCGAGCTGCGTGGCCGTATTCTCGGCGCGTTCGAGCAGGCCGAGCTCTCCGACGACCCGGCGGAACGGGCCAAGCTGCTCACGTTCGTCGTCATCGGCGCGGGCCCCACCGGCGTCGAGATGGCGGGCCAGATCAAGGAGATGAGCGACAAGACCCTCAAGGGCACCTTCCGCAACATCGACCCGACCGAGGCCCGCGTGATCCTCCTCGATGCCGCACCGGCGGTGTTGCCGCCGTTCGGCGAGAAGCTCGGCATGAAGGCAGCGGCTCGCCTGGAGAAGATGGGGGTCGAGATCCAGCTCAACGCCATGGTCACCGGCCTCGACTACGACGGCCTGGAGGTCAAGGACAAGGACGGCACCACCCGCCGGATCGAATCGCAGTGCAAGGTGTGGTCGGCGGGCGTGCAGGCCAGCCCGCTGGGTAAGCAGCTCGCCGAGCAGTCGGGTGTCGAACTCGACCGCGCCGGCCGCGTGAAGGTCCTCCCGGATCTGTCGATCCCCGGCCACCCGCACGTGTTCGTCGTGGGAGACATGATGGCCGTCGACGGTGTGCCCGGCGTTGCCCAGGGCGCCATCCAGGGTGGCCGGTACGCCGCGGATGCGATCAAGGCCGAGCTGAAGGGTCACACGCCGTCGGAACGCAAGCCGTTCAGCTACTTCGACAAGGGCTCGATGGCCACCGTGTCGCGGTTCAGCGCGGTCATGCAGGTGCCGATCCCGGGCCTGAAGAACAAGAAGTTCGAGACCGAGGGCTACTTCGCGTGGCTGGGCTGGCTGGCGCTGCACCTGGTGTACCTCGTCGGCTTCCGCAACCGACTGAACACCCTGGTCAACTGGTTCTTCGCGTTCAGCACCCGACATCGCACCCAGCTCGCGGTGACCGAACAGCAGGTATACGCGCGCACCGCGCTCGGAGCGCTCAGCGCCATGGAGAACAAACCGATACCCGAGGTGGAGGCGGAGTCCGCGGGCGCCGAGTCGACGGCCGTCGAGGCCAGCTGATCTCGGAGACACGCCCTAAAGCGCGAGCGGAGCGAGATCGAGCTCGTCGCAGACGGCCCGCGCCGCGGTGGCCGACCCGGCCACCGCGGTCGTGAGGGTCGATCCCGCGACGCCGGCCGGCCGGGTCAGTTCGAGCCGCGTCGCGTACGCGGTCGGTGACACGTCGGCCGCGCGCTCGTCCGGATAACGGAACACACTGCCGACGGCCCGATGGCCGGCGCCGCGCAAACCATCGAGCGCGAGCCGATGGCGCAGCACCGGCGCACCGGCGACGTCGACATGCAGCCCACCCTGCCAGCGCGCGCGGGCGGTGTGTTCCTGCGTTTCCGTGCCACGGCCGAGCTGCGCGTATTCGGCGACGATGACGGTGGCGTCCGGCGCCGCGATCACCCTGGTGTCGGTGCGGTGCTCGGCACCGGCGGCCACGATGGTGGGTTCGGGATCGACGTGCAGCCTCGCACCGGCACCCACCTCGAGCCACCAGTCCATCCGAGAGTCCAACCGCTCCCGCGCGGGCAGCGCGATGGTGGCCGCGACGGTCTCGAGGTGCAGCGTCGCCCCCGCCTCGACCACGACCCGCACGGTGATGGTGTCGCCACCCAATGGGGTCGCCGCCGTGCCGATCAGATGCAGCGAGGACGGTCCGGTCTGGCGCACCGCCACACCACCGGTGCACCGTGTCCGGGGCGAGCGGCCGGGTTGCGCGACGATCTCGATCTCGGTGTGCACGAGGTCAGCCGGCGACCGCGATCTCGGCGAGCTGTGCGCGCACCCACGCCAGCACATCCGACGCGGCCGGATCGTCGGTGAGCGAGATCATGGCGGTCGGTCTGCCCTCCCGGACCCGCTCGGCATCGCGCCGCATGACGTCGAGGTCGGCGTGCACCCGCTGCGCCAGATCGGTCTTGTTGATCACCAGCAGATCCGAGAACGTCACGCCGGGACCGCCCTTGCGCGGCACCTTGTCCCCGCCCGCCACGTCGATCACGAAGATCTGCACGTCGATCAGGCCCGTGGAGAAGGTCGCGGTGAGGTTGTCGCCACCGGATTCCACCAGGATCAGATCCAGCGGCGGGTTGGCCGCGATCAGATCGTCGATCGCGTCGAGGTTGGCGGTGATGTCGTCGCGGATCGCGGTGTGCGGGCACCCGCCGGTCTGCACGGCGGTGATCCGTTCATCCGGCAGGACCGCATTGCGGCGCAGGAAGTCCGCGTCCTCGGTGGTGTAGATGTCGTTGGTCAGCACGGCCACCGACAATTCGTCGCGCAGTTGCCGGCACAGGGCTGCCACCAGCGCCGTCTTACCCGACCCCACGGGACCGCCCACCCCGATCCGCAACGCCTCACCCGGTTCGCGACGGCGGCGTGGGCGGTCGTGGTCGTGCGAGTGGGGTTGACCGTCGATGAGATGCGGGGGCATCGGGTTCCTCTCGGATGGTATGGGCTCAGGACATGAACAGCGGCATCGGTTGCCGCTCATGGCGTTCGGCGAAGACGTCGAGCACCGGGTCGGAGAGATCGGCAAGGCCGACGGCGGCCTGCGCCGCGACGTTCTCACAGTCGCGACCGAGGCCCGCGATCACCAGCGCCACATCGGCCGGGTCGAGGGCGAGCAGACGCTGGCCCGCGGTCGCCGAACCGCTCATCGTCGTGTAGACGAGGATCAATGCGGTGTGAAAGCCCGACAGCCCGCACGCCCGGCCCACCGCGCCGCTGACGACCGGGAGATGGGTCCGCGGCGCGTGTCCGGACCAGTCCAGGGTCGGCCACATGCGCTTGGCGAGCCGCAGCAGCCCTCTCCCCTGTGCCAGCGACGCCTTACGCGCCGCGGCCGACGGTGTGCGGGCATCGGTTTCGAGCTGGGCGGCCTCGACGTCGAGCGTGTCGTCGGCGACCGCCGCGGCGATCGACGCGGCGACCAGGCCGCTGGTGGCGATACGGCGGCGCAGGTAGTCGGCGAGGTCGTCGACGCCACGGATCACCCGGTCGGCGACGGCCTGTTCGACGCCGCCGGAATGTACGTGCCCACCCACCGGCAGCCGGGAGTCGGCGAGGGTCAGCATCATCGCCAGCGGTGAGTCAGCGAATCCCGGGCCGGACCCTGCACCGCTCGGGTCGTCGTGTGACGGTGATGGCGCCATCGATGTCTCAGAACAGGAAATAGCGCTGCGCCATGGGCAGTTCGGTGGCCGGCTCGGCGTCCCAGACCTCCCCGTCCACGCGGACCGTGAACGTGTCGGGATCGACCTCGATGCGCGGGCAGGCATCGTTGTTGGGCATGTCCGCCTTGCCGACCGCCCGTGTGTTGCGGACCGGGACGAGCCTCCGGGACAGGCCGATCCGGTCGGCGAGGTCGCCGTCGCACCCGGGGGCCACGAAGCTCACCGATGTCGCTGCCGCCGCCTTGGGCGCGGCGCCGAACATGGGCCGCGGCAGGACCGGTTGCGGGGTGGGGATGCTCGCGTTGGCGTCGCCCATCGCCGCCCAGGCGATCACGCCGCCCTTGATGACGAGGTCGGGGCGCACCCCGAAGAAGGCCGGATCCCAGAGCACGAGGTCGGCGAGTTTGCCGGTCTCCACCGACCCGATCTCCTCGTCGAAGCCGTGGGCGACCGCCGGGCAGATGGTGTACTTCGCTATGTAGCGCCGGGCCCGATTGTTGTCGGCGCGCCCGTCGCCTTCCAGGGCACCCCGCCTGCGTTTCATCACATGCGCGGTCTGCCAGGTGCGCAACACCACCTCGCCGATGCGGCCCATCGCCTGGGCATCCGAGCCGATCATGGAGATCGCTCCGAGATCGTGCAGAAGGTCTTCCGCGGCAATGGTGGACGGACGAATCCGGCTCTCCGCGAACGCCAGATCCTCGGGCACCGTCGGATTGAGGTGATGACACACCATCAGCATGTCGAGGTGTTCGTCGAGGGTGTTGACCGTGTGCGGCCGCGTCGGGTTGGTGGAACTCGGCAGCACATTCGGGTATGCGGCGACGGTGATGATGTCCGGTGCATGACCGCCACCGGCGCCTTCGGTGTGATACGCGTGGATGCTGCGGCCGCCGATGGCACCGACGGTCTGCTCGACGAAGCCGGCTTCGTTGAGGGTGTCGCTGTGGAGGGCCACCTGCACCCCGGTCTCGTCGGCAACCCGCAAGCAGGCGTCGATCGCGGCCGGGGTGGAACCCCAGTCCTCGTGCAGTTTGAATCCGGAAGCGCCCGCGCGGACCTGCTCGTGCATCGCCTCGGCACTGACGGTGTTGCCCTTGCCGAGCAGAGCGATGTTCATCGGCCAACCGTCGGTGGCGGCCAGCATCGACTGCAGATGCCAGGCCCCGGGGGTGACGGTGGTGGCCTTGCTGCCCTCGGCCGGGCCGGTGCCACCGCCGATGAGGGTGGTGATGCCGTTGCCGAGTGCCTCGTCCATGATCTGCGGGCAGATGAAATGGACATGGCAGTCGATCGCACCCGCGGTGAGGATCTTGCCGTTGCCCGCGATGATCTCGGTCGATGGACCGATGACGAGGTCGGGGTGGACCCCGTCCATCGTGTCCGGGTTGCCGGCCTTGCCCATCGCGATGATGCGCCCGTCGCGAATACCGATGTCGGCCTTGATGATCCCCCAGTGGTCGAGAACCACCACCCCGGTGATGACGGTATCCGGGGCGCCGTCGGCGCGGGTGGCGCGGCTTTGCCCCATGGACTCGCGGATCACCTTGCCGCCACCGAAAACGGCCTCATCGCCCGCGAGTCCCGGACCGCCGCAGCGATCTTCGGTCACCTCGATGAGAAGATCGCTGTCGGCGAGCCGGATTCGATCCCCAACGGTGGGTCCGAAGAGCTGCGCGTAACGGTCACGTCCGAGGATGGCCATCAGTCGATCCTTCCCGGTGCATCGAGGGAGATCCCGTAAACCTCGCGGGTGCCGCCGAGCGGGACGAGGGAAACCGTCATCTCGATGCCCGGTTCGAAACGCACGGCCGTGCCCGCGGGGATGTCCAGACGGCGGCCGCGGGCCGCGGCCCGGTCGAACTCCAGCGCCGCATTGGATTGCGGGAAATGCACGTGGCTGCCCACCTGCACCGGTCGGTCACCGGAGTTCACGACCGTCAGGGTGACCGCGTCGACGCCCGCGTTCAGCTCGATGGTCCCCTCTGCGGCGATCACCTCACCGGGCACCACCGACGACTCTGCTCTCGACATTGGAACCCTTCTCACCAGGTCAATCGATGGGGTTGTGCACGGTGACCAGCTTGGTTCCGTCCGGGAAGGTCGCCTCGACCTGGACGTCGTGCAACATTTCGGGGACGCCGTCCATCACGTCGTCACGGTGCAACACCTCGCGTCCCGACGACATGAGCTCAGCGACCGAGCGTCCGTCTCGCGCTCCCTCGAGCACGTGGTCGGTGATGATCGCCACGGCCTCGGGATGGTTGAGTTTCAGACCTCGACCCTGCCGACGCCGAGCCAGCTCCGCGGCGTAGGAAATGAGCAATCGCTCTTGCTCATGTGGCGACAGACGCACGTGTTCCGCTCCTCGTCGACGGGGATGGGCCCGGACCACCGCGCCGGGCACGACGTTGTTGACATCCTGCCACGCGGCCTCGGGTCTGGCTCGTTGAACTCAGACCGGCAGGCCGCCGCCACCGGCTCGCAGCTCGGCCAGCCGCGCAGGGGTACACAGCGGCGCGATGTCGAGGACCTCGTCGGGGGTGAACGCGCCGGCCGCCGCGCCGCGCTGCAGGACCAGCGACAGCGACATCGCGGTCGCCGGCTCGTCGACCACGGCACCGGAGGCCCGGTCGAAATAGGACTGCAGTCGCTGTGCCGCGGTGGGCATGGCGGATCGGAAGAACCCGATCACCGCGAGCCAGCGGGTCACCAGGTGCCCCGGGTGCATGTCCCACCCCTGATAGAAGCCGCGCTGCAGCGACCGGATCACCAGCGCGTGGTGGCGACGCAGCCCGGCCCGGATCTGCTCGGGGTCACCCGCCGGGACGACCTGGGTGGAACCGTCGCTGATCCACACCCCGGTCTGTGCCGCCGCTGCCTGCATCACCGCCTTGGCATGGTCGGCCACCGGATGTGCCAGCGACTGCTGCGCCGAGACGATGCCGCATGCGGCGCTGTAGTCGTAGGTGCCGTAATGCAATCCGGTCAGACGAGGAGTTCCGCGATGGATTGCCTCGGCCACCGTCGCCCGGCCGTCCGGCCCGAGCACCGCCTGCGGGATCTCGACCTGTAACTCGTATCGCAGCACCCCGTCCGGCAACCCGTGTACGCGTTCGAGGTCGGAGCACAGCAGATTGACCGCGTCCACTTGTCGAACGTCGCGCAGCTTGGGCACGGTGAACACGAAACCGTCGGGAACCCCGCCGGCCCCGTCCAGCACCAACTCGAGGGTGCGCAGACCACGCGAACGCTCGGCCTCCCCGAGCCCCTTGGCCCGGACCCCGGCACTGCGCGGAGTGATCGGACGCCGCCGGGTCCAGGCGGCGAGAATCTCACCGGCGCGGCGCGCGTCGGCATCCTCGACGGCGTCGGCACGCCACCCATAGCCGTCCTCGAGGTCGATGCGCAGATCCTCTATCGGACTGGTCCGCAATCGGGCGCGGACCAGGTCGATCACCGCCGGATCGTCGCCGGCGAGGTCGGTCAGGACCTCGGTGGCGGCCGCCGCGATCTCATCGGCCCGGGTTCCCCACGACGTCGGGGTGTCCTCGTCGACGTCGGCGGCGCCGACATAGACGGTGTGCGCGGGCTGTGCGGCTGCCCGGTCCCCCGGGTAGCGCGCGGCGAGATCGGCGTCGACCGGCGCCAGGATCTCCTCGATCCGGGCCCGGGCCTCGGTCGAGAGCGACCGAACCGTCATGCGTCGCCGCCTGACGGCAGTTCGACGCCCTCGGGGAGATCGATGTTCTGCAGACGCACCTGTGAGGCCGCCACGAGCCGGCCCCGATCGTCGGTCATCGCGACGCGCCACAGCTGCTGGCGCCGCCCACGATGGACGGGCTCGGAAACCACACTGATGGTTCCGTTGCTCACCGACTTGATGAAATCGGTGTTGTTGTTGACGCCGACCGCGGTTCCGCCGATGCCGCTGTCCTGCAGCCAGGTGAACCCGCTGCAGCTCGCCACGCTCTCGGCGACCGCACAGTAGACACCGCCGTGCACGATGCCGAACGGCTGATGGTGCTGTGGGGTCAGTTCGAAGTGGGCGAGCACGCGGTCCGCGGTGACCTCGTCGAGAACCAGCCCCAGCGCCGTGCTGTCGAAACCCCTGCCGAAGGTGTCCTTGATCATCTGCTCTGTGTCGACGCTCATACCCATGAGATTGTCACGGATGTCGCGGCGGCGGTGATCGACCGTCCCAGAACGCGCGCGGTCCACGTAGGACGCGCACGTAGCGACAGCAGCGCGAACGTGACAGGTGCGCGTCGGCGTGAACCGCGCGGGCGGGAGCTGCGCGCGGGTGGGAACTACCTCGTGGCGTGAACACAGGGGTGTCCACGGGAACCGATGGGCCCCACGACGCGTTGCATCGTAGGGCCCATCGTGGCGTGGACCGGGGGTCTCTGCAGCCCTCAGGACACTCGCGCGGTCCGACGTAGGATGAATGTAGGTTAGCCTTACCAATGTTGTCAACTGCATTGGTGGACCCGCGTCCGACAGAACAGCTATGACCAGGCACGGAGCTCAACGAAGTACACAGAATGGGCGAGTAGGAGAAGCGGAAGTAGAATGCGAAGAATGAACGGACTGGGCGACCTCGAACGCGCCGTCATGGACACGCTGTGGGCGAGCTCGACCCCGCAGACCGTGCGACAGGTGCACGAGAGCCTCTCGCGTGACCGCTCACTGGCCTACACCACGGTCATGACCGTGCTGCAGCGTCTGGCCAAGAAGAATTTGGTGACCCAGATCCGCGACGACCGGGCGCACAAGTACGTGCCGACCCATCCCCGCGAGGACCTCGTCGCCAGCCTGATGGTGGACGCCCTCAGCGAGGCCGACGCCCCCGGATCCCGGCATGCGGCCCTGGTGTCGTTCGTCGGCCGCGTGGGCGCGGACGAGGCGGCCGCGTTGCGACACGCACTCGATGAGCTCGAAGCCGCCCGCGGCACCGGCGAGACCAGGTAGATTCTTCATTCCCACCAGCGACAACCACTGTTGACCGGCAAGGACATCGATGACCGCGCTCCTCTTCGGCATCCTGACCCTGGTTCTGGTCGGCCCTGCCGCCGAGGCCATGTCTCGTGCGTCTTGGCCGGTCCGGGCACCTCGGGCGGCGATGACGCTGTGGCAGGCGATCGCTCTGGCCGGCGTGTTGTCCGCCTTCTCCTGCGGTCTGGCCATCGCGGCGAACCTCCTGGCGCCCGGCCCCGACGGCACACCGACGACGAACCCCCTTCACGAGATCGAGCGGCTCGGGCTGCCGCTCTGGCTGCTGCTCGTGGGCGTCTTCATGCTCACGGTGATGGTCGGCGCCCGACTGATGTACACCGTCATCCGGGTCGGCGTGCGCACCCGGGCGCGGCGACACGCCCACCGGCAACTCATCGACATCCTCGACCGCTGCGATCGCAGCGATCACTCCCACCCGCTGTTCGCCAGCGACGTGCGGATGATCGACGTCGAGCAACCCCTCGCCTATTGCCTGCCGGGTCTGCGTCAGCGCGTGGTGGTCAGCGAGGGCGTGGTCACGCGGCTGACCCGCGAGGAGTTGACCGCGGTGCTCGCGCACGAACGGGCGCACCTGCGCGCCCGCCACGACCTGGTCCTCGAGGCCTTCATCGCGTTCCACGAGGCGTTTCCGCGGTTCGTCCGCAGCCGGTCGGCACTGGGTGCGGTGGAGTTGCTGGTCGAGGCGCTCGCCGATGACCAGGCGGTCCGCGCGACCACGCCGACGACGCTGGGCCGCGCACTCGTCGCCTGCGCCGATGCTGTGGCGCCCCGCGGTGCCATGGCCGTCGGCGGTCCGACCACGCTGGCCCGCATCCACCGACTGCGGGACGCTCGCGACGCGCGCCTGACCGCGGTGTGCGCCTACGCCGTGGCCGCGGCGATCCTGGTCGTCCCGACCCTCGCGGTCGCGATCCCGTGGCTGACCGAACTCAGCCGGCTGATGACCGCCGGGTGACGACACCGACCCGTTCGTCGTCGGCTCGGACGAGGCAATAGGCTTGACGCCATGACGACTCCCGCCGCTACGTCCGGTTCCGACTCCCCCGAATCGAAGAAGGCACAGATCGGTGTCACCGGTCTCGCCGTGATGGGTTCCAACATCGCACGCAATTTCGCGCGCAACGGGTACACGGTCGCGTTGCACAACCGCAGCATCGCCAAGACCGATGCCCTGATCGCCGAGCACGGTTCCGACGGCGACTTCGTCCGCACCGAGACGGTCGCGGAATTCGTCGACGCCCTCGAACGTCCCCGACGCGTTTTGATCATGGTGAAGGCCGGTGACGCCACCGATGCGGTGATCGGTGAACTGGCCGATGCGATGGAAACCGGCGACATCATCATCGACGGTGGCAACGCGCTCTACACCGACACCATCCGCCGCGAACGGGCACTCGCCGAGCGCGGCCTGCACTTCGTCGGTGCCGGTATCTCCGGCGGTGAGGAGGGTGCCCTCAACGGGCCGTCGATCATGCCCGGCGGACCCGCCGAGTCCTACAAGTCGCTGGGACCGATGCTGGAATCGATCGCGGCCAACGTCGAGGGCGAACCCTGCTGCACCCACATCGGGCCCGATGGCAGCGGCCACTTCGTGAAGATGGTGCACAACGGCATCGAGTACGCCGACATGCAGCTCATCGGCGAGGCCTACGATCTCATGCGTCAGGCCCTCGACATGCCGGTCACCGACATCGCCGAGGTCTTCCGCGAGTGGAACACCACCGAACTGGAGAGCTACCTCGTCGAGATCACCGCCGAGGTGCTCGGTCAGGTCGACGCCGAGACCGGCAAGCCGCTCGTCGACGTCGTCGTCGACGCGGCCGGACAGAAGGGCACCGGGCGCTGGACCGTCAAGTCGGCGCTCGATCTCGGCATCCCCACCACTGGTATCGCCGAGGCGGTGTTCGCGCGCGCGTTGTCGAGTGCCACCGACCAGCGTGCCGCCGCCAGTGGCCTGGCCGCGGGCACCCTCGGCGCCGCCCCCACCGACCGTGACGCTTTCATCGCCGACGTCAAGTCCGCGCTCTATGCGTCCAAGGTCGTCGCCTACGCCCAGGGCTTCGATCAGATCGCCGCGGGTAGCGCCGAGTACGGCTGGGATGTCGACCGCGGTTCCCTGGCGACGATCTGGCGCGGTGGCTGCATCATCCGCGCACAGTTCCTCAACCGCATCCGCGAGGCCTACCAGGAGAATCCGGATCTGCCGAGCCTGCTGCTCGCACCCTATTTCCGCGACGCCGTCGAGGCCGGCATCGACAGCTGGCGCCGCGTCGTCGCGACCGCCACGACCCTGGGCATCCCGGTGCCGGCATTCGCGTCGTCGCTGTCCTACTACGACGGCCTGCGCGCCGAGCGTCTGCCGGCCGCGCTGACCCAGGGACTGCGCGACTTCTTCGGTGCGCACACCTATCAGCGCGTCGACAAGCCCGGCACGTTCCACACCCTGTGGAGCGGGGACCGTTCCGAGGTCGAGGCCTGAGGGGGTTCGACACCAACCGTGCGCTTCGTCGAGGGCCATCGGCCCACCCACGACCTGACCTACGATGACTTGTTCATCGTCCCGAACCGGTCGGACGTGACCTCCCGGTTCGATGTCGACATGTCGACCGAGGACGGCAGCGGCACCACGATCCCGATCGTGGTCGCCAACATGACGGCGGTCGCGGGTAAACGGATGGCCGAGACCGTTGCCCGGCGTGGCGGTCTCGTCGTCCTGCCGCAGGATCTGCCCATCCCGGCGGTGGCGGCGTCGATCTCCTACGTCAAGTCGCGCCATCTCGTCGCCGACACCCCGGTGATCCTCGATCCCCAGAGTTCGGTGACCGATGCGTTGGCGCTCATCCCCAAACGAGCGCACGGGATGGCGGTGGTTGTCGAACAGGGCAGGCCGGTCGGTGTGGTCACCGAGAAACGCTGCCGGGACGTGGACCGGTTTGCCCGGGTCGCCGAGGTCCTCGACCCCGACATGGTGACCCGTCCGGTCGACACCGATCCCCGTGACATCTTCGACGCGCTCGCCGACCTGCACCTCGGCATCGCCGTCCTCGTCGACGGCGACGGGCGGCTTGCGGGCGTGTTGTCGCGGGTCGGTGCCCTGCGTCACGGCATCTACCGGCCGAACGTCGACGATGACGGGCGGCTGCGCATCGCCGCGGCGGTCGGGATCAACGGCGATGTGGTCGGCAAGGCGACAGCGCTCGTCGACGCCGGCGTGGACCTGCTGGTCATCGACACCGCGCACGGTCATCAGGAAAAGATGCTGACCGCCCTCGAGGCGGTCGCCGCCTCCGATCCCGGCGTACCGATCGCGGCCGGCAACGTCGTCTCCGCCCGGGGCACGATCGACCTGATCAACGCGGGCGCCTCGATCATCAAGGTGGGTGTGGGGCCCGGCGCCATGTGCACCACCCGCATGATGACCGGGGTGGGCCGCCCCCAGTTCTCCGCGGTCGCAGAGTGCGCGTCGACGGCCCGACGACACGATGCCCATGTATGGGCCGACGGCGGCATCCGTCATCCCCGCGATGTCGCGTTGGCTCTCGCGGCCGGCGCGTCCAACGTGATGATCGGCTCCTGGTTCGCGGGCACGTACGAGTCGCCCGGCGACCTCCAGTCCGACGCCGACGGCCTCTACAAGGTCAGTTTCGGGATGGCGTCGAAGCGTGCCGTGGCCGCCCGGTCCTCGGGCGACAGCGCCTACGACCGCGCCCGCAAGTCCCTGTTCGAGGAGGGCATCTCGGCGTCGCGGATTCGTCTCGATCCCGACCGTCCCAGCGTGGAGGATCTGATCGACCACATCTGTTCGGGAGTGCGCAGCACCGCGACCTACGCAGGTGCGCACTCGTTGCGCGAGCTGCACGACAAGGTCGTCCTGGGCGTGCAGTCGGCGGCCGGGTTCGCCGAGGGCCGACCGCTTCCGGGTGGGTGGTGACCGGGTGGAGACCCTCCTCCTCGTCGCGAGCCTCATCGGCTTCGTCGCCCTCACCCTGGGCACCGCGCTGTTCGTCGCGGCCGAGTTCTCCCTCACCGCGCTCGAACGTTCGACGATCGCCGACGATGTCGCCACCCGCGGGGACCGTCGGGCGCGCCAGGTCGAACGGGCCCACAAGACGCTGTCGTTCCAGCTGTCCGGCGCCCAGCTGGGCATCACCATCACGACACTGATCACCGGTTACATCGCCGAGCCGGTGCTGTCGGGACTCTTCCACGAACCGCTGACGAATCTCGGGCTGAGTTCATCGGCGGCGTCGGGGGTCTCGCTCGCGCTGGCGCTGATCATCGCCACGTCGCTGTCGATGGTCCTCGGCGAACTGATCCCCAAGAACCTCGCCATCGCCAAGCCACTGGCGGTGGCCCGGGCGACGTCCGGGCCGATCACGCTGTTCTCGGCCGTCTTCCGATGGGCGATCAACGGGCTGAACGGATCGGCGAACTGGATCGTGCGCCGGCTGGGTATCGAGCCCGCCGAGGAACTGCGCTCGGCGCGCTCACCCCAGGAACTCGTCTCGCTGGTGCGCAACTCCGCTCGCGAGGGTTCGATCGACGAGGACACGGCGGCGCTGGTCGACCGGTCGCTGAAGTTCGGTGAACTGACCGCGGAAGACCTCATGACCCCGCGCGTCACCGTCGATTCCCTCGACCGCGACGACAACATCCGCGACCTCGTGATGGCGTCGTCGCGCACCGGGCACTCCCGGTTCCCGGTCGTCATCGACGGCGACCTCGACGACCTCGTCGGGGTGGTCCACATCAAGCAGGCGTTCACCGTCGCCCCCGAACGCCTCGCCGACACCACGGTGGAGTCCATCGCGCGTCCGGTTCCCCGGGTCCCGGCGAGTCTCGACGGGGATGCGCTGATGGCACGGATCCGCGCCGATGGCATGGAGCTGTGTGTCGTCATCGACGAATACGGGGGTGCCGCGGGCATCGTCACCACCGAGGACCTCATCGAGGAGATCCTCGGCGACGTCACCGACGAACACGACCGGGAGCGTGCCGACGTCGCCGTCGACGGTGACGGCTTCTTGTGCTCGGGCCTGCTGCGCACCGACGAGCTGTTCGACGCGATCGGCTACCGCGCCCCCGAGGGGTCTTTCGACACCCTCGGCGGGCTCGTCATGTTCTGTCTGGGACGGATAGCGGAGGTCGGCGATTCGGTGGAGCTTCCGCACCGGTCGGTCCACGACGAGGACGACGACGAGTCGGAGGAACCGACCGTGGGCGCGGAGGTGACCTGGCGCGCCGTGGTCACCCAGATGGACGGGCGCCGCATCGATGTGGTGTCGCTACGCCCCGTGCACGACGACGGGCCGGCGTCGGCGGTGGGTGTCCCCCGGTGAACGACGTCTGGGCCGTGGTTCTCACGGTGGCATTGTTGGCCGGTAATGCCTTCTTCGTCGGCGCCGAGTTCTCGCTGATCTCGGCACGCCGCGACCGGCTCGAAACTCTGGAGGAGAGCGGCAAGAAGCGGGCTCGCACCGTCATCCGGGCCGGTGAACGTCTGTCGCTGATGCTCGCCGGTGCGCAGCTGGGCATCACGATCTGTTCCATCCTCCTCGGCCGGGTCGGCGAGCCCGCGGTGGCCCACCTGATCGAGGCGCCGATGGAGCTGCTGCACGTGCCCGAGGGGCTGTTGCACCCGATCGCCTTCGCGATCGCCCTGGGATTGATCTCGGTCCTGCACATCCTCATCGGTGAGATGGTGCCGAAGAACATCGCGCTGGCGGGGCCGGAGACGTCGGCGATGCTGTTGGTGCCCGCGCATCTCGGGTTCATCCGTCTCGCCCGTCCGCTGATCGCGTTCTACAACTGGCTGGCCAACGGGGCGTTGCGGCTCATGCGGGTGCCGATCAAGGACGAACTGGCCTCGGCGGTCTCTCCCGGTGAACTCGCACAGATGATCAGCGAGTCCAAGCAGGAAGGGCTCCTCGACGCCGAGGAGCACGAGCGTCTCACCCGCGCGCTGCGGTCGGTGAGCCGCGTCGTCACCGAGGTGATGATCCCGCTGGAGCGGATGCGCAGCGTCGATGTCGAGGTGGATGCGGGCACCGGCGGCACCGGGCCGACGCTCGGTGCGGTCGAGCGGGCGGTGAGCGACACCGGCTTCTCCCGGTTTCCGGTTCGCGGCCCCGACGGCACGTTCACCGGCTATCTGCATCTCAAGGACGTGCTCGACGAGATCCTCGACGAACGGATCGGGCCGGACACCATCATCGGCATCGACAAGATCCGTCCGCTCCCGGTCATCGCGTCGGCCACCCCGCTCGACGAGGCCACCGGGGTGCTGCGGCGTACGAGCGCGCATCTGGGGGCCGTCGTCGACGACACCGGGCGCACCGTAGGGGTGGTGGCGCTCGCCGACCTCGCCGAGGAGTTCGTCGGCAACGTCCGCGACGAGACGCACCGAGTGTGACGGTGATGGCCAACCAGGTGTCCGCGAAGCAGGTGTCCGGGTCGGTGTTGGCGGCCTCGGACTGGCGGACACTCCGTGAGCGTCATCGGGCGCGGGTCGACGAACTCGTCGGGCCGTATCTGCGGGCGCGGCGGCGGGGTGTCAAACACCCGGTGATCGACTTCCTGTTCACCTACTACGCCTCGCGCCCCGCCCATGTGTTGCGGTGGCATCCGGGGTTCGGGATCGTGCTCGCCGACGCGGAGATCTACCTCGACCTGCGGGGCTACCACCGCGTCGACGGTGGCGTGAGTGTCGACCCCGACCATCTGCGCTCCCGGGCGGGTGCGCTGCGCACGACCGAAGCGCTGCTGCAGGCCACCGCGTCACGGCCGGCCCGACTCGGATGTTTCGGACTGCACGAATGGGCGATGGTCTATCGGACCGACGACACGCGCCATAACGTCCCGCTTCGACTCGGCGCGGCCGGGACCGATGCGGTGGTCGACGCGATGGGGTTGCGCTGCACCCACTTCGACGCGTTCCGGTTCTTCACCGACGCGGCGCGGCCGCACAACGAGGTGGAGCTGACCCGGGACCGGCAGATCGACGACGAACAGCCGGGGTGTCTGCACGCCACCATGGACCTCTACCGCGCATGCTTCTCGCTCGCCCCACTGATCCCCTCGGACCTCACCCTGGCCGCCTTCGAACTCGCGTTGCGCGCCCGGGAGCTGGACATGCGGGCCAGCCCCTATGACCTGCGTGCTCTCGGGTACGAGCCGGTGCCGATCGAGACCCCGAGCGGCCGGGCCGAGTACGTGCGCGAACAGGCGGCCATCGCCGAGCGGGGCGCGGTCTTGCGGGACACCGTGGCGCGACGGTGCAGCGAGCTGCTGGCGTCCATCGAACCCTGACGACCGGCCCCGAAAGCCTCACGAGGCAGGGTGGTCATCGACATACTGGCATCGACGCTTGTCTGCTGTGAGGTTCTCGGGCCCCTACGCCGGGCGGACCGGGGATACCTGCCGGAACGCTGATTACCGGCGAGTAGCATTGACGTCGTTCCATCGCCGCCGTGAGAGAGGCTGTCATGTCAGACCGGGTCACCGTCAACGGGTTGCAGGTCGCTTCCGTCCTGTACGACTTCATCAACAACGAGGCGTTGCCCGGTACCGGCGTAGATCAGGACGCCTTCTGGTCGGGAGCGGCGTCGGTGTTCGCCGATCTCGCACCCCGCAACCGTGAACTGCTCGCGATCCGCGAGGAACTCCAGGCCAAGGTCGACCAGTGGCACCGCGACCATCCCACGTCGCCGGAGAACTTCGACCACGCCGCCTACAAGACGTTCCTGAGCGAGATCGGTTATCTCGTCGAGCCGCCCGCCGACTTCCAGATCGGCACCGCGAACGTCGACCGCGAGATCTCCGAGACCGCCGGCCCGCAGCTCGTGGTGCCCGTCCTCAACGCCCGCTTCGCGCTCAACGCGTCCAACGCCCGATGGGGATCGTTGTATGACGCGCTGTACGGCACCGACGTCATCCCCGAGACCGACGGCGCGGAGAAGGTCGGCGCCTACAACAAGGTGCGCGGTAACAAGGTCATCGCCTACGCCAAGGATTTCCTGGACAAGGCCGTCCCGCTCGAGCAGTGCAGCTACACCGACGTCACCGCCTTCGCCGTGGTGGACTCGGCCCTGCAGGTCACCCTCACCGACGGCAAGACCGCGACCCTCGCCGATCCGTCGGCGTTCGTCGGCTACCGCGGTGACGCCTCGTCGCCGTCGTCGGTGCTGTTGCGCCACAACGGACTGCACATCGACATCGAGATCGATCCGGACTCGCCGATCGGCACGACCGATCCCGCCGGCATCAAGGATGTCGTGATGGAATCGGCGATCACCACGATCATGGACTTCGAGGACTCGGTGGCCGCGGTCGACGCCGACGACAAGGTGCTCGGCTACCGCAACTGGCTCGGCCTGAACAAGGGCGATCTGGCCGAGGAGGTCGCCAAGGGCGGCAAGACGTTCACCCGGACGCTGAACCCGAACCGCGACTACACCGCACCCGACGGTTCGGCGTTCGACCTGCACGGCCGCTCGCTGCTGTTCGTGCGCAACGTCGGGCACCTGATGACCAACCCGTCGATTCTCGACGCCGACGGCAACGAGGTGCCCGAGGGCATTCTCGATGCGCTGGTCACCTCGGCCGCGGCAATCCACGGACTGTCGGCCTCCGACGGCCTGCAGAACTCGCGGACCGGGTCGATCTACATCGTCAAGCCCAAGATGCACGGCCCCGACGAGGTCGCGTTCACCGTCGAGCTGTTCGGCCGTGTCGAGGAGGTCCTCGGGCTGCCGGAGAACACCCTCAAGGTCGGCATCATGGACGAGGAGCGCCGCACCACCGTGAACCTGAAGGCCTGCATCAAGGCCGCGCAGGAGAGGGTCGTGTTCATCAACACCGGCTTCCTCGACCGCACCGGCGACGAGATCCACACCTCCATGGAGGCCGGGCCGATGATCCGCAAGGGCGAGATGAAGAAGCAGAAGTGGATCCTCGCCTACGAGGACTTCAACGTCGACACCGGTCTGCACGCCGGCCTGCAGCACAAGGCGCAGATCGGCAAGGGCATGTGGGCGATGACCGAACTCATGCACGACATGGTGGAGCAGAAGATCGGCCAGCCACAAGCCGGCGCCACCACCGCATGGGTGCCCTCACCGACCGCAGCGACCCTGCACGCCATGCACTACCACCTCGTCGACGTGTTCGAACGGCAGGACGAGATCGCCAAGCGCGATCCGGCGTCGGTCGACGACATCCTGACCATCCCGCTCGCCCCGAGGACCGACTGGTCCGACGAGGAGAAGCGCGAGGAACTCGACAACAACTGCCAGTCGATCCTCGGCTATGTGGTGCGCTGGATCAGCCAGGGCGTCGGCTGCTCCAAGGTGCCCGACATCCACGATGTCGCCCTGATGGAGGACCGCGCCACCCTGCGGATCTCCAGCCAGCTGCTCGCGAACTGGCTCCGGCACGGGATCGTGTCGGCCGACGACGTCGTCGCGGCTCTCGAGCGCATGGCACCGGTGGTCGACCGGCAGAACGCCGACGATCCCTCCTACCTGCCGATGGCCCCCGACTTCGACACGAACATCGCGTTCCAGGCCGCCAAGGCGCTTATCCTCGAAGGAACGACGCAGCCGAGCGGCTACACCGAGCCGATCCTGCATCGCAAGCGGCGCGAGTTCAAGGCCGCCAACGCCTGACCGGCCGCCCTGTCCGCGGCCTGGCCGGGTAGAGGTCGGTCCGAACAAGGGAAGGCAGGGGGTTGGCACACCATCGGAGCGCCGCGGGCCGCTCGGGACTGAGTGGTCGCGGAGTCAGTCGAGGTCTGGTCGGCACCCTGCTGGCGGTGGTCCTCGCGGCAGCCCTGGTCGTGCTGTGGATCCAGGTCGGCGACCGCGTCGACCGGCAGGGCGACCAGGCCGCCGCGACCTGTGTGGAGGGCAAGACCACCGTCCCCGTCGTCGCCGACCCCGACGTGGCCGGCGCCCTCGATGAGATCGCGCAAGATTTCGCGAAGACCAACCCGGTGGTCCGCGATCACTGCGTGACCATCGCCGTGCGGCCGGGTGACGCGAAGATCACCCTCGACGGGCTCACCGGGAACTGGGACGCCGAATCCCTCGGCGCCTACCCGGCCGCCTGGGTCCCGCAGTCGTCGATCTGGGCCGCCGAGCTGACCGCGGCCCAACCCGACCTGGTCGACGGCGACCCCGACTCGCTGGTCTCCTCACCGGTCGTCCTCGCCGTCGCGCCGCGCCTCGCGACGGCCTTCGGCGACGACCTCGACTGGCAGCAACTACCCACCCTGCAGCAGCGCAACGCGAGCCTGGGCGCGTTCGGCCTGGGCAGCTGGGGATCGATCCGGTTGGCGATGCCGACGGGCGCACAATCCGATGCGACGGCGCTCGCCGCCCAGGCGGTCGCGATGCAGGTGACCCGGACAACCGGCCCGTTGACCGAGCAGGACGCACGCTCGGACCGCGTCTCGTCGAGTGTCGAGGCGATGCTCGACGGCGCGCCTCGCTCACCCGACGGGACGCCTGTCGGTGCGGCCCGGGAAATGGCCGACGCGCAGAACCCCGCGACGTCTGCGATCCATGCCGTGTCGATCACCGAACAGCAGCTCTACCAGCTCACCCGCGAGGACACGATGGCGCGCCTCGCCGAGGTGGTGCCGGGTGGTCCCACCCCGATGGCCGACTTCCCGATCATCCGGTTGACGGGACCGCGGGTCGCCACCGAACAGGCCGACGCGGTGGCCGAGTTCTTCCGGTTCGTGGCCACCCCCGACGAGCTCGGTAAACTCACCGCGCTCGGTTTCCGCGGCGACGCGCCGATGCCGCCGGCGACCGCGACGGTCACCTTCCCGGTGACCGCGAACCCGATGCCGAATCCGGAGACGGCCGCCGCGGTGACCATCAACGGACTCGTCTACGGATGGGCGTAGACACACCACCAGGTCAGTCCGCGAACGCGTCGATCGGCGGGCAGCTGCAGACCAGGTTGCGGTCACCGAACGCCCCGTCGATGCGCCGGACGGCCGGCCACACCTTGGCGCGCGCTCCGGCCGACGGCAGCCCCTGGGGGTAGACGGCGACCTCCCGGGAGTACGGATGGTCCCAGTCACCGACCAGCGCCTCGGCGGTGTGCGGGGCCCCACGCAACGGGTTGTCGTCGAGCGGCCACTCCCCGACCGCGACCTTGTCGATCTCGGCCCGGATGGCGATCATCGCGTCGCAGAACGCGTCGAGCTCATCGAGGTTCTCGCTCTCGGTGGGTTCGACCATCAGGGTCCCGGCGACCGGAAAGCTCATCGTCGGAGCATGGAAACCGTAGTCGGCCAGGCGTTTTGCCACATCGTCGACGGTCACCCCGGTTGCCTTCGTCAGCGGCCGGAGGTCGAGGATGGCTTCATGG
Organism: Gordonia rhizosphera NBRC 16068; assembly: GCF_000298195.1. Lineage (GTDB taxonomy): Bacteria > Actinomycetota > Actinomycetes > Mycobacteriales > Mycobacteriaceae > Gordonia > Gordonia rhizosphera. The sequence goes on along the minus strand of NZ_BAHC01000104.1, from coordinate 30,431 downwards.
GCGACGAACCCGCCGACGCCGTGCGTCGACTCGGAGGTGCCGTCGGTGTAGAGGACCGGGAAATGGTCGGCGAGGCGGCGGGCGATGTAGTTCGCCGATGCGATCGCGGTCAGCGTCGCGCGCCGCAACCCATCGGCCCCCATCATCGCGATGTAGGCGTAGGTGATGGGCAGGATCGACGCGGACCCGTACGGCGCCGCGGATACCGCACCGGTATCCGGGAGTTCGTCGGCGAAGGGATGACCCGGCAGGAACCCGGCGAGATGCGACCGCACCGCGACCGGACCCACACCCGGACCGCCACCGCCGTGCGGGATGCAGAAGGTCTTGTGCAGGTTCAGATGGCTGACGTCACCACCGAACCGGCCCGGCCGGGCGACACCGACGAGCGCGTTGAGGTTGGCACCGTCGACGTAGACCTGCCCGCCGGCGTCGTGCACGGCGGCGCAGATCTCGGCGATGTCGTGTTCGAACACGCCGTGTGTCGACGGGTAGGTGATCATGATCGCGGCGAGCGCGTCGCGGTGCTTGTCGATCTTCGCGCGCAGGTCATCGACGTCGACGTCGCCGTTCTCCCGGCATCCGACGACGACGACGCGCATCCCGGCCATCACCGCGGACGCCGCGTTGGTGCCGTGCGCACTCGAGGGGATCAGGCAGATGTCGCGGTCCTCCTCGCCGCGGCTGCGGTGATACCGCCGGATGGCCAGCAACCCCGCGTACTCCCCCTGTGACCCGGCGTTGGGCTGCAAGCTCACCCGGTCATACCCGGTGATCGCGACCAGCCAGTCCTCCAGCGTGGCAATCAGTTCACGGATACCGGCCGTGTCGGCGGCCGGCGCGAACGGGTGCAGGTCGGCGAACCCCGGCCAGGTGATGGCCTCCATCTCGGTGGTCGCGTTGAGCTTCATCGTGCACGAACCGAGCGGGATCATGCTGCGATCGAGCGCGATGTCCTTGTCGGAGAGCTGACGTAGGTACCGCAGCATCGCGGTCTCGGTGCGGTAGCGGTTGAACGCCGGGTGCGTCAGGTACTCGGTGGTGCGGGTCTCGATCGGCTGGGCGAACGACCGAGGCTTGACCCCCTGGGCGCTGAACGCGCGCAACACCGCGGCCAGGTCGTCGGCCGACGTCGTCTCGTCGCACGCAATGCCGACCCGGTCGGGGTCCACCCGGCGCAGGTTGACCGCGCCATCGCGTTTGGCCTGGCCGATCACCGCGTCCGCCCGTCCCGGGGTCCGCACCGTGATGGTGTCAAAGAACGTGGAGTGGTCGACGGAGAATCCGGCCGCGGTGAGACTGTCGGCGAGGAACGCGGCGGACGCGTGGGCGCGTCGCGCGATCGCCCGCAGCCCGTCGGCACCGTGATAGGACGCGTACATGGCCGCCACGACCGCGAGCAGGACCTGAGCAGTACAGATGTTGCTGGTGGCCTTCTCGCGACGAATGTGCTGTTCGCGGGTCTGCAGAGCGAGCCGGTAGGCGAGGTTGTCGTCGGCGTCCTTGGACACACCGACGAGGCGCCCGGGGAGCTGACGCGCGTGGGCGGTGTGCACGGCGAGGTATCCGGCGTGTGGGCCGCCGAAGCCCATCGGCACACCGAACCGCTGGGTCGTGCCGAAACAGACGTCGGCACCTTGCTCGCCGGGCGGGGTGATGAGCGTCAGTGCCAACAGGTCCGCCCCCACCGCTACGAGCGCGCCGCGGTCGTGGGCCGCGGCGATGATCGGCGCGGCGTCGACGATGCGTCCCGAGGCACCCGGCACCTGCATCACCACGCCGAAGAAGTCGCCCTCGGGCAGTCCGCGATCGGGACGGTCGGGGTGCAGAGAGGCCTCGACCAACTCGATGCCGAGCGGCTCGGCCCGGGTCTCGAGCACCGCCCGGGTCTGCGGGAACAGATCGGCATCCACGACGAGCCGGTGCGATTTCGACCGGCCGGCGCGGCGCATCAGCGTCATCGCTTCGGCCGCGGCGGTCGCCTCGTCGAGCATCGAGGCGTTCGCGACCTGCATCGCGGTGAGATCGGCGACCATGGTCTGGAAGTTCAGCAGCGCCTCGAGACGTCCCTGGCTGATCTCGGGCTGATACGGCGTGTAGGCGGTGTACCAGGCCGGGTTCTCCACGACGTTGCGCAGGATCACCGGCGGGGTCACAGTGTCGTAGTAACCGAGCCCGATCATCGAGCGTGCCACCACATTTCGTGCCGCGAGATCGGCGAGGCGCCGGCGTGCGGTCGGCTCGTCGATCGCGTCGGGCAGCGCCTGCAGGCCGTTGTCGTCGGAGTCGTCGGCGATCACCGCCGGGACGACCCGTCGGGCGAGGGCGTCGAGCGAGTCGACGTCGATCTCGCTGAGGATGCGCGCGGTCTCACCCGCATCGGGACCGACGTGACGATCGACGAAGGCGGAGCGGACGGACTCGGGAACGGGTGGCATGACGGGCAACCTCTCGGCGGTCAGGGCCCTCCCCCTCTGTCCTGTCCCCCGGCCCGCATGCGGATGGGTGACGCCTGAGAGATTCGGCCGGCCCGGCAATACCGGTCCGGCCTTTCACCGTGGGCGGACCCGGGTCACCCCGGGTCACTTTCCAGAGACGCCGTCAACATCACGGTCCTGGGTGCCTGAGAGTTTGACGAGGAGGTGTTGCTCCTTCGGCGGCCACCCCAATCCGATCGGCGGCTCTCTCCCGTGACGCAGCGACGTGCGCCCAGTATACGGGTCGCAGTGACCGTACCGCAGGTCAGCCGGTGCGGCGTGCCCGGTTCTTGCGGCGCGCGGCGAGTTCGTCCTCGGGTGCGGTCTCGGTGACACCACCGTCGGCCCGCTCGCCGGGGAAGTCCGCGATGGTGCCGGTCAGTTCGCGCATGGCACCGCTGACGGCGATGCCGAACACCCCCTGCCCGCCCTGCAGCAGGTCGACGACCTCCTCGGCGGAGGTGCACTCGTAGACGGTCGTGCCATCAGAGAAAAGAGTGATCCGCGCCAGATCCTCGACACCGCGCTGCCGCAGGTGGTCGACCGCGACGCGGATGTTCTGCAGTGAGATACCGGTGTCGAGCAGACGCTTGACGATCTTGAGGACCAGGATGTCCTTGAACGAGTAGAGCCGCTGGCTGCCCGAACCGGCGGCACCGCGGATCGAGGGCACGACCAGCGACGTGCGCGCCCAGTAGTCGAGCTGACGATAGGTGATACCGGCGATCTGGCAGGCGCTGGGGACGCGGTAGCCGACGAGTTCGTCGGGAACCGTGTCGTTGGGAAACAGGCCGGGCGCGATGTCGTCGAGGGTGCCCTGAGTCGGGGTCGGCCGGGTCGTCGAGGTGGGGTCACCGGAACCGCCGGACGCGGTTTGTGTGGTTGACGGCACATCGTCGTCGAACGGCTGATCGCCCACTGCAGACTCCCTCGCAACACCTGGATCGGCTCGACAGACGGACCACCTGGAGAAGTTCGCCTCCAAGACTGCCTCAACAGTACGCGCCTCAAGACCGATCATCCTTCGTCACCGCCGAAATCGGGCGACGCGTTGAACGGTAGGTGCCGCGAGACGGTCAAATCAACGCGACGCGCGGATAAGCCTCAACCTCAACTTGAGCTCTAGTGAATGGTGACCTGGCGGTGCCCATTCCGTGACCAACCGCGCCTCGATCAGGCCCCGCCGCTGGCCTTGAAGTCGTCCGGGGACACGTTGTCGAGGAACTCCTTGAACTTCTCGACCTCGTCCTCTTTGGCGTCGGCCGGCTCACCCTCGGAACCTTCTTCGTCGGGGATCAACAGCCCCGCCTCGGCAAGTACCTCCTCGTCGGCGATGATGGGCACCCCGAGGCGCATCGCCACCGCGATCGAGTCCGACGGCCGCGCCGACACCCGGTGGTCGTCGGCGAAGACCATCTCCGCATAGAAGGTGCCCTCCTGCATGTCGACGATCCGGACCTCCTGCAGGGACTTCCCGAACTCGTTGATCAGGATCACGATCAGATCGTGAGTGAGCGGACGCGGAGGCTCGATGCCCTTCTGCTGCAAGGCGATCGACGCCGCCTCGCTCTGGCCGATCCAGATCGGCAGATAGCGTTCACCCTCGACCTCGCGCAGCAACAAAACAGGCTGACTCTGTGGCGGTTCCACCCGAATACCCACGACTCGCATCTCGCCCATCTGGTATCCGCCTCCTCGTGATCGCCGGACTGTGACATCTCGACCGGGCAGTCGACCGGCTCGCCTCGGCCGCATTGTCGCTGCCCACGACGCTACACCGCGTCGCGACTTCGCGGCGGGCGCTGAGCGGCAAACTGTCGAGCGTGAATCAGTCGAGGACGCCGCGCACCGCGGCCTTGACGAGCTGAGTGTGCAGGGTCACCGACAGCGCGGCGATCTCCCGGACGAGTTCCTCGGCGCGGTCACGCGCTCCGGTGCCCTTGCCCTTGGCGATCGGGCTCGCGATCTGGGCGACCAGACCGGCCTCGCGGTCGGCCGAGACCTTGAACGCCCTCAGGTGACGCGTCTCGAGGCCGTAGTTGGCCAGCGCCGCCGCCGCCTCGACCAGACGCACCGCGTCCTCGTCGAAGAATCCGGCCGGGCCCGGCGACAACAGCCCGTTGCGCTGCAGCTCGGTGACGAACGCCGAGTCGACGCCGGTTCGCTCGATGAGCGACTCGCGCGACACCCGACCGCCCCGCTGCCCGAAATCGGTCGCCGGAGCGACCGCGCTGCGGGCCGAGGAGAGCAGACGGGTGCTGCCGCCGGTGCCACCGTCACCGCCGTCGATCGCGTCGAGTTGCTCCTTGATCACCTTCAACGGCAGGTAACGGTCACGTTGCGCGGTCAGCACGAACCTGAGGCGTTCGCAGTCGGCGACGCTGAACCGCCGGTACCCCGACGGGGCCCGCTCGGGTGTGATCAACCCCTCCGACTCCAGGAACCGGATCTTCGAGATCGTCACATCCGGGAAGTCCTCGCGCAGCAGCGCGAGGACCGCCCCGATCGACATCGAGCCCTCTGCGCGCCGGCCCGCCGATGATGCCGACACCGAGGTCAGGCGCCGGCTCGGCCGTCGCGAGGACCGCTGAGGAACACCAGGCGGAACTTGCCGATCTGAACCTCGTCACCGTTGCTCAGCGTGGCGCTGTCGACCGGTTCCCGGTTGACGTAGGTGCCGTTGAGGCTGCCCACGTCGACGACCTGGAAATCGCTCTCGTCGAGGCGGAACTCCGCATGGCGACGACTGACGGTCACGTCGTCGAGGAATATGTCGCTGTCGGGGTGCCGACCGGCCGAGGTGGTCGGCTGGTCGAGCAGGAATCGCGAACCCGCGTTGGGGCCGCGCTTGACGACAAGCAACGCCGTGCCGGGCGAGAGCCTCTCCACCCCGGTGTCGGCGGGTTCACTCGTGGCGGTTGCTCCCGCGTCGAGCTCGCTGATGAACTCTTCGCGGAACACCGATGTGGTCTCCACCGGCGCCTCGAGATCCTTGTCGTTTTCGCTCACCACTGCTCCTTCGTCTGTCTCGGTCCCCCGCCGGTTCCGGCGTTGCTGCCTCCGGCGGCCCGCTTACCCACGGCATCCATGCGAGCGCATCCTGCTGTGAGTAACCGTACCGTGTCGCCCCCGCCGCTCGGGTCGTAGCGTTCGATCAGGACACCGACGATCATAGTCGCCGTACGGGGGTCGACCGGCCTGTTAGGTCCTGCGTTGTCGGCTTGTTACTCGCCGGTCGGTCGATCAGCCCTCGATCACCGCACGATAGCCGTCGGCATCCAGCATCTCCGCGAGCGCTGTACCGAGCGTCGCCTCGTCGGCCACGGTGATCTCGACCAGCCATCCCGCACCGTATGGATCGGAGTTCACCGTTTCCGGCGACGATTCGAGCGCATCGTTGACCCCAGACACCGTACCGTCCAATGGACCGTAGATGTCCGAGACACTCTTGGTCGATTCGACCTCGGCGAACGACTCGCCCTTTTCGACCTGATCGTCGGTCGCCGGAAGTTGGACGAACACCACGTCACCGAGCGCATCCTGGGCGAAATCGGTGATGCCGATCCGCACCGTCGTCGGGCCGGTCTGTTCGACCCATTCGTGCTCAGCCGTATACCGCAGAGCCGACGGCACATTGGTCTCGGTCACTGTTGACACCTTTCTCACAGCGGAGACGACTCGCCGGTCGCCCATCCGCACGGTCTCGTGGCGATTCCTCGCTGTCCGATTGAACAACATCGGACGCCGTCGCGCGCACGGCACTCGGATATGCGTCACGCGGCGACCCGCGGCATCCGCCGCAGCACCAGCAGCGTCTGATACGCGTAGAGCACAAACGACCACAGGTAGAGGGCGACGCCCCAGATCATGAACGCCCACCCGATCGGATAGCAGATCGTCCCGACGACCGAATCCAATTGCCCGGCAAGCAGCCACGGGAAGGCGCTCATCAGGGCGAAGGTCGCCGCCTTCCCGATGTACAGCGTCGGCAGCGCCATCAGCCCCCGGGATCGGAGCAGCGGTCCCATGGCGAACAGGGCGAGGTCCCGGCCGATGACGACGGCGATCAGCCACCATGGCAGGAAATCCCGGATCCCGAATGCGATCGGGATGATGACGATGTAGAGACGGTCGGCGGCCGGGTCGAGCAGCGCCCCGATCCGCGACGACTGATCGAGCCAGCGGGCGATCTTGCCGTCGGCCCAGTCCGAGAAGCCGGAGAACATCAGCACGGCGAACGCCCATCCGTCGGCCTCGACCACCAACAGCAGCCACACGAACACCGGGATCAACGCCAGCCTCAGCACACTCAGCGCGTTCGGCAGCGTCAGCACCCGGTCGTCGGACCGCGTCGGTGGCGGCGGTGCGGTGACGTCGTCGGACGCACCGGGTTCGCGCACCATGTCCCCGGGGGTCACCCGAAGATGCCGATGATGCCCTGCAGGGTCTTCGCCCCGCCCGACGAGAACAGGTTGTCGTGAACCATGTATGTCCACGTCATCGTCGACCGGTGCAGATCCTTGGCGCCGAGGTCGACACCGTCGTTGGTGATCGGGATCTCACGAAATGTGGTGCGCGCGTTCTCGACTGCCTCAACCGGGAGTTTCGCGAACTCGTCGAGGATCAGCTTGTGGAACTCGTCGAGGGGGCTCTGGCGGCCCAGCGACCGCAGGTGGATGCTGGCCTTCACGTCGGAGACGAACGCCAGGTGATCCGCCCATGCCCGGTCGAGGTGGAACAACATGATCTCGCGGGCCGCCTGGGCGAGGACGTCCTTGTCCACGGGTTCGACCGGTGGCGTCGGCTCGGTGGCGACGGTGGTGGTCGATACGTCGTCGTCGGTGGTGGCGGGCTCGACGTTCTCTGCCTCGGTCGGCGTGGCCGTGCCGGTCAGCTCGGCGTAACGCTCCGGTTCCCTGTCCGCGAGGTCCTCGATGGCGATGTCGGTGGTGAGGATTTCCATGCGTCGCTTCACGACGATGTCGCGCTGCTGGTTGACGAGCTTGTTGTACCGCCAGGTATTGGCGTGCAATTCCAGCATCACGCCTTCGGCGATGCGTTGGGCCTGCTCGATGAGGTCGATGCCCTTGGCGCCCATCGAGCCGTCCTCGGCCTGCGACACCGGATCACGCTTGAACGCGAGATTCTTCGTCACCACCGGATCCTCGAGGCTGGAGAAGAACACCGACCGTCCCGGATCACCCTGACGACCCGCACGCCCCCGCAGCTGGTTGTCGAGGCGTTCGGTGTCATGGCGACCGGTGCCGACGACGCACAGACCGCCGAGCTCGACGATCTCCTCGCGGGCGGCCTCGTCGTCGGACGAGCCGCCGAGCCGGATGTCGGTGCCGCGGCCGGCCATCTGGGTGGACACCGTGACCGCATCGAGCTTGCCGGCCTCGGCGATGATCTTCGCCTCCTGGGCGTCGTTCTTGGCGTTGAGCACCACCGACGCGACACCGGCCTTGTCGAGGAAGTACGCGAGTTCCTCGGATTCGGCGACGTCGTGGGTGCCGATCAGGATCGGCTGTCCGGTCTCGTGCACCTCCTGGACGTAGGAGACGATGGCCTCGACCTTGTTGGCCTTGGTGTCGAACACGCGGTCTGGCTCGTCGACCCGGATGTTGGGCGAGTTCGGTGGGATCTGCGAGACATAGAGCTCGTAGAACTGGCGGAACTGCTCGCCGGCAGCCAGCGCGGTACCGGTCATCCCGCAGACCTTCGGATAGCGGCCGATCAGCGCCTGCACCGTGATCGTGTCGATCACCTCACCCGAATCCGACTGGGCGAGACCCTCTTTGATCTCCACCGCGGCCTGCACACCGTCCGGCCACCGCTGTAGCTGGGCGACGCGTCCACGCGAGGCGTTGATCAGGTGCACGCCGCCGTCGCGGACGATGTAGTGGATGTCGCGTTCGAGCAGATACTGCGCGTGCATGGCGACGTTGACGTGCACGAGGGTGGTACCGACGTGCTCCTCGTCGTAGAGGTTGATCCCGCCGAGTTCCGCCTCGACGAACGCCGCACCCTCGTCGGTGAGGGTGACGTTACGACCGTCGGTATCGATCTCGAAGTGTTTGTTCTTCATCCGCGCCACCACTTCGTGGATGGCCTGATCGGGGACCACGGCGTCGGCGGTACCGGCCAGCACCAACGGCACCAGCGCCTCGTCCACCAGCACCGAGTCCGCCTCGTCGATGATCGCGACGTCGGGCTTCGGCGACACCAGGTCGTCGGCGGACAGGGCGAGCTGATCGCGCAGGACGTCGAAACCGATCTCGTTGACCGAGGCGTAGGTGACGTCCGCGGCGTAGGCGGCCCTGCGTTCGTCGCGGTCGGAGTTCTCACTCACCGACCCCACCGTCAGACCGAACGAAGTGTAGAGCGGACCCATCCACTCGGCGTCGCGGGCCGCGAGGTAGTCGTTGACCGAGATCACGTGCACCTTGTGACCCTCGAGGACGTGACCGACCGCGGCGATCGCGCCCGCCAGCGTCTTGCCCTCACCGGTCGCCATCTCGACGATGTCGCCCTCGAGCAGCCGCAGCGCACCCTGCAGCTGGACCCCGAAGGGACGCAGGCCGATGGAGCGGTCGGCGGCCTCGCGCGCCAGCGCCAGGAAGCGGGCACGGTCGTCGCGTTTGCCCGCGATGTCGAGCTTCTGCGCCTCGTCGGCGAAGGCGTCGTCGTCGAGTCCGGCAGCCCACTCGGAGTGGGTGTCCGTCTCGTCGATCAGCGCGACGGACTTCGACTGGTTGCGTGACGACTGAGAACCCAGAAGTCGCCACATGCTGTTGGTCAGCTTTCCCACCGAAACTCTTCTCCTGACTCTGCCCTGTCGGCATGGGTACGGCTCGCGGCCTCATTCTCGCAGCACCGGCGGCGGGGCCGGACAAGGTCCGAGCCGACCGCGGCTGCCCGCGTGATCGCCGTCCACGGTACGCGTCGGACCGCACGTCGCGAAGGATCTGCGGACCGCGGTGCCACCGGCTTTCGGTGGGTCGGCGCAGACCCTATTCTTTGTCGGACCGCCGCACGTGTCGTGCGGGCGGCGCTCGGGGGGATGCTGATCGCCACCGGGATCGGGCTGGGTGCTTTCAACGCGTGGTGGTTCGCGCTCGTCGTCGGCGTCCCCGTGATCATCCTCGGCATGTCTGCCGTGCCGCGCGCAACCCGGACCTCCGAATTGCCGGTCTTCCGCCGCGGGGGCAGCGCGCAGGCGATCCCGATCGACGTCGAGGCCCTCACCCGCAGCAGTCTGTCCGCCGGGGATCTGCAACCGACGATGCTCACCGCGACGATCCACCCTCCCGACGACACCGCCTACCGGGCCCGCTGGATCACGTCGATGAGCCGTGGTCACGCGCAGAGCCTGCTGCCGTCGGTGGCCGAGTCCATCGGCATCGGGGACGGCCCGATGACGCCCACCGACCTGGCGTCGCGCACCCGCGACGTCCTGACCCACATCGTCGGGATCGGTCCGACGGCGTCCGACAACATCCTCACGATCTCCCTCGACGACGACGGCACCTCCCGCGCCGAGGTCTACGACCCGACGAGCGGACAGGCCCTCTCGCTGTGGAAATACGGCGGCCGCGGCTGGCAGGACCCACGGCGGACGCCGACGGTCAAACGTCGTCCGGACACGTTCCGGGCCGACGAGATCGCCGGCACCGACGTCACCGCGATGGCGACCACGATGCAGTCACGGCTCGGCCCGGCCGGCGAGGACCTCGACCTGACCGACTTCGCCATCAACCGCCCGGTCCGCGGACATCCGGTGGCTCTGGTCGGCGGGTTCGGCGACAGCGGCATCCCCGACATCCACATCGCGGGACGGCCCGACGGCACGGTGGCCGACTTCTTCGACCCCGGCGACTTCGACACCTCGTTCCGGTTGGCCCGGGCGGCGCTCGCGGAGGCGAACCTGGCCGCCGACCGCGACAACCTGCGCCGCTTCGAGATCCGCGGTACCGCGCCGAACACCCCGACGATGTATGCGGGTCGCATCCAGAGCAGCGGCGGTGTCCTCATCGAGTACACCGAGCCGGGACGATCGGGCACGGTCACCGTCGTCCCCGGTGAGTTCCCGGAAGTCGCCGAATACCCCGGGACGTCGCAGGGCTCGTTCTCGTTCGACGACGTGTCGCCGGAGGTGTTCGAGGCGGTGCGCGAGGAGGCGATGGCCCGGGGTGGGGTCGATGCCTTCGACCGGGAGGCGGTCGACATCCAGATGACCTCGATCTTCCAGACCGACGGGCGACCGGTCATCCAGGTCGAACTCGCCGGGGAGTCGGCATCGGCGGGAGCCTATTCCGTTGACGGCGAGTTCGTCGAGGCGGGCCACTGACCCTCGCCCTGGGCCGTCGCGAGTTGCGGCTCGCACGCGATCCAGGCCCGACGCAGGGCGATCACCGCCTGCTGATAAGCATCCGCGCGGGCCCGGTCGTCGGGGCAGCTGTCGGTGCGCAGGGCCGTCGCCTCGTCGAGGGCCCGGTGGAAGTCCTGGACCGGGGTCCTGGTGATGTCGGTGACCGCCGGGTAGCGCAGCATCAGATCCGGCTGCAGTTCGTAGGCGCCGTATTCGAACAGGATCGTGTCGTGACGGACGGTCGCCTCCTCCCACAGGCGTTCGGCGGCTTCGTCGCTGCCGGCATCGAGAATGCGGGGAGTCGTCGTGCGCGGCGTGGTCGTGCCCGTCGGGGTCCGAGGCAGCGGGGTCGGACGCGCAGGGGTCGGACGCGGCGGGGTCGGGCGCCGGGGTACCACAGTCGTCAGTCGCCCGATGACCTCGGCGGCCGCCGGGTCCCCGTGCACCACGCCGACCCGCCACATCTCCGGTTCCTCCCCGGGACCGGCGAAGCCGAGGGTGAGGGTGCGCAGTCCCGAAATCGTCAGGTCACGCGGCCCGGCTGTCCCGGCACCGGTCAACTCGGCGACCGGGCCGAGGTCGACCGAGCGCAGATCCGCGAGCCGATGTCCGGTGACGCCGTGCTGTTCATCACCCAGGTAGACGGTGTCGGCGTCCACGGTGACCAGGACGGCGCCTCGTCGTGCGAGCCGACCGACCGCCGCCAGCGCCCCCGCGAGGGCCACCGCCACCACCGTCGCGGTCACGGCCCCGTCGACACCCGCGGCGTTCAGCGCGACCAGCGCCACCAGTGCCGTGATCATGCACAGCCACGCGGACCGGGCGCTGCCGAAGTGGCGCGCGCGGAGGTACTCGGTCCGGCAGGTGACCGCCACCATCGGCATCCCCGCTTGCGTCATCGTTGAGCGCCGGTTTCTCTCGGTTCGGTTAACTTGGGTTCATGCATCCACGCGCAGCGATCACCAGCAACGAGGTCGCCGGGAACCGGATCGATCATCCCACGCCCTCACGGGCGCGACAGCGATCGGTCAGACCCGGCATGAGAATGGTCGTGGCGATCCTCGGCGGGCTGATCACGCTCGTCGTCGCCGGCCTCGGGGTCGGTCAGGCGACGGCGCAGCCGGTCACAGCGGGGACCTCGGCGTCGCCGGCCGCGAGTGATCCGTTCGCGGCATTCGTCGGCAAGACGTACTCGTCTGTGTCGGTCGTCGGTACCGCCATCCCCGGTGGCGGTCCGATGCGGGTCAGCTTCGGAACCGGGCACCGGATCGCGATGAGCACCGGGTGCAACCTGCACGTCGGCACGGCGAGTATGACCGGGTCCGTGATAACCGGTGAACTGGTCACAGGTCGGATGGCGTCGACGCTGATGGCATGTCCGCCCCCGCGCGACGGCGCGGACGCCTGGCTGGTCTCCTTCACGTCGGTGCCGCTGCGCTGGTGGTCGGTGGGTCCGGTCCTCACGCTGGCGAGCCCGCTCCACACCGTGATCCTCGTACAGCAATGATGCTGCTTCGCTGACCGAATCCCGCTCCTCTCGCGAAAGGCCCCCATTGTCTTCGATCACTCCTGCCGTGGTGACCGTCACCGGCGCCGCGGGCAGCATCGGATATGCCGCACTGTTCCGTATCGCCGCCGGCGCGATGCTCGGCCATGACCAACCCGTCCGGCTACGGCTGCTCGAACTGCCGCAGGCCGTCTCCGCCGCGGTCGGCACAGCGATGGAACTCGACGACGGCGCATTTGAACAGTTGTTGTCCGTCGACATCTTCGACGATCCGCGCCAGGCGTTCGACGGCACCGATTTCGCGCTGCTGATCGGTGCCCAGCCCCGCACCAAGGGGATGGAACGCGCCGATCTCCTGCAGGCCAACGCCGCCATCTTCGCCGAACAGGGCGCCGTTCTCAACGATGTTGCGGCCGACGACATCCGGGTCGTCGTCGTCGGGAATCCGGCGAACACCAACGCGGCCATCGCTTCCGCGCATGCACCCGAGATCCCGGCCGAACGCTTCACCGCGCTGACTCGTCTCGATCACAACCGGGCGATCGCGCAGCTGTCGCACCACGCAGGCGTGCCGGCGCGGGAGATCAGCCGGGTGTCGGTGTGGGGCAACCACTCCGCGACGCAATACCCGGACATCTTCCATGCCCGGGTCGGCGAGCGCACCGGCGCCGAACTCGCCGAGGACCGCGCCTGGCTCATCGACGACTTCATCCCGACAGTCGCCAAACGCGGCACGTCGATCATCGAGACCCGGGGCGCGTCGTCGGCGGCATCGGCGGCCAGCGCGGCAATCGACCACGTCCACGACTGGTTTCTCGGTACGCCCGAGGGCGACTGGGTTTCGGCGGCCCTGCCCTCACCCGGCGCCTACGGGGTCCCCGAGGGACTGGTGTGCTCATTCCCGGTCCGTGCCGTGAACGGGCACTGGGAAATCGTCGAAGGCCTGGAGATCAACGACTTCTCCCGGGCACGAATCGACGCCTCGGTGGCCGAACTCGCCGACGAGCGCGCCGCCGTCGGCGATCTGCTGCCGGCCTGAATACATCGGGACGCATCGTCGTTCGGGCCTCGCCCGATTAAGCTCGGCCCATGGCGAAGTCGAAGAAGAGCGCGAAGCCGACGAAGATCCCCACCAGCGTCTACGAGGCGGAGCTCTTTCGCCTGCAGACCGAGTTGGTCAAGCTCCAGGAGTGGGTGCGCACGAGCAGGGGCCGCCTGGTGGTCATCTTCGAGGGCCGCGACGCCGCCGGCAAGGGCGGCACCATCAAGCGCATCACCGAATACCTCAGTCCGCGCATCGCCCGGGTCGCGGCACTGCCCGCCCCGAGCGACCGCGAAACCGGCCAGTGGTACTACCAGCGCTATGTCGCCCATCTGCCTTCGCCGGGCGAAATCGTGCTGTTCGACCGGTCCTGGTACAACCGGGCCGGCGTCGAGAAGGTCATGGGTTTCTGCTCACCCGAGGAGCACACCCGGTTCCTCCGACAGACCCCGATCTTCGAACAGATGCTCATCGACGACGGGATCATCCTGCGCAAGTACTGGTTCTCGGTCTCCGACGAGGAGCAGCTCAAGCGGTTCCGCTCGCGCCGCAACGACCCGGTGCGTCAGTGGAAGCTGAGCCCGATGGACCTCGAGGCGATCTACCGCTGGGAGGATTACTCGCGCGCCAAGGACGAGATGATGGTGCACACCGACACCGCGGTCAGTCCCTGGTATGTCGTCGAATCCGACATCAAGAAGCACGCCCGGCTGAACATGATCTCGCATCTGCTGTCGACGATCGACTACGAGGACGTTCCTCTCCCCCACGTCGAACTCCCGAAACATCCCGTCGACACCGGCAACTACCGTCGGCCACCACGCTCGCTGTCGAAGTACGTGCCCGATCACGTCACCTACCTGCTCGGCCATCACTGACCGGCGGTCGCGGCGTGCCCGCCGGTCGTGCCCACGGGCGCCGTCGGTATCATCCCTCGCGTGCAGATCCCGGGTGTCGACCGCCTTCTTCAACGGCTTCGCGATACGGAGATCATCTATCTCATTGCGCCGTCGGGGCACCCGAACTACGGCGACGAACTGATCGCCCGGGCCTGGCTGCGCCACCTCGCGCGGGCCCGGCCGCGAGCGATGGTCGTGCTGGACTGCCACAGCCCGGGTCAGGCCGCACTCATGCTGCACGCCGAACACCCGAATGTGGTCTTCACCGACACGCTGTGGCAGATGGCCGGCTATGCCGCCAATGCCGACCGCACCGATGGTCCCGACCCCTCGACACCGTGGATCTGGGTGGCGCAGGCCGCGACGACCTTCGGCAAGGCCCCGCGGCTGGCCGAGGGGGTCGACGTCTTCCGTCGCGCGTCGTCGGTGCACCTGCTCGGCGGCGGCTACGTGAACCAGGTGTGGCCTCACCACGTTTCGCTGGTGGCCGCCGCGGCGCAGCTGGCCCGGACCACCGGTGTACCGGCGTACGCGACCGGACAGGGCCTCATCCCGGTGCTGACGGGGTCCTATGGCTCGGCGCTGACCGATGCCGTCACCGAGTTCACCGTGTTCGACGTGCGCGACGACGCGTCGTCGAAGGCGTTGGCGGGGGTGGCGGGGATGAGGCAGACCGGCGACGACGCGTGGCTCGGGGTCGACGACGCCCTCGCCGCGGCGCCCACGGTCGACTCGCCGCCGGGCCGGGACCGGGTCACACTGTGCCTGCAATCCGATCTCACCGACGACTTCACCGCATTCGGCACGACCGGGCTCGACGCCCTCACCCGCTTCGTGAGGGCGACCCTCGACGAGTGGCAGGTCCCCGGGGAGGCGATCACCGTGATCGAGGGGATTCCCGGCGCGGACCGCGAGATCCCGTCCCGCCTCGGTGATCGCCTGGCGGGGGCGCGGACCGTTCCGTTCCTCGACGTGTGGCACAACGGCCTGCCCGTCGGCCGTGGCGACACGTGGATCAGTACACGTTTCCACCCGCATCTCGTCGCGGCCGCGGCCGGCGATTCCGGGGTGGCCGTGATCCCCCGGCCGGACTACTACGCCACCAAGCACCGGTCGCTGACCGCGATCGGGTCACGCTGGACCGTCGTCGACGACCCCGACACGATCCCGGCGCGACCGCACGCCGGCGGCTTCTCGGCATCGGAGCGAGACCGCGCCGTTGCCACGAAGAGGGAACTGGCACAACAGATCTATCCGCGACGCTGGTTCTGAGCCCGCGTCGATCGTGCGCACCAGGACGTCGACCGTGCACCCCCGCCCGTCCACCGTGCGCAGAATTCCGTCCACCGTGCACGCCCACCCGTCCACCGTGCGCAGAATTCCGTCGACCGTGCACGTCCACCGTGCGCAGAGTTCCGTCCACCGTGCGCACTCGCCTGAGGGCTGTGCACGATCGATGTCCGGACGTGCACGGTCGACGGCGGGCGGGTGCGCACGGTCGACGGGCAGGTGTGCACGGTCGACGGAGAGCTGGGGCTACACTGTTTCGACGATGTGGATCGGTTTCATAGAGTTCGACTATCTCCTCGGTGATGTGCATTCCCTCAAACACAAGCGGTCGGTCATCCGCCCGATCGTCGCCGAGATCCGTAAACGCTTCGCCGTCTCCGTGGCCGAGGTCGGCCATCAAGACGCCCACCGTCGGGCGATGATCGGCGTCGGTGTCGTCGCCGCCGACCGCGCCCACGTCGTCGACGTCCTCGATGAGGTGGAGCGCTTCGCGGCCGGACGGCCCGAGGTCGAGTTGTTGTCGGCCCGCCGACGCACCATCGCCTCCACCGACGTGTGAATCGGGTCGGCGGATCACTCCGGCCCGAGCACACCCGCCGCCCGCGCCGCGGCCGCGTAGGCCACCGCGAGTGAATCGACGGTCTCATGCGCATTGAGACCGCTCGGATTGGGCACCACCCACACCGCGGCTCCGTCCCAGTCCTCGTCCTGCGGTCCGGTCACCGCGTGCGGACGGTGGAAACCCGAACGGTAGGCGGTGATCCCGGCGATCGCGACGACACGCGGAGAGACCCGCCGAACCCTGGCGCGCAGCCGCCCGGCGCCGGCCCGCAGCTCCTCGGTGGACAGTTCGGCGGCCGTCGCCGTCGCACGGGCGACGATATTCGTGATGCCGACGCCCCGGCGGCACAGCAGAGCACGATCCTCGTCCGACATTCCCGCGGACGCATCGATGGGCCGGTCGACGATCCCCGACCGGTACAGCGCCGGATAGAACCGGTTACCCGGCCGCGCGAAATGGGCGCCCACGGCCGCGGTCCAGAGCCCTGGATTGATCCCCACGAAGAGCAGCCGGCAGTCGTCGCCGATGAGATCGGGAACCTCCGTGCCGACAAAGGCCTGGAGCTGTTCACGGGTGAATCCCATCCGACCAGGGTAATCCTCGCCCGAGGAGACCTTCGGAGATCATGTGGGAACGCGGGGGCGGGTCTACACTCTCGCTGATGGGTCGGCCCGCATACACTGTGATGGGCGGCCTCGGGGCGCAGATCGGTTCCGAGACCGTCGAACTCGGCACGCGCAAACAGCGTGCCGTGCTGGCTCAGCTGATCCTGGCCAGGGGCGACCCGGTCAGCCTCGACCGGCTCATCGACGGCATCTGGGGCGACGCGGCACCCGATCGCGCCGAGGTCTCCGTGCAGGCCTACATCTCGGGTCTCCGCAAGGCGCTCGAGCCCGATCGGAAACCGCGTGCACCCTCGACGGTGCTCGTGACGAAGGGGTCCGGGTATGCGCTGGTCGCCGACGACACCGAGGTCGACGTCCGCAACCTCGTGGCCCGGCTCACCGACGCGCACGAACGATCTCGCATCGGGGACCCGGCGGCAGCCGCGCACCTCTTGCAGGACGCATTGAACCGCTACCGACCCCTGCTTCCCGAGTTCGAGGGACTGGTCTTCCGGGACGAGGCGGCCGCACATCTCGAGCGCACGATCGCGGAGGCCCAGGAACTCTCCTTCGAGGTGCGACTCGCGCTGGGGGAACACCGTGGACTGGTTCCCGAACTCGAACAGGCGGTTCGCTGTTCCCCGCTCGACGAGGGACTGTGGTGTCTACTCGCCACGGCACGGTACCGGCTCGGCCGACAGTCCGAGGCGCTCGCGGCAATCGCCGATGCCCGCAGAATCCTCGCGGACGAGATCGGTGTCGACCCTGGACCGCGGCTGCGGACCCTGGAACGCGAGATCCTCGAGCACGCGCCGGCCCTCGACGCACCCGCGGCCACTGCGCCGCTCCGGCCCACCCCGGCGGGGCGGCATGACGACGCCTCGGTGGCACCGGACGCCGAGGCAGACGGGACCGACACCGCCACGGCCAGCCCGTCGACCCTCATCGGGCGCACCGACGAGCTCGCCGTCCTGCATCGTGCGGTCCTCACATCCCTCCAGGGTCCCGGCGGGTTCGTCATCGTCGAAGGTGAACCCGGCGCCGGTAAGACCGCGCTGCTGGAGGAGGCCACCCGCCGGGCCGCGGGGGCCGCCGACCTGAAGGTTCTGTGGGGCCGCTGCATCGAGGAAGACGGCGCACCGTCGATGTGGCCGTGGGTGCAGGTGCTCGGGTCGGTCCTGCCCGAACTCGATCCCGAGCACCGTCCCCGACTGCTCGACAGCGACCTCGGCAGGATGGTCACCGAGGGTGTCACCGTCATTCCGCCGCCGCGTGAGATGCCCGACGCCACAGCGCGTTTCCGTCTCTACGACCAGGCCGCCGACCTCCTCGAGCTCATCGCGCGATCTCATCTGCTGATCATCGCGCTCGACGATCTGCAGTGGGCTGACGGCGGCTCCCTGGAACTCCTGTGCCACATGGCGGCCCGTCGCACACCCGGGGTCACCTTCTTCGTCTCGCTGCGGTCATCGAGCCAGCGGCCGGCGGTCACCAACGCGCTCGGCACCCTCGCCCGGCTGCCGGAGCACCGCCGGATCGAGGTCGGCCCGCTCTCCGACGACGACATTTCCGAGATGGTCCGCCGCGAGACCCACGAATGGCCTGCGGCCGGAACCATCGCCTCGATCTCGCGGCGCACCGGCGGTAACGCGTTCTTCGTCCGTGAGCTCGCCCGGCTCCTCGCCGACCGCGGATCCATCGGCGAACAGGCCGTCCCCGCCGGGGTGCGCGACGTCGTCCGAGAACGAATCCGTCCCTTGTCCGAGCGGACCACGAACCTGTTGGATGTGTCCGCGCTGATCGGACGCCGCGTGGACATCTCACTACTGGCCGCAGTGGCAGGTGAGAATGTCGACGACACCCTCGATGCGCTCGACAGCGCCTTCGCCGCAGGGCTGGTCGACATCGAACCGGATGATCCGTTCGTGTTCACGTTCAACCACGATCTGATCCGCGAGACCATCGCCGAGGGCATTCCGGCCAGGCGTGCGTGTCGAATCCACCTCGCGATCGCCGACCGACTCGACGACGGCAGTTCGACGCATGCATCCGTGCTGGCCGGGCATCTGTGGGCGGCGGGCCCGCTCGCGGACCGGGCGAGGACCGCGCGCGCCCTGCTCACGTCGGGTCGGATCGCCTTGCGCACCTACAACTTCGATGCGGGCGAACGTCACCTCTCCGATGCCGCGTCCCTCGCACGCAGCGCCGGCGAGCGGTCCCTGGAACTCGCGGCGATCACCACGCACCTGTTCAGCGACGTAGCGTGGAAGGGATACTTTGCGGCCGATCCCGATCTACTCGCACGCGCACGCGAACTCGGTGAGGCCTCTGACGACGCCACGCTGCTCGCCAACCTCGACTATGCCCGGTTCGCCGCCCACTCCCAGATCGCCGACATCCGCACCTCCCATCGCCACGCGACCGAGATGTATTCGCGTGCGAAGGGTTCTGGCAATCCGACGGTCGTCCACCTCGGCATGCAAGCCGCCGCGATCGACCTCTTCGATCGGGGCCGCATGGGCGAGGCCTATCGGCTCCTCGTCGACTACGCGCCCATCGATGCGGCGATCAGCGGCCTACAGTCCGATCAGGCGCTGATCGCACGCGGGTTCCGCGCGGTGGCGACCACGATGCACGTCGGCCCGCACGAGGGACGCCATCTCTGCGAGCACATCGAGGCCGGTCCCGACGATCCGGTCTCCTATCTCGGCGCCGCCATCTTCGGGGTCCACGCCGCGGCGCTCGCCGGCGACACCGACTGGGCCCGTGACCTGGGCGAGCGCCTGCTGGCGACACCGAGCCACCGGGCACTGGAGTACCTTCGTCAGAGCGGCGAACGCATCTACTGGTGGTCACGGGCCCTGAGCGACGCCCCCGACGAGGCCCTCGAGCACATGGAACGTCTGCACGGCGTCGACCGACCCCAGCGCACCGGGCTGGGTCTCTGGTTCGCGCTGTATGCCGAGGCCCTCGTCGCGGCCGGACAATACGACCGAGTGCCCGTCCTGTTGGAGCAGGCGCAGTCGTTCGCCGAGCAGACGGGTCAGCGATATCCGGACGCTCACCGGCTGCTGGTGTGCGCCGAGTACCAGTACGCGACCGACCATCCCGCCTCGATCATCGCGGACACCCTCCGCGAGGCGCGCCGTGTCGCCGTGATGCAGGAGGCCACCACTCTGGTTGCCCGTATCGACTCCTTCGCGGCCGACCATGGCTTGATGCCTTTCCGCTGACATCGCGCTGACCAGGGAATACGTACTTGGATAGGGCCTCCAAGCCGGCTCCAAGAGATCATCAAGCACCGCCGACGAGAGTTCTTCACATCCGGTTCGCCCGGAACCCGACCAGGCCGACCACCGGCCCCGACGTGAGGAACACCCCATGACCATCCAGTCCGCTCCCCGCACCGACCTCGACGACGACATCGCGGTCCGCACCCGCACCGCGGTGCTCGCCGCACTCGCCGACCGAATCGTCGGCGACGTCTACGGACCCGGCGACCCCGGATACGACGTGTCGCGGCGTGGATTCAACGTGCTCGCCGACCATCGACCCGCCGTGATCGTCTGCGCGGTCAACCGATTCGATGTCGTCGAGGCCGTCCGGTTCGCCGCCGAGGAGGGGCTGCGGGTCGCGATCCTGGCGACCGGCCACGGTCCGGGAACCGCGGCCGACGGCGCACTGCTGGTCAACACGTCGGCGATGACCGACGTCCGCGTCGATCCGATCGAACGCACCGCCACCGTCAGCGCCGGCGCGAAATGGGGTCCGGTCCTCGAGCAGGCACAGCAGCACGGTCTGGCCCCGTTGCTGGGGTCGACCACCGACGTCGGCGTCGTCGGCTACACCCTCGGCGGCGGGTTCGGATGGCTCGGCCGCAAGTACGGCCTGGCGTCTGACTCGGTACGCTCGTTCGGCGTGGTGACGCCCGCGGGTGAACCCATCACCGCCAGCGCGACCAGCCACCCGGACATCTTCTGGGCGCTCAAGGGGGGCGGCGCAGGCAGTATCGGTGTCGTCACCGACGTCGTCCTCGACCTGTTCCCGGTCTCCACCGTGTACGGTGGCAACCTCTTCTACCCGGCCGAGGACGCCGCGGAGGTCATGCGCCGCTTCGCCCGGTGGGCTCCGGAGCAGGGCGAGGATCTGACCTCCGCCGTCACCCTGATGAACTTCCCACCGCTGGAGATGGTCCCGGAGCCGTTGCGCGGCAAGAGTTTCGTCCTCGTGCGCGGATGCTGGTCGGGTGATCTGGAGGTCGGCAAGGCGGTCATCGACGAATGGCGGGACTGGAAGACCCCGGCGATGGACATGTGGGGCGAGATGCCCTTCGCCGCAGCCGACTCGATCAGCATGGACCCGACCGATCCCATGCCGTCGATGATGACCACCGAATGGTGTGACGACCTGCCCGACGAGGCGATCGACATCCTCGTCTCGCGCGTCCTGCCGCGGCTCGGCTCCACGCCGATCATCCTGCTCGCCGAGCTGCGCCATTCAGGCGGGGCCATCGCCCGCGGGGCCGCCGAGGCGGTGAACGACCGTGGTCGTTCCGGTACCTTCCTGCTCGAGATGGTGTCCGTGGTCCCCGATCCGCATGTCGGGCTCGCGGTCGAGTCGGCGCTGCGCCTGACCCGAAAGGCGTTGGAGCCGTACGTCACCGGTGCCGCCTACCTGAACTTCCTGGAAGGTGAGGAACGCGTCGCCCGCTCGGCGAGTTCGTTCAGCGACACCAACCGCGCCCGCGTGGCCCAGATCAAGGCGTCACTCGATCCCGACAACCGCTTCTGCCACGGCGTCACCCTGACCTAGTCCGAAAGTTCCTCCCCCACAAACGTGTTCGTCCCCCGACTGCAGTCGGGGGACGAACGCGGGTCCGGGGGACGAACAGGACA
Organism: Gordonia rhizosphera NBRC 16068; assembly: GCF_000298195.1. GTDB lineage: Bacteria > Actinomycetota > Actinomycetes > Mycobacteriales > Mycobacteriaceae > Gordonia > Gordonia rhizosphera. The sequence continues at coordinate 8,783 of NZ_BAHC01000104.1, read as the reverse complement.
GGCCTGCGGTGTCACATCTCTTCGAGGACGAGGTCTTTGGTTTCGCGGGTGACCAGCAGGATCGTCCCGCTGACCACGGCCAGCGCGATGACGAACAACCCGACCGGCACCAGAGACTCGTTCGCGCCGGCGAACAGCGACGCGAGGATGACCGGGGTGAACCCTCCACCGAGCAGTGTGGCGAGCTGATAGCCCAGCGACGCACCCGTGTAGCGGCTCCGGGTGCCGAACTGCTCGGCGATGTAGGCGGCCATCGGGCCATACGTCGCGCTCTGGCAGGTCATCGAGAGGACGAATGCCAGGGTGATCAGCCCGAGGTTGCCGGAGGAAAGCAGCGCGAAGAGCGGGAAGACGAGGACGATCATCCCACCGATGCCGAACAGCATCACCACACGGCGGCCGACACGATCCGACAATCGAGCAAACCCGAGGATCATGAAGATGGCGAAGAACTGTCCCACCGCGAAGGAGAGCAGCACGTCCGGCTTGCTTGCGCCGCTGTGTACCGCGTAGGTGATGCCGAACGTGGTGAACGTCGTCTGGATCGCGAAGCTCGCCATGCATGCACCGGCCGCGATCGCCACCGTCGAGGGGTTGCGCAGGACCTCGATGATCGGCAGCTTGCTTCGTTCTTTCGCTGCTGCCGCCTTGGCCGCGGCAGCGGCGAAGATCGGACTCTCGCTGACCCGGGCGCGGACGAACAGACCGACCATGAGCATGACCGCCGACAGCAGGAACGGGATGCGCCATCCCCAGCTCAAGAACACGTCGTCGGGCAGCGTGGCGAACAGGGTCATGGCCAGTGTGCCGAGCAGGGCTCCGGTGGGCGCTCCCGCGTTGGTGAACGCGGCCATGAATCCCCGTCGGCGGGGGTCGGCGTGTTCGAGCGCCATGAGCGCGGCACCGCCCCACTCGCCGCCGACCGCGATCCCCTGCAGCACGCGCAGCGTCACGAGGATGACGGCGGCCCAACTGCCGATGGCCGATGCCGGCGGGATGAGCCCGATCAGGACCGACGCCACCCCCATCAGGGTCATCGCGAGGACCAGCATGCGTTTGCGGCCGAGCCGATCACCGAAGTGGCCGAACAGGATTCCCCCGAATGGGCGGGCCAGATACCCGGCCGCGAAGGTGCCGAGAGAGGCGATGGTGCCGGCGGCCGGCGACAGCCCGGAGAAGAACACCGGGCCGAATACAAGCGATGCCGCGGTGCCGTAGAGCAGGAAGTCGTAGTACTCCAGCGTGCTGCCGAGGTAGCTGGAGAAGACCACGCGACGTGCCTCGCGTGCGCGGACGTCGGGTGGTAGCTGCAGTGCAGCCTCATCGATGGTGGTCATGGTGTTCCCTTTCGAGTCGGATCGCGGCGTGGCAAGCCGGCGCTGGGCGTGCGGCATCACGACGACAGGCGGAGGGCGCCGTCGCGACGGTGGGTGGGGCGTGCGTTGAGTGACTGAATCAGGTTGCGGAGGGGCGGGTCAGACGACGACCGATGATCTCCTTCATGATCTCGGTGGTTCCGCCGTAGAGGGTGGCGCCGCGCGAGTCGACATAGTCGCGGGCGACGTCGTATTCGGCCATGAATCCGTATCCGCCGTGGAGCTGGACGGCGCGGTTGACCACGGTGGAATGCAGTTCGGTGACCCACCACTTGGCCATCGCGGCGGTCACCTCGTCGAGGTCGTGGTGCGCGGCGTCGAGGATGCACCGGTCGACGAAGGTCTGAGCGACCTCGATCTGCGTGGCGAGTTCGGCGAGATAGAAACGGTTGGCCTGGAAGTCGGCGATCCGCTGCCCGAAGGCGGTACGGGTCACGGTGTGTTCGAGGGCGATGTCGAAGGTCCGGCGCATCAGCGCCATCGAGGTGACCGCGATCGACAGCCGTTCCTGTGCCAGATTGTGTCGCAGGTAGGCGAATCCCTTGCCCTCGTCGCCGAGCAGGTTGGCCCGGGGCACGCGCACGTCGTCGAAGTGCAGTTCGGCGGTGTCCTGCGCGGGCAGCCCGATCTTGGTCAGCGGGCCGCTGCGGGTGAAGCCCGGGGTGTCCGTCTCGATGAGCAGCAGGCTGATCCCGTCGCGGCCCGCCGCCGGGTCGGTCTTCACCACCGCGACGACGACGTCGGCCAGCATCCCGTTGGAGATGAAGGTCTTGGCGCCGTTGACGACGTAGTGGTCACCGTCGGCGACCGCCGTGGTCGCGATGGACGCCAGGTCGCTGCCCGCGCCGGGCTCGGTCATCGCGATCGCGGACACCATCTCGCCGGCGCACAGCGGGGCGAGGTATTTCCGCTTCTGGTCGTCGGTGCACAGCCAGTCCAGGTACGGCGCGACCAGATCGTTGAATCCCGACAGACCCATCGTCACCGCCTGCGCGCCGACGGCGCAGAGTTCCTCGATGAGGATGGCGTTGAAGCGGAAGTCGTCGATACCGCCACCCCCGGCGTGATCGTCGACGGCAATACCGAGCAGCCCGAGTTCCCCCGCGGTCCGGTAGAGGCCCCGATCGACCGTCTTGGCGGCGGCCCAGTCGGCGAGGTGCGGTTGCACGTGGCGGCGCGCGAATCCTCGCGCTGTCTCGCGGAACGCCATATGGTCGTCGTCGAAGATCCGTCGTTCCAGTGTTACCGAAGCCATCGTGGAATCCTGTCCGTCAGAGCCCGCGGGCCGAACCGCAATGTCGTAGATCACACATAATCATTAACGATTGAGTTTGTCAACGGTTGCCTTCTTCGAGAATGGAGACCCCATGACCGGGTCCTCGCTTCCCCTGGTCGTCGTCGATGCCGCGAATGTCGTCGGCTCGACCCCCGACGGCTGGTGGCGCGACCGGCACGGCGCCACCGAGCGTCTGCGCGATCGGTTGTCCGGGCTCGCCGCGTCCGGACTCGGCGAGATCCCCGGGCCGGTCGAGGTCGTGATGGTCGTCGAGGGACAGGCCCGCACGGTGGTCTCGTCACCGACGGTGACGACGGTGAGCGCGCCCGGTTCCGGTGACGACCGCATCGTCGAGGTCGTGGCCGAGCACGACGGCCGGCGGTGTGTGGTCGTCACCGCCGATCGCGAGCTGCGACGGCGGGTCGCCGCGCTCGGCGCCGATGTGCTCGGGCCGTCCACGCTCGCAGCCGCGCGGCGCCGGTGACTACCCGAATCGAGTGCCGCGAACCACCACGACACCGCGTCCCGTCTCGGTAGCATCGCAAACAGGAGTTGAACAGAGGCCGACGAAAGAAGGACGGCGATGGCTCGCTTCGCACTCCCAACCCTGGACGACCTGCGCGCGCTCGGGACTCCCCATGAGAACGCGATCAGCATCTACGCCCAGACATCTCCCGCACCGGATGAGCGGGACGCCAGTCACCTCACCGCCAAGAGCGCCTTCGACCGGGCGATCCGGCATCTGCGTGAGTCGGGCATCCGGCACGGTACCGAGACCGCCCTCCGCGATCGGTGGGAATCGGTGGCCAACGACGAGTCGTGGTCGCGATTATCCCATTCCCTGGCCATTTTCATCGCCGATGACCTCACCGAAATGTTCGTCCTGCCCAATCGTCTCGAGAACGAGTTGCAGGTGGGCACCTTCTTCGACGTTCGACAACTCGTCCGGCCGGTGACGACTCCCCAGACCGCGTTCGCGCTGACGCTGTCCACCAATGGCTGGAATCTGTGGCACGCCACGCCGACCACCGTCGCGGCCCCGATGGAGTTGTCCGGCACGTACGGGGCCGACGCGGTCGAGGCGAGCAATCACCCCACGCTGCGCGACCGCGACCACGTCGGACGCCTGGCCGGCGGCGAGGGCAAGAAAGTGCTGCTGGAGGCCTACTCGAAACGGGTGGCCGAGGCGGTGAAGAGCGAGCTCGCGCCCGTCGACCCGAACGCCGAACGACCGCTGTTCCTGTTCGCCACCGATCCGCTGCTCGATCTCTACCCGGCCGCCGATCACCTGCGTCAGATCATCCCGGTGCCGGGCGGCCCCGACGACCTGCGTGCCGACGAGATCGACGCCGCGATCCGTCGCGAGCTGACCGCGATCAACGCGCGCAACAACAACGCCCGGGTGGACCGCATCGCCGACGGGATGTCGCGCGGGTTGGTGGCGACCGAACTCGCCGACATCAGCCATGCCGCGTCGGCCGGTGCGGTCTCGACGCTCATCTACAACGTCACCCACGACATCAAGGGCACCATCGACGACGGTTCCGGCGACATCACCTACGCCGACGACGGTTATGACCTGCTGTCACGGATCGCGGTCACGGTCCTCGATCACGGTGGCGAGGCGATCGCGGTACGTCCCGACGAGATCACCGCGCTGATCTGGAACGACACCGCGGTGGCGGGGCTGCGGTTCCCGGTGACCTGACCTGGCTCACTCTGCGCGGGAGAACTCCGATGCCCGGGCGACCTGGTCGGGTGTGATCGACACACCGGTGTATCGCTCGAACTGCCGGGCCGCCTGCAGGGCGATCACCTCGGCCCCGGTGATCACGGGCTTGCCTGCCTCGCGGGCGGCCCGGATCAGCGGCGTGTCGGCGGGGAACGCGACGACGTCGAACACCACGTCGGCGGCGGCGATCTGCCCGGGGTCGAAGGACAGCGCATCCTCGTCGGCGCCGCGCATGCCCAGCGGTGTGACGTTGACGAGGATCGACGACCCGGGCGCCGGGTCGTCGGTGGTGTGAGCGTAGCCGTACTTGTCGGCCAGGGCGGCGCCGGCCTGCTCGTTGCGTGCGACCACCGTGAGATCGTCGAAGCCGGCCCCGCGGAACGCCGCGACCACCGCCTTGGCCATACCTCCCGAGCCGCGCACTGCCACCGACCCCGCCGGGTCGAGGCCGTGAGTCGCGATGAGCTGCGCCACCGCCTCGTAGTCGGTGTTGGAGGCCGTCAGCCGGCCGTCGTCGTTGACGATGGTGTTCACCGACTCGATCGCCGCCGCCGACTCCTCGATCGTGTCGACGAGCGGGATCACCGCCTCCTTGAACGGCATCGACACCGAACAGCCGCGGATGCCGAGAGCGCGTACACCGCGGATGGCGCCCTCGATGTCGTCGGTGGTGAAGGCCTTGTAGATGAAGTTCAGCCCGAGCTCGTCGTAGAGGAAGTTATGGAAGCGCGTGCCGATGTTCGACGGGCGCCCGGCGAGGGATATGCACAGGGTCATGTCCTTGTTCAGGATCGGCATGCGCACAACCCTACTGGCTCGCCCCTACTTCAGGCCCGGTACCCGGCTCAGGTCCGTGCGGACCACCATGACGTTGTAGTCACTCCACCGCGATGCATTGAAGTACAGGTACTTCGAGTCCTCGGTGAGTGCCGGCGATCGGGGCAGCATCATCGGACCGTAGAGCACGACGGTGTTGGGTACGACGAGGTAGCGCGGCGCACTCCACGGGCCCTGCGGATGATCGGCGGTCCGGACGCGGATTCCGTTGTCGCCGTCGAGCATGACGTATTTGCCGAGGTAGGGACTCCACGCCACCGACAGTTCGGTGACCGGCGCGGGCACCACGATGGCCGACCCGTCGTCGGGCACGTCGTGGATGTCATCGATCCAACCCTGCGCGGACCCGGCCCAGTACTGGTAGCGCGTGAGGTCGAGGATGTCCTCGGGCTTGAACCGAGCAAGGAACGCCGCACCGTACCGGCCGTTCGGAGTGCCGAATTGGTAGATGTAGTCCCCGTCGTCGCCCGATCCGGAATGCCCGCGAACGTAGGCGTTCTGCTGAAACTTGCCGTTGTTGTATTCCACCTCCGGAAGCGCCTGCGGTACAGCGAGTGTCACCGGCGCGTTGATGCGGATCGTGCTCTGGTCGGTCGTCCACGTCTGCCCGTTGTCATCGGAGTACGCGACCGCCGAGAAGTTCGTCACCCAGTGACCGGCCGAGCCCCACGACCGCACCGACATGAAGTTGATGTACTGCCGGAAACCGTAGGGGCCCGGCAGCGCGATCGCCGCGGTCGGGACGGTGGTGACCTCGACGTTGTCCAGACCCAGCGACGGGATGATCTCCTGGGCGAAGTTCGGTTCCCCCGCAGCGATCACCGTGCCCGAGTTCTGATCTCCGGCAACGCCGTTCGGGATGAAGATACCGTCGTCGTACCGGGTGTCGTTGGTCCGCAGCAGGACATTGTGACGCCACTGCTGCCCGAACTTGTTGCAGTCGCCGAAGGTGTCACCGAAGGCCATCAACGTCTGGCCGCGCCCGTTGTCCCAACCGATGCCGAGATCGGTGCCCGTGATCCCGAACCTGTTGAATGTCAGATTGATGCTGAGCGGTCCGGTCACCCACGCCACTGCCCGCGTGCTCGCGGTGACATACGGCGGGAGCGGTCCCTGCGGTCCGAGACCCGGGATCGACCCCAACGAGCCCAGCGACCCCAGCGACCCCGACGATCCACTCGAACCGAGATCGGGCAGGGCGCTCGACCCCGAGGATCCGGCCGACCCGAGATCGGGCAGGGCGCTGGATCCCGTACCGAGGTTGCCGCATGGCGATGCGTCGGCGCGTCCGGCGCCGAGTCCGTTGGCGCCGAGCGCAGCGGCCGCGACGAGCCCACAGACAACACCACGCACCGCGACGGCCCGCAGGCTCATGCACCACTCCTCACACCGGCAGCCGCCCGTGACTTCTGTTACGGATGTGACAAGAGTGACTATTGGGGTCTGTCCGGTCAAGGCAGGGACGCACACGAGGCGGTCACGGTTCCGCAACGGCAGAACTCCTGATGTGGATCGTCGACGGTACCCTCGGCCATCATGACCATCCCCCGAAGCCGGCACCTGTCGGTCGTCATCGCCGCGTCGCCCGACGCGGTGTATCGGTTCGCCGCCGACCCGGACAATCTGCCGCGGTGGGCGACCGGCCTCGCAGCCGGGATCAGACGCCGCGGCGATCTGATAATCGCCGACTCGCCGATGGGCGAGGTCACCGTGCTGTTCGCACCCCGCAACGCGTTCGGCATCCTCGACCACGACGTGACGCTGCCCGACGGCACGGTGGTGGGTAATCCGCTACGCGTGATCGCCCATCCCGACGGTGCCGAGGTGGTGTTCACCGTTCGGCAACGCGATCTCACCGACTCGCAGTTCGATGCGGATTGTGCTGCGGTACAACGTGATCTGGAGTCCCTGAGGGATGCGGTGACGGGGGCGTCGTAACCCGGTTCAGCGACCGAACCCCGCGTCCCGCAGCGCCTGCGCCATCGATCCGTTCGGCTGCGCCTGCCCGCGCCCCGAGCGTTCCCGGCGATTGTCTTGGCCACGCCCCGAGCGCTGTCCGGACCGCTGGCCGGCCTGCCGGCGATCGCCACCGGACGACTTCTGCGCGCCCGGCTTCTGCCCGCCCGACTTCTGCCCCGACGACCCGCGAGCACCCTTGACGTCGTCATCGAGCCGCAGACTCAGTCCGATGCGCTGCCGGTCGATGTCCACGTCGATCACCTTGACCCGCACGACCTGTCCGGACCGCACCACCTCGTGGGGGTCGGACACGTAGCGGTCGGCCATCGCCGACACGTGAACGAGGCCATCCTGATGGACACCGACATCGACGAAGGCACCGAATGCGGCCACGTTGGTGACCACACCTTCGAGCACCATGCCCGGCTTGAGATCAGCGACCTTCTCCACGCCGGCGGCGAAGGTCGCGGTCTCGAAGGCGGGACGTGGGTCGCGGCCCGGCTTCTCGAGTTCGGCGAGGATGTCGGTGACGGTGGGGACGCCGAAGCGGTCGTCGGCGAAGTCGGCCGGTCGCAGACCCCGCAGGGTTCGCTCGTCGCCGATGATCTCGGTGAGCGTCGTCCCGGTCCGGTCCAGGATGCGCCGCACCACCGGGTACGCCTCCGGGTGGACACCCGAGGCATCCAGCGGGTCCTCGCCGTCACGGATACGCAGGAATCCCGCACACTGCTCAAAAGTCTTCGGCCCCAACCGCGCTACGTCGAGCAGACCGGAACGGCTCCGGAAGGGGCCGACTCTGTCGCGGTGGGAGACGATCGCGGCGGCCAGGCCGGGGGTGACACCCGACACGCGCGACAACAGTGGCACAGACGCGGTGTTGAGGTCCACGCCGACGGCGTTGACCGCGTCCTCGACGACGGCGTCGAGGCTGCGCGCCAGGGTGCCCGGCGTGACGTCGTGCTGATACTGCCCGACCCCGATCGACTTCGGCTCGATCTTCACCAGTTCGGCCAACGGATCCTGCAGACGCCGGGCGATCGACACAGCGCCACGCAGCGACACATCGAGCTCCGGGAGTTCCTGGGACGCATACTGCGAGGCCGAGTAGACCGAGGCGCCGGCCTCGCTGACTACCGCCTTCGCGGGTGGCCGGGCACCGGCAGCCCGGATGTCGGCGATCAATTCCGTTGCCAGCGCATCTGTTTCGCGGGATGCGGTGCCGTTTCCGATCGCGACGAGTTCCACGTCGTGACGGGACACCAGCGCCAACAGGGTCACCTTGGCCTGATCCCACTGTTTCTGCGGCTGATGCGGGAAGATCGCGCAGGTGTCGAGGACCTTGCCGGTGGGGTCGACGACCGCGACCTTGACTCCGGTCCGGAACCCCGGGTCGAGTCCGAGGGTCGCCCGGGTGCCGGCCGGCGCGGCCAGGAGCAGATCCTTGAGGTTCTTCGCGAACACCGCGACCGCGTCGGTCTCGGCACGCTGCCGCAGGCGCACGCGGGCCTCGATGGATGCCGACACCATCAGCTTGGTGCGCCACGCCCAGCGGGCCGTCGCCGCCAGCCATGGGGTGGCCGGACCGGGATGGGATCGGTCGATG
>NZ_BAHC01000105.1 GCF_000298195.1 Gordonia rhizosphera NBRC 16068 | reverse complement strand
AGCCCGGGTCACCCAACGACCCGACGTCACCCAACGACTCGACGTCACACGACGACGCACCGCGCAGCCGACGCGAGCGTGTCCGAGCGGACCTGCGCAGCGCGGGCACGGGGTCGGGGACCCGGCAACGATTCCAGATCGGCAGTGGCCCGGGCACGGAGTCGACGTCGGAGCAGGTCCGGAACAAACTCAGCGAACGCTACGGCGGCTGAGGACGGCGGCCAGCCCCGCGGCCCCCACCGCCGTGGCCACCTGGATGCGTCGTGACAGTGCGACGGCGGCGCGCAGGTCTGCGGTATCGGGCGCGGGTCCGTCACCCAATCGGGGGCGTTCTTCCACCCCGTGTGGGTATTCCGTGCGACCGCCCAGTGTGACGCCCAGCGCCCCGGCGAACGCGGCCTCCGCCACGCCCGCGTTGGGACTCGGATGACGTCGCGCATCGCGGCGCCAGGCCCGGACCGCGCCCGGGGCGTCGGGTCCGAGCACCACCGCGAGGACGCCGGTGATCCGGGCCGGCACGATGTTGGCGAGATCGTCGAGCCGGGCACTGGCCCACCCGAACCGGCCGTGTCGGTCGGTTCGGTAGCCGACCATCGCGTCGAGCGTGTTGACGGTGCGGTACACGACCAGACCGGGCACACCGGCGACGGCCCCCCACACCAGCGGGGCCACCGCGGCATCGGAGGTGTTCTCGGCGATCGATTCCAGCGCGGCCCGCGCGATCCCCGCGCCGTCCAGCACACTCGGATCCCGGCCGCACAGGCTGGGGAGGAGCGCACGCGCAGCGTCCAGATCGCCCGCGTCGAGGGCATCGGCCACCTCGTCACCGATCCGGGTGAGCGTGGTGCCCCCGAGCGCCGACCACGCGGTCGACGCCGTCACCGCCGCCCTCACCCATTCCGGGCGTGACCCGCCCACCAGCCGACCGGCACCCCAGGCCGAGCCCGCACACACCGTCGTGAACAGCAACCCCGCCGGCCGGGAATCCCGGTACATCGCGCGTTCGGCCACACCCGCGGCCCGACCGAGGGCCGCCACCGGGTGATACCGCGCGGGATCACCGAACACCCGATCGACGACGAACCCGGCGAGCAAACCCACCGCAATACCCCGACCGACACCTCGACCACCCGACACCGGGTGATCGTATCGGCCCGCGCGCGGCTCGCCGTAAACTCATCGGTCGTGGCCAGACCCGAGACCGAACCCACGGCCGGCACCTACCGGATCGACACGGGTGTCGCCGAACTCAGCCACGACACCATCGCCGGCGGCTGGATGCTGACCATCAACGGGGCCGAAAGCTCACACATCCACCCCGATCCGTCGGTCCTGGAGTTCGAATACATGCGGCAGATGGCGGCCCTGCTCGAGTACCTCCGCGACGACGACGGCCCGTGGCGGGTGCTGCACCTCGGCGCCGCCGCGTGTGCACTGCCGCGCTACCTCGCGCACCGGTATCCCTCCGCCCGCCAGGTCGCCGTCGAGATCGACGCCGAACTCGCGCGCCTGGCGCGAGAGTGGTTCGACCTTCCGCGGGCCCCCCTGCTGCGAATCCGGGTCGGCGACGCCCGTGAGGTCGTCACTGCGCTGACCGCGCAGACACGCGACGTGGTCATCCGCGACGCGTTCGTCGACGGCCGCACCCCTCGACACCTGATCACCCGGGAGTTCATCGAACAGGTCCAGCGGGTCCTCGCGCCGGACGGTCTCTACCTGGCCAACTGCGGCGACAACCGTGACCTGGTCCTCGCCCGCGGCGAGGTCGCCACGGTGGCGTCGGTGTTCGCCCACGTGGCGGTGATCGCCGACGCCGCAATGCTGAAGGGCCGGCGCACCGGCAACGTCGTGCTCGCGGCGAGCGACCGCCCGATCGAGGCCATACCGAAGCTGGTCCGGGCCCTGCTGAGCGATCCGCAGCCGGCTCAGATGCTCACCGATCGGCAGGCACGCGAGTTCGGATCCGCGGCCGTACGACACGACGCGGACGAGCGGTAGCTCCCCGCCCACTCGCTCCCGCTCCCCGACTGGGCTCCCGCTCACCGACTAGCCTCCCGCTCACCGGATTCGACTCGAATCGATGAGCGGGACCGAAATGGGTGAGCGGGAAGACTGACCGGGGGGCGCGGGGGGCGCGGGGGGCGCGGGGGTGGGGGTGGGGTGGGGGTATCGGCTCAGATCACGTAGTTCAGGTGGGCGACGATGGCATCGCCGATGGCCCGATCGCCCGCGATCTCGACGCGCCCCGGGTCGGCCGAGCGCCGCCCGCCGGCGAGCCGGGCCAGGTCGAGCGCGTCGAGGGTCAGGACGACGTCGGCGGACTCGTCCCCACCGGGCAGTTCGTCGACGGCCCTGGCCCGCTCGGCCACGACGATGCGCAACTCCCGCGGCACGAGTCCGCCGATGCGGATCAGGATCGCGGACCCCGACGGGGCCTGCGCACGTTTACCCACCACGAAGGGCAGCGACGCGGCGATCTCGTCGAGCGCCAACGCGGCCGGGCCGACCAGCGTCGGCGCCGATCCGTCGGTGGAGTCGCGGATGTCGATCTCGTGCATCCAGCAGTCGAAGATACGGACACGCATGAACCGTCCGTAGGTGTCGCGGCCGGCCGGTGTCATCGCCTCGGCGTCGAACTCCTCCTGGCTGATCGTCGACAGCGCCTCGGTCCGGACCGACACGACCTCGCGGTAGGCGGCCATCACGTCGGCCCGCGACGAACCGCGGAAATGGTCGAGCCACTTCTCGTTGAACTCCCCGATCGGGTTGCGGACGTGCTCGAGCGCCCCGAGATCTCGCTCGGCGGCCACGTCACGCCCGGCGAGCATGCTCTCGGTGCCGATGATGTGCGCGACGATATCGGCCACCGTCCAGCCGGGCAGGATCGACGGACCCGACCACTGGGCGTCAGACAGCCCCGACACCAGGGGGTCCATCACCGCCCACTGGGCGGTCAGCGCGTCGACGACGGGGCGGACGGGAAGCAGGGTCGGGGCCAAGACGTTTCTCCTTCATCAACGAACGGGATCGGTGCAACTCGACGGCGCGGCGACCAGGGAGCAGAACTCGGCGGGTCGTGTCGGCCGATAGGTCGTGGGGACGCCGTTGGCCGCGGTGATGCGGCGGTAGGCCGCCACCGCGTCCGTCGGTCGGCGCGTCAAGGTCGGATCGGACTCGACGTTCACCGTGTACAGACCGAATCTCGGTGTGTAGCTACCCCATTCATAGTTGTCGGTGAGACTCCAGTAGTTGTACCCGATGACGTCGACACCGTCACCCGTGGCACGCTGCAACCAGTAGACGAGATCGGTCAGGTGATCGGAGCGACGGTAGCCGTCAGGTCGGGGCGCGCCGTCGCGGGTCGGCATGCCCGACTCCACCACGTAGATCGGCGTGGCCGGATACCGCCGCGCGTAGTCGCGCAGTGCGTAGTACAGCCCGTCGGCAGCCACCGGAGCGAGCCACTGCTCGTCGATCGCGGCATGCCAGGCACCGGTGTCCGCCGGGGACACCGAGTAGTAATAGTCGACGCCGAGGTAGTCGAGCTTGTCGGCGACACGGTCGACGAACTGTGCGTCGATCACTGGTTCGACGGTCGGGATGTAGGCGCTGTTCGACGACACCATCGCGTCGGGGTCACGACGGTGGATGTGGTCGTAGATGCTGCGATGCACCGCCACCAACCGGTCGACCATCGCGGGCGCCGCCACCGCCGGTAGCGCACCGGTCGCGACCTCTTGGACGACGTAGTAGGCCGGCTCGTTGATCGTGATCCACAGCGGGTCGAAGCGAGCGTAGCGGTCGACGATGCGCCGCGCGTTCCGCAGCCACAGCCCGGGAGTCGCCGGGTCGGCCCATCCCCCGCGGTCGGCCACCCAGCCCGGATAAACCCAGTGGTCGAGGGTGATCATCGGACGCATCCCGGCGGCCACGATCGCCGCGATCATCGCGTCGTAGTAGGCCAGTTCACGCCGATCCACCACCCCCGGGCGGGGTTCGACCCGCGCCCACTCGATGCTGACGCGATACACCCGGGCGCCGAGCTCCGCGGCGAGCGCGATGTCGGAGCGGTAGCGATGCCGGAAGTCCACCGAGGTTCCGATCCGGTCGGGGCTGGCCCCGGAGAGCACATGCCGGCGCCAGTTGCTGTCGGGAGTGTCCCCTTCGCTCTGGAACCCCGACGACGCGACACCCCATAGGAATCCCGCCGGCAGCACGGCAACCCCGGGTGACCTGCCGGCGGGGACCGCATCGGCCGGCACGGACGCGACGAGACCGGCGAGCATCACCACGGCGGTGGCGACGAGAGACCGGAACAACGGCACGGGCACAGCATCGCAGACGTCGACGACATCGGAGTCCGATTCCGATTCCGATTCCGATTCCGGGTGGCCGGTCCCCCGCGCGGGCCCGAGTGCGTGGCATTACCCTGATGCCGGTGTCGAACGGCCGTCGCCTCCCGTCCTCGTACCCGGTCGTATTCCGGTACGTGATCGTCGTCCTCGTCGCTGTCGTCGGCATCGTCGCCGGGACCGTTCCTCGGGCGGCCGCGTCGACAGGCGACGGCCCGTCCCACCCCGCCGCAGCGTGCTCGACGCCGACGATGCGACCCGGCACGACCGCCGTCCGGTCGGTCGAGGTGCGCGGTGTCACCCGCACCTATCGCGTCCACGTCCCGGCCGGCCCGCCCACGACCGGACGCCTTCCGCTGGTCATCGCCTACCACGGCCACACGGAGCGCAGCTCCACGTTCGAGCGTTACACCGGGTTGTCCGGACTCCCCGCCGTCGTCGTCTATCCCGACGCCCTGCTCGGCACCGACGGCAGGACCGCATGGCAGGGCGCGCCGTATTCGCCGCGACGGGTCGACGATCTGGCGTTCACCCGAGCGATCCTGGCGTCGGTCCGTGCCGAGGCCTGCGTCGACCCCACCCGCACGTATGCCATCGGCCGGTCCAACGGCGGCAGCCTCGTGGCGATGCTGGCCTGCACGATGCCGTGGGAGTTCACGGCGTTCGCCACGGTGGACGCCGCCGTCTACGAGCAGTCGGTCGCGGGATGCCGGGGTGGGCCGGCCATCTCCCTCATCGACTTCCACGGCACCGCCGACCGCGTCATCCGCTACGGCGGCGGACGACGATTCGGCGAACGCTACCTGTCGGTGTCCTCGTGGCTGCAGCGGTGGGTGGGCCGTGCCCGGTGCATGCCGGCACCCGTGACGCTGCCGGTCAATCCCGTCGTGCAGCGTCTCGCGTGGCTGCAGTGCGCGGCGGGGCGCGAGATCACGCACTACCGCATCGACGGTGGCGCCCACCGCTGGCCCGGGTCGGCGGGAAATCCGGCGGGCGGTGGGAACAGCGACACCATCTCCGCGACCAGGCTCATCTGGATGTTCTTCAGTACGCACCCGGTGGCCGGTTCGTCGTAGCCGTCGACGGCGAGGAGGCATTGCGCCGATCGAGGTCACATATTGTCCGCAAAACGCGGATGATGGCAGACATGCTGGAAACGTCCGCGCGGCTGCTGGCGCTCCTGACCCTGTTGCAGGCGCGGCGGGAATGGTCGGGCGCCGAGCTCGCCGAACGGCTCGACGTGACGACCCGCACGGTGCGGCGCGATGTCGACAAGCTCCGCGAACTCGGCTATCCGGTCGACGCCACCGCCGGTGTGGGTGGCGGCTACCGGCTCGGTGCCGGCGCCGAAATGCCTCCCCTGCTGCTCGACGACCACGAGGTCCTCGCGGTCGCGTTGGGACTCAACGAGATCACCACCGGGTCCGTGGCCGACATGGCGGAGGCATCGGCGGGCGCCCTGACCAAGCTACGGCAGGTGATGCCGTCCCGGCTGCGGCATCGTCTGGACGCCCTCACTGTGGAGGCGGTGCCCCGCGAGTCGCGGACAACGGTGTCGGGTGCGGTGCTGACCGAGATCGCCACCGCCTGCCATCGCGCCGAACGGCTGCGCTTCGACTACCGACGCGGCGACGGAGTCGCGGGCCGGCGGGAGGTCGAACCGTATCGGCTCGTCCGCAGCGGCCTGCGCTGGTACCTCGTCGGTTGGGACATCGACCGCGCCGACTGGCGGTCGTTTCGGGTCGACCGGATGGCACCGAGGATTCCGACGGGTCCCCGCTTCACGCCGCGCACACTGCCCGAGGGCGGCGCCACCGGGTTCCTGACCCGTAGCCTGGGCGCCGTGTATCGCAAGGCGTCGGCGCGGGTGCGCATCCATGCGCCGATCGACGTGGTCGCGGGCATGGTCGACGACGCGTGGGGCACCGTCGAGGCCGGCGACGAACACAGCTGCGAACTCACCCTGTTCTCCACGTCGCTGGTGAGCATCGCCCGTTGGCTCCGAGCCTTCGACGCCGATTTCACCGTCCTCGAGCCACCCGAACTCGTCGATGACTGCCGGGCGCTGGCCCGACACCACGACGAGCTGGCAGCGCGTTACCGGCGGGCCGTCGGTGACCCCGACACCCTCACCGTCACGGAGCGGCCGTGAAGAACCCACCCACCGATCTGGTGTCCCGCACGGTCCTGCGGCTCCGCGAGGCCGGAGCGGTCTTCGCCGAGGACGAGGCCGATCTGCTGATCGGCCAGGCCGACGACGAGCCCGCCCTGGCCGTACTACTCGACCGCCGGGTCGCCGGAGTCCCCCTTGAGGTGGTTCTCGGCTGGACCTGGTTCTACGGGCTGCGCATCGAGGTCGATCCGGGAGTGTTCGTGCCCCGACAACGCACCGCGTTCCTTGTGGCACAAGCTGTTTCGATACTAAACCCAGGGGCCGTCGTGATCGATGTGTGCTGTGGGTCCGGCGCCATCGGGCGTGCGATCGCGGCGGCGGTTCACGACATCGACCTCCACGCCACCGATATCGACAGGGTCGCCGTGGGATGTGCCGCTCGCAACCTGGCGGCCGTCGGTGGCCATACGTATTGCGGTGATCTGCTCGACGCACTCCCTGTCCGGCTGCGCGGGCGCGCCGACGTGGTCGTCGTCAACGCACCGTACGTGCCGACCGACGAGATCGCGATGATGCCGCCGGAGGCCCGCGACCACGAACCCCACCACACCCTCGACGGCGGACCCGATGGCCTGGACGTGCATCGTCGGGTGGCGGCCGTCGTCGGAGAATGGCTCCGCCCCGGCGGTCATGTGCTGATCGAGACCGGTGACCACCAGGCCGAGTTGACGGCCGAGGCGCTGCGACGCGGAGGTCTCGACGCGACCGTCGCGCGGTCGGAGGAGATGTGGGCGACCGTGGCGATCGGACGGAAAGGGCTGACCGGATAGTGACCGGCATCGATGATCCGCTCTTCGAGCGGGGCCACAACTGCTACGACATCGGGCATGCGGATCGACTTGCCTGCATCGTGGATGCAAGCGACTACTTCCGCCTGGCGAAGACCGCGATGCTGCGCGCACAACGACGGATCATGTTGATCGGGTGGGATTTCGACACCCGCATCCGATTGGAGCCCGAGGATGCGACTCTCGAAGGCCCCAACGAACTCGGCGCATTCCTCAACTGGCTCCCGGAGCATCAGCCCGGGCTCGAGGTGTATCTGCTCAAGTGGAGCGTCGGCGCTTTCACCGCGATCAGCCGCGGCATGGCGCCGGTGTTCATCACCAACCTGATCACGCGCAGCAACGTCCATCTCGAGATCGACACGCATCACCCGCTGCACGCGGCGCACCACCAGAAGATCGTGGTGATCGACGATCGACTCGCCTTCTGCGGCGGGATCGACATGACCGTCGATCGCTGGGACACCTCCGCGCATGGCGACGACGACGAACGCCGGACCACCCCCACCGGCAAGCGATACGGACCGTGGCACGACGCCACGACCGCCGTCGACGGGGACGCCGCACGCATCGTCGGCAGGGTCGCCCGGGAGCGATGGCAGGCCGCGACCGGGCAGGACCTGGCCGAGGTGATCGAGGTCGACGACGACCGCTGGCCCGCCGCCCTCGAACCGACCATGCGAGATGTCGACGTGGCGGTGGCGCGCACCCTGCCCGAACTGCCCGACCGAGCCGAGGTCCGCGAGATCGAGCAGCTGTATCTGACCGCGATCCGCGCGGCCCGGCACAGCCTGTACATCGAAAGCCAGTACCTCGCCGCCCGGACCCTCGTCGACGCCATGGCCCAGCGGCTCCGCGAACCCGACGGACCCGAGATCGTCGTCGTGCTGCCCCGCCACGCCGAAGGCTGGCTCGAGCAGAAGGCCATGGACGGGGCCCGCCGCCGACTGTTGCACAAACTCTGGGAAGCGGACTCGCACAACCGCTTCCGCGCCTACCATCCGGTGACGGCGCGACGTGCCGACATCTACGTGCACGCCAAGGTCCTCGTCGCCGACGACACACTCCTGCGGGTCGGCTCGTCGAATCTCAACAACCGCTCCCTCGGCCTCGACAGCGAGTGCGACCTCGCGGTCGAAGTGACCGCCGACGATCCATTGGGCGACCAGCACCGACGCGACATCACCGGCGTCCGGGACCGGCTGCTCGCCGAACACCTCGCCGTGCCGATCGACCAGTTGCGCGACGAGATCGACGAACGGGGTTCGCTGGTGGCGACGATCGACGCCCTGTCCGGGCACGGCAAGACGCTGGTCGCGTTCGACGCCTCGACGGTCTCCGACGAGGACAGCGCGCTTGCAGAGAACGACCTCGTCGACCCGGAGAGCGCCCGGGGCAATCCGATCCTCACCCGGTCGATCCGGTATCTGGCGGGGCGTCCGCTGTCACGGCTCGGAAAGCGTTGAGGTTCCGCGGGAGTCAGGAGTGGCCGGTCGGTCCATCGCTGATCTCGATCCGGCGGGAGACCCGCAGGATGTCGCAGTGCGCGCAAAGGGATTCGAACCCCTGACCGCTGGTGTGTAAGACCAGAGCTCTACCGCTGAGCTATACGCGCGGATGGCGGCACGGAAGGCATTCACCCGCCGACGCCAATTCATGAATCTAACCGTTGACCCCGCAACACCCCAAACGGGGTGGTCCCTTCACGACGCCCGCGAGCTCGCTCCCGGGGTCCGGAGGATCACCGGGACGCGAGCAACACCTTGTCCCAGAGCACCGAATCGCGCGCCTCGCCCGGTCCGAGCATGTCGGAGAAGGTGATCATCCCGTCGCGGTCGACCAGGAAGGTCGCCCGGTTGGCGTACCCGCTCTTCTCATTGAAGACACCGTAGGCGCGGGCCACCTCGCCGTGCGGCCAGAAGTCGGCGAGGATGGGGAACAGGAATCCCTGCGCCGACGACCACACCTTGTGCGTCGGCGACGGCCCCACCGAGATCGCGACGGTCCGCAGATCGTCGCGCACGAACTCGGGCTGGTGGTCCCGGATGTAGCCGAGTTCGCCCTGACACGTCCCGGTGAAGGCAAGCGGGAAGAACACCAGCATGACCTGCCCGTCGGCACGCAACTGTGCGAGGGACACCCGCTGGTTGTTCTGGTCACGCAGTTCGAAGTCGGGCGCGACGTCACCCACGGTCAGGGGCGCGGCCGGCCGATCGACTCGACCCTCGCTCATGTGCGCTTGCGGTTCTTGGGCTGAACCAGCCGGTACCCGGACCAGTCACCAAGATTCACCACAGTTGTCTGGGTGAGGCCCGCGGTGGGTGCGGATTCGGCGATCTCACTCGGGTCGACGTATCCGTCGGTCCCGGTCTTGGGTGCGAAGACCCAGACGTACCCGTCGTCGGCAAGCGGGGTGATGGCGTCCATCAAGGCGTCGACGAGGTCACCGTCGCCGTCCCGCCACCACAGCACGACCACGTCGATGACGTCGATGGCGTCTTCGTCGAGCATCTCGTCGCCGATGGCGTCCTCGATGTCCGCGCGCAGGTCATCATCGGTGTCCTCATCCCAACCGAGTTCCTGCACCACCATGCCCGACGTGAATCCGAGCTTGTGGGCGCTACTGCCCCCAGCGCCGCTGGACTCTGTGGCGGCAACCACCGCGTGAGACCTCCTAGAAATGCTAATTCGACTGTCAGCTTAGGGAACAGCCTAAATGGTCACAGTGCAACCCGAACAGAGGCAATTGTTCCCACTTCGTTCAAATCACGACGGCGCACGCCCTGACGGTGCCGGCGCCGCCGACGCGCCATCGGTGGGCGGCAACGGCAGATAGGTTGCGCAGCTGTCGAGCACGGCCTGCTTGTCCTGGGTCCACTGCGCCGACACCGGGTTGAGCCCGACGAGTTGCTGCCGGGCGATCGCCGTACCGAGCCGGCCGGTCGAATCCAGGAACCGGTTGGTGACCTCGGCGAGGTCGGTCGGTGTCGTCGAGGTGATCTCCTTGCGGATCAGATCCGCGCCGGCGATCAGACTCGCGCGCGCCGTGTCGTCGAGCCCGCCGAGCTTGTCGTAGGACTGGACCTCGTTGAGCTTGCGCACGAACTCGTTGTATCCGCGCACCATCACCACCATCGACGACATGGCGACCCGGCACAGCGCCGCGCCGTCGGATGCGACCTCCGCAGCCCGTGAAGCCGAGAGATCGGCCTGGTAGGCGGCCACCTCACCGGGCGCGGCGGTCCCGCGCCCGTCAACCGTCGTCGCGCACCCCGTCAATCCGACCGCGACGACGCACACACCGCCCAGGGCAGCGCTGAACCACGCCCGACCCGGACGAGACCCGGTGCTGTTCGGCTTCGCGTCCCTCATGCTCCCCCTGACCCGCGGGTAACAAACACCGAAACGCTACCGCAGGTCGCGGCCGGTGGCAGCAACCTTGACCACCCGGTGCCAAGTCAGGTCACATGGGGCACGATAAGAGGCGGGACGCCGAGGTCCTGACATCATTGGGACGGCGCCCGTGTCATCGCACGCCGGACACCACCGTGCACCGGCCGATCGAGGGAGTAGGCATAGCAGTGACCGAACAGGCAGAGCACACGACCGCCTCACAGGGCAACGGCGCAGGACCCGCGAGCGCCGCAACCGACGGTGAACGGCCCCGCGTCCGCGTCATCAGAGAGGGCGTGGCGTCATATCTGCCGGACATCGACCCCGACGAGACCTCCGAATGGCTCGAGTCCTTCGACGACTTGCTCGACCACGCAGGCCCCGCACGCGCTCGCTACCTGATGCTCCGTCTGCTCGAGCGCGCCGGCGAGAAGCACGTCTCCATTCCGTCGCTGACGTCCACCGACTACGTGAACACCATCACCACCGAGACCGAACCCTGGTTCCCGGGCGACGAAACGGTCGAACGGCGGTTCCGCCGAATCCTCCGCTGGAACGCAGCGATCATGGTGCACCGCGCTCAGCGCCCCGGGGTCGGAGTGGGCGGTCACATCTCCACGTACGCATCGTCGGCGACCCTGTACGAGGTCGGCTTCAATCACTTCTTCCGCGGCGCCGATCATCCGGGCGGCGGCGACCAGGTCTTCTTCCAGGGTCACGCCGCCCCCGGCATCTACGCCCGTGCATTCCTCGAGGGCCGTATCGACGAGACCCGCATGGACGGGTTCCGCCAGGAACACAGCCACGCCGGGATGGGCGGTGGCCTGCCGTCCTATCCGCATCCGCGCCTGATGCCCGAGTTCTGGCAATTCCCGACCGTGTCGATGGGCCTCGGCCCCATGAACGCCATCTACCAGGCACGGTTCAACCACTATCTGCACGACCGCGGGATCAAGGACACCTCCGATCAGCACGTATGGGCGTTCCTCGGCGACGGTGAGATGGACGAGCCCGAATCGCGTGGCTTCGCCAGTTTCGCCGCCACCGAAGGTCTCGACAACCTGACCTTCGTCATCAACTGCAACCTGCAGCGGCTCGACGGCCCGGTGCGCGGCAACGGCAAGATCATCCAGGAACTCGAGTCGTTCTTCCGGGGCGCCGGCTGGAACGTCATCAAGGTGATCTGGGGCCGCGAGTGGGACAAACTGTTCTACGCCGACCACGACGGCGCGCTGGTCAACCTGATGAACACCACCCCCGACGGCGACTTCCAGACCTACCGGGCCAACGACGGCGCCTTCATCCGTGAGCATTTCTTCCATCGCGATCCGCGGACGAAGGAACTGGTGAAGGACATGTCCGATGCGGACATCTGGGAGCTGAAGCGCGGCGGCCACGACTACCGCAAGGTCTACGCCGCCTACGCAGCCGCAGTGGCGCACAAGGGGCAGCCGACGGTGGTGCTCGCGCACACGATCAAGGGCTATCTGTTGGGTAGTCATTTCGAGGGCCGTAACGCAACCCACCAGATGAAGAAGCTGACGCTCGATGACCTGAAGGCGTTCCGCGACAACAACCGCATCCCGATCAGCGATGCCCAGCTCGAGGAGAACCCGTACCTGCCGCCTTACTACAATCCCGGGCTCGATTCGCCCGAGGTCCAGTACATGGTGGACCGCCGTAAGGCGCTCGGCGGCTTCCTGCCGGCTCGACGCACCGAGTCCAAGGTACTCAAGCCCGACTTCTCCACCGCGCTCAGGACCACCGCGAAGGGCTCCGGCAAGCAGGAAGTCGCGACCACGATGGCGCTGGTCCGCATCTTCAAGGACCTGCTGCGCGACAAGGAGATCGGCAAGCGGATCGTCCCGATCATCCCGGACGAGGCCCGGACGTTCGGTATGGATTCGTGGTTCCCGACACTGAAGATCTACAACCGCAACGGTCAGTTGTACACAGCGGTCGACGCCGAACTGATGCTCGCCTACAAGGAGAGCGCCCAGGGGCAGATCCTGCACGAAGGGATCAATGAGGCCGGATCGGCGGCCTCATTCGCCGCCGTCGGCACCTCGTATTCGACCCAGGACGAGCCGATGATCCCGGTCTACATCTTCTACTCGATGTTCGGGTTCCAGCGCACGGGTGACAGTTTCTGGGCGGCCGCCGACCAGATGGCCCGCGGGTTCATCATCGGTGCCACCGCAGGCCGGACCACGCTGACCGGCGAGGGACTTCAGCACGCCGACGGTCACTCACCGTTACTGGCCGCGACCAACCCGGCCGTGGTCTCCTACGATCCCGCGTTCGCCTACGAGCTCGGCCACATCATCGCCGACGGCATCACGCGGATGTACGGGGAGAACCAGGAGAACATCTACTACTACGTCACGGTCTACAACGAGCCGATCAGTCAGCCCGCGCAGCCGGAGAACCTCGACATCGCCGGAGTTCTGAAGGGCATCTACCGTTTCCAGCAGGCACCGGACGGCAAGCAGTTCTACGCCAACATCCTGGTCTCCGGAGTCACAATGCCCGACGCTCTCCGGGCAGCCGAGATGCTGGCCGACGAGTGGAACGTGGGCGCCAACGTCTACTCGGTGACCTCGTGGAGCGAACTCGCTCGCGATGGCATCGAGTCCGACCGTCTGGCGGTCCGCGAACCCGACGTGGCCTACCCGCGTCCGTACGTGACCGAGGTCCTCTCTCAGACGATCGGGCCGTCGATCGCGGTGAGCGACTTCATGCGCGGGGTACAGGAGCAGATCCGTCCGTACGTGCCGGGTACCTACCTGACCCTCGGCACCGACGGCTTCGGATTCTCCGACACGCGGCCGGCCGCGCGTCGCTACTTCAACGTCGATGCCCAGTCGATCGTCGTCGCGGTGCTGGTCGGTCTGGCCCGGGACGGGAACATCCCCTTCACGGTCGCCCAACAGGCCGCCGACAAGTACCAGATCACCGACGTCTCGGCGGCTCCGGAACAGACGAGCGACCCGGGCGTCGCCTGACAACGGTGGGGCCCCCCGCGCGATGGTTCCGATCGTCGCGCGGGTGGCTCGGCCTACATTGGATGGGTGCCCGACGCCCCCGTGAACCAGGAACCACCACCCGCCGATGTGTTCGGGGAGCGCGGCGCGCACGTACCCGCGCCGGCGACCGTGCACGACGCGCTGCCCGACACCCTGCTCCGGCGGGTCAAGCAATATAGCGGACGACTCGCGACCGAGGCGGTCCACTCGATGCAGGATCAGCTGCCCTACTTCGGCGATCTCGATGCCGCCCAGCGGGCCAGCGTCCAGCTCGTGGTGCAGACCGCCGTGGTCAACTTCGTGGAGTGGATTCAGGATCCCGAGGGCAACGTCAAGTTCACGGTGCAGGCGTTCCAAGTCGTCCCGCAGGATCTCGCGCGGCGGATCACCTTGCTGCAGACCGTCGAAATGGTCCGTGTCGCAATGGAATTCTTCGAGAAGTGGCTGCCGCTGCTGGCCCGCAACGACGCCCAGCTGCGCGCGCTGACCGAATCGGTGCTGCGGTACGGTCGCGAGATCGGCTTCGCCGCGGCGTCGATCTACGCCTCGGCTGCGGAATCACGCGGAGCCTGGGATTCGCGTCTGGAAGCGCTCGTCGTCGATGCCGTGGTACGTGGCGACACCGGTCCGCAGCTGTTGTCGCGGGCTGCGGCACTGAACTGGGATTCCGACGCCCCGGCCACCGTCATCG
>NZ_BAHC01000106.1 GCF_000298195.1 Gordonia rhizosphera NBRC 16068 | reverse complement strand
ATGATGATCCTGTGCCTGGTCGTCGTGCTCCTGCGGCTGCTGCGTCGCGAACACCCCAACGGTGTCGCGCGGGCGCCCATCTGGCGGCTGATCGCGGTGACGTTGGGGACGATGTTCCTCATCTCGTTCACCCCGACCAAGTGGACGCACCACTTCGGCGTGTACGCCGGCATCGCGGGCGGTCTGGCCGCGGCGGCGGGAGCGATGATGGCGCCGGCCATCCTGCGGTCCCGCCGCAACCGGACCTTCTTCGCCGCGGCCGTGCTGGCGGTCACCGCGATCTCCTTCGCCGGTACCAACGGCTGGTGGTATGTGGCCAGCTACGGCATCCCGTGGTGGGACCGTCCGCCGTCGATCGCTGGCATCAAGCTCGGCTGGGCCATCCTCGTGGTCGCGGTGATCACCGCCCTGGTCGGCCTGTGGTTCCACTTCCGTGACGACTACGTCGACGAGCAGACGCGGACCGGCGGCGGCACCGGGTGGGCGTCGCGGCTGAAGTTCTCCCCGCTCCCGGTGATCTCGGTGTTCGTGGTGATGTTCATGTTGGCGTCGTTTGCGAAGGCGGCCTACGTGCAGCGCGACAGTTGGTCGTGGCTCAACTCCAATATGCGTGCCCTGACCGGCAACGAGTGTGCACTGGCCAACGATGTCCTCGTCGAGGCGGACCCGAACAAGAGCCTGTTGCCGCCCGCAGCGATCGGCGACCGGCCGGCACCGAGCATCTCCGCCGCGCTGGCCGGATCGACGGACCCGCAGGGCTTCTCCCCCAACGGTGTGCCGAACAAGTTGTCCATCGACTCCACCGAAGCCGAGGATTCGTCGACGACCAGCGCGCAGAACACCGCCCAGACCGGTGCCGGCGCCGACGAAGCCACCGGCGCCGACTCCGCCCAGGGCGGCACCGAGGGCGGAGTCGGTGCGATCGGCGTGAACGGCTCGACGGTGCGTCTGCCGTTCGGCCTGAACCCGGCCGACACCCCGGTCCTCGGCAGCTACGGCGCGCCCACCGGCACCGGCTCGCTGACCACCGACTGGTATCAGCTCCCGTCCCGCGATCCGGCACGGCCGTTGCTCACGATCGCGGTCGCCGGCTCGGTGCAGGCCGTCGACGGGATCGGCGTGGTCCATCCGGGCCAGGAGGTGATCGTGCGGTTCGGCCGGACGGAGCACGACGGCACCGTCACCCCGGTCGGCACGATGTCACCGATCGATATCGGCGAGGTCCCCGTCTGGCGGAATCTCCGGTTTCCTCTCGCCGATGCACCCCCGCGTGCCGACGTGGTCCGCGTCGAGGTCCGCGACACAGCGGGCGCACCGGCGGAATGGGTGGCCATCACCCCGCCTCGGGTCCCGACGCTGGACACGCTGAACAACGTCGTCGGACAGACGGACCCGGTGTTCATCGACTGGCTGCCCGGACTGGTGTTCCCCTGCCAGCAGCCCATGCAGGTGCGCAACGGTGTGCTCGAGGTGCCCAAGTGGCGGATCATGCCCGATGCCGAGGCGACCCGGAAGAACAGCCAGACGTGGATGTCCGGCAAAGCCGGTGGACCGCTGGGTATCACCGAGGCGATGCTGACGCCGACGCTGCTGCCCACCTACCTGCGCAACGACTGGGGCCGCGACTGGGGTGGACTGCAGCGGTTCACCGAGATCGCCCCGGCGCCTCCGGCTCAGCTCGATCTCGGTACGGCACATCGGTCCGGCCTCTACGATCCGGCGCCGATGCGCTCGAGCGGTTACTGATCAGTCCGGTTATTCGCGAGTCACTGACATACCCGTTTCGCGGCGCTAGCCTGGTCGTCTGGAGCATCCTCAACGTCGAGGAAGTGATCGGATGACCGCCCTGAGCCGCAACGACGCGGCACCCACCCCGCGCGGAGCGGACCGCTATCAACACGTCCACTCCCCGGATGTGCACCGGCGGGGTCCGCGGCGTCGGGTACGCCGGACCGGCGACCTGATCACCGGGCTCGGTCCGACGATCGCCGGGGCCAACGTGATCATGCAGTTGGCGAACCCGAAGGTCGGCCACGGCGTGGTGGAGAGCCGGGTGGACTCCGGCAGCGCCGTCAAGCGGCCGATCAAACGGAGCCGGACCACCGCGACGTTCCTCGCCGTGGCGCTGATCGGCGACGACGAGGACCGCGCCTTCGTGCATCGCGAACTCCAGCGCATCCACGGCCTGGTCTACTCGACCGAGCAGAGCCCGGTGCGCTACAGCGGCAACGATTCCCGCCTGCAGAAGTGGGTCGCGATCTGTCTGCTCAAGTACTTCATCGACCAGTTCGAGCTGCTCTACGGCCCGCTGACCGACGCCGAGAAGGAACGTGTCGTCGCCGACTCACGATGGCTCGGAACCACCTTGAACGTGGCGCCGGACCAGTGGCCGGGCAGCTACGACGAGTTGCTCGACTACTGGGACACCCAGGTCGACTCGATGACCATCGATCCACCGGTCCGGGATCTGCTGCAGCACCTGTCGGATCTGTCGTTCCTGTCCTACCGGATGGGTTCGGCGGGCACGCTGATCCACAAGACCATCGGTCATCAGATGAACTACTTCATCAACGCCGCACTTCCGCCGGAGTTCCGGGAGATGATGCTCTGGCGCTGGAGCGCCCGGGACGAGCGGCTCTACGACCGGACGCTGCGGGTGGCCAGACTGATGGATCCCGCAACGGGCCGGGTCATGCGAGGGCTGCTGCGCGGGTACCTCTACGACATGCGTGTTCGGCGACGTCTGGGCCTCCCGGTCTTCTGAGGGTGGTCACCCGGCCCAGACCGCCTGGGCGCCCGAATCGCCGATGAGGACCACCAGCACCATCGTGAGCACCGCGAAGACGATCGTCAACGCCCCGACAGCCATCCGGCCGGCACGCACCGTCCCGTCACTCAGTGACACCCGGTCGAGAACCCGGGGACTGAACAACATCCACCACAGGGTCAGGAATATGAACAATGGACCGGCGGCATAGATCAGCGTGTCCCCGAGTTCCGCATGCCGCTCGAGGGTGTCGGTGGGTGCGGAGACCTTTTGCAGCGATTCGCCGGCCGAGGTGGTGAGCGGCACGGCAACCAGCGCGGCCAGCGCGATGAGTGCGGGCGCGATGCCGAGATGGTTACGGGCCCGCGGCCACGCGACGACGACGATCGCGAGGATTGCGGCGACCGGAATGGCCACCACCACGAAATGGACGAACAAGGGATGGGCAGGAATCCCGTTGATGGTCTGCATGCGCAGAACGGTATCCCGGAATTGCTTAGTGCCCCCTGAGACGGTCCGAGACGTGATCTTCACAACAGTGACGGCGGTAAGGCAACGGTGACCTTGCTTGCGACAGCCCGAATCGGGCGGTTGAGTTGTGGCATGGCCGCAGAAACACCGCCCACCGAGGATGCTCCCCACCAGCATGCCGGTGAGCCTCATGAGCCGGGGGGACTGGCGAATCGGCTCAACTGGTTGCGCGCCGGTGTCCTCGGCGCCAACGACGGCATCGTCTCGACCGCCGGCATCGTCGTCGGTGTGGCCGCGGCGACGGTCGATCGGGGGCCGATCCTCACCGCCGGTGTCGCCGGTCTCGCTGCCGGGGCCGTGTCGATGGCGCTCGGCGAGTACGTCTCGGTGAGCACGCAACGGGATACCGAGAGGGCCTTGCTCGCCAAGGAGCGTCGCGAGCTCGCCGAACAGCCCGACGCGGAGTTCGAGGAACTCGTCGGCATCTACGAGGCCAAGGGCCTCTCCCGTGAGACCGCGTGTCAGGTGGCGACGGAACTCAGCGCACACGACGTGTTCGGCGCCCACGTCGACGCCGAACTCGGCATCGACCCCGAGGATCTGACCAACCCCTGGTATGCGGCGTTCTCCTCCGCGGTCGCCTTCACCGTGGGCGCGCTGCTGCCGCTGATCGCCATCCTGGCGACCCCGGCGGGCTGGCGCATCCCGGTCACCTTCGTCGCCGTGGTTGCGGCACTCGCGATCACGGGCGCCACCGGCGCGAAGCTCGGCGGTTCGGACCCGCGGCGGCCGATGCTGCGGGTGGTCATCGGCGGAGCGCTGGCGATGATCGTGACCTATGCCATCGGCCTGCTGGTCGGCCAAACCGTGGCCTGATCCGAAGTGTCGGGGAGCGTCGAACCGTCAGATGGGCATCAGGTAGTGCTTGCGCGGGGTGCGTAGCTCGGTCTTGTCCCGCAACTGCGCCAACGCCTTCCGCAGCTCCAGCCGGGTCTGTGCCGGCTCGATGACCGCATCGATGTAACCGCGCTCGGCGGCCAGGTACGGCGTGGCCATCATCGAGTTGTAGAAGTCGATGAAGTCCCGGCGCACCTTGTCGGCCTCCGCTGCCGACATCCCGTCGGTCTGCCGACGGGTGAGGACCGCCGCGGCCGACTCCGCGCCCATCACCGCGATCTTCGCGGTGGGCCAGGCGAAGTTGAGGTCGGCGCCCAGCTGCTTGCAGCCCATCACCGCATACGCGCCGCCGTAGGCCTTGCGCAGCACCACGGTGATCTTTGGGACGTCGGCCTCCACGTACGCATACAGGAACTTGCCGGACCGCCGGATCGTGCCCTTCTGTTCCTCGACCAGCCCCGGCAGGATGCCCGGGGTGTCCACCAGGAAGATGAGGGGGATCCCGAAAGCGTTGCAGATCCGCACGAACCGGGTCGCCTTCTCCGACGAATCCGTGTCCAGCACACCGGACATCACGTTCGGCTGGTTGGCCACCACACCCACCGAGCGGCCGTCGACCCGCGCGTAACCGGTGAGGATGTTCGGCGCGAACAATTCCCCGACCTCGTGGAAGGCGCCGTCGTCGAACAGCTTGATGATGATGTCGTGCATGTCGTAGCCGGCGTTGTCGTTGTCGGGCATGAAGTCGTTGAGCGACAGGTCCGACTCGGTGATCTCGGGCTCCAGACCCGGATTGATGACCGGCGGCTGTTCATAGGCGCTTGACGGCATGTACTGCAGGTACTCACGGACCCACTCGAAGGCGGTCTTCTCGTCGGGAGCGACGTGGTGGATGTTCCCCCAACGAGCCTGGTTGTGGGCGCTGCCGAGGTCCTCGGCCGAGATATCCTCGCCATTGACCTGTTTGAGCACGTCAGGTCCGGTCACGAACATGTAGCTCTTGTCCTCGACGGCGACGAGGATGTCGGTGTTGGCGGGCGTGTAAACCGCCCCGCCCGCGCACTTCCCGAGGATCACCGACACCTGCGGCGCGAGCCCCGACAGCAACAGGTTGCGTCGGCCCATCTCGGCATACCAGGCCAGTGACGTGACCGCGTCCTGGATACGGGCGCCGGCGGAATCGTTGATGCCCACCATCGGGCAACCGATCTTCCCGGCCCACTCCATCAGTGCGGACACCTTGCGGCCGAACATCTCTCCCACGGTGCCACCGAAGACGGTCTGGTCGTGGGAGAAGGCCGCAACGGGACGGCCGTGCACGAGACCGTGTCCGGTGACGACACCGTCGCCGTAACCCGAATGCGCTGCACCCGGCATCTTGGCCAACGCGCCGAGCTCGACGAAGGTCCCGGGATCGAACAGCATCGCCAGGCGATCACGCGGGCTGCAGATACCCTTCGCGGCCCGCTTCGCGACGGCTTTCTCGCCGCCGGGTTCGGCTGCCGCGACAAGCTTCTCGCGAAGATCCGCGAGCTTGTCGGCTGTGGTCTGGGTCACGGTTGTTCACACTTTCTGCTGCT
The DNA here is from genome assembly GCF_000298195.1 of Gordonia rhizosphera NBRC 16068. Taxonomy (GTDB): domain Bacteria; phylum Actinomycetota; class Actinomycetes; order Mycobacteriales; family Mycobacteriaceae; genus Gordonia; species Gordonia rhizosphera. The sequence goes on along the minus strand of NZ_BAHC01000106.1, from coordinate 13,333 downwards.
CGTCATCGGCTCTGCGCCTTCGTGTCGACCTCGGCGATACGCCGGGTGAGGTCGGCACCGATCCGGGCGATGTACGGCTCGTCGACGATCGAGAGGTGGTCTCCGCCGATGTGGATGATCTCGAGGTCGTCGACCACCTCACCCCATCGTCCGTCCTCGTCGATCTTGGCCCACTGCGGCTCGAGCTCGATTGCGCCGTCGTGCATCTTGTCGGCCCGATACAGGATCACCTTGCCGTCGTAGGCAGTCGGCTCGATGTTCGTCAGGGCGCGGTTGTCGAGGAAGGAGGTGCGCTGGTGCTCGATGATCCCGCCCGGGATCTTCGTGCCCGACATCGACATCATCTCCATGATGATCGCGAACTGCCCCTCGTCGTCGGCCTCGACGAGCCGGTCCATCGGGATCGGGACGTCGGCGTCGAGATCGTAGGTCTTGACGGCGAAGTCGCGCCACCGTTCGAGCCGCTCTCGCTTGGTCTGCGGGGTCTCGACGACGGGTTCGGACGGCCGGACGACGTCGATCAGACCGACGAACGCGACCTCCTCGCCCGCAGAACTCAGTTCCTGCGCGCATCCGTAGGCCAACGCACCGCCGAGCGACCACCCGATCAATACGTACGGCCCGTGCGGCTGCACCTCACGCAGACGTGGAAGATATTGGCGCACACGCTCTTCGATCGTGCCTTCGACGCGGTCGAAACCGATCACCGGCTGATCGTCGGGAAGGCGCTTGAGCAGCGCCTCGTATGCCGACGTGTTGCCGCCGGCCGGGTGGAACAGCAACGCCGGGACCCGATCTCCCGCAGCCGTGTCATAGGTCTTCTTGCCGTCGATCAGCCGCAGATACCGGAGGAATCCGTCGGTGTGGGCGCCGGAGTCGAGGAACTCGCGAACATAGTTCGACATCTCCTCGATGCTCTCGGAGTCGAGGATGTCCTCGACATCGATGTCGCCGCCGGTGCGCTCGTTGAGCCGGTCGGTCAGATCCTTGGCGACTTCTTCTTCGAGAACCGGCAGCTTGTTGAAGACACCGCCGGCCGACTTCTTCGTCACCACCGCGTAGACGCCGAAGGTGAGGCGTTCGGCGGCATCTCGGGGCGGGACGTCGGCGCCGGTGGCCTCGGCGACGGCGGCCTGGTCGGAGAGGTCGGTCACCGTTTCCGGGGTGGTGTCGGCGGGGGCGGGCGTGGTCTCGGCGGGAGTGGTCTCGATACGCTCCTCACTGGCGCTCGTCGCTACTCGACCATCGGTTGGGGCGTCCGCGGATTCCGGAGACTCGGTCTCCTTGGCGTTCTGCTCGTCGATGAAAGCGTTCAGCGCGGCGGTGTCGAGTTCCCCTCCCCCGGCGGCCTGTTCGGCCAGATCGTCGAGCTGGTCGCGGTGCTCGACCGCGTAGGTGACGAACTTGACGACGTCGGCGAGATTGGCCTGCCTCATCGCCTGCAGCTGCAGTTGCGGGATGTCGAACTCGAACTCGACCCGGTTCTTGATGCGCACCGCCATCAGCGAGTCGAGGCCGAGCTCGATCAGCGGGATCTCCCGCGGGAGGTCCTGCGGGTCGTAGCCCATCGATTCACCGACGATGACGGCGAGTCGATCCTCCACGGACTCACCGGATTCCGGGTCCCACCTGTTGCCGATGTCGTCGATGACCTCGTCCTCGGTGATCACCCGATCGTCGGCGAACACCGCGGCCGCCGACGTCTCGGTTTCGGTGGCGGGCGTCGACTCGGCCGCCGCGGGCGCGATACCCCCGGCCACCGACGCCTCGAACAGCAGCCGGAAGTCCCTGTCCTGTTTGGCATGTACGGTCACCGACGCGCCACCCGGGTGTGGGGTCAGCGTGGTGGTCACCGTCCCCGACGACGGGAACTCTCCGTGCGCCACCGCGGCACCGACGGTGGCCTCGGCCATCACCTGGGCCGCCGCGGCGCGCACGAGCTGACGCGGGTCGGTCACCGCGGATGCGTTGACCTCCCAGGCGTGTCGGCCGTCGGGCAGCGCGACATGCGAGCCGGGCACCGAGGCCGACGACCCGCCCGAGGACACCTGCGCCTTGAGCCAGAACTCCTTGCGCTCGAAGCGGGTGCGCGGTACATCCCCGAAATCACCGGCACCGAACAACGATCCGACGTTCACCGGGTGTCCGTGCACATAGAGCTTCATCAGCGCGTTGACCAGACCGAAGCTCTCGTCCTCCTTGCGGCGCAACGTCTCGATCAGCTCGGCGTCATGCAGACCCGCCGAGAAGGTGACCGCGGCAACCGAGATGAGCACGGCCGGGTTCGGGGCGAGCTCCAAGAAGGTGCGATGACCGTTCTCCACGGTCTTTGTGACGGCCTGACTGAACCAGACGCTGTGCCGCAGTCCCTTGGTGAAGTACTCGATGGTGTGTATCGGCTCGTGCTTCGACCGATAGAACACCTCCCGGTCGATCGAGCTGTAGATGCCGTAGTCGAGCTTCTGCGGCTCGATGCCGGTGAGCTCGTATGCCAATTCACCGAGCAGCGGATCGACCTGCGACGTGTGGCTGGCACCCTTGGTCTGCAGTTTGCGACCGAGCTTGCCCTCCGCCTCGGCGCGCGCGACGATGGCGTCGACCTGCGCCTCCGGACCACCGATCACCGTGTGGCTGGGAGCCGCGTAGACACAGATCTCCAGGTCGGGGTAGTCGACCAGGACGTCGTTGATGTCATCGGCGCTGTACTCGACAAGTGCCATCAGCCGGATGTCGTCGCCGGACAGCGTCGCTTCACCCTCGCTCAGCAGACGCGACCGCTGACAGATGACCCGGGTCGCGTCCTCCAGCGACAAGCCGCCGCTGATATAGGCGGCCGACGCCTCACCCATCGAGTGCGGCACCAGCACACCGGGTTCGGCACCGTGGTGACGCAGCAGCTCGGCGAGCGCCACCTGAATGGTGTAAATGCCGACCTGGGCGGTCTCCACACCGTAGGTCTGCTCGTCGTCGAGGAACATCTCCGCGATCGAGTAGCCGAGTTCGTTCTGCACGTACTCGTCGACGCGGTCGACGTACTTCGCGAACACCGGGTTCTCGGTGTAGAGCTGCTTGGCCATCTTGCGGTGCTGTGACCCGAAGCCGGACAGCAGCCAGACCGCCGAGGCGGCGTCGGGTGAATCCACCGAGTAGACCAGCGGATTGTTCTTGCCCTCGGCGACGGCACGGACACCGGTGATCGCGTCGTCATGGGTGCGCGCCATCACCACGGCCCGGGACCGGCCATGGTTGCGGTGGGCCAGGGAGCGGCCGATGTCGGCGAGCGGGGTCGCGCGACCGGCATCCGATTCCAGCCACGCCAGCAGGTCCTCGGCGGCCTTGCGTCGTCGCGACGGGAGGAAGCCGGAGATCACCAGCGGCACCACCGAGCCCTCGACCGCGCACGGCGCGAAGCCTTCGGCGGGGTCGGTCGCGGTCTCTTCTGTGGCCGCCTCGTCCTGTTTTGCCTGGGTGGCCAGGATGGCGCGTTCGGCCTCGGTGAGGTATTCGTCGTCGTCGTAGTCGTCGAGGTCGGATTCGTCGAGCCCACGAGCAGCGGTCTCGATACGCGGCTCCTCCGTCGCCGGTACTAGACCATCAGAAAGAGCCGCCTTCCGACCAGCGGAGAGGGTGGGGTCCAAGTCGCTGGGCAGGACCTCGCGCACGACGACGTGGGCGTTGGTGCCGCCGAAGCCGAAGCCCGAGACGCCGGCGATCGCGTGCCCCGAGTAGCGCGGCCAGTCGGTGGCCTCGGGGACGACCTTCAGATTCGTGGCGTCGAACTGGATGTAGGGGTTGGGGCCCGTGTAGTTGAGCGACGCGGGGATGGTGTCGTGCTGCATCGCCAGGACGACCTTGGCCAGCGCCCCCGCACCGGCCGCGGACTCCATGTGACCGAAGTTGGTCTTCACCGAGCCGAGCAGCATCGGCGCGTCGGCGGCACGCCCCCGGCCGACCACGCGGCCCAGGGCGTCGGCCTCGATGGGGTCGCCGAGGATGGTGCCGGTTCCGTGTGCCTCGACATAGTCGACCGCGCGCGGGTCGATCGCGGCGTCGGTGTAGGCGCTGCGCAGCACCTCCACCTGTGCCTCCGGGTTCGGCGCGGGCAGACCGTTCGACCGGCCGTCGGAGTTGACCGCCGATCCGGCGATCACCGCGAGCACCCGATCACCGTCGCGACGGGCGTCGGCCATCCGCTTGAGCACGACCAGACCGCCGCCCTCGGCGCGGATCATGCCGTCGGCGTCGGCGGAGAACGCCTTGATGTGACCGTCCTTGGCCTGCGCGCCGATCCGGTCGAAGCCCAGCGTCGCGGCCGGGGTGATCAGCATGTTCACGCCACCGGCCAGCGCCACCGAGCTCTCCCCGGTGCGCAGGCTGCGCACCGCCTGGTGCACGGCGACCAGCGACGACGAGCACGCGGTGTCGATCGCCACCGACGGGCCGTGGAAGTCGAAGAAATAGGAGACGCGGTTGGCGACGATCGACGTCGAGGTGCCGGTGAGCGCGTAGGCGGCGGTGTCCTCGGCTCCCTCGCCGAGACCGAGCGTCGCCAGCAGCTGGTAGTCGTTGGTCGAGGTGCCGATGAACACACCGACCGAGGTGCCCTTGAGGTCACTGGCCGGGAGGTGAGCGTGCTCGAGCGCCTCCCAGGTGAGTTCCAGGGCGAGCCGCTGCTGCGGGTCGACCATCTCGACCTCACGCGGACTCATCTGGAAAAAGTCCGCGTCGAAGGTCTTGACGTCGTCGAGATAGCCACCACGCACGTTCGACGATGCCAGGATCTCGGCGAGCCGCGGGTCGGCCTTGAACTCGGTCCAACGGTCGGCGGGCAGGTCACTGATGCCGTCGACGCGGCCGATCAGCGCCTCCCACGTCGATTCGGGGGTGGCACCGGCCTTCGGGAAGCGAGTGGCCAGACCGACGATAGCAATGTCGTCGTCGGCGCTGCGGTCACGCTGCCAGAACGTGTCGGATCCGTCGTCGAGGCCCTCGTCGGGATCGCCTTCGATGATGCGTTTGGCGAGCATCGCGATCGTCGGGTGGTTGTAGGCCGCGGTCGCGGTGAGCACGACGCCGGTCTTGTCCTCGACGTCGGCAGCCAGCGCCACCGCGTCGCGCGAGGACAGGCCGAACTCCTCCATCGGACGGTCGTCGGAGATCTGGTCGGCCGGGATCCCGGTCGCCGTGGACACCCAGCCACGAAGCCAGTCCCGCAGTTCGGCGACGGTGAGGTCGCCGGCGGTCTCGCCGGCCGTCCCCTCGTGGCCGCCGTCGGCATTCACACCGTCGTCGACGGGATCGCCGCCGGGCGCGGCGTTTGCTGACTCGTTCGTATTCAGTTCAGACATCGGCTTCAGACTACTGTTCTCGAGTGGCGGTCGGACCGCCCGGGTGTTATTGCGCGCGGCGTCATCCCCCGGCCCCGGCCGGGAGCGGTTCACCGCACATGCCGGCCATGCTGACCAGCCCTTTGTCCACAAATGTGGCGACACGCTCAGCGGCCGCCCGGACGTGCGGGGCGTCACGTTCGATCTCCCGGATGCGTGCCGGGTTGAGGGCGCACTCGTTCGCCCACGCCGCGATGTCGGGTTCGGCCCCGAAAGCACGCGTGGCGAGGGTCCCCCGCACCATCATCCGGGCCCAGCCCGCGAGCGTGTCGGAGAAGGCGTTGGGCGGACACAACCGGTTGCGTTCGCGGTCGTCGTCGCGGGTGGCCTCGACATAGCCTGCCAGTGCGGCGCAGAAGCACGGGAACCCGGCCCGGATGCTCTGCAGCCGTATCCGGTCGGGCGCCCAGACCGGCACCATCGGCGGGTACTGCAGCCCCGAGGCAGCGCAGTGGACCACCAACGATCCCGGACGCAGCGGAACCGACCCGGCCTCGCAGACGATCTCACGATCGGTCACGCGCTCGATGTGACCGAGTCGGACGACGTTCTCCACGGTGCGCAGGATGTCCAGTTCCCACGCGGCGAGGGTGGGGGTCTTCGCCATCGTCGGAAGCACATCGGGGTCGATCCGCAGCATCACCCCGGCCGCCTCCAACCGCAGGAACAGGTCGTCGAGCGATTCGGCCTCGGTGGCCGCGGCCATGACGTCGCCGACCATCCCGAGGGCCACCTCGGGATCGGGCTGCACCACGGCACGGTTGAGCATCCAGGGATCACGTGGACGCACCCAGACGATGCGGTCGGGCTCGACCCCGTTGACGATCAGCCAGATGATCGCGTCGGTGGCCGTCTTACCGGAGCCCACGACGACGAATCCCGCCGGTGCCGCGCCGAGGCGGGCGAGGTCGTTGACGGGGATGACCGGGACACCGTCGGCGACCGCGAACGGCGGTGGGGTCGTCGCCGGGATCGTCGGGGACAGATAGGTGGCGTCGACGACCCGCCGCCGCACGTCGATCTCCACGGTCTCCCCCGACACCAGCGAGGTGACCAGTTCGGCCGCACCCTCGGTGCGGTGCTCGCTGCCGGTCAGCATGGTCACCTGACCGGAGCCGAGGAAGCGTCGGTGCGCGATGTCGTCGTAGTAGGCCTCGATCGCCGACTGCCGGGCCCGCTCCTGCAGGCCCGCCTCGGGCCCCGTCTGTTGCACCGTGCCGTCGCCGAGCACGGTCGACGCGACTCCGTAGAACACCGACGCCTGATGCAACTGTACGAACGGGTACGCGTCGAGCCAGTGCCCGCCGGCGGCGAGCCGACGATCGACGAGGGTGACATGCACGTCGGCGTGATCGATGAGGGCATCGGTGAACGCCATACCCATCGCCCCGGCACCCACGACGAGGTAGTCGGTAATCAGCGATCGGTTCGCCATGGTCGGCCTCCGAGCGAACTCTGCGGTGATCCGGGACACCCGATCCTACTCGCCGACCCCCGCCCGCGGCCCCGGGTTTGGGACCCGGGCCGGGCCGGTCGGGTGGGCGTCAGTGCGCCGCGTCGGGGAACGCAGTCTGCTTGTAGCCGCCGCGCAGGCTGCCGTCGATGTAGGCGGTGCGGGTCGCGCGCCGGGCGATCTTGCCGCTCGAGGTACGCGGGATCGATCCGGCGGGAACGAGCAGGATGTCGCGGGCCATGACGCCGTGACGCTGCGCGACGGCGGCGCGGACGGTGTCGGCGATCTCCTGCGGGTCGTTGCGCTTACCCGGCCCGCGTTCGGCCACGATGACGAGTTGTTCGGAGGCGTCGTCGGGGTCGAACGACAGGCCGCTGGTGGTCTGGGCGAACACCTCGGGCGGCAGCTGGTTGGCCGGCACCGAGAACGCGGCGACGAAACCCGGACGCAGACTCGCGCTGGCCTCCTGCGCGCTGTACTCGAGATCCTGCGGGTAGTGGTTGCGGCCGTCGACGATGACGAGGTCCTTCACGCGGCCGGTGATGTAGAGCTCACCGTCGAGCCACACACCGAAGTCACCGGTCCGCATCCACGTCGCGTCGGCGGAGGCGCCCTCGGTGTGGCTGCCCTCGGGCAGCGGGTGGGTGATCTTGTTGTGGAAGGTCTCCTCGGTCTCTTGGGGCTTGTTCCAGTAGCCCGCACCGATGTTGAGTCCGTGCAGCCAGATCTCGCCGACCTGGCCGTCGGGCATCTCGGTCGCGGTCTCCGGATCGACGATGGCCGCCCATTGGCTCAGCGCGACCTGACCGCACGACACCTGCGCCACGGCGTTCGGGGCGTGCTGGTCGACGACCACGAACTGCCCGGCGTTGAGCTCGTCGCGGTCGACGTAGATGATCTTCGCCTCATTCTCGCGCTGCGTCGCCGAGACGAACAGGGTGGCCTCGGCCATGCCGTAGCAGGGCTTGATCGCCGTCTTGGGCAGCCCGTAGGGCGCAAAGGCCTCGTTGAACTTCTTCATCGAGCTGACCGTGACGGGTTCGGAGCCGTTGATGAGCCCGATGACGTTGGAGAGGTCGAGGCTCTCGCCTTCCTTCGGCAGTCCACGCACCGCGGCGTGCTCAAACGCGAAGTTCGGCGCCGCCGCGTAGGTCTCCGCGCCGTCGGCCGAGGCGGCGAGTTCCCGGATCCAGCGTCCCGGACGACGGACGAAGGCCTGCGGACTCATGATCGTGATGTAGCGGCCCCCGAGCGCCGGCAGGATGACGGTCAGCAGTCCCATGTCGTGGAACATCGGCAGCCAGGTGACACCACGCGCGTTGCGGTCGATCTCGATGGTGTCGTAGATCTGCAACACGTTGGCGGCGACGGCCTGATAGGTGATCTCGACACCGGCCGGAATCCGGGTGGAGCCGGAGGTGTACTGCAGGTAGGCGACCGTGTCCTTGTTGTGGTCCTTACCCGCGACCGGGGCCACCCAGCCGGAGCCGACCGAATCGGGAACCGCGTCGACCGCGATGACGCGGGGACGTTCTTTGGCCGGCAACGGCTTGAAGAAGTCGCGGACCGCTTCGGCGGACTTGGTGGAGGTCAGGATCGCGGTCGGGGTGCAGTCGCCGAGGACGGCGTGCAGACGATCGGTGTGGCCGGGCTCGTCGGGCGAGAACAGCGGGACGGCGACGGTGCTCGCGTAGAGCGCGGAGAAGAAGCCGATCACGTACTCCAGTGACTGCGGGGCGAGGATAGCGACGCGATCACCTGGCTTGGTGACCTGCTGTAGCCGGGCCGCGACAGCACGCAGCCGCTTACCGAACTGCGCCCAGGTCAGATCCTGGGCCTCGCCGTTGCGTTCGCGGCTGTAGTCGATGAAGCGGTACGCGAGGGTGTCCGCCTGCTCGCGGACGTTCTGCTCGACATAGTCGACGAGAGTCGCGTCCTCGGTGAAGTGCAACTGTCCGTTCTCATCGAGGAACTGCTCGAATTCTGTGTTCAACATCCCAATACTCCTGTGGCCCCACGCGGACGGCGGCTTCCAGCCTCCCCCGGCCGGAGGGCACTCCCCGAACTGCCCACGGCCACCTGCGTCCACGTCTCTCGTCCTACCGCGGTCACGGTAGCCCAAACTCAATCCCTGCCATAAATGCGCATGATCGTGAATGACGATCTGAGCGCTGGTGCATCTCGGACAGGGGATCGCCCCGCCGGCGCCCGATACCCTCTCACCTCGTCGTCGTCCGTCAGACCGTCGGCAATCCTACTCCCCCTTGAGCAGCTGGATCACAGGTGCGAACGCATCCATCTGTGTCGGGAACACACCCACGTAGGACATCGATGTCCGGCGGCGTACGTTACGGATCTGCTCGGCGATCTCGTCGAAGCTGCCGATCGCGATGTAGGGCGACGACAGCACGTCGTCGACGGTGAACTCGGTGTCCTGGGCGATGTTCGGCGGGTAGCCCTGGGCGAGTGCCTTCAGCGCCATGTCGGCGGTGGCCTCGCGGTCGTCGGTGATCACGATCACGGCGATCGTCCAGTTCAGCTCGATGTCGGCGAATCGGTCACCGGCTACCTCGCGGATGCGGTCGACGCGCTCGGCCGTCTTGCCCAGCGTCATGTCCGACAGTTTCATCTTGCCGTCGGGCGTGGTCCCCGGCGCCACCGAGATGATGTCGGCGTGTTTGGCCGCGAGCGCCAGCATCTTCGGTCCGCCGCCGCCGACGGCGATCGGCGGTCGCGGTCCCTGCCGGGGCCGCGGGCTGCCCTCGAGGCCCCGGATCGTGTAGAACTCACCCTCGAAGTCCACGGTTTCGCCCCGCATCAGCCCGTCGAGGATGGTCAGCGACTCGTCGAGTCGCCTGATCCGGACCCCGGGGGACTCGAACTCGATCCCGGCCTTGTCGAACTCCTCCTTCATCCAGCCGGCGCCGATGCCCAGTTCGAGCCGTCCCTTGGACAGCACGTCGATGGTGGTGGCCTCCTTGGCCAGGATCGCCGGGTGCCGCCATCCGTTGGCCAGCACCGAGGTGGCCAGCCGGATGGTGGAGGTGGCCTGGGTCAGCGCACCGAGCGCCGCAAGAGGACCGACCTGGTTGCCGAGGTGATCGGGGACGGCGAAGGTGTCGTAGCCGTACTCCTCGGCGGTCTGCGCGAGCTTGACGAACTTCCGTGCGCCGCCCTCGTCCTTGTTGCCTTCACCGCCGGCGCCGAACCGGAACTTTCGAAGGTTCCCGGGCTCGCTCATACTGCTTTGTCTCCTCATGCGCGGGTCCGCGCGATCACTTGGGGTCGGGTGCCGATCGAGAACACGGTAATGCAGCACGTGGGCACCCCCCAAACGAATCGGTGACCGCGATACCGAGGTCACAGCGCCTAGTAGTGCTCGGGCCGGGGGGCGTTGTCGATCACGCTGCTCGCCCAGCCGTACATCCACTCCGTCGCGGTGGAGCCGTCGAAGGACCAGTAGCGCGGGGTCGCGTACAGGGCGTGCACGGGATTGTCGATCGCGCCCGCGAGTTGCCCGACGGCGGCCACGGGGTTCGCGATCGTCGGGGCGTCGCAAATCAGATCCCCCGGGGCGCAGATGGATTGGACCCGGTCGGAGAGTTCGCCGAAGCCGCCGTTGCGCGGTCCCGTCATGGTGATCCCGGGGACGAGACCACTGATACCGGACAGTGCGATCTCGGCGCCGACTCCGCTCGGCGAGGGACCGATGTCGTTCTGTTCACCGGGTTCGCGCCGTCCGTCGGCGATCAGGCCGACGCCGAGCACGAGGTCGACATCCGATGGATCGAGCACGCCGCGACCGTTGCCGATGTTGCTGGCGAGATCGCCGGCGATCACCGCGCCCTGCGAGAAGCCCATGATCACGTAGCGGGTGAGCGGACACTTCTTGTTGGTGCTGATGATCTCGCCCGCGGCGCGTTTGTAGCCCTGGGTGCGCGAGTAGTTGTAGTCACGCTGAGTGTCGGTGAGATTTGTCGGATTCCGGAACTGCGCGACGTAGGGCACGGTGTAGACGCTGGTGCGCGACGTCGGGAACTCGTCGGCGAGCGCGCTCGACACCCGCAGCATCAGCGACTGGGGGTTGGCCGTGGGATGGTACGGGTCGTCGTCGGCGGAGGACTCCCAGGTGCCCGGGATCACCAGGGTCAACACGTCCGGACAGTCCGCGGACTGCGCCTCGGGTCGTCTACTCGGCTCGGTCGTCGAGGATTCCGGTGGCCGGGAGATGGGCGGCGGACCCGGCTTCAGCAACGTGATCACAAGGACCACGACGAGGATGATCGCCCCGACCGCGAGCAGTGCGAGGAATAACAGGAATTTCGGCAACCGGCGCTTGCGGCGCGATGCCCTACGTGCCCCCACCGTCAGCAGTAGTAGGTGTCGGCGGCTTTGATCACCTTGTCGGCCTTGGCGTTTGCCTCGGCGACGTTGTTCGTGCCGGGGCCGACGGAGGCCGTCACAAAGGCCCGGACCGTCACCGGGTCGGTGCCCTTGCGTCGCTCGCTGCACACGTATTCGGCCATGGTGAGCGCGACCGAGTTGTCGGTGTCACCCATGAAGGTCACGTTCTGCCGTTTGAGCGCGGCCAGGTAGGCCTGCCCCTTCGCGTCGATCTCCTGGCCCCCCGGCCCCGGGAAGCTCGACGGCACGCCAGTGCTCGGGTTGGGTGCGGTGGCCGGCAGCGCGGAACCGGTCGCCCGGGACCCGGTGGCAGATCCGGTCTCGGTTTCGGTGGTGACCGACTGCGGGTCCCCCGAGGCCGTCATCGCGGGGGACTTCGCGGCGGAGCTGGGCTGGGTCGAGTACATCGAGGTGGTGGTGACCGGGTTGCTGGTGATCGGCGCGGTGGCCGTGGCGTCGTCGGAGCAGGCCGTCACCGAACCCAGCGCCAGCGCGGCCCCCGCCGCGACCATCGCGAGTTGCAGAAACTTACTGATCATCGTCACTTCCTCGTCGCGCCGGCGGGTCGTTGACCTGCAACGACCGCACCGGCTCTCACCCTGATGCACACGGCTCGCCTCTCGGCGACCCGCTTGGCGCCAGGCTACCCGGTCACCGGGGCGTTCCTGACCCAACGACCCGCCCGACCTGCGGAAACGCCGTGATTCCTCAGCGAAGTTTCAGGCCTGAGGGTCCCCAACGCTCAGCTGACTCCGCTCGCCGGGCCTACTTGGTGACACGCGCGCCGTCCTTCGCGGTCCAGACGATCTTGCCGCGCTGGAAGGCGTTGAACCGGCCCTTGCCGTCGGCGGTCGGGAGTTCGTCGGTCGTCGGCAGACCGAGTTTGCCACCCGATCCGCCGGCCTCGACGTAGGCCCCGCCGATGCCGCCGCCGACGATCTTCGGTCCCTTCGGCCCGGTGATGATGCGGGCCCCGCGGAAGTCCTGGGCCTTCCCGCCGGGCACCGCGTAGACCGGCGTCAGGCATTCGCCGAGCATCTCGCGGTTCGCGTTGTAGACCTTCTTGAAGGCGCCACCGACGCGGCAGGACGGGTGGTCGCCGAGCAGACCCAGCGCACCCTGGGCCTGCGGCCACGACTGCTGCATCTCGAACTGCCAGTAGGGCCACGTGTGGGTGCCCGACGGCCGGTAGACGGCCTGCCCGGGGATGCCGAGTTGGTTGAGCTTGATGGCGAACTGCTGCGACGTCACCCTGCTGAGGACCTCGAGTCCCACACCGGAGTAGTTGGTGGCCAGCATCGGGATGTCGGACGGTTTGTCGTGGGCACCGACCATGCCGTTGCCCGAGGAGATGTACAGGCTCGTGCCCCGCAGCTTGTCGGCGAGGACGTAGGGGTCATGTTCCTTCCACGCTGGATCGCTGGGTGGCCCGAACATCTTCATAGAGTCGTATCCGCCACCGTCGCGCAGGGCGAACTGGATCGCCTGCGGCATCCCGTAGGAGGTCAGCTGCAGGATGCCCGAGAAGGACGCCGCGTACTTGAAGAAGCCGGGGTTGCGGGCGGCGAGCATCATCGCCGCCGATCCGCCCATCGACAGGCCCTGGATGCCGCGCACGTCGGTGGAGCGCCACTGGCCCTCCAGGATCGGCGGGAGCTCCTTCATCAGGAAGGTCTCCCAGCGATACAGCTTGTTCTTGTCGGGTTCACGCCAGTCGGTGTAGAAACTCGACTCACCACCGACCGGGAGCACGATGTTGACGTTCTTGTCGCGGTAGAAGTCTTCGATGTTCGTGTTGATGATCCACCCGCTCTGATCCTCCTGGGCCCGCAGGCCGTCGAGGGTGAGCATCTGGGGGAACTTGGCCTTGGGTTTGGCCCACCAGTCACGGGCCAGCAGCATCTGCACCTGGATGGTGGCGTTCATCGCGGGCGAGAACACCCAGAGCGCCACCCGACGGTCGCCGTACCAGAACGTCTTGGTCACGCGAACCGGCTGATTGGCCGTCGGTGAGATGTAGGGCGCCTTGGGCTCCGGGGCAGGCGCCGCCGACTCGGGCGCCGCCGACTCGGGCGCCGCGGGTGCGGGT
>NZ_BAHC01000107.1 GCF_000298195.1 Gordonia rhizosphera NBRC 16068 | reverse complement strand
CGACACCTGTGCCGGCAGCAGCGAGATGGACTACGAGGTGATGTACCTGCTCGACGGCACCGCCGGCGCGCAGATCGGGTCGCTGCGCGAGACGTTGAACGCGATCGGCGACGCGGTCGTCATCGTCGGGGACAGTTCCAGCGGTGTGGGCGAGCGCTTCTCGGTCCACGTGCACACCTCCGATCCGGGCCTGGCGGTGGAGGCGGGGACCGTGCGCGGCGCCATCTCCGACATTCGGATCAGCTGCTTCGCTCTCGATGCGATTCGGGCGCAGATGGACACGGCCGAGCCGCCGCCCCGGCACAAACGTGCGGTGGTGGCCGTGGTGACCGGCGAGGGTGCCGCCGAACTGTTCGCGGAGGCAGGTGCGGTCGTGGTGCGCGCCGACGACGGGCTCACCGCGTCGGCACTCGCCGAGGCGATCCGGGCCACCCACAGCGCGCACGTGGTGGTGATGGCCAACGGCAAGCTCTCCTCTCAGGACCTCGTCACCGTGACGGCCGAGACACGGTCGGCGCAACGCTCGATCGTCCTGCTGCCCACATCCTCGATGGTGCAGTGCCTGTCGGCTCTCGCCGTGCACGATCCCGCCGAGCCGCCCGATCCCGACACCTACGCCATGGCGGAGGCCGCCGCGGGCACACGGTGGGGTTCGCTGGTCCGCGCCGGCGTCCGCATGATGACACTCGCCGGCACCTGCGAGGTCGGCGACGTGTTGGGGCTGATCGGTTCCGACGTGCTCGTCGTGGCACCCGACCAGACCGGTGCCGCCACCGCGCTCGTCGATCTGATGCTGGCCACCGGCGGCGAGTTGGTCACGATCATGGCCGGCGGAGCCGTCGACGACGCGGCCCTCGACGCGGTGACCCAGCAGATGCGCCGCAGCTATCCCGGTGTCGAACTCGCCATCTACCGCACCGGGCAATCCGATCAACTCTTGCAGATCGGTGTCGAATAGTGACGCAGATGTCGGATCACCTCGCCGACGTGCTCGGCCCGAAACTCGCGGCGGCACTGGAGTCGATCTCGGTGTCGTCGGTCGGTGAACTGCTGCGCTACGCCCCGCGCCGCTACGTGCGCCAGGGTCAGCTCACCGACGACGAGTTGCCCGCCGACGACGAGTGGATCACCATTGTCGGCCGCATCGCCACGTCGCGAATGATCCAGATGCGCAAGCGCCACGGCCAGTTCCTGAAGGTGTCGGTGACCGACGGCAGCCGAAGCTACGAGGCCAACTTCTTCAACGCCCGCTTCATCCAGCACCGGCTCAAGCCCGGCGCGCGGGTGATGATGGCCGGGAAGGTGAAGACCTTTCAGGGCAAGATCCAGCTGTCCCATCCGGAATGGGCCGTGCTGCCCGACGGTGATCCGGACGTCGACCACGTGGTCGGCTCGGCGATGCTGTCGGAGATGTACGCGACCGAGACCGAGATCGCAGGCGGGGAGGGCGATCTCAGCTGGTTCGACCGATCCATCGTGCCGATCTACCCCGCCACCAAGGAGATCCAGACCTGGGACATCTGGGGGGCCTGCGCCGGGTGATCGCCGCCGTCGACGCCGGCGACGGGGCGCTGCCCGACGCGCTGACCCCCGCCCAGCGCGCCGACCGCGGCCTGATCAGCACCGGCGAGGCGCTACACCGCATCCATATGCCCGACACCGACGACGACATCGACACGGCGCGGGCGCGCCTGAAATTCGACGAGGCCGTGGCCATCCAGACCGTGCTTGCCCAGCGGCGGGTCGCGGGCCGGTCCGAGAGCGCGCCGCCGTGTCCGCACGTCGAGGGTGGTCTCGAGGACCGGCTCCTGCGGCGGCTTCCGTTCACATTGACCGACGGTCAGTCCGAGGTGGTCGCCGAGATCGCCGCCGACCTGGGCGCTGCCACGCCGATGAGTCGTCTGCTGCAGGGCGAGGTGGGTTCGGGCAAAACCCTCGTCTCGCTGCTCGCGATGTTGCGGGTCGTCGACAACGGGCACCAGTGCGCGATCCTCGCGCCCACCGAAGTGCTTGCCGCGCAGCACTATCGGACGATGTGTTCGATGCTCGGCGATCTCGCCCAGGCCGGTGAGCTCGGTGCGGCGGAGGGCGCGACGAAGGTCGCGCTGCTGACCGGGTCGATGAAGACCGCGGGCAAGCGGCAGACGCTGTTGGACGTGGTGACCGGAACCGCGGGCATCGTGGTGGGGACCCACGCGCTGCTGGAGGAGAACGTCAGCTTCTTCGATCTGGGCATGGTCGTCGTCGACGAACAACACCGGTTCGGTGTGGAACAGCGGGACGTGCTGCGGGCCAGGGGAAAAGAAGGCCTGATGCCGCACTTCCTGGTGATGACCGCGACACCGATCCCGCGGACCGTCGCGATGACCGTATTCGGTGACCTGGAGACTTCCACCCTGACCGAGCTGCCCCGCGGTCGGCAGCCGATCTCCACCTCGGTGGTTCCGATGGACAACACCGCGTGGATGGACCGGGCCTGGGCCCGGGCGGCCGAGGAGATCACCGAGGGACGTCAGGTCTATGTGGTCTGCTCGCGGATCGGCGACGAGGCCGACGACAAGAAGTCCCGCGGCGGCGCCGATGACACCGCGCCGAAGACCGTGTCGGTCCTCGAGCAGTACCAGGCGCTGCTGGCCGGACCGCTCGGGGGCTTTCGGATGGAGATGCTGCACGGTCGGATGCCCGCCGACGACAAGAACGCGGTCATGGACGCCTTCGGTCGCGGCGAGATCGACCTGGTGGTGTCGACGACGGTGATCGAGGTCGGTGTCGACGTCCCCAACGCCACGATGATGGTCATCGTCGACGCCGACCGCTTCGGGGTCAGCCAGCTGCACCAGTTGCGTGGACGCGTCGGCCGCGGACGGCATCCGGGATTGTGTCTGCTGATGACCAGGGCGCCGCGGGTGTCACAGGCGATGGAACGGTTGCGGGCGGTCGAGGCGTCCAATGATGGGTTCGAACTCGCCCGGGTCGATCTGGAGCAACGGAGGGAGGGTGATGTCCTCGGATCGTTGCAGTCGGGCGGGACGTCGTCGCTGCGCTTCCTGTCGCTGCTCAACGATGCCGAGGTCATCGCCGATGCGCGCGAGTTCGCCGAACAGGTCGTGGCCGCCGATCTCCCGTTGGCGCAGCACCGTCCGCTCGCGGACCTCGTCGATTCGATCCTGGCGCCGGACAAGGTCGAATACCTGGACAAGTCGTAGCCGGGCCGACGGTGCCCCGGTCCGGTGGCCGGTCCGGTGGTGGCTGACGCTGTCCGGAGTCGTGGCCACCATGGTCGTCGTCGCGGTGGCGACCGTGCCGTCGGCCGCGCCGCCGCAGGACCCGACCATCGCGCCGCGGGCTCGTCAGGCGGCAGACATCCTGCCGGGGATTCCGGTTGTGGCGCAGCGGCCGTCGCGACCGGATTACCGGCGCGCGGCCTTCGGGGCGGCATGGACGGATGCGGTCGCCGTGGCGGGCGGGGCCAACGGGTGCGACACCCGCAACGACATCCTCGCGCGCGACCTCACCGACACGCGGACCGCGGCGGTCGCGTCCTGTCCCCGTGCCGTGACCGCGGGGGAGTTCCGCAGCCCCTACACGGGCGAGTTCGTGGTGTTCCGTCGCGGGGGCCGCGCGGGCTCGGTCCAGATCGATCACATCGTGCCGCTGGCCTTCGCCTGGGACATGGGGGCGTGGGCGTGGACGCCGACGAAGCGGATGGACCTGGCCAACGACCCCGCCAACCTCGTGGCGGTCGACGCGTCGTCGAATCTGGCGAAATCGGATCTGGAACCGGGTCGTTGGATGCCGCCCAACCGTGGCTTCCACTGCCACTACGCGATCCAGTTCGTGGCGGTGGTCGCCACCTACGGTCTCGAACTCGACGACCACTCACGGCAGGTGCTGTCGCGGACGCTGCGACGATGCGCCTCGTGATCCGGGGCCGAGGACGACAGGGCGGTCGCCGGCGGGCGGCATTGGGTCACTCACCACCTGCCCGCTACTCTGGTGGACGACATAATCCGCCGGCGAAGTCGAGGAATCCATGAGTGCACCCACCGCCGAACCGGTGGTGACGACCGACATCGAACAGGTCGTCACCGAGCTGGCGACGGCCGCCAAGGCCGCGTCGCGCGCCCTCGGAGGCCTGACCGCAGCGGTGAAGAACGAGGTCCTGCTCGCCGCGGCCGAGGCGGTCGAGGCGCAGAGCGACGCCATCCTCGCCGCGAACGCCGCCGACATCGCCCGCGCCGAGGACGGCGGGACCGAGGCCAGCCTGATCGACCGGCTGCGGCTCACGCCGCAGCGGGTCACCGGGATCGCCGACGGTCTGCGGCAGGTGGCCGGCCTGCCCGACCCGATCGGTGTCGTGGTGTCCGGCAAGACCCTGCCCAACGGGCTCGAACTGCGTCAGGTGCGAGTACCGCTCGGCGTCGTCGGGATGGTCTACGAGGCACGCCCCAACGTCACCGTCGACGCCTTCGGCATCGCCTTCAAGTCGGGTAACGCGGTGCTGCTGCGCGGCTCGTCGTCGGCGGCGAACTCCAACGCCGAATTGGTGCGCGTGCTGCGAGAGGTGCTGCGCGACAAGGGGATAAACGCCAACGCCGTGTCCCTGCTACCCAGCGAGGACCGGTCCAGCGTGACCGCGCTGATCCGGGCGCGCGGCCTGGTGGACGTGGTGATCCCGCGTGGCGGGGCGGGCCTGATCAACGCCGTCGTCGCCAACGCCACGGTGCCGACGATCGAGACCGGGACCGGCAACTGCCACGTCTACGTGCACGCGCTCGCCGACCTCGACATCGCCACCCGCATCATCCTGAACTCCAAGACCCGCCGGCCCAGCGTCTGCAACACCGCCGAGACCGTGCTCATCGACAAGGCGATCGCCGCCGACGCCATGCCGAAGATCACGGCTGCCCTGCAGGCCCAGGGGGTCGTCATCCACGGCGACGAACCCGGCATGGAACCGGCGACCGAGGTGGACTGGGCCGAGGAATATCTGTCGCTGGACATCGCGATGAAGGTCGTTGATGACCTCGACGCCGCCGTCGCACACATCGACACCTACGGCACCGGCCACACCGAGGCCATCGTCACCACCGACCTCGCGGCGGCCCGGGAGTTCACCTCGCGCGTGGATGCGGCCGCGGTGATGGTGAACGCGTCGACCGCTTTCACCGACGGTGAGCAGTTCGGTTTCGGCGCCGAGATCGGCATCTCGACGCAGAAGCTGCACGCGCGCGGTCCGATGGGTCTGCCCGAACTGACCTCGACCAAGTGGATCGTCTGGGGCGACGGCCACATCCGGCCGGCGTGATGACGGGCCCGACGACCGTACCCGCGTTCGGCGACGTCCCCGATGTCATCGCGCGGCTGACCACCACCGGCTACCTCGCAGACGAGGCGACCGCGACGTCGACCTTCCTCGCCGATCGGCTGGGCAAGCCGCTGCTCGTCGAGGGACCGGCCGGTGTCGGCAAAACCGAACTGGCCCGGGCGATCTCGAAGGCCACCGATGCCGAACTGATCCGCCTGCAGTGCTATGAGGGTATCGACGAGGCGCGCGCCCTCTACGAGTGGAACCACGCCAAGCAGATCCTGCACATCCAGGCGACCGGCACGCGGGCCTGGGACGAGGCGAAGAGCGACATCTTCTCCGAGGAGTTCCTGCTGCCCCGGCCGCTTCTCAAGGCGATCTCCCGGCCGGAGCCGACGGTGCTGCTGATCGACGAGGTCGACAAGGCCGATGTCGACATGGAGGGGCTGCTGCTCGAAGTGCTCAGCGACTTCGCGGTCACCATCCCGGAGATGGGCACCGTGGCCGCGACCCGTCGCCCGGTGGTGATCCTCACCTCCAACGCGACCCGCGATCTGTCGGAGGCCCTCAAGCGGCGCTGCCTCTACCTCTACATCGACTTCCCCGACGCGGCCCGTGAGCGGGAGATCCTGGCGTCGCGGGTGCCGGGGCTGTCCGACGCGCTCGCCGCCGAACTCGTGCGGGTCATCGGGGTGCTGCGGACTCTCGACATCCGCAAGAAGCCGTCGGTGGCCGAGACGATCGACTGGGCGAACACGCTGCTGGCCCTCGGGGCCGGCGATTCCGGTGACGGCGCCGGGCGTGCCACACTCGACGACGGTCTCATCGCGCGGACGCTGGGTGTGGTGCTCAAACACCGCCCCGACCTCAAGACCGCCCTCAAAGAACTCAAGCTGGGCTGATGCCGACCGGGTCGTCGGGCGGTGCGGCCGTCGACGAGGTGCCACTCATCGGACATCTCACCGGCTTCGTCGACGAGCTGCGGGCCCGCGGCATCGTCGTCGGCCCGTCGTCGCTGATCGACGCCGCGCAGGCCATGGAGGTCCTCGACCTCCTCGACCGGCGGAGTCTGCGGGAGGGTCTGGCCGCGACACTGATCAGCGACCAGATGCACCGCAGGGTCTTCGACGTCGTCTTCGACCTGTGGTTCCCGCTCGGCACCGGGGCCCGCACGGCCGTGACCGCATTGCCGCGCACCCCCGACGGTGAGATCGACATCGACGAGGTCCGGGAGATGGCGGCGACGATGCTGGCCGACGACGAGGCAGCGGCCGACGGACGCCTCGATGCGCTCATCGCGCTCATCGTCGATCAGCTCGGCCGCTACGAGTCGACACGCGGTGAGGCGTTCTCGGCCTATCAGGCGCTTTCGCAGGTCAACCCGCAGACCCTGATCGCCAAGATCGCGGCCGCGATGGCCGGTGGCGACACCGACGACGGCGGTCTCGGTGACCGGCCGGGCACCGAACCCCTCTATCGGCGCGCGGCCCGCGCCCGCGCCGCGGATCTGCGCGCGGCGATCGAGGCGGAGACGCAGCGGCGGATGGCCGGCGCCAAGGGACGCGAACGTGTCGCCGACTACGCGGTGCCCCTGCTGCCCGAGGACATCAACTTCCTGACTGCCGGGGCGAGTGAACTCGCCGAGATCCGGCGCACCATCGAACCGCTGGCCCGGCTACTCGCGGCCAAGCTGGAGATCCGTCGCCGCCGTGCCCATCGCGGCGCGGTCGACGTGCGGCAGACCCTGCGCGCGTCGATGTCTACCGGCGGGGTGCCGATCGAACTCAGCCACCGCAAGCCGCGTCCGGGCCGTCCCGAACTGACCATCATCTGCGACGTCTCCGGATCGGTCGCGGGCTTCTCGCAGTTCACCCTGCGGCTGGTCTACGCTCTGCGTCAACAGTTTTCGAAGGTGCGCGTGTTCGCGTTCGTGGATACGGTCGACGAGGTGACCGACTACTTCGACCGCGGCGCCGACGACGAGGACTTCGGCGCGAGCATGCACCGGATGATCACCACCGCCAAGATCAGCACACGCGACGGTCACTCCGACTACGGCAACATGCTCGTGGGATTCGTGGACGAGTATGGCGATTCGCTGACCCACCGCGGCGCACTGCTGATCCTCGGCGACGCCCGGACGAACTACCACGATCCGCGGCTCGGTGCGTTGCGCGAACTCACCGATCGGGCCCGCCACGCGTACTGGCTCAACCCGGAGGCGCGTCGCAACTGGGGGACCGGTGACTCGGCGGCCACCGAGTACGCGGAGATCATCGAGATGTTCGAGTGCCGCAACGCGACCCAGCTCGGCCGCGCGATCGCCGATCTCCTCCCGGTGTGACCGTCGCCGGGAACCTCGTGGTCGAACGCGTAAACTGTCAGCTCATGTCCATCGAGCGGCCGTCGTCCCCGCCACATCGCGCACGACGTATCGGTGTCATGGGCGGTACGTTCGACCCGATCCACAACGGTCATCTCGTCGCCGCGAGCGAGGTCGCGCACCGCTTCTCCCTCGACGAGGTCATCTTCGTGCCGACCGGTCGTCCCTGGCAGAAGCTCGGAGATCACGAGGCCCCGGATGCCGGACACGGCGCCCGGGACGTCAGCCCGGCCGAGGACCGCTACCTCATGACGGTCATCGCCACCGCGTCCAATCCGCGGTTCTCGGTGAGCCGGGTCGACATCGACCGCGAGGGCGACACCTACACCGTGGACACGCTGCGAGACCTGCGCACGATCCACCCCACCGCAGACCTCTACTTCATCACCGGCGCCGATGCGCTGGACTCGATCCTGTCGTGGCAGGACTGGGAGGAACTCTTCGGGCTCGCCAACTTCGTCGGCGTCAGCCGACCCGGCTACGAACTGCACGCCAAACACCTCGCCACGCATCTCGAGGCCTTGCCGCCGAATACGCTGCAGATGCTCGAGATCCCGGCGTTGGCCATCTCGTCCACGGAATGCCGTGTGCGTGCCGCCCGCGGGCGCCCGGTCTGGTATCTGGTGCCCGACGGTGTCGTGCAGTACATCGCGAAGCGGAAGCTCTACCGCGCGCCGAAGGCGTCCTCGCCCGGGGTCTCGGCACCGTGACCGATACCGCCGATGCACTCGATCGCACCCGCAACCGAATGGAAGGACCCCTGTGACTGCCTCAGCCGAAGCGCTGGAGATGGCTGCGGTGGCGGCGCGCGCCGCCACCGACAAACTCGCCCACGACGTCACGGTCATCGACGTCTCCGAGCAGCTCGTCATCACCGACCTGTTCGTCATCGCGTCGGCCGACAACGAGCGGCAGGTGAATTCCATCGTCGACGAGGTCGAGGACAAACTGCGCGAGGCCGGCTACAAGCCGGTGCGTCGGGAGGGTACCCGCGAGGGACGCTGGGCCCTGCTCGACTACGTCGAGATCGTGGTGCACGTCCTGCACTCGGACGAACGCGAGTACTACGCGCTCGAACGGCTCTGGAAGGACTGCCCGATCGTCGAGGTGGAGGGCATCGCATGACCGGCGGACCCGATACCCATGACACCGCGGTGGAACGGCTGACCCCGGTGGTGCGTCGGCTGATCCTGCTACGCCACGGGCAGACCGAGTACAACGCGACCAGCCGGATGCAGGGCCAGCTCGACACCGACCTGTCCGCCCTCGGGGTTCGCCAGGCCGAGGCCGCAGCCGGTGCGCTGGCCGAACGCGCCCCGATGCTGATCATGTCGTCGGACCTGCGCCGCGCCTTCGACACCGCCGGCGCGCTCGCGGCGAAGACCGGCCTCACCGTGACGACCGACATCCGGCTGCGCGAAACCCACCTCGGTGACTGGCAGGGCAAGACCCACCTCGAGGTGGACGCGGAGATGCCGGGCGCGCGACGCACCTGGCGCGACGACGCGAGCTGGCGGCCCCCCAACGGCGAGAGCCGCATCGATGTCGCACACCGTTCGGTGCCGTTGGTCGACGAACTCGTCGCCGCTCTGGCCGACTGGGGGATCGGCGAACGGCCGGAGGCGCCGGTGGTGCTCGTCGCGCACGGTGGGGTCATCGCTGCGATGACCGCGGCGTTGCTGGCCCTGCCGGAATCGGCATGGCCGGTCTTCGGCGGGCTGGCGAACACGAGCTGGGTGCAACTGTCCGGACACAGCCTGGCGGGCCAGCCGCCGCGGTGGCGGCTCGACGTCTGGAACGCGTCGGCCGAAAGCGCCGACGCCGCCGTGCAGTGACCACCCTGCTGGTGCTGTCGGACTCGCTGGCCTACTACGGTCCGGGCGGGGGGCTGCCCGCCGACGATCCGCGCATCTGGCCGAATCTCGTCGGCCGCGACAGTGGATGCGATGTCAAGCTGTTCGGCCGGATCGGCTGGACGAGCCGCGACGTCTGGTGGGCGCTGACCCAGGACCCGAACATCTGGGCGACGATTCCCGACGTCGGCCTCGTCGTGCTGGCCTTCGGGGGAATGGACAGTCTGCCGTCCCCGCTGCCGACCGCGCTGCGCGAGCAGATCCGCTATCTGCGACCGAACCGGCTGCGCCAGGTGGTTCGCGACGGCTACCAGTGGCTGCAACCGCGGCTGTCGCCGCTGGGCTGGCCGACGGCCCTGCCGCCGCGGGTGACCGTCGAATACCTGGAGAAGATCCGCGACGCACTGACCGCGCTGAGACCGGATCTGCCGATCGTGGTGTGCCTGCCACCCACCCACCGCAGCCCCTACTACGGTCACGTCCACAGTGGGCGCATCCCGACCACTACGGCGATGGCGGGCTGGGCACACGCACGGGGGCTGCCCGTCGTCGATTTCTACCCGGTCACCCGCGACGCCTTCGCCGGTGGCGACGAGATGAATCCGGACGGCATCCACTGGGGATTCGGGTGTCACCGCGGCATCGCCGACACGGTGACGCCGGCCGTACGCGCGCTCCTCGACGCCCGGGGCGTCGCGGTGGCCGATGCGCCGGTCTCCGACGCGGGGCCGACCGGCTAACGTAGACGCGTGCCCGTCGTCGTCGTCACCGACTCGTCCTCCCGTCTACCCGACTCGGTCGCCGACCAGTACGGGATTCGGCGCGTTCCGTTGCATCTCGAACTCGACGGCACGGACTACCGCGACGGTGTCGACGACATCCCCGCCGACATCATCTCGTCGCCGGGAGTGACCACCTCCGGCGCCAATCCGCACGAACTCGCCCTCGCCTACGAGGAAGCGCTGGCGGCCAGCGACGGCGACGGCGTGGTGGCCGTGCACATGTCGCGTCGCCTGTCGGGGACCTGGGGGGCCGGACGGCTCGCGGCCGAGCGGTTCCACGGGCAGGTCCGCATCGTCGACTCGCGCTCGGTGGGCCTGGCCGTCGGTTTCGTCGCCGTCGGCGCCGCCCAGACGGCGGCGGCGGGAGCCGATCGCGACCGGGTCTACGAGGCCGCCATCCGGCAGGCGTCCACCGTCGACTCGATGCTGTGCGTGCAACAACTCGACAATCTGCGACAGAGCGGCCGGATCAGCGCGGCCAGCAAGATGCTCGGCTCGGCGTTGTCGATCAAACCGATCCTGCACATGGTCGACGGGATCCTCACGCTGAAGGAACGGCACCGCACCTTCTCCAAGGCGCTCGACAAGATGGTCGATGCCGTGGTCGAGTCGGCAGACGGACGGCCCGTGATCCTCGGGGTCCAGCACAGCGACTGTCCCGACGTCGCAGCCGATCTCGCCGAGCAGCTGAGAAACAGGATTCCCGACGTGATCACGGAGATGATCGTCGATCTCGGGCCCATCCTCGGGTGCCACGTCGGGCCGGGAGCCGTCGGCGTGGCGATCGCGACGCAGCTCGATCCCTTCGAGGTCTGAGACGCAGTCCATCCACAATCGCGCGAATCATCCACAGATTCGGCGGTTGACACCACGACACCGGATCGTCGGGGCGGATCGGCCATAGTGTCGGCGCATGAGCACAGCAGCGTCCCGCCCGCCCCGCCGACGCAGCGCGCTGGATCGGCTCTCGACACCGGCTCCCGACGTCGACACCGGCGCCCCGGGGTCCGTCGACCCGACACCGGATCCGCCGGCCTCCTCGGCGTGGCCCGACGGCGGTTGGGGGTTCGCGCGCCCGCCGGCATGGCTGGAACCCCTTGGGCCCGAGGATCGTCCGTCGTCCGATGCTGCCGACGGAGACGAGTTCGGTGCGAGCGACGACGAGGAGACCTCACCCCGACGTCTTTTCGCGATCGCCCCACCCGCCGCGATCGCGTTGATCCTGGTCGGGGTCCTGGCCTGTGCCGTGGCGGGATTCGCGCTCCTGCGGGGCGGGTCGGAACCACCTGTCTCGGTGGCGTTCCCTGCATCGCCCGGCCCGACCACCCACGCCGGTACGGCGCCACCGTCACCGTCGCCGCAGACCAGTGCGCCGCCGGACGACCTGGTCGTCAGTGTCGTGGGTCTGGTCCACCGCCCCGGGCTGATCCACCTGCCCCCGGACGCGCGGGTCGCCGATGCCATCGATCGTGCCGGTGGTGCCCGCAAGAACGCGGATCTGTTGTCGCTCAATCTCGCTCAGCGGCTGCGCGACGGTGATCAGATCCTGGTCGGATACACCGGCGGCGGTGGTCGACTCGCATTGCGCAGTGCGGTGGTCGGTGCGTCGGCCGGTGCGGGTGATGTGTCGTCGGGGACCGGTGCATCCGCGCCGACGACCTCGGGGGGTCCGGCGCCCGCCGCCACGGTCGATCTCAACACGGCGACCGAAGATCAACTCGACGCGCTACCGGGCGTCGGGCCCGTGACGGCGCGCGCGATCATCGCCTGGCGTGAGACCCATGGTCGGTTCGACTCCGTCGAGCAACTCGCGGAGGTCGACGGCATCGGTCCGGCGCGACTGGCCAAATTGCGTGAATTGGTCACGGTGTGAGGCCACACTCGATCCGCGCGACTCTGCTGCCGTCGGGCGACTACCGACTCGTGGTGCCGGCGGCGGTCGTCTGGATGATGACCGTCGTCGGGCTGCTGGCACCCGACGCACCGTTGCGGGCTCTTGCCGCTATCGCCGCGACCTGCTGTGGCGCAAGCATTTTCGCGATCTGGCGCCGATGGGTGCGGTGGCCGCGGATCTGGGTCACCGTGGTGGTCGCCGGGCTGGCCGCGATGACCCTGACAGCTCTGGTCCTGCGCATCGACGCCCGCGATCGGCACCCGCTGTCGCACACCGACGGCAAGGTGCGTGTGACCGCAACGATCCGCGATGACCCGGTGGGCCTCGGCCCGGCCGGGAGCGAACGGGTGCGGGTGCCTGTCGCGGTCGACGGTCTGGCCGGCCGGCCGGTGCCGCCGACGTCCGCAGAGCTCACCGGTGCTGCCGACGCGTGGGTCGACCTGCTTCCCGGACAACGTGTCTCGGTGCTCGTGAGAGTGGGTGTACCCCGGGGACCGGGTCTCGATGCGGCACGCTTGACGGCGGTGACGGGGCCGCGGCTGCTCGGCCGGCCCCCGCCGCACCAGCGGGCCGCCGGTCGGGTTCGGCACCGACTGCAGGTCCTGGCCGCACGCGCGCTCGGGCCCGAGGCCGCCGGGCTGCTCCCCGGTCTGGTCCTCGGCGACACCGGTGCCCTCGATCAGCGGGTGCGTGACGACTTCCGGGCTGCGGGCCTCACCCACCTGATCGCGGTGTCGGGCAGCAACTTCGCGATCGTCACCGGCGCCGCGGTGCTGGCAGTGCGGATGCTCGGTGCGTCACCGCGGCTGACGGCGGTGGTCGGATTGGCGATCGTCGTCGGTTTCGTGATTCTGGTGCGACCGTCCCCGAGTGTGCTGCGAGCCGCGATGATGGGCACGGTCGGTCTGCTGGCGCTCGCGGGTTCGCGGCGCGCGCAGGCATTGCCGGCATTGGGTGCGGCGACCATGGTGGGCCTTCTGTGGTGGCCGGAACTCGCGATCGCCCCGGGGTTCGTGCTGTCGGTGCTGGCCACCGGAGGCCTCGTCCTGTGGTCGGCGGCACTGCGCGATTGGCTGCGTGATCGCCGGGTTCCCCGCGGGCTGGCCGAGCTCGTCGCAATGTCGCTGGCGGCGCAGTTGGTGACGGCCCCGATGATCGCCTCGCTGAACGGGCAGTTCAGCGTCGTCGCGGTTGTCGCCAACATCGTCGTCACACCCGTGGTGGGGATTATCGGGATCGTGGGTACCGCGGCCGCCGTCATCGGCGCCGTGGGAGGCACCGATCAGATCGCCGCAGCGGTCGCCGACCTGATGATCCGCGCCCTCGGACCCGAGCTGTGGTGGATGATCGCCTGCGCCCGTGTGCTCGGCCGACAGTCGTGGGCGACGGTGCAGGTTCCGGCCGGCATCGTCGGCGCGGTCATGGTGGCCGCGGGCATCCTGGCAGTGGTCTCCTCGACCCTCGTCGCGATCGATCGGCGAGAACGACGGCTGCATGCGGCTCGGGTCGGTGTCGGGCCGGTCTGGCACCATGGTCGCCGTGAGTGAACGCCTGCACCTGCTGCTCGGGGCCGACGACTTCCTGACCGGGCGGGTCATCGCCGCGGTCGTCGCCGAGCGGTCCGCGGCCACCGGCGAAGACGTGCCGGTCACGCGGGTACGGGCCGGCGACGTCACCGAACACGAACTCGCCGAGTTGCTCAGCCCGTCGCTGTTCGCAGAGGACCGCGTCGTGGTCGTCGAGGCGGCGGCCGACGCGGGAAAGGCGCCCGCGGCGCTGATCGCGGAGGCGGCGCGGCAGCTGCCCGACGGCATCACCCTGATGGTCGTGCACACCGGTGGGGGCCGGGCGAAGTCGATGGTGCCCGCGCTGAAGAAGGCCGGCGCGGTCGAACACGACTGCGCAACACCGAGATGGCCCTCGGAGCGGATGGATTTCGTCCGCCATGAGTTCCGCTCGCTCGGGGTGCGCGTCGGCAACGACGTCGTCGAGAAGGTGGTCGAAGGGGTCGGTTCGGAACTGCGTGAGCTCGCGGCCGCCTGCAGCCAGCTGGTCGCCGATACCGACGGCGCGATCACCGTCGACGCGGTGCGCCTCTACTATCAGGGCCGGCCGGAGATCACCGGGTTCGAGGTCGCGGACAAGGCGGTGACCGGTGACAGATCCGGCGCGCTGGAATCGCTCGCCTGGGCCGAGCATCACGGCGTGCCCCGCGTGCTGCTGGCCGACGCCCTGGCCGAGGCGGTACACGCCATCGCCCGCGTCCGGGCGCTGGGATCGGTCGATCAGTACTCGGCCGCGTCGGAACTTGGCATGCCGCCCACGCGGGTGAAGAAGGTGCAGGGGCAGGCGAGGGCCTGGGATTCGGCGTCGATCGCGGCGGCGATCGTCGTGGTCGCGCAACTCAACGGCGATGTCAAGGGCCAGGCCGCCGACGCCGACTTCAGTCTCGAACACGCCGTGGCGACGGTGGCGGACCTGCGGCCGACCCGTGAACGCGGATAGATGACGGCACGCGAATCACCCCGGTGACCGCGTGGATGCCACCGGGGTGATTCGTGAGGTCGGTGCCGGACGTCGGAATCGGACGCCGGGCCGAGATCAGAGCGTGTCGATCAGAGCTTGTTGACGGCGAGAGCCATGGCCGACTTCTTGTTGGCGGCCTGGTTGGCATGGATGACGCCCTTGCTCGCGGCCTTGTCCAGCTTGCGGCCGGCAGCCCGGGCGAGCTCGGTGGCCTTGTCCTTGTCGCCGGCGTCGACGGCCTCGCGGAAGTGGCGGATGGCGGTACGCAGCGACGACTTCGCCGACTGGTTGCGGAGGCGACGATCCTCGTTGGTCCGGATGCGCTTGATCTGCGACTTGATGTTTGCCACGCGTGTATCCCTCTGTAGATCCTGGTCGTGCTTGTTCGTTCGGTCTGTAGATCTCGGTAGGCGGCGACGGTGTCGCGCCTGAGCAGTTCGTATGGTCGTGATCGGGCGATCCGACCTACGCTGCGACAGCGGTCAACGTTACCAGTCGGTGTTGACACGACCCAAATCGCGACGTCACCGGGAGGTGCCGACGCCCCGGAGGGCCATGTCCTAGGCTCGAGAACACCATGTCTGTCGTCTTTGTGCATATCGGCCTGCCCAAAACCGGGACCACCCACCTGCAGAACCGGCTCTGGCGCAATCGGGATCTCGCGCTCAACTCATCCGGCCTGCTCTACCCGGGTAATGCTCACTCCGATCATTTCCACGCTGCCGTCCACCTGCAGCCGGAGCGCTATCTCGACTGGGTCGACCCGGCCTTCGCGCGGACGTGGCCGACCATGCTGGCACAGATGAGGGCGTGGCCCCAGCAGTCGCTGCTGTCGCATGAACTCTTCAGCACCGCGACGCCCGAGCACATCGCCACATTGATGTCGGACCTCTCCTTCGCCGACGAGGTGCATGTCATCGCCACGGTCCGTGACCTCGCACGGCAGCTGCCGTCGGCGTGGCAGGAGAACGTGAAGAATCAGCGCCGCGCGACCTTCGACGAGTTCGTCGCGTCGGTACGGGCGTTCGCCGACGCAGCCGAGACCACCGGGAAGACCCTCCCGACCGAGGAGGAGCCGTTCTGGGAGTTCCAGGACCATGTCCGGATCCTCGGCAACTGGGCGAAAGCGGTCGGCCCGGACCGGGTGCATGTGGTGACCGTGCCGCGGGGGCGTGCGGTGCCCGGCGACACGTTGTGGGACCGATTCCTGGCCACCCTCGACGTGGACCCCGGGCCACTGACCCTCACGGTGCCCAACATGAACACCTCGCTGTCGGCGGCCCAGGCGGAGTTCCTCCGACGGCTCAACCATCGGCTGCAGCCCTCCGACATCGAATGGCGCCGCTATGACCGGGTGGTCAAGCAACAGGTGATCAGGGAGATCCTCTTCGAGGCGCCCGTCGGGCGGCCCCAGGGCCTGTCGGCCGTACAGCGTGAGTGGGCGGCCGACAAGGCCGACGAGATGATCGCCGCGATCCGCACGGCCGGCTATCGGGTGTCCGGGGATCTCGACGACCTCACGGTCGCGCGCTCGGCCGACGACGACGCGACACCGCCGTCGGAGGCGGACATCCTGGCCGTGGCGCTCGACACCATGGCCGAGATGGTCAAGGCGGCGCCGATGCCGGAGGTGGGTGCCCGGTGGCAGACACGGGCCAAGAACGTGGTGCGACGCGTCCAGCGACGTGCGTTGGGTCTGCGCCGATCACTGTGACCCAGACGTGTCCAACCGTCATGCCGAATCCCGGTTTTTGTAGCACCATGTCAAGTTATGAGTCCCGCGTCGACGACCTCAGCGTCCAGTAAGCGTTCGGCCACCAAGGCCAAGGCCACGAAGGCCGAGGCCACCAAGTCGAACGCCGACGGGGCGGGCAAGGGGATTCGGTCCGGTGCTCCGAAGCGGGCCCGGGCGAGTGTGCGGGAGCCGAAGAGCGTCGACGAGACCGTCTTCGCGGGCTACTCGAAGGGGCCCTATACCAACGCCTTTGACGAGATGTTCGACGACGACGGCGAGATCCGTGCGCCCTACCGAGGGATATACAAGGCGATGTCGCGCTACGACGCGGCCGACCTCGATGTCCGGGTCGATGCCCTCGGACGGGCCTTCATCGACCAGGGCATCACCTTCTCGCTGTCGGGCAAGGAGCGGCCCTTCCCGCTCGACGTTGTGCCCCGGGTGATTTCGGCGAGCGAATGGAACAAGCTCGAGGCGGGCATCACGCAGCGGGTGCAGGCCCTCGAACTCTTCCTCGATGACATCTACGGCGAGCAGGAGATCCTGCGCGACGGGGTGTTGCCGAAGCGGCTTGTCCACTCCTGTGAGCACTTCCATCGGCAGGCCGCAAATATCCGCCCGCCCAACGGGGTTCGCATCCATGTCGCCGGTATCGATCTCATCCGGGACGAGAAGGGCGACTTCCGGGTGCTCGAGGACAACCTGAGGTCACCGTCGGGTGTCTCCTATGTGATGGAGAACCGCCGGACGATGGCCAGGGTGTTCCCGGACCTGTTCTCGTCGCACCGGGTGCGCGCGGTCGGTGACTATCCCAGTCACCTGCTGCGCGCGCTGCGTGCCTCGGCGGCGTTCAACGAGGCCGACCCCAACATCGTCGTGCTCACACCGGGCGTGGCGAACTCCGCCTACTTCGAGCATTCCCTGCTCGCCCGGCTGATGGGTGTCGAACTCGTCGAGGGACGGGACCTGTTCTGTCGCGACAACATCGTCTACATGCGCACCACCGAGGGTGAACAGCGCGTCGACGTGATCTACCGCCGCATCGACGACGACTTCCTCGATCCGATGCAGTTCCGGCCCGATTCGATGCTCGGGGTCGCGGGTCTGCTCAACGCGGCGCGCGCGGGCAACGTCGTGATCTCCAGCGCGGTCGGCAACGGGGTCGGGGACGACAAACTCATCTACACCTACGTGCCCGAGATCATCGAGTACTACCTGGGTGAGAAGCCGTCGCTGATGAACGTCGACACTCTGCGCTGCTGGTTGCCCGAGGAATGCGAGGAGGTGCTCGACCGCATCGACGAACTCGTCGTCAAACCCGTCGAGGGCTCGGGAGGCTACGGCATCGTCTTCGGCCCGGACGCCACCAAGGCGGAGCTCGATACGTTGGCCCGCAAGGTGCGCAACGATCCGCGCGGGTGGATCGCGCAGCCCGTCGTGCAGCTGTCCACCGTCCCCACCAAGATCGACGGCGAGGTCCGGCCCCGCCACGTCGACCTGCGGCCGTTCGCGGTCAACGACGGCGAATCGGTATGGGTGCTGCCCGGCGGCCTGACCCGGGTCGCGTTGCCCGAGGGCTCGCTGGTGGTCAATTCCAGCCAGGGCGGCGGCTCCAAGGACACCTGGGTACTGGCGTCGTCGCGATCGTCGGAGGAACGGGAGTTCTCCGGCGTCAAGGTCGTCAAGGACAGCGGGGTGGCCGCGGTCCGACCGGCGGAGAGCGCGCCGGACCCGATGTTCACCCAGACACAGCAACAACAACAAGGCCAGGGGATGGCGCAAGAGCAGACCGGTGGCATGCAGCAACAGTCGATGGGCGGTGATCACCGGTGATGCTCGCGCGCAACGCCGAATCTCTCTACTGGATCGGCCGCTACGTCGAGCGTGCCGACGACATGGCACGCATCCTCGACGTCGCGATCCAACACATCCTCGAGGACGCGACCGTCGACGTCGACCGCCAGGCCCGTCAGGTGATCCAGGTGCTGGGTCTGGAATCACCGGAATCCGACGATCCGTTGGATGTGTGGACGCTCAGCGAGCGGGTGGCCTACGACAAGGACTCGGTCGGCTCCATCGTCGACCTGATCGGGTCGGCGCGAGAGAACGCGCGGGGCGCGCGCGAGGTCACCTCGAGCGAGATGTGGGAGTGCCTGAACACCACCTACAACGGCCTCAGTGACGCCGAACGACGGGCCCGCCGCCTCGGGCCGCACGAGTTCCTCGCCTACGTCAAGAACCGGGCGGCCATGTTCGCCGGTCTCGCCGACGCAACCCTCAGCCACGACGACGGCTACCGCTACCTGCTGCTCGGTCGGTCGGTCGAACGCGTGGACATGACGATCCGCATGCTGCTGACACGGGCCGGCGACCCGGCGAACTCCCCGGCGTGGGTGGGCGTGCTGGTCTCCGCCGGGGCGCACGACACCTTCCTGCGGGCCTATCGCGGCGTGCTGGACGCGGAGAACATCGTCGAGTTCATGCTGATCGACCGGCTCTTCCCGCGGTCGGTGTTCCACGCCCTGCGGGTCGCCGAACACAACCTCTCCGAACTGGAGAAGGGGCCCAGCCGGGTCGGCGCCCAGGCGGAGACGTTGCTGCTGCTCGGGCGGGCGCGAAGTTCGCTGGAGTTCCTCGAACCGCGCAAGCTGCTCGACGGTCTCGAGGACCGTCTGCTCGAACTGCAGGACACGTGCCGAGAAGTCAACGAGGCCGTGACCGCGCAGTACTTCCATGTGTCGCCGTACGTGTCGTGGGCCGACGCCAGGGCCCGTGATTCCGAGGCCCGTGTCATCGAGGAGAGTGAACTGTGAGCTGGCGTCTTCGCGTCGTCCATTCCACCGGATTCGCCTACAAGAGTGCGGTCACGTCGTCGTACAACGAGGCACGGCTCACCCCTCGCAGCGACTCCCGGCAGAACGTGATCGTCAACCGCGTGGAGACGAACCCAGCGACGAGGTTCTACCGCTACACCGACTATTGGGGAACGGCGGTCACCGCCTTCGACCTACATGCCCCGCACGACGAACTCGAGGTGTCGGGTATGTCGGTGGTCGAGACCGAACCCGGGCAGCGGCCCGAGCCGGACGATCAGGCGACATGGGATCAGGTGCGCAGCGAGTACATCGAGGACCGCTACGACGAGATGCTCCTGCCGACCGCGTACGTCCCCAAGAACCGGCAACTGGCGTCTGCGGCGAACAAGCTGGTGAAGGGGATGGAGCCCGAGGCCGCGGTCGAGGCGGTCTGCCGGTTCGTGCACGGGGAGATGGAATACGTGCCCGGGACGACAGGCGTGCACACCACGGCCGTCGACGCGTGGAACGAGCGCAAGGGCGTCTGCCAGGATTACGCACACCTCAGCCTGCTGATGCTGCGCAGCCTCGGCATTCCGGCCCGCTACGTGTCCGGGTATCTCCACCCCAAGCCCAACGCGGTCATCGACAAGACCGTCGAGGGTCAGAGTCACGCGTGGATTCAGGCGTGGACCGGGGGTTGGTGGGGTTACGACCCGACCAACGACACCAGTATCACCGAGCAGCATGTCTCGGTGGGCATCGGACGCGATTACTCGGATGTCTCCCCGCTCAAGGGCATCTACACCGGCGGCGGTGCCACCGATCTCGACGTCGTCGTGGAGATCACCCGACTGGCATGAGGTGACGCGCTAACGCCAGCCGTACTCCTCGCGCAGCCGGTCGGCGACGACCTCGAACCGTCTGCGGTCGAGGATTGCGCCCTCGCGGCGGATGCCGTTCTCGGGTACCAGCAGCACCCGGTCCAGACGGACGAAGCTTCCTCGGTGCTGCGCGTCCCAGGAACCGGACCCGATGTAGAGCCAGTTCGGGTCGTCGCGGTGATAGTCCCGCGATGACAGCATGAGTCCGAGCAGATGTGTTCGGCCGGCGTCGTCGGTGGTGCGGCCCACCACGAGCACGGGCCGATCCTTGCCCTGGGTGATGTCGTCCTCGTAGGTGACCCACGTCCAGACGACCTCGCCGGGATCGGCGGCACCGTCGAGGTCCGGGGCGTAGGCGATCGTGCGGGCGAACCGCCGCGTCGGGTGTCCCGGTGCGGTCGCGTGGGGTCTCGTCACGACCGCACCCGGCCGAGCAGGACCTCGTCGACGGCGTCGGCGGTCAGCGCGGCGGTCGGCTTCTTCTCCGGGTTCAGGTTGTGACCGACCTTCTCGATCTCCACGATCCGGACGGGCGCCCCGATGAGTGCGGCGGCGTCGGTGAGTTCTGTGGGCGAGGCGAACGGGTCGGTGCTGCCGTGCACGATCACCGTCGGCACGGTGATCGACGGCAGGTGTTCGGTGCGCATCCGGTCCGGTTTGCCGGGCGGATGCAGCGGATAGGAGGTCAGGAGCAGTCCGTCGGCGAGGTCGGGATCCTCGGCGACCGCCATCGAGGCCTGCCGCCCGCCGTAGGAATGCCCGCCGACGATGAGCGGTCCGTTCGCCTCGCCGCGGAACACCGCACACGCGGCGCGGATGCCGTCGCGGTCGGCGGCCGCACCCGACGGGCTCGGTGGACCCTTCGGGCGGCGCTGGCGGTAGGGCAGGTCGATGCGTGCCACGACCAGGCCGCGGGCACAGAGCTCGTCGGCCACCGCGCGCAGGATCACCGCGGTCCTGTTGCCGCCGGCACCGTGCGCGAGCACCACCACACCTGCGGCCGGGCCGTCGGGACGCTGCAGATCGGCGATGACACCGTCGGCGTCGTGGGTCGTCTCGGGCATCTTCCAACGGTAGCGGTGAGCGTCGTCGTGGCTCTCGGCCGCCCGCATGACAAAATGGGTCATCAGTCGTGTCCGGCCCGGCCGGATACCGTACCGCCCGTTCGCAAGGAGCAGTTCGATTCCCACCTTCGCCGACACCACCTTCACCGACCCCGCGCGGATCCGGAACTTCTGCATCATCGCCCACATCGACCACGGGAAGTCCACCCTGGCCGACCGGATGCTGCAGCTCACCGGCGTGGTCGAAGAGCGTCAGATGCGGGCGCAGTACCTCGACCGGATGGACATCGAGCGCGAGCGCGGCATCACCATCAAGGCGCAGAACGTGCGACTGCCGTGGCAGGTGACCGACTCCGACGGGGTGAGGACCGACTACGTCATGCACCTCATCGACACACCCGGGCACGTCGACTTCACCTACGAGGTGTCTCGTGCGCTCGAGGCGTGCGAGGGCGCGGTCCTGCTTGTCGACGCGGCGCAGGGGATCGAGGCCCAGACCCTCGCCAATCTGTACCTCGCGATGGACAACGACCTGACCATCATCCCGGTGCTCAACAAGATCGACCTGCCCGCCGCCGACCCCGACCGTTACGCCGCGGAGATCGCCCACATCATCGGATGCCAACCCGAGGAGGTCCTGCGGGTGTCCGGCAAGACCGGTGAGGGAGTGGGCGCGCTGCTCGACGAGGTGGTCCGGCTGATCCCGCCGCCCGAGGGTGATGCCGACGCGCCGGCGCGCGCGATGATCTTCGACTCGGTCTATGACACCTACCGCGGTGTGGTGACCTACGTCCGTGTCGTCGACGGCAAGATCGTGCCGCGCGAGAAGGTACTGATGATGTCCACCGGCGCCACCCACGAACTACTCGAGGTCGGCATCGTGTCGCCGGAGCCCAAACCGTCGGCCGGTCTCGGCGTCGGCGAGGTCGGCTACCTGATCACCGGGGTGAAGGATGTCCGCCAGTCGAAGGTCGGTGACACGGTGACCAGCGCGCGCCACGGCGCGAGCACACCTCTGACCGGCTACCGCGAACCCCGGCCGATGGTCTACTCCGGCCTGTACCCGGTCGACGGCTCCGACTATCCGGTGTTGCGTGAGGCGCTGGACAAGCTGCAGCTCAACGACGCGGCCCTCACCTACGAGCCGGAGACCTCGGTCGCGCTCGGCTTCGGTTTCCGCTGCGGCTTCCTGGGCCTGTTGCACATGGAGATCACCCGCGAACGGCTCGAGCGCGAGTTCAATCTCAACCTCATCTCCACCGCACCAAACGTCGTCTACCGCGTGATCATGGATGACGGGACCGAGCACATCGTCACGAACCCGTCCGACTGGCCCGAGGGCAAGGCGCGTCACATCTACGAACCGGTGGTCAAGACGACCGTGATCGCACCCAGCGAGTTCATCGGCGCGATCATGGAACTGTGCCAGTCGCGGCGCGGAGATCTCGGCGGGATGGACTACCTGTCGGAGACGCGTGTGGAACTGCGTTACACGCTGCCGCTGGCGGAGATCATCTTCGACTTCTTCGACGCGCTGAAGTCGCGGACCCGCGGCTACGCCAGCCTCGACTACGAGGAGGCCGGCGAGCAGGAGGCCGAACTGGTCAAAGTGGACATCCTCCTACAGGGTGAGGCGGTCGATGCGTTCAGCGCGATCGTCCACAAGGATGCCGCCTATACCTACGGCAACAAGATGGCCACCAAGCTCAAGGAATTGATCCCACGCCAGCAGTTCGAGGTGCCCGTGCAGGCGGCGATCGGATCGAAGATCATCGCCCGCGAGAACATCCGCGCGATCCGCAAGGACGTGCTTGCCAAGTGCTACGGCGGTGACATCAGCCGCAAGCGCAAACTGCTGGAGAAGCAGAAGGAGGGCAAGAAGCGGATGAAGACGATCGGACGGGTCGAGGTGCCCCAAGAGGCCTTCGTCGCGGCATTGTCCACCGACGCGGTCGGCGACAAGCCGAAGGGGAAGTAGCCGATGGCGCAGCGGGTCAATCCGGTTCTCGCCGAATCCACCCTGCCCCACGGACTGCCCGATTTCGCGTCGATCTCCGACGACGACTTCCTGCCGGCGTTCACCGAGGCGATGGCGACTCACCTCGCCGAGATCGAGAAGATCGCCAACGACCCGAAACCGGCCACGTTCGCCAACACGGTAGAGGCGCTCGAGCTCTCCGGCCGAGACCTGGCGCGCGCCGGCGGGGTCTTCTTCAATCTCGTTGGTCCGGACACCAATCCGCAGCGCAATGCGATCTCTCAGCAGCTCTCGACGATGCTGACCGATCACGCGAACACCATCGCGATGGATCCACGCCTGTTCGCCCGGATCGCGGACCTGCACGAGCGCCGCGATCAACTGGACCTGACCGAATCCCAGGAACGGTTGTTGGACAAACGGTATCGTGATTCCGTCCGCGCCGGTGCCGGGCTCGGGCCCGACGAGCAGGAGCAGATGCGCCAGATCTCCTCGCGGCTGGCCTATCTCACCACCACCTTCTCGCACATGATCCTGGACGACACCAACGCCTCGGCGGTGTTCGTCGAGACGGCCGAGGAACTCGACGGTCTGTCCGACGGCGAGATCGCCGCGGCCCGACGGGCCGCCGCGGCCGACGGACACGACGACGGATATCTGATCGCACTCGAACTGCCCACCAGTCAATCCGTTCTCACCAAGTTGACGAATCATGAGGTGCGGCAACGTGTCTTCGACGCCTCGGTGAACCGGTGCTCGCGGGGTAACGACTACGACACGCGGGAGCTGGTACTCGAGATCGTGGCGCTGCGCGCTCGCCGTGCGCGGTTGCTCGGCTACGCCGACCATGCCGAGTACGTCATCGCAGAACAAACCGCCCCGGATCCGGCGGCGGTCACCGATCTTCTCGGTGAGCTCACCGCGTCGGCGCTGCGGGCAGGCGGGCGTGAGCTGACCCGGTTGACGCGGATGACCGACGAGGAGATCGGCCCGGCCGACCTCACTTTCTGGTTGGAGGTCGAACGACGGTCGACCTCGGCGGTACCGCTCGACGCGTTTGCCGACTACTGCGAACTCGATGCGGTCCTCGAGCGGGGTGTCTTCTACGCGGCGGGCAAGCTCTACGGGCTGCGGTTCGCCGAGCGGCCCGACCTGTCCGGCTATCACCCCGACGTGCGGGTGTGGGATGTCCTCGACGATACGGGCCGCAGCATCGGCCTGTTCCTCGGCGACTACTTCGCCCGGCCGTCCAAACGTGGTGGGGCGTGGATGAACAACATCGTCGACCAGTCGCGCCGGCTGTCGATGCAGCCGGTCGTCGTCAACGTCCTCAACCTGACCGAACCCGACGAGGGCAAACACTGTCTGCTCACCATGGATCAGCTCACCACGCTGTTCCACGAGTTCGGGCACGCGCTGCACGGGTTGCTGTCGGCGGTCGACTATCCGTCGCAGTCGGGAACGTCGGTGCCGCGGGACTTCGTCGAGTTCCCGTCACAGGTCAACGAGATGTGGGCGCTGCACCCGGACGTGCTGTCGCACTATGCGCGTCATCACGAGACCGGAGAGCCGATCCCGGCCGAACTCGCCGAGGCGGCGCGGGTCGCCGCGAAGGCCGAGACCGCACACTCCACCATCGAATATCTCGCCGCCGCCGTGCTCGATCTCGCGTGGCATCGGCTGGCCCCCGACGAGATCCCCGACGACGTCGAGGCGTTCGAACGCACCGCGCTACGCTCGGCCGGTTTCGTCGGAGATCTCATCCCGCCGCGCTACCGCAGCGCCTACTTCAACCACGTCTTCGGTGGCGGCTACTCGGCCGGCTATTACTCCTATATCTGGTCGGAGGTCCTCGACGCCGAGACCGAGCAGTGGTTCCTCGCCGAAGGAGGTCTCGAACGGGACAGCGGACAGCGGTTCGCCGAGGCGACGCTGTCGCGCGGAGACAGCGTCGATCCGCTCGCCGCCCACGAGAAACTGATCGGACGCAAGGCCGAGATCGGGCCGCTGCTGACACGTCGCGGTCTGACACCACAGGGGTAGGAGCCGACGTGGACGAGGGGGTCGGGGCAACGATGCCGGCACAGACCGACGACCAGAAAAACCACGACCTGAGCCGCTACGCGGTGCTCAGCATCGTGACGTCGATCGTCGTCATCGCGATGAAGATGGCGGCCTGGTGGGTGACCGGCTCGGTGGGCCTGCTGTCGGACGCCGCCGAATCCCTGGTCAACCTGGTCGCCGCGATCGGTGCCTTCATCGCTCTCCGGGTGGCCGCCCGACCGGCCGATCACAGCCACAACTTCGGACACACCAAGGCCGAGTACTTCTCGGCGGTCTTCGAGGGGGTGATGATCGTCCTCGCCGCGGTGGTGATCATCGCGACCGCGGTCGACCGGTTCATCCACCCGCGGGAACTGGAGTCCGTGGGGATCGGTCTGCTCATCTCCATAGTGGCGACCACGTTGAACGGGGCGGTCGGTGTCTTGTTGCTGCGCACGGGAAAGAAGCACCGCTCGCTGACCCTGGAGGCCGACGGCAAGCACCTGCTCACCGATGTGTGGACCACTGTCGGCGTCGTCGTCGGTGTGTTCCTCGTGGCCGTGACGGGCTGGCTGCCGCTCGATCCGATCATCGCCATCGCGGTCGCGGTGAACATCCTGGTCGTGGGTGCAGGCCTGGTCCGGCGCTCCGGGTCGGGCCTGATGGACTCGGCGTTGCCGGCCGGCGAACGCGCCGGGATCGACGCCGTCCTGAACCGGTATCGCCGACAGGGTATCGACTTCCACGACATCCGGACGCGCGAGTCCGGTCGTCAGCAGTTCCTGCAGATGCACATGCTGGTGCCGGGCGAGTGGTCGGTGCAACGGGCGCACGACGTATCCGAAGAGGTCGAGACCGAGCTGCGTGGAGATTTCGGCCATCTCGCGATCACCATCCACGTGGAACCGCTCGACGATCCGCGCGCCTACGAAACCTGGCGGCTCGACTGAGGTTTTGGCGGACCCTGAAGACCTCACACGCGCATCCATCGACACCAGCGCTTCTCGGCGCGCCGCTCACGCGCGGACTTCAGGGCCGACCGGATCAGTCGCGGATCTCGGCCTCGAGGATCTTCTTCGCCTCGGCGAGTTCGGCCTTGGTGTCGGCGCTGACGGTGGGGTAGCGCGGATTCATCGCCTCCATGGTCTCGAGGAGCACCGCGAATGTGGTCAGGCGGCTGAACCATTTGTGATCGGCGGGGATCACATGCCATGGTGCGTGTTTCGTGCTCGTGTGGCTGAGCATCTCGTTGAACGCATGCTGATAGGCGTCCCAGTACTCGCGTTCGTGCATGTCCTCAGCCGAGAATTTCCAGTTCTTCTCGGGTTGCTCGATGCGCGCCAGGAATCGCCGCGCCTGTTCCTCCTTGGAGACGTTGAGGAACAACTTGACGATCGTGGTCCCGTTCTCCGTGAGATGTCGTTCCCAGTCGTTGATCTGCCGGAAGCGGCGGTGCCAGAGATCGTCGTCGTCGAGTTCGGGGGTCTTGGGCCACAACAGTTCCGGATGCACCCGGGTGATCGTCACGTTCTCGTAGTGCGACCGGTTGAACACCGCGATCCGGCCGAGTTCGGGCGCCTGGATCTGATGGCGCCACAGATAGTCGTGCATGCGTTCCACCGGTGTGGGGGCCTTGTAGCTGAAGACGTCGACGCCTTCGGGGTTCAGCCCGGACATGACGTGCTTGATCGTCCCGTCCTTGCCGGCCGCGTCGATGGCCTGCAACACGATCAGCAGCGAGCGGTCGGCCTGCGCATAGAAACGGTCCTGCAGCGCGAACAGCTTGCTCTTGGCCTCGGCGAGCGCAGCCCGACCACCGGCCTTGTCGAGATCCCCGTCCTTGCTGCCCGGGTCGAAGTCCTTGCCGAGGTTGACCTTCCGGCCGGGCAGGACGCGTGTGTTCCTGACCAGCTTGTTCCAGTTCGGCGACATGGCCTCTCCTCGGGTCGGGCCCAGCGTGCCGTCGACTCTACGGTCTCGATCATCGCGGTGGGGCCGACTTGCCCGAGGATTGGGGCGTACGCTGCGACGGCCGGTCGCCCGGCGGAGATTCAGATCGTTCTCGCGGAGTCTCAGTTGTGATGGGCCGGCTGGAACGTGCCGTGACTGGCCGCCTCCTCGGCGCGGATGACATGCATGACCGCGTTGATGAGCGCGAGATGGGTGAACGCCTGCGGGAAGTTCCCCAGATGTGCTCCGGTCTTGGCGTCGATCTCCTCGGCGTAGAGCTTGAGCGGACTCGAGTACGACAACAGCCGTTCGCACAGCGTCTTGGCCCGCTCGAGTTCGCCGATCTCGACGAGTGCGGACACCAGCCAGAACGAACAGATCGTGAAGGTGCCCTCCTCACCGGTCAGTCCGTCGTCGGTCTCCTCGACCCGGTAGCGCAGTACCAGGTCGTTGTCGGTCAACTCCTCGGCGATCGCGAGGACGGTGTTGCGCACCCGCGGATCGTCCGACGGCAGGAACCGGAGCAAGGGGACCAGCAGTGCCGACGCGTCGAGCGCGTCGTTGCCGTAACGCTGGGTGAACACGCCGCGCTCGTTGACGCCGTGGGCGAGGATGTCCGCACGGATCTCATCGGCGATCTCGGCCCACTTCTGGGCGTAGGCTTTCTCACCGTGCAGGGCGGCGAGTCGCGAGCCCCGGTCCAGCGCCACCCAGCACATCACCTTCGAGGAGGTGAAATGTTGCGGTTCGCCACGCACCTCCCAGATCCCCCGGTCGGGTTTGCGCCAGTTCTTCACGGCCTCCTCGACCTGTGCCTTGAGCACCGGCCACAGGGTCTCCGGCACCGTCTCGTTGGACTTGGTGTTGAGGTACACCGAGTCGAGCATGGTGCCCCAGATGTCGTGCTGCGCCTGGTTGTAGGCGCCGTTGCCGATCCGCACCGGGCGGGCACCCTCGTAGCCGGACAGATGTGACAGTTCCTCCTCCTCGAGCGTGCGTTCGCCGCCGACCCCGTACATGACCTGCAGCGGGTGATGTTCGGAGTTGGTCACCCCCGACACGTCGGCGATGAAGGAGAAGAAGTCGTTGGCCTCGCGGTCGAGGCCGAGCGTGTACAGGCCCCACAGCGCGAACGTCGAGTCCCGCACCCAAGCATAGCGGTAATCCCAGTTGCGTTCTCCGTGCGGGGTCTCCGGCAGCGAGGTGGTGGCGGCGGCCAGCAGTGCCCCGGTCGGGGAATAGGTCAGGCCCTTGAGCGTGAGCGCCGAGCGCTGCAGATGGGTGCGCCACGGGTGATCAGGGAAGGAGCCGATATTGATCCACTGCCGCCAGCACTCCGATGTCGACCACATCTTCTGTGCGGCTTCCTCGAAGGTCTGCGGCGCCGGCTGATTGGACCAGGACAGCGCCACGAACCGGTTGTCCCCCTCGACCAGCCGGGTGCGGGCGCGGGCCTCGCGGCCCTCGAGGCCGAGTCTCAGGTCCGTGGTCAGCTTGAGGGTGGGCCCGGGTTTGGTGGTGTTGGCGGCCGTCGCGATCGCCTCGCCGTAGGCGGGACCCGAATACTCCCAGGCCGTGTGCGCCCGGTGGTAGTCGAAGGCCGGCTCGCAGCTCAGCGAGAGCTCGACGGTGCCCGAAACGCATCGCACGGTGCGCAGCAGGATGTGTTCGGCGTCCCAGTCGGTGGGAGTGCGCCGGTGGGTCGTCGATCGTCGTTCGTGGTCGTGCCACGGACCCATCACCAGGGCGTCGCGCACCACGATCCATCCGGTGTCGGTCTGCCACGTCGTCTCGACCATGAGGCTGCCGGGCAGGTAACGACGATCCACGGGAACGTTGACCCCGTATGGGCCGAGCCGGAAGTGCCCGGCGCTGCGATCGAGGATCGCGCCGAACACGCTCGGCGAGTCCGGACGCGGCACACACATCCACTCGACGGACCCGTTGCGCGCGATGAGACAGTTGGTCTCGGTGTCCGACAGGAAGGCGTAGTCACCGATCGGGGGGAAGGCGTTGTGGCTCGGGGTGGCGGGCGAGAACGCCATCGCCTCGGGCTCCACGGCGTCGAGCCCCGACTCGGACTCCTTCGGTGCGGTGACGGCGGTGTGCAGCGCGGTGACGGCGGCGTCTTCCGGAGGTGTCATGGATATATCATTGTCGGGGCCTTCTGGTGTCGCCACTCGACCGACGATCGGGGTGGGTGACCTTTAATTCAGGCTGAGTGAAACCGGTAAGACGCAACGAGGTGAACGATGACGTCACTGAGCACATGGTGGGACGGTGTGGAGGAGTGGTTGACGGGACTGTCGTTCGTCCCGCAACTGCTGGTGACCCTCAGCGTCGTCATCCCGCTCGCGGTGATCGCCGCGGCCGCGCTCAACTTGCTGGTCGACACGGTCTCGGACGTGATCGACCGGCGACGCTTCGCCGACGACGACGGGACGGGGCTGTAGCAGATCATGATCCGATCCCGGGTGACCGTGGCACTCATCGCGCTGATCGCATTGGTGATCCTGGCGTGGGTGCTGACCCTCTAGCACACGCGGCGCGCAGCGACCAAGGGGCCTCGTCGGGTGGTATTTCGACCTGACCCGGCTTGCTAGCGTCAATCCGATCAGACCGACGGATGCCAGGAGGAGAGTGTGGCCGAATCGGGGGCCGGCAGGGCACGCGCACGATGGGCGCCGGTGTCGGTCGTCCTCGTCGTCCTGCTCGGCATCGTCGGGCTCACGGCCTGCGGCGGTGGTTCGACCGACCAGCCCGGTGGCGTCGACATCTCCAGCGGAGCCCGTCACGTCAACCTGGTGGCCTACGCCACGCCGAAGCCGGGATTCGACGTCGTCATCCCGGCCTTCCGCAGCACCCCTGAGGGTCACGACATCGGGTTCTCACAGTCCTACGGTCCGTCCGGCGACCAGTCGCGCAAGGTCGCGCGTCGGGTACCGGCCGATGTCGTCAACTTCTCGGTCGAACCCGACATCACCCGCCTGGTGACCGAAGGCATCGTCGATGCGGACTGGCAGGCGCAGGCACCCAACAACAGCACACCGTTCGGGTCCGTCGTCGTGCTGGTCGTGCGCAAGGGCAACCC
>NZ_BAHC01000108.1 GCF_000298195.1 Gordonia rhizosphera NBRC 16068 | reverse complement strand
GCGGGCGCGACCGGCGCCGCCGGCGTCAGCGGCGGTGCCGGGTCGTCCGGGGTCGCGGCCGGCGGTGGTTCGGTCGGTGGTGGTTCGGCTGGGGGTGGTGTGGCGCGGATGTCGGCCGCGGCCTCCAGCGGGGGCGGCGGCTCGGCCGGCGCAGGTTCGGGCTCGTGGGGTGGTGCCCGCGCCGGGGGCGGGTCGATGTCGGCGACGTCGGCGGTCCCGGCCACCGCGGCGATGCCTGACGCCGGCTCGTCCAGTGGTGGTGCGGGCAACCGGTTTTCGGCCGCGCATGACGCCGCGCATGACGTGCTGGGCGCCACCGGGGTCATGTCGCAGGCGGCGGAGAACTTCTTCGACGGTGCCGATGACGGCCTGTCAGCAGAGGGGGGGTTGCGGTGAGCGGCACCCCGTCCGAGCGCAATGCGCTGCTGCTGTATGGCCGGTGGGAGCGTCCGCGCTCCACGGGCCTGTTCGGGATGACCTGGGGCGTCACGATCGTGGCTGGCGTCCTGGTCATCGCCATCA
This sequence comes from Gordonia rhizosphera NBRC 16068, assembly GCF_000298195.1. GTDB lineage: Bacteria > Actinomycetota > Actinomycetes > Mycobacteriales > Mycobacteriaceae > Gordonia > Gordonia rhizosphera. Next base: position 673 of record NZ_BAHC01000108.1, on the reverse strand, counting down.
TTGTCAGTTTCGTGGTCACCCAGTCACTGGTGGTGGCGGGTGTGTTGATCGCGGTCTCCGTGGTCGGGATGGCCCCTCTGGTCTACTCCCGCGACGGCCGCACCGGATGGGAGATGACGGTGTTGCGAACCCAATTCACCTGGGCGCGGTTGCGCAGGCAGACGGTGTACCGGGGCGGGGTGTTCGGGCAGGTGCCCGGTACCGCGCGGCTGCCCGGGATTGCGGCCGGCTCGCACATGTACGGCTACGAGCTGCGTGACGGGCAGCGGTTCGGGCTCATCCACTACCCCGCGAAGAACCATTACTGCGTCAGTCTGGCGGTGCAGCCGCAGGGTCAGGAACGCGTGGATCAGTGGCAGATCAACGAATGGGTCGCCGCCCAGGGCGATTTCCTGGCCCGGTTGGGTTCGGCGCGCGGCGCGGTCGGCGCTGAGGTCGTGGTGGAGTCGGTGCCTGATGCCGGTGCGCGGATCGGGGCGGAGGTGCGCCGGATCACCGACCCGGCCGCGCCGGCGTTCGCGCGGGAGGTGATGGCCGAAACGGTGTTGACCCGCGGGTCGGCGCGGGTGCGCTCGGATGTGCGGCTCACGCTGACGTTCGCGCCGCTGCGCGAAGCGTCCTCGCGCGAGGTGGCCGATCAGGCCGCCGAGATCGGCCGACGGCTGTCGACGTT
>NZ_BAHC01000109.1 GCF_000298195.1 Gordonia rhizosphera NBRC 16068 | reverse complement strand
CCTACAAATCTGACGCACACCCAGGGTGTGCGACACGTAAGTAGATGAGCATTGTTGTTGCTGGTCGGCCGATAATCTGGTTGTGTAATACACAACCAGATTGGAGCGGGTCGTGGCTGATCGGTCGTTGGAGGAATTGCAGGCAGCGCGAGAGCGGTTGTTCGAACAGTTGGCGGCGACCGGGGATTTCCGGCGGGGGTCGGTCAGCGAGAATTATCGGCGGTGCGGCAAACCGAATTGTGTGTGCGCCCAGCCGGATCATCCCGGGCATGGACCACGTTATTTGTGGACCCGCACGTTGCCGGGGCGGCGCAGCGTGGGCCGGCAGCTCTCGGCTGCTGAACTCGACAAGGTGCGTGCCGAGATCGCCAATTATCACCGGTTCGCGCAGGTGTCCGAGCAGATCGTGGAGGTCAACGAAGCGATCTGTGAGGCCCGCCCACCGGGTGCGGCTGCTCCTGTCGCGCCGGCCGCCACGCAGGCCGAAAAAGGGGGCTCACCGCCCAGATCGCCGAACAGATCACGACGCAGATCACCGCCGAAGTAGACCGGCTGGCCGCCCTGGCTGCCGGCGCGTTGGGCCGTACCGATGCCGACCTGGGCGGGGTGGAGGTGGCGATCCGGGCGGCGATGACCCAGATCGGGGCGAGTCTGCTCGAACAGTTGCTGGGTGCCGACGGCGGGTACCGCGGTCCCCGCATCGACTGTCGCGGTGGGCATCGAGCGCGGTTCGTGGGCTACCGGGACAAGACGATCACCACCGTGCTGGGCGCGGTCGAGGTGCGTCGGGGCTACTACCACTGCGCCGACTGCGGCCATGGTGTCGTCCCGCGTGATGACGAACTCGGCGTCAGCGGGGTCTCGCTGTCACCGGGCCTGCGCAAGATCACCGCGGTGGCCGCGGCGGCCGCCCCGTTCGCCGCCGCGTCGGTCCTGCTGGCTGAGCTGGCCGGAATACGGTTGGGCACCAAGCGGATCGAACGATCCGCGGAAACCGATGGGGCCGCGGCCGCCGACCGCCAAGCCGTGGAGTCGGCCGCGATCTGCCGCCGAGCAGTCCAGGTGCTGGCGCCCTCGACCGAGCGGCCGGCACCGGACAAGCTCTACATCGCCATCGACGGCACCGGCGTGCCCATGACCGCCGCCGCGGTCGCCGGACGCACCGGCAAAGCCGCCGACGGCCGTGCCCACACCCGCGAGGTGAAACTGGCCGCGGTCTTCACCCAAACCACCATCGACGACGAGGGCCGACCGCTGCGTGATCCCGACTCGACCAGCTACGTCGCCAGCTTCGCCACCAGTGGCGACTTCGCACCCCTGGCCGCGGCCGAAGCCACCCGCCGCGGCGCCGAGCAGACGCGTCAACTCGTCGTCCTCGGCGACGGCGCCGCCTGGATCTGGAACCTGGCCACCGCCACCTGGCCCGAGGCCACCCCCATCGTCGACCTCTACCACGCCCGCGAACACCTCCACGCCCTCGCCGACCAACTCGCCGACACCCTCGGCGCCGACCGATCGCACTGGCTCGAGCAACGTCTGGCCGACCTCGACGACGGCGACATCGAAACCCTCGTCACCGCAACCCAAACCCTGCTGCCCACCCTCGATCCCGCACTCGCGGCCACCACCGACAAAGCGTTGGGCTACTTCATCACCAACGCCCAGCGCATGCGTTACGGCTACTTCCGCGACCACGGCTTCTTCGTCGGCTCCGGCGTCGTGGAAGCCGGCTGCAAATCCATCATCGGAGCCCGCCTCAAACAATCCGGCATGCGCTGGAACATCACCGGCGCCACCGGCATCATCACCCTGCGCTGTCACCAGGCCAGCAACCGACTCGACAACATCTGGACCCACCCGCACAACCAGACCGCCACCGCCTGACCAGCACCACCAACACTCACGCCGACCTACTCACCAGTCACCTACAAATCTGACGCGCACCCGCACACCCACCCGGGATGTGCCCCAACGTTTCTGTCGGACCTCTCTCCTATCCTGTGGGCGTCAGGTGGTCCTCCCGGCCCGGCCGGTGAGGCATCCCCGCTCCACTCCGAGCGATCACTTCAGCAGTCCCGCACGTTCTCACCGCCGATGAGGCGGTGCGCCAGCGTGCCAACCGAAAGGAGAAATCATGTCCGACTTCCACTTTGATGCAACCATCGATACGACATGGCAGGAGTTCCAGGCGACTCTCACCGAGCGTCTATCGACGATGGAACTCGACGATGTCGTCTTCGTGACTCCCGCGCGAGACCAGGGCGAACCACTACCGTTCGCCCTGCGCTTCGGCCGCTCCAACGGCCACCGCGTCCGGTCCACCGTCGCCTGCGATGTCAGCGGATGCGCACCCGCGCTTCAGCGATTGGGGTGGCAGAGGCTTCGAGACGGTCGGTTCGTTTGCGAACGGCCGTGGACCCTGCGAAACCGAGGTCGCCCGGATCTCTATGGCGACGCTTCGGCAGATCTGGTCGGTGCCTCATCCGTCGTTTCTTGCGGGCCTCGGCCGGCCGCGGCCTGCCGGGTCTCCTGTCATCGGCACCGCCGAACTCGGACCCGACCGCTTGCGCACGCTCGTGCGCGACGAACTGGAAGAGTTTGCGGGCGGGGCGTTCTCGATCAACGCTGACGCGACCATCACGCTGCCAGCCGCGCACATCCAATCGTCGATCGGCATCTCCCCGTACGCGCCACGGATCGATGTCTTCGCCCGGATCGCGGACGACGTCACTCAGCCCCGCCACGCCGAGAGCATCGTCGCCGACATGGCATCCACGTGGCCCGGCATCCAGCTGGTCCTCGACGACACCGAGCTCCACGCCGCGCACCTCATCGACGCGGAGACGTACAGCCGGGACCAGCTCTTCGCCGGGCTGCACGTCTGGTTCGAGTTCATCGACAGAGGCCTGCCCGAGATCCATCGTCGCCTGCACCCGGAACCACGCCGAGTGGCGCCCATATCACCGGTGCGGCACGGCTCGAGCGTCATCGTGGAGCAGCTGACATTCAGATCGCCGCCCCGCGCAGCTTCGGAGACACGGCTGCCAACCGGGGCCACCGGCGGCTACATCCATGTCGGGAAACCGATCCGCAAACAGGTCAACCAGCATGTATCGGTCCACGACTGCCGGTGCGAATCGGAACATTCCCTTTCGTTCCCAGTGCACACGTCCAGAGGGATTCGGGCGGAACGTGGTATCGACCTCGCGCCAATCAACCGTGGCGCTGCGGTCTGTGCGAGAGACCTCGGTCACGACACCGAAAGCTGTCGCGACGCCCAGCTGGCCGACAGGATCCCATGCTGCGTACACGATGCCATCCCGCACACGAAGTTGCGTAAGACGTTCGGGAGGTGCATCGGCCGCGGTCGGGCTGGGCGTGACCAGGAACTGTGAGATCCGCGTACCCAGTACCTCGCCACAGAGAGGATCGAGTCCATGAGAGAGCGGCGGCTCGCCCGAAAGCTAATCGGTTGGGGAGCAATAATGCGATGCACGTGCTCTTGGCAGGTGGCTGAGTGCAACAGGGCGAACTTCGTGGCGTCCCCAATGTGGGCAAGACCGTGCGGGCGAACAAGTCCGGCTTCCTTCGCAGCAACAGCCACTGGTGTGCCAGGACACAATCTTCCGCGACATCAAGCACAGACTGCGCCGCTTCGCCAAGTAGCTAGTTTGCCGGCGACCAGCTTATTCGCGAGTAAGATTTCGCCCTATGGGTAGTGCGTTCGCTAAACTGGCCAGGGCCAAGGTGCACTTGGATGCTCTGAGAAACGAGGTCCATGAATACCGCGGGCGAAAACCACTGCAGTTCGAGGCACTCACAACGAACCATCCTGACGGTTCGTCACGTCTAATCGCGAAGGTAGTAGCTCAAGTCAAAGAGGAGATTCCCAGCGGACGAAGTGTGGTGATTGGCGACATCCTCACCAATCTTCGCGCTTCGCTAGATCATGCAATCTACGGACACGTCATCGATAGTCACGCTTACATAGACGAGACCAAGGTGGCTGCTGGCATCAAACTTCCGATTACCGCGAACCTGAGAGAATGGCGTAGAGAGGAAAATAGACTCGCTCCCCTCGTTGCGCCATCTGTCCTTAAGACAATTGCGCAGATACAATGTTTTCAGCCGGATCAACCATCCGAAGAAAACCACGCGCTTATTGCATTTAATAAGCTTGTCAACCGTGACAAGCACAGGTCGATTCGTCCAGTATTTATCGCAGCAACGCGCATAGAAATTGCCTATAGTGGCCTCGAAGTCGAAGAATTTCACACGACGCCGGGACCATTTTCCGATGGAGGCGTCGTCGGCATCGCGGTACTGCGGCTACCGAAAGCGAAGGCACTTCAGCTTAA
>NZ_BAHC01000110.1 GCF_000298195.1 Gordonia rhizosphera NBRC 16068 | reverse complement strand
CGAGGCCGCGGTCCAGCGAGTGCTGGCAGAGGAACCCGGAGCTTTCAAGCAGGTCGCGGACGAACCGATCACCGCACAGGCACTCGCGGGGGCTGCCCGCGAGCTGAGCGCCATCGAACATCCCGCGATGGATTCCCCGACGCCGCTGGTCGCCGATTTACTGCGCGTCTACCGCAGAGCAATCGGCCGGCTCGCCGGCCGCTACTACCTCCAACACGAGGCGTACACGGCCGCGGCGCAGCACCTGTCAGACGCCGGCAACCTCATCCTGTATCGACTCAATCCCACCTCGGCAGCGGAGAGATCCTTCCTCGCTCTCCTACAGAAGCACGGCGAGGACATCAGCGACGAGTCCGTCGTTGCGCCCACCCAGGTCATCCACACCTCCGACGCTGATGACGAGGTCCGTTCGGTCGTCCGCCTCGTCCGCAAGCACCTCGCCAACGGCACGCCTGGTCACCGGATCGGCGTCCTCTACGCGGCGGCCGATCCGTATCTGCCGCTCCTTCACGAACACCTTTCCGCCGGCCGCATCGCGTACGCCGCGCCCGAACACCACACCCTCGTCGACCGCCCTTCTGCACGAGCGCTGCTCGGTATTCTGGACCTCGACCACGAGAAGATGCCTCGCCGCGACCTGTTCACGCTGCTCGCGGAGGGTGCCCTGATGCGGCCGGCCATCGAGGACGATGAGATCTCACAACGCCAACTCGAGTTGCTGACCCGTCGCGACGAACCCGTGGTCGGCGGCCTCGACTGGCAGAGCCTCACGCGAGTCGGCGCTCACGAGAAACACCATGACAGAGCGGTCGCACTCTACGACTTCGTCCAACGACTCCGACCCCGCCTCGAGGCCACCGTCGGCGCACCGGACTGGGCCACCGTCGCGCACGAGCTCAACGCACTCCTCGACCACCACGTCCGCACTCCGAACTCCGACACTGCTCGAACGGACCTGTCTCTCATTCGCGAGGACTGCACCGACCTCGCACTGATGGACGGCATCGCGCCGGAACCCACGGCCACACGCGTCCTCGAAGCAGTCTCGGTACGCCTGGAAGCCCATCGCGACATACATGGCACTTCCGGTGCGGGCGTTACCGTGGCGCCGATCGCCGCGGGCGCCGGCCGCGACTTCGACGTCAGCATCGTCGTGGGCGCCGCCGAAGGTATGGTGCCCACGCCGCGCCCTGACAATCCGCTGCTTCCTCCGGAACTGGTCGGCACCACCGCGCGCGACCACATCCGCGCGCAACACGTCGCGTTGGCGAGCGCGGTCAGTTCGGGAACGGTTGAGCGGATCATCACCTTCCCGCGCGGCGACCTGCGAGGGGGCGGGGAGAAGGTACCGTCGCGGTGGCTCATTCCGGCCCTCACCGAACTCGCCGGGCGCGACGTCAACGTGGTCAACTGGCAGCGCCAGACCGAGGGAGTGCCGTCGATCGTCGCCGTCGAATCCTTCGACGTCGGTGCGCAACATGCCGACGACCGCATCGGCGCCTCCGCGGCATCCGACACCGAATGGCGGCTCAGAGAACTCGCGGCGGTACCGGCCAACCATCGCCGCGGCACCCTCGACGATCCGATCATCGACCTCGGCATGCACATGCGCAGCGACCGCCTCAACGGCCGCTTCACCCGGTTCAACGGCAACCTGGCCGGGGTCCGCGACCGCATCACCACCTTCGACCAACCCGTCTCACCGACCGGCCTCGAAACCTGGGTCGCCAGCCCCTACCAGTACTTCCTCGAACACATCCTGCAGCTGAAGGCCCTCGACGACCCCGACGAGATCGCTCAGATCGACGCGATCACCCGCGGAACCCTCATCCACACCATCCTCGAACGCTACGTACTCGACACCATCGACGGCGCGCAGCGCGACTTCACGCGACTCAACCTGATCGCCCAAGACGTCCTCGACGAGGCGAAGGCCGACAGCCCCGGCTGGCTCGAACAGCTCTGGGCCAAAGACCGCGGCAGCATCGTCCGCGACCTCGCCGACTGGTACCAGCACGACTACACCGATCACGTGCACGGCTGGCGCCCTACCGACGCGGAGTGCTCCTTCGACACAGAACCCGAAGTATCACTGGCCCTGGCCGACAGCACAATCCGGTTCCGCGGACAGGTCGACCGCATCGACACCCATACCGACGGCCGCATCCGCGTCACCGACTACAAGACCGGCAAAGTCGACAAGTACCGAGACCTCGCCGAAGACACGCCCACCAACAGCGGCCTGCGGTTTCAGCTGCCCGTCTACGGGTTGTTCGCCCGAACCCGCGGCAAAGACGTCGAAGCCCGCTACTGGTTCGTCACCAGGAAAGGGCAATTCAAGTCCATCGGGTATCCCGTCACCGACAATGTGATCGCCACCCTCGCCGCCGACATGGAACTCGTCCACCGCTGCATCGTCGCGGGCCAGTTCCCGCCGAAGATCGTCGAGACCACATGGGATCTGCCTGTCATTGATCTCTTGGGCCGCGCCGGTCTGCGCCGCGCCTGGGCCAACCTCGAGAATGTCGATGATCTCGCCGGCTATGTCAAGAAGTACGGAGGCTAAGCGTGCGAGCCCTGACCCTCACCGACCAGGCCGCCCGCGACCGCATCACCACCGACACCGCGACCACGCTGTTCGTCGAAGCGGGCGCCGGCAGCGGCAAGACTCATTCATTGGTCAACCGGATCTGCCATCTGGTGCTGCACGACGGTGTGGAACTCGACGCGATCGCCGCCATCACCTTCACAGAGAAGGCCGCGGCGGAACTGCGCGAGCGCGTCCGTGTCGAACTGGCCAAGCACGACACTGCCAGAGCGGAAGTGGCTCGCGACCAGATCGATACAGCCGCCATCGGCACCCTGCACGCATTCGCCGCACGGATCATCCGCGAACATCCCCTCGAAGCCGGAGTGCCGCCCCGCATTCACGTCGTCGACGCGATGGGGTCGCAACTGTCCTTCGAACGCCGCTGGCGTCGCATGCGAACCCGGCTGTTCACCGACGAGGCACCCCTGATGCTCGTCGACGCCATGGGCATCGTCATGGCAGCCGGTGCGTCGCTCGACCAGGTCCGCGGGCTTGCCGACGCCCTCGACCGCAACTGGGATCGGCTGACGCTCGACGACAATCCGCAAGGCATCGCGCCTGCAGACATCGACCGCATCCTCCGCGAGACCGACATCATCGTCGACCACCTCGACGACTGCCTCGACCCCGACGACAAACTGGCCACCAAGCTCGAGGAACTCCGCGAGTGGCGGACTCTGGTTGCCGCGGAACGCGATGCCACCGGATGGATCCCGATGGTCTCGCTGTGTCCGAAGGTGGGCAACGTCGGCCGAGGTGCGGCGTGGCGGGGTGGCACCGCCCAGTGCCAGGAGATCAGAGCGGCCGTCAAAGCGCTTCGCGAGGAGACGTTCCCAGACGTCGTCGGCACCTACATCGACGGCGCGGTCAGGGTCGTCGTACGGCACCTCGCCGAGATCGTCCTTGACGAAGCCGAGCAGCGCCGCCGGAGCGGGCAACTCGAGTTCCACGATCTCCTCGTGCTCGCCCGTGACGTCCTCGCCGAGCCCGAGGTGGCGGCGGCCGCTCACCGCCGCTACCAGCGGGTGCTCCTCGACGAGTTCCAGGACACCGACCCGCTGCAACTCGTACTGGCGCAACGGATCGTCGCCGGTCCCGATGCCGCGGGCCGACTGTTTACCGTCGGTGACCCCAAGCAGTCGATCTACCGCTTCCGTCGCGCCGACATCGCCGCCTACATGCGGGCGCGCGACGACACGCCCGCCGCGGACATCGTGCACCTCACCACCAACTTCCGATCCACCCGACCTGTCATCGACTGGGTCAACGGTGTCTTCGGTGCGCTGATCGCACCGACCGCCGATGTCCAACCCGGATACACTCCGCTCGACGCGGCACCGGGGCGACCCACCTGGGACCTCAGCTGGGGCCCAACGCCGTTCGTCTTCCCCGACCGCGACGAACCGGTCGCCGACGAGCACTCGCTGTCCGTCGCGGAGGCCACCAGGGCTCGTGAGTCCCGTGACGTCGCACGGATCATCGCCACCGCCGTCGAACGAGGCTGGTGCAAAGAGACTCCCGCCGGCGACAGCCACGAACACACCCCGCTGCAGTGGAAGGACATCTGCATCCTGATCCCCTCACGCGCGGTGTTGCCGTTTCTGGAGAAGAGCTTGGATGCCGCCGGAATCGAGTTCCGGTCCGAGGCGTCGAGCCTGGTGTACTCGACCCAGGAGGTTCACGATCTGCTCCTCACCTGCCGGGCGCTCTCCAACACCGCCGACGAGGCAGCACTCGCCGCAGCATTGCGCACACCTCTGTTCGGGTGCGGCGACGACGACCTGCTGTGCTGGAAGGCCGCCGGCGGCGGATGGTTCTTCCATGCGGAACCGCCTGCAGGACTAGAGGATTCGCCGGTCGCCGAAGCCTTCGCCTACCTCCGGGACGTCTCGCGCGACCTGGGTGCCCTGAATCCGGCCATGCTGCTCAGCAGGATCGCCACCGACCGGCGAGTGTTCGAGATATCAATGGATTCACCCCGCCACCGCGACGTGTGGCGTCGACTCCGGTTCGTCATCGAGCAGGCCCGGGCGTGGTACAACGAGGACCGCGGATCGCTGCGCGACTACATCGACTGGGCGGCGACCCAGGCCGAGGACAACGCCCGCGTGGCCGAAACCGTGCTCCCGGAGATCGGCGTGAACGCGGTGCGCATCATGACGATCCACGCCGCCAAGGGCCTGCAGTTCCCGATGGTCGTTGTCGCCGGCATGAGCGGCGGGTTCCGGACCCAGCCTGAGCCGGTACTCTGGGACGACACCAACACCCTGCAGGCGTGTATCTCCACTGCTGCCACGTCCAAGGGTTACGACGCCGCAAAGGAAGCAGAGAAGATCCACGCGGAGGCAGAGAAGGTGCGACTGCTCTACGTCGCATGCACCCGCGCGGAGAGTCACCTCGCGGTGTCGGGGTATGTGGCCAAGCGCGGAACATCGTGGGGTAGCACCCTGGAACCGGCGTTGGCAGCCATGCCGAATGAGGTCCCGGACTTTGTCGAGCCGGTGCGGCGCGACGATGAGGCCGTACAGCAGGAGGCACGGCAGTCGTGGGACGAGTGGGCGGCCGAGACCGCCGCAATCGAGGCGACTTCGGCGATGCGTGCGTCATACCCGGTGACCAGCATCGTGCACGCCGATGACGAAGGCGGCAGGGCGGTATTGACGAGCTATCGCGACGCCGGGTTGCTGACCGCGCCCGCCGAACCCGACGTCATTCGCGGCGGCACCGTGAGTGTGGACAGCGGCCCTGACCTGGGGAGCGCAGTGCACGAAGTGCTGGAGAGCGTCTCGCTCGACGCCGACCTCGAGGCCATCGTCCAGGCGGCGCGAGTCGCCGCATCCAGGGTCGGGATCGCCGACGTCGAACACATTGCAGCACTGGCACGGTCGGCGCTGGCATCCGAACCGGTGCGGCGTTCCGCGGAACGCGAGCACTGGCGTGAGATCAAACTCGCCGGACTCGGCCCGGACGGCACCACCGTGATCGAAGGTATCGCCGACCTGGTGTATCGCGAGGACGACGGATCGCTGGTGATCGTCGACTACAAGACCGACGTCGGGGTGTCGGCGGCGACGCTCCAGGCCTACTGGGCGCAGCTCGCGATCTACGCGAACCTGCTCGCGCGGGCCACCGAGGAGCAGGTCGCGAAGCTGGAGTTGGTGTTCTGTCGGGTGGGGAAAGCGGAAGTAGCGTCGCGAGGTGTCAGATGATTGCCGGGACCGTTGACTGCTGTCGGCAACCCGCTGAGTTCGTGCTTTTCCCGCTCAACGTGCTTTGGAGAAGCGTCTCAAAGCGATCAGAGATGATGCGGAGAGCGGGCCGGATATCCGCGTCATCAGGTCAGGCAAGGCGCCCCGCGTTACCGGAATCCGTCATCCTCCCAACTGCAAATGCGGAGAGTATCCGATGGTGAGTCTGCTGCGGAAGGTTTCGGCTGCCGGGCTCGCCGAACGGCTTTCCGGCCGGACCGGCGCCGCGCTCAGTAGCTGTTAGTCCGGGCCGGGCGAGCATGAGTAGCCCGTGTGTCGCGCGCGTGCAGGTGACAGCGAGACGTCCGAATGCCGAGTTGAACTCGTTGAGGTCGGTCGCACCATTCACGGGGTGTAGGGCAATCGTGATCCCGTTGGTTTGGCCTTGCCATGAGTCGACGGTCGAGGCGACCAGCTCTATCTCCACTAGGCTAGGTCAAACTTCTCACGTAGCCGCTCGGCCATGTCTTCTGCATCATCGACTGCTTGTTTGTGTGTTGCGAGGATTGCGATGAGCGGGTCGTCCGCGGCCTGACCGGGTTTGATCCTGGTGGTCTGTCCGTTCGCGGAACCGGCTGAATCGTAGTCAGCACTCTCCAGTTCCAATCGCGACGACAAAGGCTCTGACACGCCAGGGCCACCTCGAAAGGTCCTCCCTTCGGACGGTTCCTTCGGCCGATAGGCTGTCATCCGTAATCCGCTTCGGCCCGACAGACGCGTCGCTTCCGACAAGGCTCCAATCCGAGCGGGAAGTCCGTCGTGTCTTCCTGGAGCCGCAGTGTCGTTGTATCGAGCCTCGGTGTCGGGCGTTCGCGCCCAGATCACCGCGAACACGCTCATCCCCACTTTGACCGAGCAACACTTCTTCGAATACGGATATCACGCCTCGAAGGCCGAGGTTCGCTCCTGGGAACGCAGCGTCGCCGTTCTTGTCAGCGACCTCGAGGATGCTGGTCTGCAAAAGGCCGAACTGCTTCTCGAGTACCGATTGCCGCTCACCAGCAAACGCGCCGACGCCGTGGTCTGTGGCGTCCATCCGAAGACCGGGGAATCGTCATATGTGGTCGTCGAGCTCAAGCAATGGACCTCCGCGGCCATGCTCGACGGCGCCGAAGACATCGTGCTTTTCGAGGGCGATCGCGAACGCCTTCACCCCATCGAGCAGGTGAGGCGCTACTGCTCGCACATCGCGGACTTCATCGCCAGCCTCGAAGGCAGCTCTGACCAACTCGCGGGCGTCGCCTACCTGCACAACGCCACCGATGACGGTGTTCGCACCCTCTGGGGATACCCGGAATCGCAAACGGGTCGGATGTTCACTGGACAGCGCCGGAGCGAGCTGATCGACTTCCTTCGCTCTCGCATTGCCGACAAGTCCGGCGCCGACGCTGCCGACCAATTGCTGTCGTCGGCGGTTCGGCCGAGCAAGCAGCTCATGGCGCTCGCCGCCGACGAGGTCCAGCGGCGCGAGCAGTTCGTGTTACTCGACGAACAGAAGGTCGCGTATTCGCTTGTGATGAGAGCGGTGCAGAACGCGTCGCGGCAGAACACCAAACAGGTCATCGCAGTGGTGGGCGGGCCCGGTTCGGGGAAATCTGTCATCGCGTTGAGCTTGCTCGGCGAACTTGCTCGGCAGGGGCGGACCGCGGTGCATGCGACCGGGTCGTCGGCGTTCACCAAGACACTTCGCAAGGTGGCCGGCGCCCGCGCTCCTCGCGTACAGAAGCTCTTCACGTACTACAACAACTTCATCAACTCCGAACCCAACGACCTCGAAGTGCTGATCTGTGACGAGGCCCACCGCATCCGCGAGACGTCGACCAACCGGTTCACCCGTGCCGTCAATCGCACCGGTCGCCCCCAGGTCGAAGAACTCATCGACGCCGCTCGTGTTCCGGTGTTCCTGCTCGATGAGGATCAGATCGTCAAGCCGACAGAGCGGGGGAGTGTCGAGGAGATCCAGCGCGCGGCCGAACGCATGGGCTGCACATTTGAGGTGGTTCATCTCGACGGTCAATTCCGTTGCGGTGGTAGCCAAGCGTATGACTACTGGGTTCAGCGCCTCCTCGAACTCAAGCCAGGCGGACCGATCTCGTGGGAAGGCGACGAAGCCTTCGAAGTATCCGTCGACGACGCACCGTCGATCGTCGAGACGCGCCTGCAACAGATGCTCGACGATGGATATTCGGCACGTATCGTGGCCGGGTACTGCTGGAAGTGGAGCACGCCAGAGAAGGGTGAGCCACTCGCCGACGACATCACTATCGGTGGGTGGCGTCGTCCCTGGAACAACCCGAAAAGCACGAAGCACGAGGGCGCGCCTGGCAGGGAGCTCTGGGCCACCGACCCGGCCGGCTTCGGCCAGATTGGCTGTGTTTACACCGCGCAGGGCTTCGAGTACGACTACGGCGCAGTCATTTTCGGACCCGATCTGGTGTGGCGGACCGACCACTGGGTTGCCCAACCGGAGCGAAGCTACGACAAGCAGGTCAAGACTGCCGACCGCGCCGCGTTCGACCGCGCTATCCGTAACACCTACAAGGTGCTACTCACGCGCGGGATGCGTGGCATGCGGATCTACTCGACGGACGCTGAGACGCAGGAGATGCTGCGGTCGCTGGTTGATGGGCGGCAATCGTGACGCTGGTGCTCACGACGTACTCGGGTGTCGCGCCTGCCGTGCAGGAGAACCTCCGGTTCGGTATCAGGCACGGACGCTGGGGACTACGTCGAGAGCCCTACGAATGGATGAAGGGCATGACCTTCGATTGGCACGTGATCGGAGCCCGGGCCAGTGGGCTTCGACGAGGGCCACGGTGTCAACCGGAGGAATGGGTGACGAGCGCCGTCGACGTCTATCTCTTCCGAGTGCTCTCTCCGCTCACCCTCGAGTCGAGCTATTTCTGGCCGGACGAGACAGCCGAGTCGGAGTTGAAGTACCCGTACCGGTTCGATACGGAACTGGTGGCGCGGGCGATGCAGGTGCCGACCGCGTATGACAACCCGATGCCGAAGGTGATTTCCGACGGGATCCGTCGCGCTGCGAATCCGAAGGCGGAGGCAATCGTGGTCCTCAGCGACAGTAAGTGGTCTGAGCTAGTCGATGAGATCGGGAGACGTGGACGGCGGGAATGACGGCTCTTTAGCGGCTACGATTCAACGATTCCAGCGTGCATGAAGAGCGCCTTGTCAACATCTCGGATCGACCATTTCCGATCATGCTGGTGGGTGAGTACGGCTGCCAGCTCGTCGACGGTCGCCATGTAGGAACGGTAATTGCCCCGAGGGTGGCCCAGTCCCAGCGATACGAGTGCGCTGGCCGCTCGTTTGTCGTAGACGGCCATCCGTTCCGGTGCGCCGGCGGCGAGAATCGTCGATGCAATAGCGGCACCGCTTCGACAGCCCGGAAGGGCTGACAGGGCAGATCGCGCTTTTCCTGCGGCTTCCCCGATCGGAAGCTCTGTATCACGGGCCAATGCGATGCCAGCTGCTGTGAGACGCCGGACTTCAGTGTCGGGCGTGTTATTCAGACTTGCTGACCAGCGAGTGCTCAGATTGAGTCGCTTCCAGAGCATCAGCGCGCCGATGTCGCTCTTTCCTATATTGCCCGAAGTCCGTGCGCGTTCGATGACCTCGAGCAGTGCCTCATCGTAGGGTGAACCGCGGACGTCATCAGGGTACTTGGCGCGGGCTTTGGCCAGCATTGTCGCCATTTCCCGGTTCATGTTCCGACCGTAACTGCCCAACGAGGCGGCAGGTTGGAGTTCGCCCACGATGCGCCAACCTGAGGCGGTCGGACCACGCCATGGCCGACGAGATGGTGCGTTCCAGCTAGCTTGACACCACTGAGCCGCTACCTCAAATACTTCGATCGGCATCAGCCTGCGCAGCTTCCACGTGATGGCGATCGGGCGCGCTCTTTGACGGCGAAGAAAAAATCCATCGGCCCGACGAAGGTGAAGGGTGCGCCGCCGACATTCCCGCTGGGGCGATCTTGGACGAGATTAGACATCGCACACATTGGTGCGTTGCTGGACGTAACGTCGCCCCGTCTCCGAATCAACGGCGATGCTGTTTGTTGACTTTTAAATGGAACTCAGTGCGGGAGATGGGGCATCCAGGGACATCGTGTTGGGGCTGAACTCGCGTTTCTCCTTGTGCAAGTTCAGCATCATAGATGCCAGGAGCGAGTGGGTCATTCACGCTTGGGAGCAGATCACGACGTAGCGACAGATCGCAGAGTTGCCAGGATCAACTTCAACCTGTTGTCGCAGGATGTGATTGTCACCGGTTAGCCGTCGAAAGGAACTGTGTTGACCGACTCACCGCCGATCGGCGACAAGTCCCTCCTCGAGACCGTGTGGGACCTGCTCGACGCCGACACTGAGCTCAGCGACAACGCGAAGTACGTCGTCATTGCCGCCCTCGACAGCGAGCAGGCATTGTCCGAGCAACTCGGCGGCGGCACGACGACCCAGCAGCGCCCGGAAGCGGGGACGGTGGAGGAGGAACCGGCCGGAGCCTTTCTCCGTGAGATCCGGGTGGCCGGCTTCCGCGGCATCGGGCCCGAGGCGACGCTGGAGATCACGCCCTACCCGGGCATCACCGTCGTCAGCGGCCGCAACGGGTCGGGCAAATCGAGTTTCGCCGAAGCCCTCGAGTACGCACTCACCGGGCAGAGCTATCGATGGAAGAACAAGGCGAAGCTCTGGGTGGACGCGTGGCGCAACCTGCACCAGGGGCAGCCGTGCGAGGTCCGGGTCGACTTCACGATCGAGAACGGGCCGAAGACGTCGATCGGCGCGCAGTGGCCGGACGGGGCCGACCTCGACGGCGCCAAGCACTGGTCCCAGCGCGAGGGTGAGAAGCGCCAGGACGGCGTCGCGGCGCTCGGTTGGTCCACGGCCGTCGAGATCTACCGCCCGATCCTGAGTTACGACGAGATCGGCGGTCTCCTCGAACAGGAACCGTCCAAACTCTATGACGCGCTCGACAAACTCCTCGCGCTCGACGAGATTCAGGACGCCGAGAACCGGCTGAGCGCGGAATACTCCGAGCGGCGGCAGCCGCGAAAGGCGGCCAAGGATGCGCAGGCCGCGCTGAAGAGGGCGCTCCCCGACGTCGACGACGAACGCGCGACTGCGCTGGCGAAACTCCTGCGCTCCCGCACCCCCGACCTGGATGCGATTGCGAAGCTCGTGTCCGGGACCAATACGTCCGAACAGGCGACGATCGCTGCGCTCGAAGCCATCGCTGCGCTCGAGTTGCCGGACACCGACACCGCGGCGTCGATCGCAGCCGAACTCCGCGACGCACTGGCCAACGCACGCACCCTCGCCGACGACGCGATGCGGACTGCCGAGCAACGCTCCGAGCTCCTGCGCCGCGCGCTCGAATTCCGAAGCACCGCCGGCGACGACTCGGTGGCCTGCCCCGTGTGCGGGGAAGGTGTTCTCACCAGGGAGTGGGAAGCGCACGCGCGGCAATCCATCGCGAACGACGACTCGCAGCTCGCCATGTACCGTGAGGCCCGCTATCAGGCGCGCGAACGCGAGCAAGCGGCTCGTCAGCTTCTGGGGTCACTCCGCGATGTGGCTCCAATCGACGGCATCGAGCTGGCATCCCTCACCACGTATCGCGAGAAGTTCAAGGCCGCATCGGCGATACCGGCCAGCACCGAGGACATTCCGGGGCACATCGAAACGCACCTTCCTCCGTTCGTCGAGGCACTGACAGCCCTGCGCGACGAGGCAGCGAGTACCGTCGCGGACCTGCAGAGCGTGTGGGCGCCGATCGCCGAAGAGGCGTTGGAATGGCTTGCCCTGGAACGCAAGGCGCGGCAGTCCGACGAAACGGTCAAGGTCATCGAGGTCGCGCGGAAGTGGGTTCAGGACAACGCACAACTGCTGCGGACACAGCGGCTCGAGCCCATCTCCGAGGGTGCCCGAGCCATCTGGGCCCAGCTGCGCCAGGAGAGTGATGTGGAGATCTCCGAGATCGCCCTGGAGGGCACCAGAACCCGCCGAAAAGCGGTGCTGAAGGGCCGCGTCGACGGCAAACCCGCCGGCGCGCTGTCGGTGATGAGTCAGGGTGAGCTCCATGCGCTCGCGCTCGCCTGTTCCTGCCGCGGGCGACCGCAGCCGCCAGCCCGTTCCGGTTCATCGTGCTCGACGACCCCATCCAGGCGATGGACCCCGCCAAGATCGACGGCTTCCTCCATGTACTCACCGATCTCGCCGCGACCAGGCAGGTCATCGTCTTCTCCCACGACGACCGGCTCGCATCCGCGATCCGGCAGCAGTCGATCGAGGCACACCTCATCGAGGTCACCCGCGAGACCGGATCGCAGCTCGTGGTGAAGAACGCCGACGAACCGGCGCGCCGCTACGTCGAGGACGCTTACGCGCTGGTTGTCGACAAGAACGTGCCCGACGATGTCAAGCGCCGTGCCTGCCCGGCATTGTTCCGGTTCGCGATCGAGTCCGCGGCCCGCCAGGTCTACTTCACCCGCCGCAACGTCGAGGGCAAACAGCAGCATGAAACCGAGGAGCGGTGGGCCGACACCAAAGGTGCGACGGCATGTGTGGCACTGGCCCTCCGCGATGCAACGGACGCCGATATCTCGGGATGGAAGTCCTGGCGAGAGTGGCGAGGCCCAGCCATGGCAATCGCGACGAAGGGCGTGCATAAGGGCGCCACGGTCACGAAGGACGATGTCGCCAACCTGCGGAAGACCGTCGCGGACATTCTGGAGGGGAATTGACCCCCGCCGAGCTCCTCGCCTACGCCCAGCAGCTGCTGCGTGGACTCGGTGACACGACCTCGGGGAACGCGTCGCGGCTGGCCGCAGTCGTCGCGCGGCAGGCGCTCGAAGCGTGTGTGGATGAGCGGTGCGCCGCGGTCGATGCCCAGTGCGACGGGGCGACCATGCGGTCACGCCTGGCAATTCTCAAATCCCTCGACGATCGAGACAGCGCCGATCGGCTGGCCTCGTTGTGGAATCAGCTGAGTGCCAGTTGCCACCAGCATGCCTACGAACTGTCGCCGACGGTCGGGGAGGTGCGGGCGTTGTGCGAGGGAGTGGCCGTGGCTCTCGAGAAGTGCCCCTCTGGCTGACGCTTCGCCGCGGTCGTGACCTGCGATGTCAGCGACGACTGGCCGCGGACGAATCAAGCTGTCGGTGATTGTCGCTATAGTGAACACGCTTCATGAGTTGCCGTCCCCAAGCTCCGGCTGGGCGGCACGCCAACCCCACGTTCACGGGTGGCCCGGATGACGAAGCGGCCCGCACCGACCGGTGCCGGGCAAGAGCGCCTCCTTGCGCGGAGGCTCCGAAACGAGGAGAAATCGCGTTGTCTGACAACCACCAACCCCCCGCTGCGTCGTCGTGTGTGTCCTACAACCCGGGGCATCGTGTCCACTGGATTCAAGCCAAGAAATCCTGGGAGCCGGATCAGCCTTGCATCGCGGTCTCGGTGACCGTCCACCCTGATGGCATCGTCGATCTGCGCGCCGAGGATCTGGACATCACGATGTGGACCCACGACTACGAGCTCGAGCGACTCGGCCGCCGCCGTGGCGGCGTCATTGCGTGGGCACTTTGGCTGCCGCGCTTCCACGTGCTGAAAGTGAATGGCACGCTGTTCAACCTCGCCACACCTGAGGACCGCACACCGTGCATACGCGACGACGACCATCTCCCCGAGCATGTGGGAGAGACCGCCGTCGAGAGGGCCCTCCGGCACGCTCGTGAACGTGGTGGGTACACGGTCCGCGCGAGTGAGCTGATCCAGGAGTGATGAACGAATCGTGCAGCTCGGCGGATGCGTCACGGTGCCGCAAGAATCCGTAAATATCTCCACCACAGAACTTCTGGTCAAGGAAAGGACATTGGCGATGGCCGATAGCAATGACGACCCGAATGACCCACTCGAGTTGGAGATGAGCTGCCAATCCTTCCGAGAAGCAGGGTAGTTGGGCGATCATTCCGTACGATCGAGTCGGCGAAATCGAGAGGTTTGAAGGCATGGACCAAGTCGAGAAGAAGGAACGCCTCACAAAGCTCGCGGCGGAGATGAGAGCAGACCCCCTCAGCCGGATCATGTACGGCAGCCGAGAGCTCTTCCACTCAAATTTCCTAGCCTGGATGTGCGAGGAATTTCCAGACCTTGCAAATGCAATTTCAGGTGTGGTCCCGACTGACGTTGTCGGAGATCCCTCGGCGGGGGTCGATATACGTCGCGAATGGAAGAACCTGGACCTCTACATGACCTGGGGAGGAGCTGCGCCGCTCGTCATCGAGAACAAGGTGTTCAGCATCCCAGGAACTGGCCAACTTGATGTCTATGCCGACAAGCTGCGCAAAGCCAAACTCGGGGCGGATGTCCGTGCCGTTCTACTGAGTCTCAGCGATCCGGGCTGGCCCTCTCACACATATCGATCGCCGGGGAAGCTTCCGATTGACTGGCATTACGTCTCTTACGGACAGCTCTCTGACGCGCTCGAGCGGTCGGTCGCAGCCGGGCGAATTGAGGTGTCATACAAACTCGAGACCATTCGCCGATACATCATTCTGATTCGCCGCCTGCAGGATATCGCTGACCTACTGCAGGTCGACGATGAATCGGAGCCGGTCTTCATCGCGCAATGGGCAGAGTCGATGGACGACCGGCAGTTCGTCAACGCGGTGTCGAAGCTGCGGGCGGAGATCGTCAAGCGCTACGTAGAGGCGCGGTTACCCTCCGACGATGTGAAGCGATTGTGCAGCGCCGGCATGTCGAACAGTACGCCGCTTATCCAAGCGTTCTATCCCCAGGGCGCCACGAAAAGAGCGCACCTCGGATGGCAACTGCAAGGACAACAGTTCCGTCTCTTTGCAGTGTTGCCAGACCTCGCGGGACGGACAAAAGGACAGCGCGACAAGCGAATCGATTGGGGAATGGCACATTCGAAGCTGTTCGACTTCAGCACGATTGCGCCGCTGACCGGTGACCCTGAACGGCCGGTCAAACCGGACAACTCGTTCAACAGGTTTGACCCCGACTTCATCTATCGGTACATCGCGGTGCCGAACTTGACAGTGGGCGAGTTGGACGCGGTTGCCCGGCAGCGTCACGCTGATTTGCTGGCGTTGCTGCAACGTTAGATTGCGAGCACATCTGACTTGCGGTCGGGAGTTAGTTACGTGCCCGCGTTCGCGAGTTCAGGATCTGCACCCGCCAAGGGGTGGGAGTGTCGCGAGATCAACGTACTACCGATTCTGTGAACAGTCGGCCAAGCACCGCGGTGAAGCGTCGCGAGTATTCTCCGAACCAGACGCGTGTGATTGCGAGAGGACATGCACGATGGTGAGCTTCTGGCGGTTGGAGCCCCTCGCAAGTCGGGACCCAGCGGATCTTCTGGTCTGAGATCCGGACGGAGATCGGACAATTTCGCCGGAATTGAGCCTCTGAACAGCAGTTTGCCCTGAGATTCGGATTCGGACGCACCCTTCGTCCGTGTCTATCGACGATTTCCTCCTGGTGGTAACGGGCCGTTTACCCAAGGATTCCGGCCAGTTTCAGTGCCCAAGTGCGATTCACTCACGGAAGCAATCAACCGCACTGGGCTTCGGGCGTCGATCTGCGGTCGTCGCTTGCCCTTATTGCCGCACGCTCCTCGGTCCATCAAATGTCAGTGAATCACGCTGTATTACAAAGCAATACTGAATTCCATCCGCAGATACTCTGGCGTGCCCCCGTGTCAACGGCCTACGCCGCCGCGGTCACCGACACCCTGTTACCGAACGCCGAGGTGGTGGTCGATCACTTCCATCTGGTCAAGCTCGCCAACGAAATGGTCACCGCCCGTCTTGGCTCAATTAGAATTAGACGGCATGAGGAGGCAGTTTGGTGAGGCCGAAGGCCTCGAGCTGAGAAACCGCCGCGAGAGTACGGCATGATGGGGCCGAAGTGGAGGTTGTCGCTGCTGCCGCACTCGACACATTTGCCATCCACCGGATCACGCGCCCCGCGCGCATCTACGGAACCTAGGTCGCTCGTCGCCGCTCAACGCTAGAATCGCCAGAGTCACCAAATTGCAGGGGGTTCAGGACGTGGTCGAGGAACCGCCCAATGGTGGCAGCGATTCGTCCTTCGATGAGGACCAGCGCGCCATCGGTCAGGTAATCGGTACGGAAGATGCCACGCCGCTGGTATTTCATGTCGCGCTCTATCCTGACGATTACCTGCAACTCGATGATGTGGTCGCAACTTCACGCGAGGTCCCAGGTAGAGGGTCGGTGATGATGTCGGGCATCGTCACCCAGGTGTGGTCCCGCCATGAGGGGGCGACGTTCGGCAGTGACGTGTTCCTGGTTTCCGACGGGGTGCTGCCGGCCCGTATCCAGGAGATCGCCGAGGTGACCACAACCCGGGTCGAGCCCGAGTTGTTTGTCCCACCGCAGCCGGGTGCGCCGGCACGTCGCGCCAGAGGCACTGTACGATCAGAGGCGTTGTATTTCGACCAGATGAAGCACCGCCTGCCCGTCGGTGTCGGCCGGGACGGTGAGACGGTCTACGTCGACCTCGATTTCATCGATGGAAGCCGGGGCGCGCACATCTCGATCAGCGGCATTTCCGGAGTGGCGACCAAGACGTCGTTCGCTTTGTTCCTGCTGCACTCACTATTCAATGGCGGGGTGCTGCGACACGCCCACAATGCCAAAGCGCTGATCT
Source organism: Gordonia rhizosphera NBRC 16068 (assembly GCF_000298195.1). Classification (GTDB taxonomy): domain Bacteria; phylum Actinomycetota; class Actinomycetes; order Mycobacteriales; family Mycobacteriaceae; genus Gordonia; species Gordonia rhizosphera. Next base: position 7,116 of record NZ_BAHC01000110.1, on the reverse strand, counting down.
TCTCCGTCAAGGGTGAGGATCTGCTCTTCCTCGACCAGCCCAACAGTCGGCTGTTCGGCGATCAGGGAGATCAGCTGCGTGACAGTTACGCGCGGCTGGGGCTTCCCGCGACACCGTTTCGCTCCGTCGGGTTCTTCGCCCCACCCGCCCCCGGCGACAACAACGCCCGGCCCTACGTCGCCGGGCGCACCGCCGGCGTCGAGGCGTTCTGGTGGACCCTGCACGAGTTCTGTTCCGAAGCACTACTCCGTTTTGTATTCGCCAATGTCGAGGACGAAGGCAACCAGTACACCCTGGTGGTCCACCAGGTCACCTCCAAGCTCGGCCGGGAAGCAACACCGGCGGGAAACGACGGCGCGGTGAGCGTCGACGGTGTGCTGTGCCGGACGTACGCCGAGCTCGTCGATCTGGTTTGCGATCTCGTGACGGATCCGGCGACGATGGCCGACTGGGCGGGGCCCGCGATCGGCGTCGGTACCGCCAACGCTTTCGTGCGCCGGCTGCGCTCCAGCCAGCGGTCGCTGTCCGAACTCATCCGTGGCGACATCCCAGACCGGCCGAGCCGGCGGATCACCACACAGAACCAGCAGGTGACCGTCGTTGACCTGCACCATCTGAAGGAAGGCGCGCAACGGTTCGTCACCGGTGTCGTGTTGGCCGCCGAGACCGCCCGCAAGGAGGCCGCCGGACCGGGCAGCCTGTTGTTCACGATGCTCGATGAACTCAACAAGTACGCCCCGCGCGAGGGGGCCAGCCCAATCAAGGACGTGTTGCTCGACATCGCCGAGCGCGGCAGGTCGTTGGGAATCATTCTGATCGGCGCGCAACAGACGGCCAGCGAGGTCGAACGCCGTATCATTAGCAACAGCGCGATCAAGGTCGTCGGCCGGCTCGACTCCGCCGAAGCCTCCCGGCCCGAGTACGGCTTCCTTCCCGCGGGGCAACGGCTGCGGGCGACCATCGCCAAGCCGGGCACCATGTTCGTCAACCAGCCGGCGATACCGGTTCCGCTAGCGGTGGAATTCCCGTTCCCGGCTTGGGCGACACGACATTCCGAAGTCGGCGCCGACACCGCCGGGACGTTGGACGGGAACTCGGCCGAGCCCGCCGAGCGCGCCTTCCCCGCCCGGGTGCCGCAACCCGACGACGCGCCGTTCTAGCTGCGGTGAGAACGCGATGAAGTTTCTGCACACCTCCGACTGGCACGTCGGAAAGACACTCAAGGGCCGCGACCGGCTCGCCGAGCAGGCCGCGGTGCTCAAGGAGATCATCGTGATCGCCGAACGCGAGGCTGTCGATGCCGTGCTGATCGCCGGCGATCTCTACGAAACCTCCGTTCCGTCGGCGAAAGCGCAGCAGCTCATCGTGCACGCCCTGATCGCGCTGCACAACACCGGCGCCGAAGTGATCGCGATGGCCGGAAACCACGATCACGCATCAACATTCGAGGCCTACCGGCCGTTGATGGCCGCGGCGGGCATTCACCTGCTGGGCCAGCCCAGAGCGGCCGACAACGGCGGAGTCGTCTCGTTTGCCGCGAGATCGACCGGTGAGCCCGTCAACGTCGCTGTGCTGCCGTTCCTGACGACGCGCTATGCCGTGCGCGCCGCCGAACTGCTGACCCAGACCCCCGTCGAACACGCCGGAGCCTACGACCAGCAGGTCCGCGATCTGATCGATCACCTCAAGATGGGGTTCACCGAGGATGCCGTCAACGTCTTCATGGCGCATTTGACGATCACCGGCGGCACGATGGGCGGCGGTGAGCGCGCAGCCCAGACCATCTTCGACTATTACGTGCCTGCCACGGCGTTCGGTTCCGACCCGCACTACGTGGCGCTCGGTCATCTACATCGCCGCCAGGCGATGCAGGCCGCCTGCCCGGTGCACTACAGCGGATCCCCGATCGCGGTGGACTTCGGCGAACAGGAGAATACCAACGTCGTTCTTCTCGTGGAGGTTTCACCAACGACACCAGCGAGCGTCACCGACATCCCCATCACCACGGGGCACCGCCTGCGCACCGTGCGGGGCACCGTCGCACAGCTGGCCGCCGACGCCGAATCCTACGGCGAGGACTACCTGAGGGTCTACGTCCAGGAGCCCGCCCGCGCGGGTCTGCGCGACGAGGTCGTCGAGGTGCTGCCGAACGCGCTCGAGGTGCGGATCGATCCGCAATTCGCAGCTCCCACCGAGCGATCCGCTCCCCCGCACCGCTCGGACCGCTCCCCGGTGGAACTGTTCCACCAGTTCTGCGCCGAGCGGCAGATCGTCGAACCCCGGGTGGACGCGCTGTTCACCGAGTTACTCGACGACGTCACCTCCGCGACTGCGGAGAACCCCTGAGATGCGGCCCATCCTGCTGGAGCTCGACGGGTTCGCGTCGTATCGCACCAAGGCGACCGTCGACTTCCGGGACACCGATTTCTTTGTCCTCGTGGGTCCGACCGGATCGGGCAAGAGCACGGTGATCGACGCCATGGTCTTCGCGCTCTACGGGACGGTGCCGCGCTGGGACGACCGCAACGCGGTGGCGCCCGCGCTCGCCCCGACCGTCAACCGGGCCGTTGTGCGGTTGATCTTCGACGCGGGCGGCAAGCGGTATGCGGCGATGCGTGACGTCCGGCGCAGCGGCGGAAAGAATCCGACGGTCACCATCAAAGAGGGCCGGCTGGAGCAGTTCGTCTCCGACGAGGCGCTCGGCGGTCGCGACGACGACGTCGTCACGCTGGCCACCGGCCGAGAGGTCAACGGTGCCGTCGAGCGGATTCTCGGGTTGAACTTCGGGCAGTTCACCCAGTCGGTGGCGCTGCCTCAGGGAGAGTTCGCGCAGTTTCTGCACGCCACTGATGGCGAGCGTCAGGCGATTCTGAAGAATCTGCTCGGCTACACCGTGTACGACCGCATTCAGCGGGCCGCCTTCAACAAGGCCGCCGACGCCGACACCAGAGCCGACACGCTGGCCGAGCAACTCAAAGGCTTCGTCGACGCCACCGAAGCGCACGTCGATGCCGCGGCCCGCAGCGTGGAGCAGCTACACACCCTGCGCGAGCACGTGACAGCGGTCGCCCTGCCCGCCCTGAGATCCGCGTTCGAGGCGGCGAGCACCGCTCAGAGCGCGCGCGACCGTGCGGCCGCCGAAGGGGACCAGCTCCTGGCGGTCGTCAGACCCGACGGTGTCGAGGCACTCGATGCCCAAAAACGCACCGCCACAGTCGAAGCTGACGCCGCGGTGACCGCGAAGCAACGCATCGAAGGGCAGGACACGGAGATTCGCGCCGCGCTGCGCGCGCTGCGCCCCCGCCATGAACTAGAGCTGGTACTGGCGCATTGGCGGGAGTTGGGTGAGGTAGAGGAGCGACTGCCCGTCCTCGCCGGAGCCGCCGAAACCGCTAAGGCGTCGCGTGAGAACGCCGCCGGTGACCGCGACACTTCGGAAGCTGCAGTTGGCCTGGCTCGAGATGCCGCCCGCAAGGCGGCAGCGGCGGCCGACGAGTATGAGGAGCAACTCGGCACCGCCCGCGGGCGCCTCACGCTACTGGCAGAGTTACGAGCGCCCGACGACATCGTCGTCATTGCCGGCGCAATGCGGGACGCTACGGAGCTTCTTACTGCGGAGAGCGCCCGATTGACCGAGTGCGAGACGAAGCAACAGGACGTCACCGACGAACTCGACCGGCTCCCAGGCTCCGGGGTCTTGTCGCTCGCCGACAGTACCGCAGGGCAAATACTTGCCGTGATCGCCCAGGACATTGAGGAAGCGCCCGAACGCAGCGCGACGTACGCCGCCGCCGAGTCAGCTCTCCGAGTTGCCGACTCGGCCGCCAACGGCCTCACGGTCGCCGACCAGGCTCTGCGCGCCGCCGAGCACGCGAATCAGGCAGTAGCGCTGCGTGCTGATCTCCGCGAGGGCGACGACTGCCCAGTGTGCGGTCAACGCATAACTGAACTTCCCTTCAGCGCAGACGAAGTCGACCTGGCGACCGCTCAGGCCACCGTCCAGAAGGCAAGAACGCACGCCAAGGAAGCCGCCACAGAGGCCGCACGCCTGGACGAGCAGCTTCACAAGGCGACCGCGGTACGCGAGGAGCGGCTGCAAGGGTGTGAGGCAGCCCGATCGACCTTGGTGGAACATCTTGCCGACCTCGGCATCGACCAGCCATGGCGCGCACTCGACAACCCGGTCGACCCCGACACCTTGGCGACGCTGGCTGATGACGGCACGGCGGCGCGACGCCTCATCGCGCAAGCCGTCGGACGCCGAACCGCCACCGAAGCCAAACGTCGTGAAGCCGACGCCGCCGTCGCCGCCGCGCGCGACGCAGTCCAGACAGCGACGAAAGCCCTAGAGGTCACGCATCAGCAGGCCCGTCACTCACAGACCGCGCTGCACGCCTGTCGGGACACCGTTAGCGCGTTGGACCCGCCCCGAATCGAGGACGTCGACATCGTCACCGCGTGGCGACAGCTCACCGACTGGGCTCAGTTCAAGAGCCACCGGGTCGAAGGCGAGGTGGAGTCGTTGGTGCCCCAAGCCGGCGAAGCCCGCACCGCGGCCAACCGCGCACTACAACAGCTCGACGCCGCCGAAAACCAAGCGCAAGCGGCGCAAGCGGCATTCACCGCTGCCGCGGTCGCCGAGGAGAAGGCCCATACCAAACTGGGGGTCATCCAGGACCGCAATATCGAACTGATCAAACTGCTTGCCGACGCGCCGGCCGCCGAGGACGCGGGCGCCGAAAGGGACAAGGTCGTGGAGCTCGAACGGCGACGCGAGGACATCGATGCGCAACTCGAGCAGGCACGAGCCACCACCACGCGGGCCCGCGAACTCGTCGATGCCGCTGAAGCCGCGATCAGGAGCAGCTGGGAGCAACTGCGCCGTGTGCGAGACCCGTTGGCGAGCTTCGACGCACCCGAGGTGACCGAGGCCGACCTGGTCGCCAGCTGGGATCAGCTGCTGGCCTGGGCGACCGGTGCAGCAGCCGCAAGGGCGGCGAGGGTTGCCGCCGAAGAAGCGGCGCTGCGCGACGCCGAATCGCAGGCTGCCTCGGCGACAACGGCACTGGCCGACCAACTGTCCGAGAATGCTGTCGAGTTCGATTCCGCCATCAGCCCAACCGAGCTCGCCGATCAGGCGCCGGCGGCGGTGGCAGCCGCCGAGGCGACTGCCAAGAGTGCCTTGCAACATGCCCGCGAGCGGCTGCGGCAGTCAGAACGCATGCAGACCGAGATGCAGTCTTTTCGCGAATCCGCGGCGGTCGCGCGCATGCTGTCGAACCTGATGCGGGCTAATCAATTTCCCCGCTGGTTGATCGCGAGCGCACTCGACGCGCTCCTGCACGACGCCTCCACGATTCTGCTCGAACTCACTGGCGGCCAGTTCGAACTCACCCGAGATGAGCGTGATCTGCTCGTCCTCGATCACAACGACGCCGATATGCCTCGACCGGTGAAAACCCTGTCGGGTGGTGAGACCTTCCAGGCCTCCTTAGCGCTCGCGTTGGCGCTGTCACAGCAGGTGACCGCCCTGTCTGCGTCCGGGGCGAGCAAGCTGGAGTCGATCTTTCTCGACGAGGGATTCGGGACCCTCGATGAGGCCACGCTCGAAGTCGTCGCCAGCACACTCGAAAATCTCGCGGCGTCAAAGTCGCGAATGGTCGGGGTGATCACCCACGTGCCAGCACTCGCGGAGCGCATCCCGGTCCGCTTCCAGGTCAACCGCGACAGCGCCGGCTCACACATCGAAAGGTTGCAGGGCTAGCCATGCGTTTCAGTGTCGACGGATGGGATCCGAGCTACGGCTCAGCGGTCGAAGTGCAGGATCTCGCCGAGACCACGTCGAAAATCGATACCACACTGGAGGTTTCAGCGGCCAAGTGGGCGCCGATCGCAACTACTGACACTGCGATCCCCAGCGCGGTGTTGTTCGTTGACGGTGTACGGCGCATCGATGGCCGAGCGTGGATCGACGACGCCACCGCAGCCGACGGCAAAGGACATCGGGCGGTGCCCGGCTTGTGTGCCAGCTACGCCGCGGGCGTGATGTGCTCATGCAGCAACGGTGCCCACCTAGTCGCTTCTGAGGTGCGCCGCGGCTTGTTTACCGATGCCCGTACCGCCACCCACGTCGACACCCATTCGGGCACATACAAATTCCATCGGACAGTGCCTTCCCCTGAGCTGCCGCCCACAGTGTCGCTGACCAACGCGGTGCAGCGCGCGCTGACCGATCTGGAGATCACCGTCGCTGTGGACGCGCGCGATCGGTGCGCCGAGCACACCGGCGACGATGATCTGCTCATCGTCGACGGGCCGTTGCGCGGGCGCGGACACCTGCCCCGCGCGCTCGGCTACGTCAAGACCCACAGCGCGCAGTACCTGCCCAACGAGCTCAACAATATTGTCGCCCAATTGGGTACGGGTGAGCGGACCCCGGTCTTCGCCGTCGGGTCAGGCTGGGACCGCTACTCCTGGTACCTGCGGTTGCCGTGCCTGCCCGCTGGCCCCTGGGCTGGCATCGTCCGACTGGAGGCCGCACCCGAACTGCTCCTCAAGGACGTCGTCGCCCTGGCCAACATCACGCAGGTCCTGCTCGGGCGGTTCGCCTCGGTCGAGTACAAAGATGGGCGCGCACCCCAGAACCTCGTGCCCATTGCTGGGTTGGAGCGCGATCTCAAACACCGGCTCGGACTAGCTCCCATGCTGTATCGGGCGCTTCGTGGGGCCGCGGCGGGGACGCGACACATTGTGCCGTAGGCCCGACCGACCAAGACTCGGCAGTCGTCTGCGCCATCCGCTCTCACAAGCGACCGCAGACGAGGAAACCGAACACCCCGTGCCGACCTGTCACGGGGTGGCTCAATCCGCTTTGGCCCGTGCTTTGATTAGTCGCTCAGCCTCTAATCTAATGCGCGCCGGACCACCGGGCATCCCGAGCACTCGTACGCTAAACGGCCTAGCATCCTGCGGCCTTCAGATCCGTTAGCAGTGTTTCAATCACCAGGTAGAACGCTTCCATGATCACTACAGCGGGCTGTTGTTGCATAAACTTGCCGGCTGGCAGCTCAATGCTTTCATCCCACAGCACTGCGGCGTGCCACTTTGGTTCCTTAA
>NZ_BAHC01000111.1 GCF_000298195.1 Gordonia rhizosphera NBRC 16068 | reverse complement strand
ACGGTTGCGGCGCAGACGGCCGGACAGACCCAGTGCACCGACACTTGCCCACATCGCCGCCAGCACGAACACGACGACAGCGGCGACCACAGGCAGAACACTCACCCGACAACCATACGATGGGTCGGGGGGCCAGGTCGTCGGGCGACCCGTTGGATCGTGGCCAGGCTCACGATTTACGCTGGTCGGGTGACTTCAGCTGATTCCTCCACCACTCCGACCACCGGCGCGGGCCCGGGCGTGCCCGGCCACCGGTACACCGCGGGGCTCGCCAATGAGATCGAGGCACGGTGGCAGCAGAACTGGGCGGACCGGAACGTGTACGAGGCGCCGAATCCCGTCGGCCCGCTCGCGGGTGACCTGAGCGCGTTCGGCGGGCCCTCGCCCGACGCGGAAGACAAACTCTTCGTTCAGGACATGTTCCCGTACCCGTCGGGGGCCGGTCTGCACGTCGGGCATCCGCTCGGCTTCATCGCCTGCGACGTCTTCGCCCGCTATCAGCGGATGACCGGCAAGAACGTGCTGCACACGATGGGCTTCGACTCCTTCGGTCTGCCCGCCGAGCAGTATGCGGTGCAGACCGGAACACATCCGCGGAGCACCACCGAGGCCAACATCGAGCGCTACCTCGGTCAGATCCGGCGCCTGGGCCTCGGCCACGACGAGCGGCGGCGCGTCGCGACCACCGACGTCGACTTCTACCGGTGGACGCAGTGGATCTTCCTCCAGATCTACAACGCCTGGTACGACACCGACCAGCAGAAGGCCCGCCGCATCTCCGAACTGGTGGCCGAGTTCTCCTCGGGTGCGCGCCCGCTCGACGACGGGCGCGACTGGTCGGCATTGACGCCGGCGGAGCGCAGTGCGGTCGTCGACTCCCATCGGCTCGTCTACCAGAGCGATTCGCTCGTCAACTGGTGTCCGGGTCTGGGCACTGTGCTGGCCAACGAGGAGGTCACCGCCGACGGCCGCAGCGACCGCGGGAACTTCCCGGTGTTCCGCAAGCATCTGCGGCAGTGGATGATGCGGATCACCGCCTACTCCGATCGGCTGCTCGACGATCTGGACCTGCTGGACTGGCCCGACAAGGTCAAGACCATGCAGCGCAACTGGATCGGACGCTCGCGCGGTGCGCAGGTGGCGTTCCCGGTGCCTGGTGGTGCCTCGATCGAGGTCTTCACCACCCGACCCGACACGCTGTTCGGTGCCACGTACATGGTGCTGTCCCCCGAGCACGATCTGGTCGACACGCTGACCGCCGAGGCGTGGCCGGAGGGTACCGACGAGCGCTGGACGTTCGGCGGCGCCAACCCGGCCGAGGCGATCAAGGCCTACCGGTCGTCGATCGCGGCGAAGTCCGATCTGGAACGTCAGGAGAACAAGGAGAAGACCGGTGTCTTCACCGGTACGTTCGCGACCAACCCGGTCAACGGTGAGGCGATCCCGGTCTTCATCGCCGACTATGTGTTGATGGGCTACGGCACGGGCGCCATCATGGCTGTGCCCGCCCATGACACCCGCGACCACGAGTTCGCCACGGTGTTCGGACTGCCGATCCGCGAGGTCATCGGTTCCGATCTGGATGTGCAGGCCGAGGCGTACATCGGCGACGGGCCGGCGGTGAACTCCGGTTTCCTCGACGGACTCGCCGTCGACGACGCGAAGACCGCGATGATCGAATGGCTGGAACGTGAGGGCAAGGGCACCGGCACCATCCAGTACAAGCTGCGCGACTGGCTGTTCGCGCGCCAGCGGTACTGGGGTGAGCCGTTCCCGATCGTCTACGACGCCGAGGGTCAGGCCCATCCTCTGCCGGAATCCCTGCTGCCGGTGGAACTGCCGGAGGTCGACGACTACGCACCGGTCTCCTTCGACCCCGACGACGAGCACAGCGAACCTTCGCCGCCGCTGGCCAAGGCCACCGACTGGATGACCGTCGAGCTTGACCTGGGCGACGGCCCCAAGACCTACACCCGTGACGCGAACGTCATGCCGCAGTGGGCGGGCAGTTCCTGGTATCAGCTGCGCTACATCGACCCGACCAACGAGGACACGCTCTGCGCCAAGGAGAACGAGGCCTACTGGATGGGCCCGCGTCCGGCGTTGCACGGTCCCGACGATCCGGGCGGGCTCGACCTCTACATCGGCGGCGTCGAGCACGCCGTGCTGCATCTGCTCTATTCGCGGTTCTGGCACAAGGTGCTCTTCGACCTCGGGTACGTGACGAGCCGTGAGCCGTACCGAAAGCTGTTCAACCAGGGCATGATCCAGGCCTTCGCCTACACCGATTCGCGCGGCGTCTACGTGCCCGCCGAAGAGGTGACCGAGCGCGACGGCGCGTTCTTCTACAACGGAGAGCCGGTCAAGCAGGAATACGGCAAGATGGGCAAGTCCCTGAAGAACTCCGTGACCCCCGACGACATCTGCCGGGACTACGGCGCCGACACGCTGCGCGTCTACGAGATGTTCATGGGGCCGCTCGACCAGTCGCGGCCGTGGGCGACCAAGGACGTCGTCGGTGCGCAGCGGTTCCTGCAGCGCGTGTGGCGGCTGGTCGTCGACGAGGAGTCCGGCGCGGTGCGCGTCGTCGACGAGGCACCCGACGACGACACCCTCAAGATCCTGCACAAGACCACCGCCGGTGTGCGCGAAGATTTCTCGAATCTGCGCAACAACACCGCGGTCGCGAAGCTCACCGAGCTGACCAACCACCTGACGAAGGCGTTTCCGGCCGGTGCGCCGCGGCCGGTGGTCGAGTCGGTGATCGTGATGCTGGCGCCGCTCGCCCCGCACATCGCCGAGGAGTTGTGGCAGCGACTCGGTCACGACACGTTGCTGGCCCACGGCCCGTTCCCTGTCGCCGACGAGCAGTGGCTGGTCGAGGACACCATCGAGATCCCGATCCAGGTGAAGGGCAAGGTCCGCAGCCGCATCACGGTGGCCGCCGACGCCGACGAGGCCACCGTGCGGGCCGCCGCCCTGGCCGACGAGAAGATCGCGCCGCTGCTCGACGGTGAGCCCCGCAAGGTCATCGTCGTGCCGGGTCGCATGGTCAACGTGGTGCCGTAACGCGCCCGGCGCCGACAGCACCCAGTTTCGCGCCGAGAGAATCCAAAGACCGCGGCCCCGGCCGCTGGCCGTGGGGGTGGCTGGATTCGAATCCCCATGCGGCGCAACGCATCTTCGCGTTCCGGTCCAGCCCGGCGGGGTCGCGTTGCAGGTAGATTGTGACGCCCCTTTCATTTAGCGGGCGACCACACCGCCACCGCAGACGCGCACCGTACGCGCGCATTTTCAGATGAGGCAACGACTACCCCTACGCGCGCATTTTCGATGAGTCAACGCGGGGGATGGCAGCACGCATGTCAATCCGCTATCCTGTTCAACAGGTACGAGAACAAGGTCTCTCGTTTATACATGGAGTCCCCCCCGCGGCAGCTAGGTCGCGGGGGGTCTTCGTTCTTCTACGGGCGCTATAGGCTGCCCCATGTGCCCAAGCACTCGACGATCCTCCAGGTACACGAGCTACTGCATCCCTCCCGTATGGGGATCTACAACGTTCGATGTAACAACGACCCCCGCAAGGCGCTCGAGGTGTACCGCTGGAACGTCCAACTCGGCTCGGCATTCCAAGAAGTCCTGGCCATCACCGAGGTCATTCTGCGCAACGCCCTCGACGCAGAGCTACGCCGATGGAACTCCACACAACCGACAACCTCGGGTGGCAACTACTCAGCAGAGTGGCTCATTTCCGCTGCTCGACCGCTCAACGCGATGATGAAGAATGCCGCCAAGACCGCGCACAAGCACGCCGAAGAGGCAGAGGCCGACCGCGACCCCGGCCACGCACGAAAGGGCGCGGCAATCACACACGATGACCTACTCGCCCAACTCACTTTCGGCACCTGGCCCAAACTCCTGCCGCAACCAGGGACCGATCCAGCGGAGACCACCCGCCGGAACATTCTGTGGAATCAGGCTCTGCACAACGCATTCCCTCACGAAAGTAACCCAAAGATCATCGCCGACAGAGTGCGCAGGCTCCATAAACTACGCAACCGCGTCGCCCATATGGAACCGCTTCTGGACCTCAACGTCACCGCACGCCACCGCGACGCTTTACGGCTGCTCGGCGCCATAAGTCCAGCCGCGCGCGACTGGTGCGCCGGATTCAGCCGCGTCCCAGAAATCGCCCGCCAGCGGCCAATATAGTTCGTCTGGCACAAAACCTCAGACGAAATTCTCGAACGACTCGCCGGCTACTGCGCCGCAATCACCAAAGACGAATTAACCGGTTGGACGTGCGAGATGCGCGATCGGTTTCATCGGAATTGTCCTCAATCCAAAACGCGCCCCATCGGCAAACGAGGACGTCGCGACGTGCGCGTGGACCAGAGCGCGGTGCGTGTTCGCGGGACAGCCGTGGGGCGCACACGGGATCCGAGGGAGCGGGGGTTACTTCGGCGGCAGCTTGCGCGCGTAGGCGGCGCCGATGGTGACCCAGCGCTGCAGCTGACGCTCGGTGCGGATGCCGTCGTCGGAGACGCGAAGCCAGCCACGCGCCTCACGACCGGACATGACCATCGGGGCGGTGTGGTCGAACTCGAGGAGCGACTCGGTCTCCTCCGGCGGTATCCGGACCATCAGACCACCCTGGCCACTTGCCGCCACGGCCATGTTCCCGTTGATGAGAAAAGCCAGCCCGCCGAACATCGACCGCTCGTCGACCCCGCACTCTTCCGCTAGGAGACCGCGTATCCGGTAGGCGAGGTCGTCGTCGTAAGTCACGCGTTCGAGAGTATGCCCGGGCGGTAGGGTTGAAAAGAACTTACCGGTCAGTAAGATAGGCGTATGGGTATCAACCTGGAGCTTCCGAAGAAGTTCGATTCGACGGTCGACCGCACCCACCTGGCTGCCGAGCACATCTTCCGGCCGATCTCGCGCAAATACGACAAGGCCGAGCACGACTATCCCGTGGAGCTCGACGAGCTGGGCAAGCTGGCGAAGCAGTCGCGGGCCAAGGAGAAGGAGACCGACGGAGGCGCCGACCAGACCACCGACGCGGGCACCGTCAACGGCCCCAACATGCGTGCCCTGATCTCCGCGCGCGAGATGAGCTGGGGCGACGTCGGGCTGCTGCTCTCGATCCCCGGCCAGGGTCTGGGTAACGCCGCGATCGCCGCGGTGGCGACCCCCGAGCAACTCGAGAGATTCTCAGGGGTGTGGGCCGCGATGGCGATCACCGAACCCGGCTTCGGCTCGGATTCCGCGGCGGTGTCGACCACCGCGACCCGCGACGGTGAGGACTACCTGATCAACGGGGAGAAGATCTTTGTCACGTCGGGATCGCGCGCCGATCACGTGGTCGTGTGGGCGACCGTCGACCGTAGTGCCGGGCGCGCCGCGATCAAGAGCTTCGTGGTGCCGATGGACACCGAGGGCGTCAGCGTCGTGCGGCTGGAACAGAAGCTCGGCATCAAGGCGTCGGATACCGCGGTGGTCCGTTTCGAGAACGTGCGGGTACCGGCCGACAACCTGCTCGGCTCACCCGAGGTGGACACCCAGAAGGCGTTCGCCGGCGTCATGCAGACCTTCGACAACACGCGCCCAGTGGTGGCCGCGATGGCCGTCGGGCTGGGCCGCGCGGCGCTCGAGGAACTGCGGCGCATGCTCACCGAGGCCGGGCATCCGATCGACTACGACAAGCCGGCCGCCGCGCAGCACGCCGCGGTCAGCGAGTTCATCCGCCTCGAATCGGACTGGGAGGCCTCCTGGCTACTCACCCTCCGTGCGGCGTGGATGGCCGACAACTCCCAGCCCAACTCCACCGAGGCGTCGATGTCGAAGGCGAAGGCCGGCCGCATGGTCACCGACGTCACCAACAAGGCCGTGGAGATCGGTGCGTCGGCGGGATTCTCGGAGGCCGGCCTGCTGGAGAAGTGGGCGCGCGACGCCAAGATTCTCGACATCTTCGAGGGAACCCAGCAGATCCAGCAGCTCATCATCGCGCGGCGGGTCCTCGGGAAGTCCAGCACGGATCTGAAGTAGATATCCGGCGTCGAACTGCGCTGCTTGTGATGACGTGAACGCCGGCCCAACGGCGAGTTATGTGACCTGCCCGTCGGCCCGCGAGACCCGTGCGCAACGATAGAGGCCCCAGTGTTCCGGGCCGATGGGAAACGACCAGGTGAGTGCGACACACGATGGCGAACCGATCCCGGTGTTCTTCCTCTCCGACAGCACCGGTATCAGTGCCGAGACCATGGGTAACGCCCTGTTGCTGCACTTTCCCGATCACCGGTTCGAGCGGACGCTGATCCCGTTCATCACCACCCCCGACGATGCCCGGGAGGTAGTGCGTCGAATAGACGCGACGATGGAGAGCGGCGTGACACCGCTCGTGTTCGCCACCGCAGCGCTCGACGACGTGCGTCACGAACTTGTCAAGACCCGCGCCCCGCTGATCGACTTTTTCGACATGCACATGCAGCAGGTGGAGGCCATTCTCGGGACCCGCGGCGCCCGAACACCCGCTCGTCTCCACGGGGTCGGCGACGTCAAGCGCTACAACGCGCGCATGCAGGCCGTCGAGTATGCGATCGAGCACGACGACGGTCAGAGTGTTCGCTCACTGGACAAGGCAGACGTGATCTTGGTGGCACCGTCGCGCTGCGGCAAGACCCCGACGACGATGTATCTCGCGCTGCAGCACGGTCTGCGCGTCGCGAACTATCCACTGATCGACGACGACTTCACGAGCGCCGACCTGCCACGCCCGATCGGGCACCTCGCCGACCGCTGTTTCGGGCTCATCACCAGCGCGGCGCGCCTCTGCGCGGTCCGGTCCGAGCGCCGCCCGGACTCCACGTACGCGTCCTTGCGGCAGTGCACGTACGAACTCAAGCGTGCAGAAGCGCTGTATCGCGCACACGACCTCCCCATCATCGATTCGTCGGCGAAATCCGTCGAGGAAATGTCCACACTCATCCTGCAAGTGCTCGCTCGCAGGTCCCACCCCGCACATTGAGGAGCCGTTTCATGAACAACAACGTCCGGTGGTTCGCCGACCTCGGCCTCGCAGACCTCGAGGAAGTCGGCGGGAAGAATGCGTCCCTCGGTGAAATGGTCCGGAATCTGACCAGTGTCGGGGTGCGGGTCCCCAACGGCTTCGCGACGACGGCCGACGCTTATCGCGAGTTCCTGAGCAGGCCCGACAGCTCCGGCACCAGCCTGGCCGGCCGGATCAGTGCCCGTCTCGCCGACCTCGACACCGACGACGTGCAGGCGCTGGCCGAGGCCGGACGTGCGATCCGGGCGGCCGTGATGGCTCAGCCGTTCCCCACCGACCTCGAGGCCGACATCCGGACAGCGTTCACTGAGTTGTCGGGCGGCTCGGACGAGGCGTCGTTCGCCGTGCGATCCAGTGCGACCGCCGAGGACCTTCCGGATGCGTCGTTCGCCGGGCAGCAGGAGACCTTCCTCAACGTGCGCGGTATCGACGCGATCCTGCAGGCGATGCGAGAGGTGTTCGCATCGCTCTACAACGATCGCGCGATCGCCTACCGGGTTCATCACAAGTTCGACCACGACGCCGTTGCCCTCTCGGCGGGCGTGCAGAAGATGGTGCGCTCCGACATCGGCGCCTCCGGGGTCATGTTCACCATCGATACCGAGTCCGGCTTCCCCGACGCCGTCTTCGTGACGTCGTCGTACGGACTGGGCGAGGCGGTCGTCCAAGGCGCGGTGAACCCCGACGAGTTCTACGTCTACAAGCCTGCCCTGCGCGCGGCTCGTCCCGCTGTGCTCAAACGCGGCGTCGGGTCGAAGGCCACCAAGATGGTCTACACCGACGACCGGTCGGTCGGCCGCACGACCGAGTTCGTCGACGTCGAGCCCGCCGATCGGCGCCTGCTCAGCCTCGCCGACGCCGAAGTAGAGGCACTGGCCCGTCAGGCGCTGTTGATCGAGGAACACTACGGCCGCCCGATGGACATCGAGTGGGGTAAAGATGGCGTCGACGGGGAGCTGTACATCCTCCAGGCTCGCCCCGAGACGGTGCAGTCGCGGGCGGCGGTTACCGGCCAGCAGCGGTTCCGGCTCAACGAGACCGGCAGCGTCCTCGTCGAAGGCCGCGCGATCGGCGCCCGCATCGGCGCGGGAGCCGTCCGCATTCTCGAGTCCGTGGAACAGATGCACGAGTTCCAGGCCGGTGAGGTGCTCGTCGCGGACATGACCGATCCCGACTGGGAGCCGATCATGAAGCGAGCCAGTGCGATCGTCACCAATCGCGGCGGACGCACCTGCCACGCCGCGATCATCGCCCGCGAGCTCGGCATCCCTGCGGTCGTCGGTACGGGTGCGGCAACCCGCTCGCTCGAGGCCGGCCGCGAGGTGACCGTCTCGTGCGCCGAAGGCGACACCGGATACGTGTACGACGGGTTGCTCGACTTCGACGTCACCGAATCGACGATCGACGCGATGCCCGAGATCAGCGCCAAGATCATGATGAACGTCGGCACGCCTGAGCAGGCGTTCGCGTTCTCCCGCCTGCCGAACAACGGCGTCGGCCTGGCGCGACTGGAGTTCGTGATCAACCGCCAGATCGGGATTCATCCCAAGGCCCTGCTCGATTTCGAGACTCTCGACGGCCCACTGAAGGAGCAGATCGGCGAGGCGATCGCTGCCTATCCGAGTGCCCGCGAATTCTTCGTCCAGCGGGTGGCCGAGGGGGTCGCGACGATCGCTGCCGCGTTTGCGCCACATCCGGTGATCGTGCGCATGTCGGACTTCAAGTCCAACGAGTACGCGAAGCTCGTCGGCGGGGATCTCTACGAGCCCGACGAGGAGAACCCGATGATCGGCTACCGCGGGGCGTCTCGGTACCTGTCGAAGGACTTCGCCGACTGCTTTGCGATGGAATGTGCGGCGCTGCGCTACGTCCGCGACGAGATGGGCCTGACCAACGTCAAGATCATGATCCCGTTCGTCCGCACGCTGACGGAGGCGGAAGGGGTGATCTCGCTGCTCGCCTCGCACGGCCTGCGTCGTGGCGAGAACGGCCTCGAAGTGATCATGATGTGCGAGGTGCCGTCCAACGCCGTCATCGCCGACGCGTTCCTCGATCACTTCGACGGCTTCTCCATCGGCTCCAACGACATGACGCAGCTGACGCTCGGGCTCGATCGCGATTCCGCCCTCGTCGCGGAGTCGTTCGACGAGCGTGACCCAGCTGTGAAACACATGCTCGCTGCAGCTATTTCGGCCTGCAAGGCCCGCGGCAAGTACGTGGGCATCTGCGGGCAGGGACCGAGCGACCACGTCGACCTGGCCGAGTGGCTGCTCGAGCAGGGCATCGAGTCGATGTCACTCAACCCCGACACCGTCGTCGACACCTGGACGCGGTTGGCCGCTCTGGGCTGATTGCCGCTCTCCCACCGCCATTCACTGCGAACGGCGGTGGGAGCTTGCTACTGCCCGGCCAGCGCCGGCGAAGTCGGGGAGGCCAGCAATTCGATAGGGACGACGTAGGCGATGCCCACGTCGAAGGGTTCCACCCCCCACTCCTTGAGTGCCTCCGCGGCAAGCTCGGCAGCTTCGCCCCGCGACATCGGAGATAGCGTCGCCACCAACGTGGTTCGGTTATCCGTCGGTGCCGATTCGTGTTCCGCCCATGCTCCGAGGGTGGGCGCGGGGGACGCCGAAACAACCGAGTAGGTCCAGGCATTGACCGTGGAGGTGCTGAGCAGTACCGATGGCCCGGCCGCACGCGGGTCAGGGCCCTTGCCGACCACGAGAACCTCTCCTCGCGCCTGCGCCCCGTCAGTTGCTCGGATGATGACGTCCTCGACGGACTCCCAGCTCTGGTACGGGTGCTTCTTCGTTCCATTCGTCGGGGACACCTTGATGAAGATTCCATGGCCGTGTGTGAGGCCGCCGCGGTGTGACGACGCGAGCGTCTTGCCCACGCACAGAACCTGATTCGCGATGTCCAAGCTGGCCGATTCACGATGATGGGCTCGATCGAACCGATTGGTGGAGATTGCGCCGGAACCCTGCAGTCGCTCCAGTTCGTCAGAATCCGACATGTCATGGATCTTCCACAGCGATGGCTCGCCGCCACGCCACAGCCGGACATGGCCAGACATGGCAATGCCCAGCGCGACCTCTTCGGCGCGGCCGGCGTTGAAACCTTTGGTGTGGTCGGTCATTCGCCCTCCGATCGAGTTCATGCATGTCATCGTCGGGCATCGACGACCCGATCTCGGGCGCCGAGGTTGACCTGTGGATAACCGCGGCCGAGACGCGATGAGTTATGCACATTTCCCTGGCGCGAGACCGCCAACCTCGGCGCCACGACTATTCAGCCGAGGTTGACGGTGTTGACGGCCCATCCCGAGGCGATCAGCCGAGGGATTCGTCGCCGTTCGTCGGGGTGACCAGGCGGTCCGGTCGGTGTTTTGGGTTCGGTTGTGCCGCAACGATTGTCCGGTGGACGGGCCGTGTCACCGCGGAGGGTACGGGCGAATGCTTCGACGACTTCGCGAGTGCGATCGACCCGCACCCGCGCGCGGCCCTTCCCGCTGCGGGTATTACGGGTCCACGCCGGCCGCCCGGCATCAGGGCCGTCTTTGATGATGTGGGTCGACCACTGGCCGGGTTTGTCGCCGACCATCCGATTGTGTTTCGGGCAGGCCGCGGCCAGATCGATGATGTCGGTGTAGCCGCCGTCGGCCCAATCTTGTTCGGCGTGGTGGGCTTCGGTGCGGGTGAACGGTTGACTACAGCCCGGACAGGTGCAGGTCGCCCCGTCGCGCGCGAGCAGCATCATCCGTTGCGCCTGATTCGCGAACCGGTTCGCCTTCCCCAGATACAGAGGTTCAGGACTGTGGTCGGCGAACACCGCCAAATGCTGCTGCGCTTGCGCCGCTAACTCGATCACATCAGCGATCGGCAACAACGCCCCACCCGCCGTGGTCCCCACCCCGGCCCGTTTGCGCAGCTCGGTCTCGCTGATGGTGATGATCAGATGCGGCGGCAACCCGCGGTGACTCTTCCCGAGCAGGCCGCCGTCGGCGACCGCCTTGAGCAGCGCGCGCAGGGCGTCGTGGTTGCGTTGGCCGGGAGTGCGGTTGTCGCGCTCGGCGGCGGCCTTCAGTTGTTCGGGGTCGGCGTCGTCCTTGTTGCCCTGCGGCGACAGTTCGTCCCCAGGCATGTTCATCCCCGGGGCAGCCCATGCATCCAGCACCACCTCCAACAAGGCGCGGGTAACCGGATCGAGCCGGCCCTCCAGGGTGCTCATCAACTGCGCGTCCTGCTTCGACAGATGCAGACTGCGGCGTCGGGCCCGGTCCTGATCGTCGGTCAGGGCGCCGTCGGGGTCGAGGTGGGCCAAGAGCCGGGCACCGAGAACCCGCAACTCTTTCGGGGTGTGCACGCGGGCGTAGTCGGCCATCACCTTTTCCGCCGCCGTCCGCTGTTTGGCGTCGACCTTGACGGGCAGTTTGTCGAGCACGTCGATCACAGTGACCGCATGCTCCACCCCGATCGCACCCTCGGCGAACGCCTCGGCCAGCGTCTGGCACTGCGCGTCGAGCTTCTCCCCAGACAGCGAGTGCAGTTCCAGCAGGGCGGCCATCTGCTTGCGGCGGCGGCCGGGGTCGGTGATCCGTAACCGGTCGACCATGAAATCGCCGATCGACCGGTAGCCTTCCTCGCTGACGGCGTTGCGGTCCGAGCAGTCCAGCACCCGTTGCAGGCCCAGGAAGCTCATCCGCCGGGCGGAGCGTTCATGGACCTCAGCGACGGTGACGATCTCGTCGTAGGAGGCGGGGGTGGTCTCGGCGGCGGCGATCCGGCCCAACAGATCATCGAGTTCCCGGTAGAGCCCGACAATCTCCGCGTCGGTATTACTGGTGACATCGTCGCTGGTCATCGAGCCCCTCTCGATCGCTTCGAACGTATGTTCGAAGACTACCGTATGCGCTGATCAGAGGCAAGGGTGGGGAGGCAAACACCGTCTCAGGCCGCTGACCGGCTACCGAGTCAAATGCGACAACACGCGCCCGGTGGTGGCCGCGATGGCCGTCGGGCTGGGCCGCGCGGCCCTTGAGGAACTGCGGCGCATGCTCACCGAGGCCGGGCATCCGATCGACTACGACAGCGCTCGGGAAGTCCAGCACGGATCTGAAGTAGCCGCTTGATGCTCGGGGCGCGCTCGGACTACTTCGTCCGCACGCGATGGCGTTTCATCTGACGCCGCACAACGAGGACGCTCCCCGTGATCGCGCCGCCGAACGCGGTCACGGCGACGAACAGGTACCAGTACTCCGTCGCCGGCGTGTACGGCAGGGAATCGGATGCGTCCAGGCACAGACGGACGTAGACAGCCCCGACCGCCCAGACGGCCAGGAGCTGAAGGGTTCCGGCAATAGCCCACCGCACCAGTCGAGAGTAGCCAGGCCGGGCTGCTACGGTCCGATGTAGAACACGTTCTATTTCGACCAGAGGGGCAGACGATGACGGTTGACCAGGGGACCTTGAGTGAGAAGATCAACGCGACGGTGGAGGCGTACGTCGATCTGCTGAGTTCTGGCACGGCTGAACAGATCGCCGACCTCTATGCGGCTAATGCAACGGTCGAGGACCCGATCGGCGCCGACCTGCGCAGCACGCGGGAGCAACTGATCGAGTTCTACTCGGTCATCACCGGGATGGATGAGCGGACCGCGGCGCTGAACTGGTCCAGGATCGCCGGCGACACCGCGGTCTTCGAGTTCA
>NZ_BAHC01000112.1 GCF_000298195.1 Gordonia rhizosphera NBRC 16068 | reverse complement strand
CTCTTTTCGCTTGGTCTGCGTCGCCGGCGCTCGCCGAGAACGTGATTACCGGTGACTGTCCGTTTTGGACAGCTGACACGGACGATGGGCCGCCATCTGCCGCCTGTCGCTTCACCGCTTCGGAGAATCCCGGAGAGCTCAGGTAGGCGATCTCGCCGGAGATATAGGACTGCAGGTCCTCCGTTGTTCCAGTTCCACCGAGCAGGACCTGATTCGGATCAATTGGCTGGTGGATACGGACGAGGGCGGTGACCTGAGCGGTGTGGTCTGACTGGAGTGCGAGACCTCCTGCGATGGCGCCAAGTGCAATGCCGGCCACCACTGTGGGCCAGAGCGGTGTGGTGATTCTGGACAGAATCGCTCGAGCCTTCATCCGCGTTGTGCTCCCATATGTCTCGTTGCGACTGTCGATGTGGTTCCGACACGCAGACGAGTCTGTGTTTCGGCTCGCCGGATTTCCCAGTGTCCCGCAGCGCCCTCATCTGCGGTGTTCGGTGCCGTGACGTGGCCACCGCCGACTCTATCACCGCATGCGCGGAATGGATTGGGCGCGATTGCCGCACGAATCGGCTGCCTGCTGCCACCTCGGCGTCCGCAGTGCCCGAGTCTTGCGGAGACGGCGACCCGCCCGCACCCAAACAATGCGATAGGGTGCGCCAAGGTATAAGGGCGGGCGATTTGTCCGACCGGCTGTTCGCCGGGGTTACCCTGCGGGCGTCGCGCCGCATCGCGTAATAGTTTGAATTGGGTCGGTACGGAGAGAGGGCCATGAGCAGCGTCGACGTAGCAATACCGTCCTATCAATATGGCTCCTACCTTCGCGATGCGGCGATGAGTGTGCTCAGTCAGGATGGTGCAGACCTGCGGCTACTCATCGTCGACAATGCCTCAACGGATGGCAGTCAGGAGATTGCCCGCGAAATCGCGGCTGCCGATGACCGCGTAACGTTGTTCCTCAATGACGAGAATCGGGGAATGTTCGATTCTTACAACCGTGCGATCGACTGGGCTGACGCCGATTATTGCGTCATCCTGGATGCCGACGATGTTCTGGCGTCGGGTTCCCTTGCGACAAGTATCGAGTTCCTCGACGACCATCCTGACGTCGCGTTCGCCTACGGTGTGGAGGGACGCCTGACCGATGGGCGTTTGGACCCGGGGCGGTGTGACTCACGGACGACCCGCTGGAGAGTGGTGTCAGGGAACGACTACATCCGTCGGACCTG
>NZ_BAHC01000113.1 GCF_000298195.1 Gordonia rhizosphera NBRC 16068 | reverse complement strand
TTTGCGGACACAATCCTCGATGCCCTCCATCAGTACGAGCGAGTTCATGGTGTCGAGGCATGCGCCGATGAGCCGCCCCACTCGACGGCGAGGTCCATCATCGTGTCGAGATCGATGGTCTTCTCGTAGGCGTGGTCCGACTCGAAACCTCAGCGCTCGCCACATCCGTTGACAACGTGTAGGAGTGTATGCCGAGCTTGAACTCGCGGTCGTCGTGCTTCACGATGCCGGTGCGCGTGAGGTCCACGATCACGCCGCCTTCGCGGTCGGCTCCGGGGACGGCGCGCCGATCGAGGCGCATTCGCCCAGGGTGAGACCGCGCGTCTCCGGAGCCCAGAGGATCGAGACGCCGGCGCCGACAAATGTCACGATGGCGCCGACGATCATGGTCCACGCGGTGCCGAGGTGGCTCAGGGATACCGGCACCAGGTAGGTGCCGATCGCTGCTCCGATTCGGCTCAGGGAGGAGGCCAGGCCGACGGCCGATCCGCGGACCTCGGTGGGGAACAACTCGTTCGGATAGATCCACTGCAGAATCTGGGTGCCGCCGATCGTGACGGCGTAGGCGGCGAACAAAGCGAGCACGAGCCAGGCCGAGGCGTTGGTGAAGATGCCGAGCAGCAGTAGTGCCAGCCCGGCCCACGCGAAGCTGTGAATGATCAGTGGGCGCCTGCCCATGCGGTTGACCAGGGCCAATCCGACGAGGCAACCGACCAGGAACATCAACGTGATGAACGCGGACCCGTAGTTGGCGAGGGTGCCGGTCAAACCGAGTGCGCCGAGGATCTTGGGGCCGAAGGCATAGACCGCGAACAGCGGCACGATCGAGCAGGTCCAGAAGATCGAAATGAACGCCATGCGCTTGCCGTATCCGGACCGCAGCAGTGCACTGACCCGGATGTTCTCGTGCACCTCCTCGGGGAGATCGTCGACCGACACTCCGGGCCCGAAGACCTTCTGCAACACCGCATTCGCCTCGTCGACCCGTTCCTTCTTCATGAGCCATCGCGGGGATTCCGGTGTCCCGATCCGGGCGAGCACAATTATGATCGCGGGCACTGCGGCACTGGCCAGCATCCATCGCCAGCCCCCGTCGACATGCATCAGGGCTTCACCGACGAAGTACGCGGCGACCGCGCCGACGAACCACATGGCCACGAATGCGCCAAGTAGGGGGCCGCGCCATCTGCGCGGGGAGAACTCGGCGAGCAGCGACGTGGCGATCGGATAGTCGGCGCCCACGGCCATACCGATCAGGAGTCGAAGGCCGATCAGCCACCAGACGTTGCCGACGAAGGCTTGGGCGATCGAACACCCGATGATGAGCGCCAAGTCGATGGTGAACAGCACCTGGCGCCCGAACTTGTCGGTGAGCCAGCCGCCGGCGAAGGCGCCAAGGAGAATGCCGACCAGCGCAGATGCGCCGACGAGCCCTTCCTGTGCGGAACTCAGGCCGAAATCGGGGCTGATCTGCACCAGCGCGACACCGATGATCGACAGCACGTAGCCGTCGAGGAACGGCCCGCCGGAGGCAAACAGTGCGAGCTTCTTGTGAAAGGTCGACAACGGCGCATCATCGAGGGGATGGGGAGCGGTCATGGACCTGAGTCCTTTCCGGTCGGTATGTGATCACGGCGAGGATGATTGGGGCGCAGGGCTATCAGCGAAGCGATCTCTGCTTCGACAAGTAGGTGCATCGCACTACCGGTTGCGCTGTGATGTAGACCACTCTAGATGTGATCACAGATCAAAGTCAAGAACATCTATGTTCGCCGCGTTGCGAAGATCCACTACCGCCGCCGAGATCGGCCAACGGCGAACCCGCCCAAAGCGTTCCGCGGAACACCGATTCAGTCGGTGGCCGGCGTTACCCTCTGGGTGTTCGGTTGGTATCGACCCAGTTCGGGGGATCTGAGATGTCGGTTAGTTCTCTTCCATCGCCTTCAGCTGTCGTGTCGGGGTTTCTCGATGACACCCCGCCGGCGCAGTTGACGGTCGAGCAATTGCGCGAGCGGGTGACCGGGTTTGCCGGGCAGATCACCGCGTTGACCGCCCGGTTCTTGGAGTTGCTCGGTGAGCTCGACGAGCGTGGCGGCTGGGGCGGGGAAGGGATCAGTTCGTGCGCGCATTGGCTGGCCTGGCGCACGGGTATGTCGATTCGGACGGCCCAGGAGCATGTGCGGGTGGCTCGCGCTCTGCCTGGGTTGCCATTGTTGCGTGAGGAGTTCGCGACGGGACGGTTGACCTATTCCAAGGCGCGGGCCCTGACCCGAGTTGCGACGCCGGAACGTGAAGCCGAGCTGGTCAACTTTGCGCGGTCGGCATCGGCCACGCAGGTGGAGAAGCTGGTGCGGTCTATGCGCCATCTCGATCGTGAAACCGCCGAACGCGAGGCCGGGCATATCGAGTCGTCGGGGCAGTGGAAATGGCATCTGGATGGCACCTTGTCGGTGACGCTGCGGCTCAACCCCCTCGACGGGGCGCGGTTGTTGGCGGGGGCGGTGCGTGCGGAATATGAACGCACCCGGGTGGCCGGGGATGGCGACGTTCCGCGGGACGCCCTGAAACCGCCGACCGAACTCGTCGACCCTGCCGCGGCGGGGGAGATGACGGCGGCACAGCAGCGGGATCTGTGGCGGCACGTGCCGCACAACATTGCCCCGGCGATGGTGGCGATGGCCGATACCGTGCACGGTGTGGTGGACATCCCCGAGATCGCGCCTGGGGCAGAGATCGTTGTGCACACCTTTGCAGACAACAACTCCGAAGGTGATGGCGATGCGGCGCTGTCGGATCCGCACCTCGACGGTGGTCCGGCGTTGGCAGAGATCGAGGTCGACGAGGCCCAGTGCGGGGCTGCGGAACGGGAGGTGACCAAGAACAAGCGCGGTGCAGTCTTGTCGTGGGGACGCAAGCGGCGGCAACCGACGGCCGCGATGATCAGGGCGATCTTCAACCGCGACGCCGGCTGTGCCCACCCGGGGTGTGGACGTACTCGGCATCTGCATGCCCATCACGTGCGGGATTGGGATCGCCATGACGGGCCGACCGATATGGACAACCTGATCATGTTGTGCAGCACCCATCATCGGGCGCTACATCGTGGTCGGTTTGCGATCCGCGCGTTGGGCGATCAACAGTTCAGTTTCCACCGCACCGACGGGTCGCTGATCGAGACCGCACCGGCGGTCGCGATCCCCGACGATTGGGAGCCCGATCCCCAGATCGCGCCGGATGCCACCGCGACCGTCGGTGGCGGGCGCCTCGACCTGGGCTACACCACTGAAGTCCTCTATGCCATCTGGCGGCTGAAGGCCGAACAACCGGCCGCCGCGTAAACGTTCCGCGGAACGCTTCAGACGGCGCAGCGGAAAGGCGCTGGCCACGACAACTGTTGCACGGCGATCGGACCGTACGGTCCTGGGAGCGCGAGCCGGTCCGCTGATACCGATGAACACGGTGGCGTGGTCACCACCGTCTGCAGGCTGAGGTACCTACCTGCGGCGCCGATGTGTCATGGCCGTGTGCGTGTTCTCCGAACTGAGCGCGGGCGCCGGTAGCGGGGTGAATCGCCGGTCATCGCTGCGGATTCCGTCCAGGAAGAAGGTCAGATAACGCTCGTAGGTCTGCGGCGCGACATCGCGTGTGCTGTCCATGATCGGTGCCATCGCCGACTGCATGAACGTGACGTCGGTCGGTTCGAAATCATCACGAACGACTCCTGCCTGCTGGGCGCGGCGCACCAGCTCGACGATCAGGGGCGCGATCCGTACGCGGACGTCGTTGATCCTCGCGTCACCGAGTGTCGGGTCGTCGAGGATCTGGTGGAGGCCACGGTCGCCGAACTGCATCTGAAGGGCGCGCCTGAGGTAGTCGCTGAGTGCCTTCCAGGGGTCTGGTTCGTCGAGTGCTTCGCGAGCGACCGCTTCCACGGCCTGCAATCGCTCTTCGAAGAGCGTGTCGATGATTTCTTCCTTGTTGGCAAAGCGTCGGTACGCGGTGCCCACACCGACGCCGGCGTGGTGGGCGATGTCGTTGAGTGTGACACCAAGTCCCTTCTCGGCAAAGAGTTCTCGAGCGGCGTCCAGCAGTCGGTCGCGGTTGATCGATGCGTCCTTGCGCAGGGGACGTGGAGCTTGTGCCTTCGCCATGTGACCACGGTATCAGCATAAGTGGATTGACGATATCCGTTTATCCGCCTACGCTCGATAAGCGGATGCTCAATATCCGGTAAATACGAGAGGAGGGCGGATGCTCAACCGAGTTCCCGAGGCGCTCGATGCCACGGTGCCGGCGCGGCGTCCGGCACCGGTCTTCGCGTTGAGTGCGGCGATCCTTGGGTTCTTCGTCGTGACGTTGGACGCGGTCATTGTCAATGTGGCCTTGCCGTCGATCAGGGAGTCACTGGGCGGCGGGATGGCAGGGCTGCAGTGGGTGGTCGACGGGTACACTCTGCTGTTCGCGGCGCTGTTGCTCTCCTCGGGCTCGCTCGCCGATCGGATCGGAGCCCGGCATGCCTTGGCCGTCGGTTTTGCTCTGTTCGCCGTGGCATCGTTCGCGTGCGGGGCGGCGCCGACACTGCCCGTCCTGATCGGAATGCGCTTTGTGCAAGGCGCAGCCGCTGCACTGATCGTGCCGGCGTCGCTGACACTGGTCAGCGAGACCTACCCTGACCCACGCCGCCGAAGTCGAGCGGTTGGCATGTGGGCGATGGGTGGCGCGGTCGCGTCGACCGCAGGGCCGGTCGCGGGAGGACTTCTGACCGAGCTGAACTGGCGATGGATCTTCTTGATCAACGTGCCGGTCGCGGTCATCGCCCTGCTGGCACTGCGACGGACGGCCCCGTCGCCGACTCATCCCACACGATTGGATTGGCCAGGGCAGCTGGCCGCCGTGACCGCGATGGCAGCCCTGACCTTCGCGGCGATCGAGGCCGGCGATGTGGGCGTCCTCGGCGGCTCCGTCCTCGTGGCGCTCCTTGTCGCGGTGATCGGGCTGACCGCATTCGTGCTGATCGAGGCGCGCACCAAGGATCCGATGGTGCCGTTGGATCTGTTCGGTGGCAGGGTGTTTCGGATCTCGCTCATCGCGGGCTTCGCCTTCATGGTCGGCTACTTCGGGCTGCCGTTCGTGATGAGCCTGTACTTCCAGCAGACCCAGGGAATGAGCGCGTTCCAGACGGGTATCGCGTTCTTGCCGATGATGCTGATCGGTCTGGTTCTGACCCCGTTCTCGGCACGGATCGTGGAGCGGGTCGGTGCCCGAACACCCATCGTCGGCGGACTGGCGTGCATGGTGGTCGGGATGGTGGCGCTCGTCCTCGCCGCACCGTCTGCACCGAATTGGGCGCTGTCGATCCTGATGGTTCTGGTCGGTCTCGGTGGTCCGCTGACGATGCCGCCGCTGACCGCGCTACTGCTGCATCATGTTCCGCCCGAACGCACCGGGACCGCCAGCGGCGTCTTCAACACCAGCCGTCAGATCGGGGGTGCACTGGCGGTCGCGGTGTTCGGTGCCCTCCTCGCCGACGATTCTGCTTTCACGGATGGCCTGCACATCAGTTTGCTCGTGGGGGCCACCGTGGTGGCTATCGCCGCCATCGCCGGATTGCGACTTCCGCAACGCTGAGCGGTGACACCCTCGGCACGAGCAAACCTCAGTCAAGAGAAAGGAAGCATCAGAAATGAAGTACACGCGAAGCGGAGGGCAGACGGCCCCCGGACCCGCAGACTGGTTCACCGGCGCGGTCCAGATCGACGGCATCCGCAACCCGGACGATCAATCGGCGATCGGCTGCGCGCACGTCCGGTTCTCGCCCGGCGCCCGGACCGCCTGGCATCACCATCCGAAGGGCCAGACTCTCTACGTCACCGACGGTATCGGCCTGGTCGCCACCCGCGAAGGTGGCGTGCAAGAGATCCGTCCCGGCGACGTGGTCTACATCGAGCCCGGCGAAGTGCATTGGCACGGTGCAACACCCGATCGTTACATGGCACATGTCGCCATGCAGGAGGCCGATGAGAACGGTCAGGTCGTCACGTGGCTCGAGCACGTCACCGATGAGGAATACGGGGGCTGAGCAAAGGGCGTCGGCATCGACGCAATCGGCTGAGCGTGCCGCGCCGCAGTCAACATCAATCACGACACAAGGAGCAAAAGCCATGGTTCTCAACGAGACCTACACACTGTCCAACCACGTGCAGATCCCCAAGCTGGGCTTGGGCACCTGGTTCATCGATGACGACAAGGCCGCCCGCGCAGTCGGCGACGCGGTCGAGACCGGATATCGGAACCTCGACACCGCACAGGCGTATGGCAACGAGCGCGGTGTCGGCGAGGGCGTCCGCACCAGCGGCGTCGCCCGTGAGGAGCTGTTCGTGTCCACCAAACTGGCCGCCGAGATCAAGAACTACCGAGATGCGGCCGCGGCCATCGACGGCTCGCTGGCCACGATGGGGCTCGACCACATCGACTTGATGCTGATCCACAGCCCGCAACCGTGGGCCGATTGGCGCGGCGGTGACTACGCCGAGGGCAACCGCGAGGCGTGGCGCGCGCTGGAGGATGCATACAAGGCAGGCAAGCTCCGGTCGATCGGCGTCTCCAACTTCGAACGGCACGACCTCGACAACATCCTCACGACAAGCACCATCGCGCCGCAGGTGAATCAGATCCTCGTCCAGGTGGGCAACACACCCACCGACCTCATCGCCTACTGCGAGAGCCTCAACATCCTCGTCGAGGCCTACTCGCCCATCGGGCACGGCGAGATCCTGCTGCACCCGGATCTAGTAGCGATGGCCGAGCGCTACGGCGTCAGCGTTCCGCAGCTGTGCATCCGCTACACCCTGCAATTGGGGGCGGTGCCATTGCCGAAGACCGCCAACCCGGATCATATGCGCGGCAACGCTCAGATCGACTTCACGATCACCGCCGACGACATGGATGCTCTGCGCTCCCTGCGCATCGAGGACTATGGCGAGGCCGGCGCCTTCCCGGTATTCAGCGGAAAGTGACAGATTGGGGCACAGATCCCATGGCTCTGTGCCCCAATCGCCGATTCGGCTGAGGAATCAGAGCGATCCCAGCGCTCCGTCGTAGTCGGGTTCCTGCGTGATCTCCGGTACCAACTCGGTATAGATGACGTTGCCGTCGGCGCCGACCACCACAACCGCGCGCGCCAGCAGCCCCTCCATGGGGCCATCGGCGATCGTGACACCGTAATCATCGCCAAAGCTGCTGCGGAACGCGGACGCCACGACGACGTCGGTGATGCCTTCTGCCCCGCAGAACCGCTGCTGGGCGAACGGAAGATCGTGCGAAACACAGAGCACGGTAGCGCCCGTGGTTGCGGCCCTCTCGTTGAATGTCCGCACGCTGGCTGCGCAGACGCCCGTGTCAATCGAGGGAAAGATGTTCAGCAACAAGGGCTTCGCCGCGAACTGGTCGCTGCTGACGGTGCCGAGGTCCATGCCGACCAAAGTAAAGGCCGGTGCTGATGATCCGACAGCGGGCAACTCTCCACTGGTGTTGGTAACGGTGCCGCCTAGCTTTGTCTGTGCCATGCGTCACATTGTGCCAATGCCGCAGAGCAGCGTCGAGTCGGACATGCCGTTGTGCACTGATTGACCCTGAGGAACACGACCGGGGGTGTTCGATTCCCCCTCGGTCATGGTCGCACCGCCGCCCGCCGCGCGGATTCCACCGCGAAAAGGTTCTCATCCCAGCCCTTTTCGAGGGGCCCGAAGAAGTGGAAGCGGACCTGCTTCACGCGATAGAGCCAGCGGCCCTCGATCTTGACGGCCTGATCGGTGTACCGGCCGGCGGCGACGGAGGCGACGCCGTCGGAGACACACGGCTGCCACAGGAACGACCGCACGGTCGCCCGGTCACCGTCGAGTTCGATGTCGAGATTGGTGATGAAATGCCAGAAAGAGGTGAGTCCGGCGTCGGCAAGGCCGGCGAAGAAGTCACGCATCTCTGCCTTGCCGCGTGGATGCGCCAGGCCGTCGAACTCGCCGTCGTCGGTGAACAGATCCATCAGCGCGTCCCAGTTGCCATCATCGAGGTGGCGACAATAGCGGGCGTCGAGAGAGCGGATGGCCTCGAGATCTTCTAGGCGGGTCACTCTCTCGGACAGGGGGGTGTCGATCGGAATCGTCATGAATCAACCTCCGTATGATTAACGAACGTTCACACGGTGATGACCATAGACCGGCCGTATTCGCGAGGTCAATATCTATCGGGATTTCGCTTCCGGGCAGGTCGCGGTCGGGACGCTACGCTGGGCGTTCATGAACACTCGATCGTCCAAGGAGTCCCAGACGGTTCGGGATCGGATCGTCGACGCTGCGCTCGACGAGTTCTACGGGTCCGGATTCCACGGGGCGACGATGCGCACCATCGGCAACCGTGCAGGTTGCAGTGCCGCGAATGTCTACAACCACTTCGAGAGCAAGTCCGAGTTGCTCGTCGAGATCCTGCGCTCGGCCAGTGACGCCCAGTTCACCGCAACCCGCAACGCCCTGCGCAAGGCCGGGGACGACCCGGCGCGACGCTGGGAGGTGGCGGTCGCCGCGCATGCACTGTTCGCGGCGCGCATGCCACGTGAATGCCTGGTGGCCAACACCGAGCTCCGCTACCTCGACGACGTCGACCGCAAGCGGGTGGTCGGCTCCCGCGATGCTCAGGAGCAGCTGTTCGTGGAGCTCGCCCAGGCCGGTGTCGGCAAGGGGGTCTTCGTGATCCCCCGAGTGCACGAGGCGGTCACGGCGGTGCTGACCATGTGCTCGGGGATCCCGCTATGGTTTCGGCCCGACGGGCCGTTGACCGCCCAGGAAGTGGCCGAGGACTACGGCCGCTTTGCGCTGAATCTCGTCGGATACCGCTCCGACTGATCGAGGCGCGTCGTTGACGCATTTGCGGTGAAGTGATCTACTTGGTGAACGCTTGTTAACGATGATTGGTGGTGACGCGCCATCCGTCGTCGATTCCCCAGGAGGCCCCATGACCCATCGGCCGTCGCAACCGCGGACCGACAGTCCGCGCTACCTGACCGAGCAGCGCATCGCCATCCGCGACCTCGCCCGCGAGTTCGCGATGACTCAGGTGCTCCCCGTCGCCAACGAACTCGACCCGGTGCAGGGGACCATCCCCGACACGCTCAAGAAGGCGATGGCCGAGGTCGGCTTCTTCGGCATCATGATCTCCGAGGAGCACGGTGGTCTGGGACTCGGAGTGTTCGAGTACTGCCTTGTCGCCGAAGAACTCTCGCGCGCCTGGATGAGCGTGTCCGGACTACTGGCCCGCGGCAACGGCATGGGCGGCGGATTCACACCGGAGCAGGAGGCGGAGCTGCTGCCACGTGTGGCGCGTGGTGAATATCTCGGTGCGTACGCGCTATCGGAGGCGGAGGCCGGTTCGGACGTCGCCAACATCTCCTGCCGCGCCACCCGCGACGGCGACGACTGGGTCGTCAACGGGACCAAGATGTGGTGCACGTACGCCGACGAGGCCGACTATCTCGTCCTGTTCGCCCGCACCGACCCCCGCAAGGATCCGGCCAAGCCACACCGCGGAATCAGCGCATTCCTCGTCGAGAAGGAGCGCGGCGTCTTCCCAGAGGGCATTTCGGGTACCAAGGTGCGCAAGATCGGATACTTCGGCTGGAACACCTGGGAACTGTCTTTCGACGGCTTCCGCATCCCGGCCGACCGGATGCTCGGCGAGGAGGGCAAAGGGTTCTACCTGGCGGTGAGCGGTCTGGAGGTCGGTCGGGCACACACCGCCGCCCGCGCGATCGGGCTCGCCCGCGGGGCACTCGAGGACTCCATCGCCTACCTGCACACCCGCCGCCAGTTCGGCCACGAACTCGCCGACTTCCAGCACCTGCGGTTCAAGATCGCGTCGATGGCCGCCGAGATCGAGGCGGCCCGCCAGCTGATGTATTCGGTGGCCACCGACATCGACACCGGCCGACGCTGCTCGCTCGAGGCCTCGATGTGCAAGCTCGTCGCCACCGAGATGGCCGAACGGGTCACCAGCGAGGCGGTGCAGATCCACGGCGGCGCCGGCTACACCACCGATTTCCAGGTCGAACGGCACTGGCGTGATGCCCGGCTCACGAAGATCTTCGAGGGCACCAGCGAGATCCAGATGCGCATCATCTCCGATGAGCTTCTCGGAAAGGTCGATATCGCATGAACACCACCGTGATGGCCGTCCGTGTCGGCGACCGGACCACGTTGCCCGGGCAACTCGCGCTGAAACGGCTCGAGGAATCGGGGATATGCCTGCCGTCGACGTCGTCGGTGATCGGCCGAATTGTCGCCGAGCTGTCGATGCCGTCGTTGCCTGGCGCCACGCTCACCGCACTGCAGTGGGTCACCCACCGACCGGTATCCATGCTCGACACCATCCACGTCGAATCCGTCGTGACCCGCGTGTCCGAGGGCGCCGTCGAACGCCATATCCGGCTCCTCGATGAGACCGGCGAACTTCACGAAGAAGGAACCGAGATTTGGCGTCCCGAGCAGCCCGTAGCCGAGGAGCCGGCACTCGACTTCTGCTCGGTGCGATGGGGACGGCTACTGCGGACCAGCCTGGAAGGTGATCCGTCCTTCGCGTCGTCACTGGCCACCTGGGACGGCACGATCGGGTTGCGCTGCGGCGACCGTGAACTGCACCTGAGGGTCTACCGTGGACAGATCATCGACATCACCCGACGTGTTCCGCACGGGGCGACATTCACCTTCGTCGCCCCCGCGCAGACGTGGGTGGACGTGGTCCTGAGCGACCACGACGATTTCATGCGCCGCGCCATTGGCGGCGAATTCTCCTCCACCGGAGACGGTTACGAATATCTCCGACTGACCAAGCCGCTGAACACCATCATCGGGCATGCTCGTCGCATCGCCGGGGAGGCACGAGCATGATCGAGGCCCGCTACGTCGAGATCGACGGCGCTCTCGGCTTCGTCGAGATCGTCACCCCCGACCACCCCGCAACCGCCGAGGCCCTGCCGACGGTGCTCTGCATCCACACCGCCGGACAGAGCGGCGTTCAATGGCGACACGTCGCCTCGGCCCTCTCCGACCGCGGGTACCGCGTGCTGGTACCCGATCTGCCCGGCCACGGACGGTCCGAACCCGCGGTGACCGGAGCGATCACCGATCTCGTCGACTACGGGGACTGGCTGATCGCACTGCTCAGCGTGCTCGACGTGCAGCGTCCGTTGGTCCTCGGCTGCTCGATCGGCGGCAAACTCACCCTCGAACTCGCCACGCGGCCCGACTTCCCGCTGGCCGGTGCGATCGCGATGGAGGCCCAGGCGGCACCGGGGAAAGTCAACGTCACCGGCTTACGCCGCGAACTCGAGGACGTCGCCGGCCCCGCCCGCGCCGATCGCACCTACCTGGGCACACTCGCGTCCATCGGGCACTCGGTGTCCCCGGCGGCAGCCCACCGCATCGCGCTGATGCACAAACGCGAAGACCCGGAGATCTCCTCCTCGGACCTCATCGGGTGGGGCACCCACGACGTCGGCGATCGACTCGGCGCGCTGACCTGCCCGCTGCACCTCGTGTGCGGCCTCGACGATCCCTGGATCGATCCACGGGCCGTGGAACGCCTCGCCGCGGACATCAACGCGGCGGACCCGGGCCGTGCCCGATTCACCGGCCTCCCGGGCATCGGGCACTACCCGATGGAAGAGATCGACGACTTCGCGGCTCTCGCGGACGGCTGGCTGATGGAACTCCGCAACGCCGCCGCGCCGGCCGCGGCCAGATCGGAGGTGACCGCGTGACCACCAGGACCAGATCCGCATTGACCGGACTGCTCGACACGCTCGTCATCGCGAACCCGGGGGCGACCGCCGTCTACGACGTCGCGGACGGGGAGATCCACGCCGTCACCCGGGCGCGATTCCGTGACCGCGTCGAACATCTCCGGACCGAACTCGACGCCGTGGGTGTTCGCCGCGGACAGTGCATCGCCGTTCTGCTGCCCAACTGGTCCGATGCGCTCGTCTGGCAGTTCGCCGCCGCGCAGGTCGGTGCGCACGTCATCGGCGTCAACACCCGCTACAACGTCGCCGAGGTCGCGCACATCCTCGCCGCGGCACGGCCCGCCGTCGTGGCGGTCGCCCCGGACTTCCACGGCCTCGACCTCTACGGCATCCTGCGCAGCGCCCACGACCAGACCGCGCTCCCGGCGCCCGCCGTTGCCGTGGTCGCGGGCCCCGGCCGACCGTCGGTCAGCCCCGCGGGATTCGATCTCGGCGCCGGTTGTTGGGCCGCCGAAACCGGGGACACTCGTGGGGCGCGTGCGCCCGACACTCCCGACATGGTGGTGCTCACCCCGGCGGGCCTCGACGACGATCCCGCCGACGACATCACGGTGGCCTTCACCACGTCCGGTTCGACCGGCATTCCGAAGCTTGCGGCACACCGGGATTCGGCCGTCGTGGCGCATGCGCGCGCCGATGCCGAGGCCATGCGTGTTCGGGACGGGGACGTCCTGCTGTGTGTCCTACCGGTGTCCGGGGTGTTCGGCTACAGCGCCGCCTTCGCCGGACTGGCCGGTGGCGGAGCACTTCTGATGGAGCCGGTATTCCATCCGGCCGAGACGCTGCTTCGAATGGGTCGGTTCGGGGTGACGCACGCGGTCGGCGGCGACGATCTCTTCGGCCGTCTCCTCGACACCTGGCAGGGCGGCGAGCGGGTCGACCTGGCGTCCCTGCGGTGGCTGGGCATCGCAGACTTCCTCGGCCGTTCGCACGAGGTCGCGACGTGGCTGCGCGACGAATTCGGCACCCACACCACCGGCGTATTCGGCTCCTCGGAGATTTTCGCGCTCGTGTTGCTGTGGGCCCCAGACGATCCGGAGCGAGTCCGCTGGAACGGTGGTGGGCGGCCGGTCGACCCGTCGATCGAGGTGCGCGTGGTGGATCCGTTCGATGGCAGGAGGCCGGCCCGCGGGGAACAGGGTGAGCTGCAATTCCGCGGACCGACCGTCGTCGACGCCTATCTCGGCGACCCGGGTGCCCCCGCGCGGTCGTTCACCGCCGACGGATGGTTCCGCAGCGGCGATCTCGGGATCGCCACCGGCGACGGCGGCTTCAGCTACGTCTGCAGGATGGGGGATGTGCTGCGACTGCGTGGCTTCCTCGTCGACCCGGCCGAGATAGAACACCGGCTCGCCGACCACCCGGCCGTGCAGACGGCGAAGGTCGTGGGCATCACCGACGCAGGCGGCCACACTGTGGCAGTCGGATTCGTCGTCCTCGCCGACGACACCGAGGATGTCGACGCCGACGCACTCAAGACCTGGTGCCGAGATCGGCTGGCAGCGTTCAAGGTGCCCACCATCATCCATATCATCAACGAGATGCCCACCACTGTCGGCGGGAACGGCAGCAAGATCCGTGCCGCGGTGCTGCGCGACTGGGCCGCCGAGTGGGCCGACGAGGAAAGAGACCACCGACGTGACTGATCCCAACTCGACCGTTTCCGCCGCGGACGTCGTCATCTGCGAACCCCTGCGAACTCCGGTCGGGCGCTACGGCGGTATGTTCGTCGATGTCCCCGCCGCCGACCTGGCGGCCCGCGTCATCGAAGAACTGCTCTCGCGCACCGGGATTGATCCGAACTCTGTCGACGACGTGATCTTCGGGCAGTGCTATCCCAACGGTGAGGCACCAGCGATCGGTCGCGTGGCCGCCCTCAATGCAGGCATGCCGGTGACCGTGCCCGGGCTCCAGTTGGACCGACGATGCGGGTCCGGACTGCAGGCGGTGCTCGACGCCGCGATGCGCGTGCAGACCGGTGTGGCCGACCTGGTGATCGCCGGGGGAGCGGAATCAATGAGCCGGGCCGAGTACTACTCGGAGTCGATCCGGTGGGGTGCCAAGGGCGCACCCGCGGCACTGCACGATCGCCTGGCCCGCGGACGCGTCACGGCCGGTGGCCGGAACCATCCGGTGCCCGGGGGCATGCTCGAGACCGCCGAAAACCTCCGGCGGCAATACGGCATCTCCCGCCGCGAGCAGGACGAGTTGGCCGTCGAATCACACCGCCGTGCCGTTGCCGCGATCGAGGAAGGCCGATTTGCCGACGAGATCGTCTCGGTGACCGTGCCCCGACGCAAGGGTGATCCGCTGGTGATCGATCGCGACGAGCATCCCCGTGCCGACACCAGCGTCGACGGACTCGCGAAGCTCCGCCCGATCATGCAGCGCGAGGACCCCGACGCCACGGTGACCGCCGGCAACGCGAGCGGTCAGAACGACGGCGCGGCCACATGTCTCGTCACCACCCGCGCGAACAGCGAGAAACTGGGTCTTCGGCCGCTCACCCGACTGGTCACCTGGGCCGTCGCCGGGGTTGCGCCCGCGGAGATGGGCATCGGCCCGGTGCCGGCGACCTCCAAGGCGCTCGGCCGGGCCGGCCTGACTCTCGCCGACATGGACCTCATCGAACTCAACGAGGCCTTCGCCGCCCAGGCGCTCGCCGTGACCCGGGAATGGGGCTTCGGCGCAGCCGATTTCGAGCGCACGAATGTCAACGGATCGGGCATCTCCCTCGGCCACCCGGTCGGGGCCACCGGCGTTCGGATACTGGCGACCCTCCTGCGCGAGCTCGATCGTCGTGAGGGGCGATATGCGCTGGAGACCATGTGTATCGGTGGGGGACAAGGCCTCACGGCGATTTTCGAACGCGTCGCCTGAGTGGTTCTGAACAGGACCACTAAATCACCGCCGCGCGACCGGTAGGTCGGCCAGACGCCATTCCAGCATGCCGTCGTTGAGCCGGATCGCGCGGCGGCCGTCGGCCGCGAGCAGACGCGCTGCGTCGTAAGCCATCACGCAGTACTCGCCGCGGCAGTAGACCACGACGTCACGGTCCTCGGGGAGTTCGGTGATGCGCTCGGCGAGTTCGTCGACGGGGATGCTGACGGCGCCGGGAATGTGGCCGGCGTCGTACTCCTCGACCGGCCGGACATCGAGGATCACCACGGTGTCGTCGGCGTCGATACGCCGTTGCAGTTCGTCTCGGTCGATCTCGTCGGTCCCGTCGTCGGAGCCGAGGTAGTCGTCGCGGGCGGGTCCGACCCGGGGCTGATGACGGGCGGCCACCGACCGCAACAGTGCGAGCAGTTCGGCGATGTCGTCGCCGGACAGGCGGTAGAAGATCCGCACTCCGTCTCGCCGGGTCGTCACGAACCCGGCGGCCTTGAGCGTCTGCAGATGTGCCGACGCGGTCGTGAGGTTGAGATCGGTGGCGCGCGCGATGCTCTCGACGGTGCGTTCACCCTGCGCGAGGAGATCGAGCAGTTGCAGTCGGGTGCCGTTCGCGAGTGCTTTCCCGCTCGCGGCGAACGCGTCGTACAGCGTGGCCTTTTTCGCCTTGTGTTCGGTGTGGGTCATCTCGGTCATATTCCAGCCTTCCATGGAATAGCGTAGTGTCTGATGGGCGGGATCGTCTATCCCGCCTGTGTCGGGTTCCGGTGCATGGAGACGGGTGATGGCTTTCAGTGCTGATCAGCTGATTTCCCTCGTCGACGAGGGACTGGGGAACAGCTCGTATCTGCTCGATCTCGGCGACGGCAGCGCGTTGGCGGTCGACGCGTCGCGCGATCTGCGTGCGCTCAACGCCGCGGCCGAGCGGCGCGGGCTGCACGTGCGCTTCGCCGCCGACACCCATCTGCATGCCGACTTCCTGTCCGGTGCGGTGCAGCTGCACAAGGAGCAGGGTGCGCAGATCCTGGCCTCCGCACACGGTGATCGAGAGTTCCCGCATACCGGTCTCGGCGATCTGGATGAGGTGGATCTCGGTGGTCTGACCTTGTGTGCACTGGCCACGCCGGGGCACACGGACGAACATCTGTCCTTCCTGATCTGCGACGGCGGCGAGGAGATCGGAGTTTTCACGGGTGGCTCGCTGATCGTGAAGTCGGCGGCCCGGACCGATCTGCTCGGCCCACAACGCACGATCGAGTTGACGCGCCGGCAGTTTCGCTCGCTGCAGCGCTTGTCCGCATTGCCCGACGATGCGGCAGTGTGGCCGACCCACGGCGCCGGATCGTTCTGTTCGGCCCCCTCCGGTGCCCGGCGCACCAGTACGATCGGTGCCGAACGCGACTCGAATCCATTGCTGTCGCTGGGCGAAGACGCGTTCGTCGAGGCACTCACCGGCAGCCTTGGCAGCTACCCCACCTATTTCCGGCGCATGGCCGAACGCAATCGGCAGGGCCCGACGGTGGTCGATGGGGAGCCGTCGCTGGACGCGTTGTCGCCGGATTCGGTGCGAAGCCTGACCGCCGACGGGGCGTGGATCGTCGACGCCCGCTCGGCCGTCGCATTCGGTGCCGGACATGTTCCCGGTGCGGTGTCGATCCCGTTGCGTCCTCAGTTCGCGTCCTGGCTGGGATGGGTGGTTCCCGATGATGTGCCACTGGTGTTCGTGGTACCAGAGAACCCCGGGGTGATCAGCGAGCTGATCTGGCAGGCCTACAAGATCGGTTACGAACGCATTGTCGGCTACCTCGCCGGGGGGATGGCCGCGTGGGTGTCGACGGGCGGACAGATTGCCCTCACGCCCTATCTGCGGGCAGACGAGACCGCCGCCACGATGCCGTACGTCGATGTGCGCCAAGCCGCCGAGTGGACCGACCACCACGTCAGGGGCGCCAGACATATCGAACTCGGCGATATCGTCGCCCACGTCGACGCCGTCCCGACCGGGTCGCTGGTTGCCTGCGGTCACGGGGAACGAGCAATGACCGCCGCGAGCTTGCTGCAGCGGCACGGCCGCCGCGACATCGCGGTCCTCGACGGCAGCCCCGACGATTTCGCCCGGCGTCACCGGGTTCCGTTGACCACCGGCGACTGACCTCGGCGGATGGGGCGGGAGCAGGTGCCGATGACATCGTGGTCGAAGCCGCGGCCGGTCCGTGTCATCGAGCTTGGTCTGCGCGAGAACTGGGTGCAGTTCACGCTCCTGGTGATCGTCAACGTCTGCGTCGGTGCACTGGTCGGTCTGGAACGCACCACCGTGCCGGTCATCGGCGCCGAGGTCTTCGGCCTCACCAGCGATCTCGCGGTGTTCTCGTTCATCATCGCTTTCGGCGTGACCAAGGCGTTCACGAATCTCGCCGCCGGCGCGCTCACTGCCCGATTCGCCCGCCGACAGCTGCTGCTGACCGGGTGGGTGATCGGCATACCGGTGCCGTTCATGCTCGCCTGGGGACCGAACTGGTGGTGGATCATCGCCGCCAACGTTCTGCTCGGCCTCAACCAGGGCTTGGCCTGGTCGATGACGGTCAACATGAAGATCGACCTCGTCGGGCCGCGCCAACGTGGACTGGCCACCGGCCTCAACGAGGCTGCCGGCTACGTCGCCGTCGGCGTCACCGCGCTGCTGACCGGCTTCCTCGCCACCACCTACGGGCTGCGCCCGGCTCCCCAACTGATCGGCGCGGTGTTCGTCGTCGGCGGCCTGCTGCTGTCTCTGGTGGTCCGCGACACCGCCGACCATCTCGCGCTCGAACTGCGACGCCATCCCGCACCCACACCCGCGCACGACACTCGACTGCGCGATATCTTCGCGGTCACCAGCTGGCGTCACCGCAGCCTGCGCGGTGCCAGTCAGGCCGGGTTCGTCAACAACCTCAACGACGGACTCATGTGGGGCGTCTTCCCGCTGCTGTTCATCGACCATGGCCTCGGCCTCACCGCGGTCGGCGTCATCAAGGGTCTCTATCCGATCCTGTGGGGAATCGGTCAGATCCCCGCCGGCCACCTCGCCGATCGCATCGGTCGCAAGACCCTCATCGTGTGGGGCATGTTCATCCAGGCCGCCGGATTCGTCGCCGCCCGCGCCCTGCTCGACTGGCCCCTGCTCGCCGGACTGGTGTCCGCGACCGCCATCGGCATCGGCACCGCGATGGTGTATCCCACGCTCATCGCCTCGATCTCCGATCACGCCCATCCCGAGTGGCGAGCCAAGGCGCTGGGCACCTACCGCTTCTGGCGCGATCTGGGATACGCCGGCGGAGCACTGGTCGCCGGAGTGCTCGCCGACGCGTTCGGCCTCACCTCGACGATTCTCGCCGCCGCCGCGATCACCGCGCTGTCCGGCGTGCTGGCCGCACGATGGATCACCGAAGCGCACTGGTGAACCGCGCCGCGACCGACCCGGCATCTGCACGCGCCGGGTCGTCGGGTCCTCGACTCAGTCCAATCCCTGCTGCGCGGTGCGATCGCCCCGGCGCACCGCGGCCCGCTGCACCAAAACGATCGTGGTGCCGAGGAGTCCCACCGCGAGTCCGACCAGACAGACCTGCACCGCACGGTCGCCGCCCCATCCGGTGACCCACACGACGATCGTGGCGACAAGCCACGCGGCCATGCCCACGACGATGACCGGCTCGGGTGCCCGCAACGCCTTGGGCAGTTCCGGGATGTCGGATGCGTCGGTCATGGCATCAGAGTAACTTTCGTCTGTGCCCATCGATCCGTCGAGTGAGCCCACCGATCCGCCGACGGCATCCTCGCATGCGCAGACGGAGACCACGAATCCGCCGCCCGGGCGCCCCCGGCTGCCCACCACGCCCCGCGGTCGGCTCGACCGCTACTTCAAGATCGGCGAGCGGGGCTCGACGACGGGCCGCGAGGTCCGCGGCGGTCTGGTCACCTTCTTCACGATGGCCTACATCGTGGTCCTCAACCCGATCATCATCGGTGGCGTACCGGGCCGCGAGAAGAACGCCGATGTGCTCGGCAACGTCCTGCCCCTGGCGCAGGTCGCCGCGGTCACCGCGCTGGTCGCAGGGGTGATGTCGATCATCTTCGGTCTGGTCGCCAACTACCCGTTCGCGATCGCGACCGGTCTGGGTATCAACAGCCTGCTGGCCGTGACGATCGCACCCGAAGTGACCTGGCCCGAGGCGATGGGGTTGGTCGTCATCGACGGCATCATCATCGTCGCTCTGGCTGTGACCGGTTTCCGGACCGCGGTGTTCAACGCGGTGCCGCCGGAACTGAAAGCAGCGATCACCGCTGGTATCGGGTGCTTCATCGCGTTCATCGGGCTCGTCGACGCCGGTTTCGTGCGCCGTGTCCCGGACGCCGCCGACACGACGGTGCCGGTCCAGCTGGGCATCAACAACTCCATCGCGACGGTCCCGACGATGATCTTCGCGCTCGGTGTGCTGTTGATGGGTGTGCTGGTAGTGCTCAGGGTGCCCGGCGGGCTGCTGATCGGGATCCTCGTCACGACCGTGGTGTCGATCATCCTCGAGTCGTTTCTCGACCTCGGGTCGAGCTTGCAGAATCCACACGGCTGGAGTCTGTCGGTGCCCGCCCTGCCGGACGGACTGGGTGGCATGCCGAACCTGAGCCTCGTCGGCGACGTCGACCTCTTCGGCGCGTTCACGCGGATCGGCGTGCTGGCCGCCTCGGTGATGGTGTTCACCCTTGTGCTCTCGAATTTCTTCGATGCGATGGGCACGATGACCGGGCTCGGCAAGGAGGCCGGCCTCGCGGATGTGAACGGCAACTTGCCCGGGATCGGTCGCGCGCTGGTCGTGGAGGGCACCGGCGCCATCGCCGGCGGCGTCGCGTCGTCGTCGTCGAACACCGTTTTCGTGGAGTCGGCATCGGGCATCGCAGAGGGCGCACGGACGGGACTGGCCAACG
This sequence comes from Gordonia rhizosphera NBRC 16068, assembly GCF_000298195.1. Classification (GTDB taxonomy): domain Bacteria; phylum Actinomycetota; class Actinomycetes; order Mycobacteriales; family Mycobacteriaceae; genus Gordonia; species Gordonia rhizosphera. The sequence continues at coordinate 3,978 of NZ_BAHC01000113.1, read as the reverse complement.
TCGTCACGGGCGGGTTGTTCCTGCTCGCGATGTTCCTGACCCCGCTCTACGAGGTCGTGCCGCTCGAGGCCGTCGCCCCCGCGCTGGTAGTGGTCGGCGCGATGATGATCGGGCAGGTGACGACCATCGACTTCACCAAGTTCTACTATGCGCTGCCGACGTTCTTGACCATAGTGATCATGCCTTTCACCTATTCGATCGCCAACGGCATCGGAGTCGGCTTCATCAGTTGGGTGGTGCTCGCGGCGGCCGCCGGCCGGGCACGGACGGTGCATCCGCTGCTGTGGATCGTCGCCGCGGTTTTCGTCGCCTATTTCGCGAACGGACCGATCTCGGATCTGGTGGGTTGATCGCGTCTCGACGCTGGGGTCGACAATCTGACAACATCGTGTATCCAGAAATGCGAATACCGCATTGCGTGATCGCATCAGTGAACTACCCTTGGAGTGGTGGACTCATTAGTCTCAGACAAGGCTCTGACGGCGGAGCTGTCGCTGGCGATCGTCCGATTGGCACGACGATTGCGGGGGCGGCGCGTCAGTAAGGTTGTCTCGCTGACACAACTGTCCGCCCTGCATACGCTGCATCATGAGGGTCCGATGACGCCCGGGGCGCTCGCCTGCGCCGAAAGGGTTCAGCCACCGTCGATGACCCGGGTCATCGCGTCACTGTCGGATCTGGGCATGGTGCGGCGCGAACCCCATCCGACCGACGGCCGGCAGGCGATCGTGACGCTGGCACCGCGCGGCAGCGAGGTCATCACCGCCGAACTCGACGCCCGCGAGGAGTGGTTGAGCGCCCGCCTCGACGAACTGAGCGATGACGAGCGCGAGACGCTGGCCGCCGCGGTACCGATCATCCAGAAGATCGTCAACGCCGACGATGACGCGGGCTGATTTGCGAACACATTAGAAGAAGGTTCCCGCGAACGGCGCGACGCCGGTCGCGAACGCCTGGTCGAGCGCGTCCAAGGTGTCGGGGCCGTCGGTCCACAGGCGATCGGCGGCCGCGAACGTCCGTGCCGGGACCGACCCCAGAAACATCGAACTCAAAACCGAGATATCCAGTCGCACAGTCGGTTTCGCGGAGCTCGGGGCGACGATCGCACCGCCGTGGCGGACGGTCATGTCGAACACGCCGCCGTGTCCGCGGAAGTCGTCGACGACCTCGATGACCGCGTCGAGGTCACCGGAGTAGCGCCGGGCACCCAGGGCGCGCGGTACATCGAGGATGCGTAGCCACATCCGGTCCTCGATCCCGGTGACCGCGACGGCCCGGTGATTGGTCAGCTTGGCCGGCAACGGGTCGTCGACGGCGATGAGTGCGGTGGCCCGCGGGGTCAGATCCAGGCCGACCAGGACACGCCATAGGTCGGTGTGGGCCTGCTCGGTGATCGCGACGACCTCTTCGATCGCCGCCCGCGGGGGTTCGACGGACTGGTCGATCCGGTAGCTCGCGTAGCCGTCGGCGTGGATGAGGTAGTGCAGTCCGCTGTGGTGCGCGGGACGCCGCGATTGCCGGTCGGCCAGGATTTGGCCCCACCACGCCGTCGGCCGGGTGAGCGCACCGGGCCGGGTGGCCGTCCAACGGGCGTGCAGGTCGGGGACGAGGCGGGCGACGTCTTCGTCGGTGGCGTAGTTGACCGAGGCCGGCGTCCGGTCGGCGCGCTGCCGCATCCGGGCAGCGGTGAGGTCCACGGCCACGTTCTGCGCGAAACACGCCGGACCGAACCCGAAACGCTCGTAGATCGTGGCCTCGGTGGCGGTGAGGATGGCGAAGACCTGCTTCTCGGCCTCCCACTGGTCGAACAACTCGGTGATCATCGTGCGCAGGATCCCGCGCCGGCGGTGCGTCGCCGCGACCGACACCCACGAGAGCCCGGCGGCGGACTGCGGTCCGCCGCCCGGGACCGTCATCGTCATGCGGTAGTACATCGATACCCCGACGAGCGGATGGTCCGCGACACCGTCGGGATCGCGGACCAGCACGACGTCGTCGTCGGCGACCTTGGCCCGCAGATCGGCCTGCTCGGCCTCCGACAGCGGGTTGGTCATCAGGAACGCGCGGGCATCGGCGGCGAAGATCTCGGTCCAGTCGGCGTCGGTGGCGCGTGCCACGGTCAGTGCCGACGGCTCGGTCTGCGTGTTACTCACCCGTCAACCGTTGCACAGTCGGTGCCCGCAGATGCGACCATCCCCGACAACTCGCCGACCCTTCCGCTTGGCAGACTTGTCGGATGCGCAGCATCCGTGTCGACGTCATCGACATCGACGACCCCGGCGACACGCGCGTCGACGATTTCCGCGACCTCAATTCGGTGGATCGCCGCCCCGATCTGCCCGCGTTGCCCGGTGGCCGGGTCGGCAAGGGGCTGGTGATCGCCGAAGGTGTGCTCGTCGCCCAGCGGATGATCGCCTCGCGGTTCGCGCCACACGCCTTCCTCGGTGTGGACAAACGGCTCGGCGAACTCGCCGACGACCTGACCGACCCGTCACTCGCGGGCATCCCGTTCTACCGGGCTACCGCGGAGGTGATGGCCGAGGTCGTCGGCTTCCACCTCAACCGGGGTGTGCTCGCGGCCGCCCGACGGCCCTCCGAACTCGACCTCGGCGAGGTCGTCGCGCGCTCGCGCACCATCGCCGTCCTCGAAGGCGTCAACGACCACGAGAACATCGGCAGCATCTTCCGCAACGCGGCCGGCCTCGGTGTCGACGCCGTGCTGTTCGGTGCCGGGTGTGCCGACCCGCTCTACCGACGATGCGTGCGCGTGTCCATGGGTCATGCGCTCCTGGTGCCGTTCGCACGGTTCGAGGCCTGGCCGGCGGAGCTGAGCGTCCTGCGCGACAACGACTTCCGGCTGATCTCGCTCACTCCCGGCCCGACCGCGGTGCCATTGTCGGAGGCGGTCGACGCGCCGAAGGTGGCCTTCCTGGTCGGCGCCGAGGGGCCGGGATTGTCGGAGACCTCGATGCGTGCGACCGATGTGCGGGCCCGCATCCCGATGAGCCGCGGCACCGACTCGCTCAACGTCGCCACCGCGGCGGCGATCGCGTTCTATGAACGTGCCCGATCCGGCACCATGTCAGCATGACCGATCCTGCATCCGACCGGCTGGTGCTCCCGGCGATGGCCGACGACGGGCCCGGGCCGGAGCCCACCCCGTGGGTGCTCGGGATGATCGTCACGACCGCGTGTGCGCTGTTCGCGACCTTCATGGTGGTGGGTGTCTACGAACTGATCGGCGGGTTCGCGCGGTGGTTGGGTGTGGCCGCCGCGGTCGTGGTGTGCGGCGGGTTGGGCTGGATGCTGTGGGATCTGCGGGAACGACCGGTGTGGCGGTGGATCGTCTGGGGCAGTCTGATCGGTCTGCTTGCCGGACTCGGCTCGTCGGTGGCGTTGGCGGTGCTGGGTCGCTGACCTGCCCGGCTCGCTCTCGGGTCGTCGTCAGAACCCGAAGTAGCGGGCGATCCGTCCGCGGCGGCGCGGCGGCTGTCCTTCTGCGGGTGGCTCGTTCTCGGCCGTGTCCTCGGTAGTTCCCTCGGCGCCGACACCTTCGTGGCGGGTCCGGTCCTCGTCGCCGGGTACATAGTCGGCGGGATGGATGGCGAAGGCGGTCACCGGGATTCGCGTGGGATCGAGGTCGGTGTCGGCCAGGGGGCGGGTGAATCGGAATCCGAGCCACTCACGGTTGGACTGCTCGGCGATCTCCTGCGGGTGAAACGGCAGGGCCATCGGTTCGGGTGCGACGCCCTCGGCGTAACGCAGTGGGCGTTCACCGGCCCAGAACGGCCGCTCGAAAGGATAAGGTACGCCCTCGTCCTCGATGATGGTGACCGGTTCGGCGGCGAACGCGCGTTTCAGCGTGCCGTTCTCCCACCGCGCGAACACCCCGAGGGACCGCTCGGGATCGGTGTGCAGCAGTGTGGCCGCGGCGCTCGGGCGGATCGACGCGATCGTGCGGGTGAGCGCCGACGGTTC
>NZ_BAHC01000114.1 GCF_000298195.1 Gordonia rhizosphera NBRC 16068 | reverse complement strand
GAGCAGGACAGGATCGCCAGCCCTCCGTAGTGGCCGGCGTAGATGTGCGGACCGCCGGCGGCCGCGGCCGACGCCAGGTCGGTGTCGGCGACCGGCACCAGCACCCGGTCGCCGAAGAGCGCACCGGCCAGCGCCTGCGCCGCGCCGACATCGTTGGCGGGTTCGGTCCGGAGAAACGCGACCGGGTCGTCGAGGTCGATGAACCAGAGGGTGACTGCGCGTGCCGACACGTGTCTGAGGCTAGCTGTTGCCGTTGCTGCGGACGCCGAGCAGGACATCCTCCCAGGCCGGCACGGCCGGTTTACGGGACTTCCGGCGCGGCTTCGGGGTGGGCGAGGTGGTCTCGTCGACCGTCTCACCGGTTGCGGTGGCGGCAGGCGGCGACACGACGTCGGCGGGCTCGGACTCGGATTGCTCGGCGGTCGGCTCCGGGGTGTCCTCTTGGTCGTGCGGTTCGGTCCACGCCGATTGCTCGGCTGTGCCGAAATCGAGGGCGACGGTTCCGTAACCGTCGTGAGTCGGCGGCGCCGCCGAGTGCCGGGTCCGTTGCGCGTCGATGATCCGGTCGGCATCGACGGTGAACTCCTCGTGACCGTCGGGACCGTGGCCGCCGACGGGGGTGTCGTCCTGCGGGCTCAGATCAGGCGTCGCGACCGGCGTGAGTCGTCGTCGCGGTGTGATGGTCTCGGGATGAGTGAGCTCATCGGCGAGATCGTCGAGCGGATCGGCGGTTCCGCCATGCGACCCGGGCTGGAACCGCCAGTGCGCATGGTTGTCGGTACGGCCGACGTGCCAGGAGACCTGCACGACCCAGAACCCGTCGTCGCCCTTCCAGGCGTCCCACTCGACGTCCTGCTGATGCTGGCCCATCGCGATCAGTGCCTCGGACACGACCTCGCCCAGCGAGTACACCGACGGTCCGTCCTCGCGGATCGGGTGCGCCAGTGCGGCGAGTTCGGTGGCCCGGGTGCGTTCGAGCAGGACCGGGTGGGCGAACCGTTCGATCTTGTCGACGGGGACCCCGGCGATCGCCGCGACCTCCGCTACCGTGGCGCCGGCCCGGATGCGCGCCTGGATCTCTCGTGGCCGAAGTGAGCTTTCCATTTCGATCTCGATCTGCCCCATTCGTGAGATGTCACCGCGGGCCGCGGCGCGGAGGCGCTCATCGGCTGCGATCCGGTACTTCTCACCCGACTCGGGATCCTTGCAGATGACATGGGTGCCGTCGGCCTCTACACCGACGACGCGAAGCTCACGCATCTGCTCCTCCTCAGGTACCGCGAGTGCGGGCATTGCGGTCAGGGTAGACCACTGCCACGCCTTCGCGGTGTGGGACACGCGGCAAAACCGCAGATCAACAAGGTTGTTGCGCAAGCGACCACAGGGCTCTGTGGGGCTCCTGGGACCAGGTTAGCGTGCGGGTGGTGCGTGCTGTGTTCTCCTGGTCGAGTGCCCGGAGCTTACGGAGGGCGTATCGAGACCCCGTGCGGGTGAGGTGATCTCGATACACCGCTCACTCCGTTCGCGGCACTCGATCAGCGAGGGGTTCGCACTCGATCAGCGAGGGTCAGAGCCGTTCGACGACGAAATCGATGCAGGCGGTCAGCTTGCTGACGTCGTCGGGATCGATCGCCGGGAACATACCGATGCGCAACTGGTTGCGGCCCAGTTTGCGGTACGGCTCGGTGTCCACGACACCGTTGGCGCGCAGGGTCTTTGCCACCGCGGCCGCATCCACGTCGTCGTTGAAGTCGATGGTGCCGACGACCTGGCTGCGCTGGGCGGGGTCGACGACGAACGGCGTCGCGTACTCGCTGGCCTCGGCCCACGAGTACAGGCGCGAGCTGGAGTCCTTGGTCCGCGAGACGCACCAGTCGAGGCCGCCCTGGGCGAGCATCCACTGGATCTGGTTGTCGAGCAGCAGCAGCGACCCGACCGCGGGCGTGTTGTAGGTCTGGTTCTTGCTGCTGTTGTCGACGGCGGTCGGCAGCGACAGGAACTCGGGGCACCAGCGGTCGGTGTGGGCGATCTGGTCGAT
>NZ_BAHC01000115.1 GCF_000298195.1 Gordonia rhizosphera NBRC 16068 | reverse complement strand
CTCCGACGAGGTGCTCGGTGCGATCGTCTCGACGCTTCGGCTCAACGACGAAGAGACAGCGCACCTCTTCGATCTGGTTCGGGCAGCGACCACGAAGCGGAGTCCGCGTCGATCTCGGCCCCGGAGCGGGCGCATGATGCCCGCGGGTGTTCAGGCGCTGATGGATGCCATGGTGACCGCACCGGCGATCGTCATCAACGGTCACCTCGACATCATCGGGGCCAACGCACTGGGTCGCGCCGTGTACGGCCCGCTCTACACGAGAACCGGTTCGACGACACCCAACATCGCCCGATTCACCTTCCTGGACCCACGAGCGGACGAGGTCTTCCCCGACTGGCGACGATCGGCCGACGACGCGGTCGCATTGCTGCGTGTCGAGGCCGCGCGATCACCGGACTCGACGGCGGTGACCGGTCTGATCGGCGAACTGGCCACCAGAAGCGACGAGTTCCGGGTTCGATGGGCGGCACAGCAGGTCAAAGCACACCGCCGCGGTGTCAAGCGATTCATCCACCCCGACGTCGGCGAGCTGACGCTTCGGTTCGAGGTACTCGACCTCACCAGCGCGGCCGGGCTCGCCATGATCGGCTACACCGCCGAGCCCGGATCGACGTCGGAGCAATCACTCCAACTGCTGTCGAGCCTGATCGTGACCGAGCAGAACCGGCACATCGGGTCGGAAACCGATCAGCGGCGACCCGCCGACCAAAAAGCTGACACCCCGTAGGGGATTCGGGAGAATCTGAGCTCATGGAGTCCAGCGAAAGCCCGCCTTCGATGATGACGCCCGGCCTACAGTACTACCGGCACGGGTTGCGCCGGATGACCGGCCGGGACATCGATGAACGTCATCGCGGCGCAAGTGTTCTCGAACTCTTCTTCGACCTTACCTTCGTCTTGGCGTTCGCGGTCGCCGGTTCACAACTCGCACACGGGATCGCCGATGACCACACCGGCTCGGCGACAACGGCATTCGCGATCGCCATGCTCGCCATCCTCTGGGCGTGGACCAGCTACACCTGGTTCGCTTCCGCGTTCGACAACGACGACTGGCTGTTTCGCGTCCTGACGCTCGTCCAGATGGCGGGCGTGATCATCCTCGCCATCGGGATACCGGACATGTTCGCCTCGATCGAAGAGGGCGAACAATTCACCGGCGGCGTCATGGTCGCCGGTTACGTCGTCATGCGGATCGCGGTGGTCGGGCAATGGTTGCGGGTCGCCGCAGATGATCCGGACCACCGGGTCCTTGCGCTGGCCAATGCGATCACCGTCGCCATCGCCCAATGCGGCTGGGTCGCATTCATTCTGCTGCCGCTGTCGCTGCGGGCCGCGCTTGTGTTCATCGTCATCTTCTGGGTGATCGATCTCGCCGGGCCCGTGACGGCCGAAGGTGTCGGAGCTCGCCGCGGAGCCGGAGGCACCCCCTGGCACCCCCACCACATCGCCGAACGATACGGGCTGATGGCCATCATCTCGATCGGCGAGACCGTGACCGGCACCCTCGCCGCCGCAGACGTCATCGCCGAGCAGCGCGGCTGGGCCATCGACTCCATCGTCGTGATCGGTGCCGGCATCCTCACCTCGTTCGCACTGTGGTGGATCTACTTCCTCCTGCCCTCCGGGCCGGTGCTGGCCGTGAACCGTGGCAAGGTGATCCCGTGGGCATACGGTCACATCGTCCTGTTCGCGGCGATCGCCGCGGTCGGTGCGGGCCTGCACGTCATCGGATATGTCTTCGACGAGCACTATCACCTGAGCACGCTGACCGCGATCCTGTCGATCAGCATCCCAGTGCTGATCTTCATGGCCGGCGTGTGGGCAATCCACACCTGGCTGGTCGGCAGCGCGTCCCGCAATCCCGCGCACGCGGTCGCGTTCGGTGCCCCCGTGGTCGCTCCGATCCTCGCCGAGGTGGGTTGGCCGCTGTGGGCCTGCCTTCTGGTGGTGCTCGCCTCACCGGTATCGATCATCGTCTCCTACGAACTCGGCGAATGGCGTTCGCTCGCCCGGCAACTCGACACCGCACTCGACGCCTCCGATGACGGGTGAGAACGTTGATGGTGATCTTCGTGGTGGTGGTGGTGCTCGCCCTCATCACGTTCTGGTTGCACCGCCGGTTGGTCCGCGCCACACGAATGCCGCGTCCCTGGTCGACCGTCGCTGACGTCGCGCTGGTGATCCTCTGTGCCCTCGCGGTCATCGGCGCCGGCAGCGGCATTCTGCTCGATCCTGCCTGGGCACGTGCGCCCGCCTTCGCCGGGTGGGTGTGGCTCGGCGTCGTTTTCTACCTTGCTCTCGGGCTCGTCGTCGTCGGTCTGGTGTCATTGGTATTGCGCACGGTCGGCCAAATCCGTGGCGAAGACCGGCGTGCGGCGTCTGACGCGGTCCGCCTCCGGGTGGTTCGAATCGGCTCGGCGATCGTTGTGGTGACCGCAGTCGCGACTGTCGGCTATGGCGTGGCCGAGGCGGCCCGACCGCGAGTCACCCAGACCGAGATCCCAATGGCACGCCTGCCCCAGCAGTTCGACGGCACGCGGGTCGCCCTGATCTCCGACCTCCATGTCGGGCCCTCCCGGGGACGTGAATTCGTCCAGGGCGTGGTCGACAAGGTCAACGAGCAGAAGCCCGACCTCATCGTGGTCGCCGGCGACTCGATCGACGGCACGGTCGCACACGTGGCCGACGACCTCGCTCCCCTCGCCGACCTCTCGGCACCGCTGGGGGTGTTCGGCGTCAGCGGCAACCACGAGTTCTATGCCGACGACGGCGGCAAATGGCTCGACGTGTGGGACCGCTTGGGCGTCAAGTCGTTACGGAATGAACGGGTGGAACTCACACGGGACGGGGCCACCGTAGACCTCGCCGGCATCCACGACGCGACGGCACCCGAGCCGTACGAACCAGATCTCGATGCGGCACTGGCGGGTCGCGATCCGAGTCGTTTCGTGCTGCCGCTCGCCCATGAGCCGTTGCAGGCGTTCGACGCGTCCGATGCTGGTGTCGACCTGCAGTTGTCCGGACACACCCACGGGGGCCAGATGTGGCCGGTCCGCTATCTCGTGACACTGCAACAGCCGACGCTGCAGGGGCTCGACCGGGTCGAGAACACCACGATCTACACGACCCGCGGCGCGGGCGAGTGGGGACCGCCGGTACGCGTCGGCGCAGCGCCGGAGATCAGCATCCTGACGTTGACCCGCGCGTAGACCACGCCGCTACTCAGGCGTCGACCTCGCTGGCGAAGACCTCGTCCAAGAACCCGATCGATGGTGTGGGCACACTGTCATCCCACCGGCCATCCAGCAGATCCGCCCGAATCTCTTCGACGAGACGCCGGAACCGAGGCCCGCCGTCGAGCGGATAGCGGACCATCCCCACCTCCTCGCACCGCACGAGCATGTGTGCCGCGTGCCGCCTGGCTTCCTCGGTCCGGCCGGCGGCCGACAAGCAAGCCGCCAGAAGTCGCTCGGCGCGCAGCTTCGCCCGTTCCCGGCCGGTACCGGCCAGCTGATCAACCCATTCCTGCGCCCATTTGCAGGCCATATCGCGCTGCGCCGAGGCGTCGTCACCGTCGGCGGCGTCTGCGTTCTCGATCAGCTGTCGAATCGCAATCCCGGAATCGAGTTGCGCCACGATCGCTGCAACGCCGATGGTCGGATGCGGTCGAGTGGCGAAATCCAACCGGGGCCGGAGTGGGCGCTTGGGCGGTAGCGCCTGGACCGAGTACTCCGCCTCGACGAAGGCACGCAGCCGCGGCGAGTCGAGTCGGTCGGCGATATCGATCGCCTCATCGAGAAGGTCGACGGCAGCCTCACGATCGCCGCGTATCAACGCAAGACGTGCGCCGATGATGAAACGCACCTTGATCATGTCGATGACACCTTCGGTCGCACCGATTTGGTAACTCTCGTCGAGCAGCCGGCTCGATTCGTCGATGCGACCCCGTTCGTACAAGACATCCGCCAAGACCGCGCACGCCAGGCGGGCGCCCTGCGACTTGGTGGCCGCTCCTGCGACGACCGACACCCGCAGGGCGTTGCGGAAGCACTCCTCGGCGCGATCGAGGTCAAGTTGCTCGAAGTAGGCGATGCCGTCGAGCGCGCTGCCATACATGACCGCAAAGGGCCCGGTGTTCTGCTGGTGGTACGGAGCCGCCCAATCCTGCCAGCGGTGGGCCTCGTCGAAGTCGAAGTGGAACGTCGCATCGATCGTCGCGATGTTCGCCGCGACCGAGGCCACGAAGGGCGGCAACCCCTCCGGACGCGCAGCCGTGGCCGCGATGAGCTCGTGGAGTCGCTCGTGCCGATCAGAGGTCGCCCGGATACTCGCCTCGGCCACCTCTGCCTCCAGCCGGAGCGCCTCCACCGAGGTGTCGGTTTCCGGCACCTCCGCCAATACCGCCGACGCTCGCTTGACGGCCGCTTCCGCCGTCTCGATCCGGTGCAGAAGGATATTCGCCCACGCGAGTAGCAACTGCAGCCGCACACTGGAGACCACGGAGACCGGAGGCAACTTGTTGACCAGACAGAGCAGCGTGGACACGTGTGCATGCTCGATGAGCTTTTGCCCGTCCCTTTCGACCAGATCCACAGCACGACTCGTGTCGCCGGCGGCCACCGCGTGGTTGACGGCCTCGGCCAGCATGCCGTGCGCGGTGAACCACTCCGACGCCGTGGCGTGGAGCGCGGTGATCGAATCGGGTTGATCTCGCTCCAGCCGGCGGCGCAGGAACTCGAGGAAGAGATGATGGAAACTGAACCAGTCGCCGTCCTGATCCACCCTGCGGAGGAACAGATCTCGCGCCTCGATGTCCTCGAGCAGGGCCTGACCGCGGGGTTCGCCGCTCAATGCGGTCGCCAGGCCCGCACAGATCCGCTCGGGCACCGACACGGTGAGCAGAAAGTGCAGCATCTCGGGTTCGAGAGTCGACAGCACGTTCTCGGCCAGGAAATCGCCGATCGCATGGTGACGGCCGGAGATGTGACTGATCAACTCCGCAGGCGTATCCGAGCCACGTAGGGACACCGACGCCAATTGCAGTGCCGCCACCCAGCCCTCCGTCGAGTTGCGCAGATCGGCCACCTCATCTTTGCGCAGGTCGAGGCCCGCGCAGTCGTGCAGGAACGAGCGCGCCTCGGCGGCATCGAAACACAGTCCGGCGATGTCGATCTCGACGAGTTCGTCCTGCACGCGCATCCGGCTGATCGGCAATCCCGACTGCGACCGACTCGTGATGATCACCTGCAGGTGATGACAGCCGCGCTCGAGCAAGAAGTCCATCGCCCTGATCGATGCGGCGTTCGTGACGCGGTGCCAGTCGTCGACAATGACGGCGAACCGTTCGTGGCGTGCATGGATCTCGTTGATCAACGACGTCAGGACGAACTGCTCGGCCTTGGCGCCATGCTCTTCGACGACCTCGGCCAGGTCGCCGACCACGCCCGGATAGGCCCGTCGGATCGCCTCGACCAGGTTGGCGAGGAATCGCGCGAGGTCGTTGTCGTCGTCGTCGACCGCCAGCCACGCCACGATGACACCGTTGCGCATGAGTTCCTCGCCCCACTGGGCGGCCACCGTCGTTTTGCCGTAGCCGGCGGGCGCGTGGATCAGGATGAGTCGGCGTTTCCCACCCTCCCGGAGAATCTCCATCAAGCGGGGTCGGGGAACCTGCGCGCGGGGACGCAGCGGCGGATGGAACTTGGTCGACGCCGTCGGCGGCGCGGTGTTGAACGATGACCGCTGCCGGCGGTCGGTGCTGCCGAGGCGCCGGCGGTCGGTGTCACCCAGGACCGGGGCGTCCGAGCTCTCGAGCGGCAGCGCCATCTCGTCGACCGCCACACCCAACCGGCGCTGAACCTCACGCAACTCCTCGCCATACTCTGCAGCTGACATGGGCCGATCGGCGGGGTCGCGCGCCATCGCATGTTCGATCGCCTCCGACAACGCGTCGGGCAGCCCCACCGCCCGCAGGTCGGGAACCGGTTCGGCGGCAACCCGCAGGAAGTGCGCCACGACCTGTTCGCCGCTGCGCCGCTCGAAGGCGGCATGCCCGGTCAGCGCGCAGAACAGCGTCGCACCCAAACCATAGACGTCAGAAACCACCGTCGGCGCCGACCCCGTCAGCAACTCGGGAGCGGTGAACGCCGGCGAACCGGTGACCATATCCGCCGACGTCTCGAAACCACCCGAGATCCGGGCGATACCGAAATCGGTCAGCTGCGGCTCGCCGTAGTCGGTGAGCAGGATGTTTCCCGGCTTGACGTCACGGTGCAGAGTGCCGGACCGGTGCGCGGTCTCCAGCGCGCCGGCGACCTTGATCCCCAGCCGCAGCACGTCCGGCCAGGCGAGCGGTCCATGCTTGCGAATCCGCGCGTCGAGCGAGTCATGCGGGTGATACTGCATGACGATGAACGGGAACCCGCCCGGAGTACTGCCCACCTCGAAGAGGTTGACGATGTTCGGATGCCCCGACAGCCGCCCCATCGCACGTTGCTCGCGCACGAACCGCTCGAGATTCTCCTCGTCGAGGTGGTCGGTGAGCACCTTCACCGCCACCGTGCGATCCAAGTCCGGCTGTGTACAGCGATAAACGGCACCGAATCCACCGTGCCCGATCGGCACCGGATCGGCGAAGCCGGCATCCACGAGATCTCCGGCGACGTCGGGTACGACATCGCGCCGGGTCATCTGCGGATCGTACTCGGCCATAACGCTGCCCTCGATCACACTCAACGCCTTCGTCGGTGCCTATCCAGCCTAGCGCGGCGGCAGCACCCGATCGAGGAGCTCTGCCGAGACGCGCTCCACCGACGGATCCGCTTGTCCGGAGGCAATATCCGAACGGATGTCGGCAAGTACCCGAAGGACGCGTTCTCCCCCGTCCATCGGGTAGCGGATCATCCCCACCTCCGCACACCGCACGACCAGGTCCGCGGCGTGGCGCCTGGCCTCATCGGTCCGGCCGGCCGCCGCCAGGCATGCGGTGAGCAGCCGCTCGGCACGCAATTTCGAACGCTCACGTCCGGTATCCGCCAGCTGATCGACCCACTCCTGGGCCCAACGACAGGCGATGTCGCGGTCTGCGGCGGCACTCGCATCCTCTTCGGCATCGGCCTGCGCGAGCATCAGGCGAACCGCTATCCCCGCCTCCATCTGCGCCACGATCGCGGGAACACCGATCGTCGGAAATGTCCGCGTGGCGTATTCCACACGAGGCCGGACCGGTCGCCGCGCTGGAAGTCCCTGGACCACCTGCTCGGCCTCGACGAATGCACGCAACCATGCGGAGTCGCGTCGGTCCGCGATGTCGGCGGCGTCGTCGAGCAGGGTCGCCGCGGCGCCGCGATCACCGCGTATCACCGCGACGCGTGCACCGATGACGAAGCGCGCCTTGATCATCTCGACCGCGCCCTCCTCCGCGCCCAGTTTGAAACTCTCCTCGAGAAATCTGCTCGATTCGTCAACCTGACCACGCTCGTACAAGATGTCCGCGAGGACGGCGGATGCCATGCGTGCAGCCTGCGATTTGGTGGCCGATCCGGTTTTGATGGACACGCGCAGCGCAGCACGGAAACGCTCTTCGGCGCGGTCGAGGTCCAGCTGCTCGAAGTAGGCGATCCCGTCGAACGCGTACCCGTACATGACCGCGTACGAACCGGTGTTCTGCTGGTGATATGGGATCGCCCACTCCTGCCAGCGATGGGCTTCGTCGAAGTCGAAGCGATTCGTCGCATCTCTGGTCGCGACGTTGGCCGCCACCGAGACCACGAACGGCGGCAGCGTATCCACACTCGTGCCTGACTCGGCGATGAGCTCGGCAAGGCGCTGGTCACAATCGGCGCTCACATGGACACACACCTCGGCCACCCTGGCCTCCAGGCGCAGTGCCGCCACCGAGCTGTCGGTATCCGGCATCGCTGAGAGGACCGCGGAGGCCCGCTTGAGAGCCGCTGCTGCCGTATCAATCTTGGCAAGGAAGATGTTCGTCCACACCAGCAGCAGTTGCAGCCGCGGACTGGAGACCACCGATGCCGGCGGCAGCTTCTCCACCAGCCTGAGCAGGGTGGCCATGTGTGCGTCCTGGATCAGGGTCAGTCCGTCGTTCTCGACAAGTGCCACAGCGCGACTCGTGTCGCCGGCGGCGACCGCATGGTTGACGGCCTCGGCCAGCATGCCGTGCGCGGTGAACCACTTCGACGCCGTGGCGTGGAGCGCGGTGATCGAATCGGGCTCATCGCGTTCGAGCCGGCGGCGCAGGAATTCGAGGAAGAGATGATGGAAACTGAACCAGTCGCCGTCCTGATCCACCCTGCGGAGGAACAGATCTCGCGCCTCGATGTCCTCGAGCAGGGCCTGACCGCGGGGTTCGCCGCTCAATGCGGTCGCCAGGCCCGCACAGATCTTCTCGGGCACCGACACGGTGAGCAGAAAGTGCAGCATCTCGGGTTCGAGAGTCGACAGCACGTTCTCGGCCAGGAAATCGCCGATCGCATGGTGACGGCCGGAGATGTGACTGATCAGTTCGGCCGGCTTGTCCGAGCCGCGCAGGGACACCGACGCCAATTGCAGTGCCGCCACCCAGCCCTCCGTCGAGTTGCGCAGCGAGGCCACTTCGTCGTTGCGGAGTTCGAGGCCCGCGCAGTCATGCAGGAACGACTGTGCTTCGGCCGCGTCGAAACACAGCCCGGCGATGTCGATCTCGACGAGTTCGTCCTGGACCCGCATCCGGCTGATCGGCAGGCCCGACCGCGACCGACTGGTGACGACGACCTGCAGGTGATGGCAGCCGCGTTCGAGTAGGAAGTCCATCGCACCGATGCATGCGGCGTTCGTGACGCGGTGCCAGTCGTCGACGATCAGCGTGAAGCGTTCGTGGCGTGCATGGATCTCGTTGATCAGCGACGTCAGGACATAGTGCTCGGCCTTCGCGCCATGTTCCTCGATGACGTCGGCGAGATCACCGACCACCGACGGGTAGACACGTCGGATCGCCTCGACCAGGTTGGCGAGAAATCGCGCGAAGTCATTGTCGTCGTCATCGACCGTCAGCCACGCCGCGATGACGCCGTCGCGCATGAGTTCCTCACCCCACTGCGAGGCGACGGTCGTCTTCCCATAGCCCGCGGGGGCGTGGATCAGGACGAGCCTGCGTTTGCCGCCCTCCCGGAGAATCTCCATCAAGCGGTCGCGCGGGACCTGCGCGCGGGGCCGCAGCGGCGGATGGAACTTGGTCGACGCCGTCGGCGGCGCGGTGGTGATCGATGACCGCTGCCGGCGGTCGGTGCTGCCGAGGCGCCGGCGGTCGGTGTCACCCAGGACCGGGGCGTCCGAGCTCTCGAGCGGCAGCGCCATCTCGTCGACCGCCACACCCAACCGGCGCTGAACCTCACGCAACTCCTCGCCGTACTCTGCAGCTGACATGGGCCGATCGGCGGGGTCGCGCGCCATCGCATGTTCGATCGCCTCCGACAACGCGTCGGGCAGCCCCACCGCCCGCAGGTCGGGAACCGGTTCGGCGGCAACCCGCAGGAAGTGCGCCACGACCTGTTCGCCGCTGCGCCGCTCGAAGGCGGCATGCCCGGTCAGCGCGCAGAACAGCGTCGCACCCAACCCGTAGACGTCAGAAGCCACCGTCGGCGCCGACCCCGTCAGCAACTCGGGAGCGGTGAACGCCGGCGAACCGGTGACCATATCCGCCGACGTCTCGAAACCACCCGAGATCCGGGCGATACCGAAATCGGTCAGCTGCGGCTCGCCGTAGTCGGTGAGCAGGATGTTTCCCGGCTTGACGTCACGGTGCAGAGTGCCGGACCGGTGCGCGGTCTCCAGCGCGCCGGCGACCTTGATCCCCAGCCGCAGCACGTCCGGCCAGGCGAGCGGTCCATGCTTGCGAATCCGCGCGTCGAGCGAGTCATGCGGGTGATACTGCATGACGATGTAGGGAAACCCACCGGGTGTTGCGCCCACCTCATGGATGTTGACGATGTTCGGGTGCCCGGACAGGCGGCCCATGGCACGCTGCTCACGCACGAATCTTTGAAGGTTCTCCTCGTCGAGGTGGTCGGTCAACACCTTGACCGCCACCGTACGGTCCAGTTCATGCTGCGTGCATCGATAGACCGCACCGAATCCGCCGCTACCGATCAGGAGCGGATCAGAGAAGCCCGCGGCCACGAGGTCTCCGGCGATGTCGGGAACGACATCGCGCCGGGTCGTCAGCGGATCGTACTCGGCCATTGGTGCTGCCCTCGATCACACGTTCACACGATTGTCAGTTCATTCTCAGCCTAACTCCGAGTCCCGGGCATCCGATGCGATTCGCTGCTTCGCATGTGCGGTCGGGAACGGGCACCTCCTCGAGGAGCCCCGTCACGGATACCGCCTGTCAAGACGTC
This sequence comes from Gordonia rhizosphera NBRC 16068, assembly GCF_000298195.1. GTDB lineage: Bacteria > Actinomycetota > Actinomycetes > Mycobacteriales > Mycobacteriaceae > Gordonia > Gordonia rhizosphera. The sequence continues at coordinate 85,092 of NZ_BAHC01000115.1, read as the reverse complement.
AGTACGCCGCGACCCGCCCGTCCTTCGACGCCCGGTACATCGTCCAGAGGAATCGGGGGACGGATCTGATCGGCAACGGGCGCGGCCAGTCTCGTGTACGGATGAGCGCATCGGTGCCACCGTCGACGACGATGACACTGCCGACCAGTGAATCCGCGGCGGGTGACAGCATCATCGCGATCCACTCCGCGATCTGCTCCGGTGTCCCGTAGCGGCGAGCCGGGAGCGGGAAGGCACGGACCTGCGCGCCGTTTGGGCTGTCGAGTTGGGAGCGCAGAAATGGGGTCATCACGGGGCCAGGTGCGATCACGTTGAGCCGGATGCCCACACCCGCCCAGTCGTCGGCCACGGCGCGCTGTCGACACCAGTGCGTGACCGCGATTTTGGACGCCGCATACGCGACCGGTCCCGTGACGCCCATCCGCCGACGAATCCGCCGGACCGCCACATCGACGTCACCGTCGAGGAGCGCGTGCACCGCACCGCGCGGGACCAGCGGGGTCGTCGTCGCGGAATTCGATCCGAGGACCACGACCTTGGCATCACCGGCTGCCGCCAGCGCCGGGCGCCAGGAGTCCAACAGATCGGTGACGCCGAGGACGTTCACCTCGGTGACCATCCGTTCTCGACCCTTGCCCGGTCCGAGTCCGGCCGCGAGCACAGCACCGTCGAGCCGTCCGGCGGCGCGCTCGAGGACGCCGCTCACTGCGGCACTCCGCCCTGCGGCCGACGAGAGGTCGGCGGTCACGTCGCTGTCGTTGCGGTCGACACCGATCACATGGTGTCCGTCGCGCCGCAGCCGTTCCGCGGTGGCCGCCCCGATCCCGGAGGCCGCGCCGGTGACGGCATAGGTTCCCATCGGGCGCCGTCAGGCCTGCGCGCGGCGGGCCGCGTGCTCGTCCTGGTGGGCCAGGGTCCGGTCGTAGGCGTCGTTGAACGCGCGCAGTTCGTGCAACAACGCCTCCGGCGTGCCCGGTGCGAGGTCGGAGAACACGCGGTTGAGGCGCTGCGCGCGCAACCGGCCGTCGTGTTCGAACGCCTCGGCACCCTCGGCGGTGGGACGGATACGTCGGCTGAGCTGTCCCTCGACGGCGAACCGTTCGAGGTAGCCGTGCTTGATGGCGGCATTGACCTGCCGGTTCACGGTGGATTGTTCGAGCCCGAGACCCTCGCTGAGTTCACGCAGGGTGCGGGGGGTGCCGTCGGAGAGAACCCACAGGATCGCGAACGCCGACGTCTCGAGGATCGCACCCGGGGTCACGTTGGTCCGGCGCCGACTGTTGCGCAGCAGCTCCTCGGCCAGCTCAAGGTAGACGGGCGATTCCCACACCGATTCGTCGCCGCCGTACGGCATGACTATGTCCTCCCTGTCCGACCACTGGCCAGAGTACCCACGAGTTGTCTTGTGCATCATACATATGTACCGTACACATCGACAAGGAGGATTCCCCATGCCCACTTCGCCTGCGAGCGGCTCATCTGCGTCGGGTCACGACGACACCGGTTCCGTCGACGCTGTGCACGTCGACGCCCTGCACGTCGACCCAGAACTCACCGACGGCAGGCACACCAACGCCGCGATCGCCGTCGTCGCCGTGCTCTGCTTCGGCGGCCTCGTCGCGTCGCTGATGCAGACGCTGATCATCCCGATCCAGCCGGAGCTACCGCACCTGCTGCACACCTCGATCTCGAACGCCTCGTGGGTGATCACCGCGACCCTGTTGGCCGCCGCGGTGGCCATGCCGATCGCCGGCCGTCTGGGCGACATGTTCGGCAAGCAGCGCGTCATGCTGGTCAGCGCGGCGCTGTTGGTTGTCGGCTCGCTGGTGTGCGCGCTGAGCGCGTCACTGGTCCCGATGGTGGTCGGCCGGGCCATCCAGGGCCTCGCGATGGGCTTCATCCCCGTCGGCATCAGCCTGATGCGCGAGGTCACCCCGCCGCGCATCACGTCAATGGCGGTGGCCGCGATGAGCGCCACCCTCGGTGTGGGCGGCGCGATCGGCCTCCCGCTCTCGGCATGGGTTGCGCAGCAATGGGACTGGCGCGCGCTCTTCTGGGTGGCCGCCGGCCTCGCGGTGATCGTGACCGCGCTGGTCGCCTTGCTCGTCCCGCACCTCGATGACGGCAACGGCGGCCACTTCGACGTCGTCGGCGCCATCGGCCTGGCCCTCGGTCTGTCCGGGTTGCTGATCGCCATCTCGAAGGGCAACGACTGGGGCTGGGGCTCACCCACCACGCTCGGGCTCCTCGCGGGCGGCCTGGCGATCCTGGTGATCTGGGGCGCCTTCGAACTCCGGCATGCCGATCCACTGGTCGATCTTCGGGCCACCGCCCGTCCCGCCGTGTTGCTGACCAACATCGCCGCCATCGCGATCGGGTTCGGCATGATGGCGCAGGCGATCGTGGTGCCGCAGATCCTCGAAATGCCCACGGCAACCGGCGGCCTGGGTCAGACCCTGCTTGCCGCCGGTCTGTGGATGGCGCCCGGTGGACTGATGATGCTGGTCTTCGCACCCGTCAGCGGCACCCTGATCAACACGATCGGCGCCAAGCTGACCCTCGCGATCGGTGCGACGGTGCTCGGCCTCGGGTACCTCAGTGCGTTCTTCCTGATGAACGCTCCGTGGCAGCTCGCGCTCGCATCAGTGATCTGTTCGGCCGGTGTGGGGATCGGCTACGCCGCGATGCCGACCCTGATCATGGGCGCGGTCCCGATCTCCGAGGCCGGCGCGGCCGTGGGGCTGAACGGTCTGATGCGGTCGATCGGCACGACGAGTGCCTCCGCCGTGATGGCGCTGGTCCTCACCAGTTCGACGGTCACCTACGGTTCGGTCGACGTGCCAAGCCATTCCGCATTCCGGTGGTGCTTCCTGATCGGGGCAATTGCCGCCTTCGTCGGGGTCGCGATCACGATGTTGGTGCCCGCTGCTCGACGCAAGGCCGCCTCGGCACCGACGGTGACCGACGAGCGGCCGGTGGCCGCACAGGCCTGATATGTCTTTCGGCGCGACATCCCCGACAATCCCGGGGATGTCGCGCCGAACGCACTCCTGGCCGAGAGGGTCAGCGGTGTGCCAGATGATCCGGTCGCGGCCGCGCCGCCGCGAACGGCTCGGTCAGAGTATTCGACTTCGCATTGAACACAACGAAGAGGTTGCTGCGCGGGTAGGGCGTGATGTTGCCCGACGACGCGTGCATGCAGTTGGAGTCGAAGTAGAGCGCCGATCCGGCCGGGCCCGTGACGGTGTCGATGCCGAACTCGTCGGCGAGCGCTGTGACGTCGTTTTCCTCCGGTGTTCCGACCGGTGGACGGTAGGAGACCAGCGATTCCCGATGGTAGGCGTCGGGTGTGGCACCGACACAGCCGACGAACCGCTTGTGTGACCCCGGGATGATCATCAGCGCACCGTTGTGGGAGTAGTTCGGTGTCAACGCAATCGACACGCTGAGGGCGCGCGGCGCCGGCATCCCGTCCTCCGCGTGCCACGTTTCGAAGTCGGAGTGCCAATAAAAGGGGCCGCCCGCGAAACCCGGCTTCAGGTTGATCCGGCTCTGGTGGATGTACACGTCGTCGTCGAGGATCTGCCGGGCGACTCCGGCGATGTCGTCGCGCGCGACGATCTCGGCCACCACGTCACTGAGGTGATGGACGGCGAACAGCGATCGCACGTCACCGTTCGACGATTCGCGGACCACCCGCTCGTCGACGCCGAGCCGATCGGTGATCGCACGGACCTCATCGAGGCATCTCCCGACGTCCTCGTCACCGAGGACCGACCGGTCGGTGTGATAGCCCCGCTCGTCATACCTCCGGAGTTCCGGTGTGGACAGCGGTCCGGGATTGCTCATGCTCCCCCACACCACCGGATGGGGGCGCGGCTCGATCTGGTTGTGCTGCGACAGCCGTGTGCGATAGACATCGACGGGTCGAGTTGCTGTTTGAGTTGTCACGATCTGCGTTGATCCTTTCCCTCAATCGGCATCTTGCGGCCGGGAATGTTCACTTGTCATGACGCCATGGCGGCGCCCATCCGAGGCTCGCAGCTATGGCGGAGGGAAGCAAACCGCGCCCGAGTTCCGCGCGCACCCGTCACGGTCACGCGCATGTCGCGACGTGCGCGTTCACCAACTCGGCGCGCGTGATCGTCGGCCTTACTCGCAGACCTTGTCCAGAAACTCGAGGCTCAATCCGGGCACGGCCTCGCCGCGACCAGATGCGAGGGCGTCGTCGCGGATCTGTTCGGTAAGCGCCCGGAACTCGTCGCCACCGTCGAGAGGGTAGCGAACCATACCGGCCGCGGCGCATCGCGCGAGCACCGACCGCGCATGGTGTTTCGCTTCATCGTCACGGCCCGCGACCCTCAAGCAGATCGCGAGCAGGCGCTCGGCCCGAACCCATGCCCGGTCCCGCCCGGTGTCGGCGAGTCCGTCGACCCATTCCTGCGCCCACCGGCACGCGGTGTCGATGTCGTCTTCATCGTGCGGGTCCTCGAGCAGCAACCGGATCGCGACCTCTTCGTCGAGCTGCGCCACCACCGATTCGATCCCGGTTGTCGTGTGGCTCCGATGGGTGAAGTCGACCCGCGGTTGCACAGTTCGGCGCGCCGGAAGTCCGAGGATCACCTGCTCGATCTCGACGAAACCGCGTAGTCGCCGCGACCCGAGACGCTCGGCGATGTCGGCGGCGTCATCGAGGTACTGCGCGCCTGCCACGTCGTTTCCGCGTAGAACGGCCAGGCGGGCACCGACGATGTAGCGCGCCTTGATCATGTCGATGACACCTTCCTCGGCTTCGAGATGGAAGCTCTCGTCGAGGAGGTGCGTTGCCTCGTCGAGGTGCCCGCGTTCATAGAGCAGCTCGGCGAGAAGGGCACAGGCCAGTCGCGCATGTTGGGAATGCACGGCCCCGGTTTCCGTGGACACGGCCAGAGCTGCGCGGAAACAATCTTCGGCGCGGTCGAGGTCCAGTTGTCCGACCGCCGCGAGACCGTCGAGGGCATGGCCGTACATCACGGCGTAGGGACCCGCGTTCTGCTTGTGGTACGGGGCCGCCCATCGCTGCCACCGGTGGGCGGCGCTGTAGTCCGAGCGGAATGTCGCGCTGATCGTGGCCACGTTCGCGGCTGCGGAAACCACGAAGGGCGGCAAGGTGTCCGCGTGAGCCAGACATCCGGCAATCAACTCGTCGACTCCCTCGACCTCGTCGCCGGTCGCCCGCCGACATGCCTCCACGACCTGCGCCTCGGTCCGCAGATCGGCGACCTCGTCGGAGTGCGGCATTTCGGCGAGGGCCCGACCGGCCCGGTTGAGCGCGGTGCGCGTGGCGTCGAGACGATGCAGCAGCATGTTGGTCCAGGCAACGAGTAGCTGCACCCGCGGACTGGACACCACCGCGCCGGGTGGGAGTTTCTCGACGAGGCTCAGCAGCATGGCCAACTGCGAATGTTCGATCAGTGCGCGCCCGTCCATCTCGACGAGTTCGATCGCGCGCCCGGCATCACCGGCGGCCAGGGCGTGGTTGACCGCATCGACGAGCATTCCGTGCTGGGTGAACCACTCCGACGCGACGCGATGCAGCGACGGAAGCGACTCGGGCTCGTTCCGTTCCAGCCGGCGCCGCAGGAACTCCAGGAACAGTGGGTGGAAGCGGAACCAGTCCCCGTCCTGGTCGACTCTGCGCAGGAACAGGTCCCTCGACTCGACCTCCTCGAGGAGTGCCTGACCGCGGGGCCGACCGCTGAGCGCGGAGGCCAGCCCCGCGCAGATCCGTTCCGGCACCGAGATGGTGAGGAGAAAGTGGAGCATATCCGGTTCGAGGGAACCCAGGACGTTCTCCGCCAGGAAGTCACCGATCGCGTGATGCCGACCGGAGATATGGCTGATCAGCTCTGCGGGCGCATCCGAGTTCCGCAACGAGAGGCAGGCGAGTTGTAGCGCGGCCACCCAACCATCGGTGGAGTTCCAGAGGTCGTTCACATCCTCGGAGCGGAGGTCGAGCTTCGCGATGTCGAGGAGGAATGACCGCGCCTCAGCCGCATCGAAGCACAGCCCGGCGATGTCGATCTCGACGAGTTCGTCCGAGACGCGCATGCGACTGATCGGAAGTCCCGATCGCGACCGGCTGGTGATGATGACCTGCAGGTGATGGCACCCGTGTTCGAGAAGGAAGCCCATCGCTGCGATTGCCGCCGGGTCGGTGACGCGATGCCAGTCGTCGATGATGACCGCGACTTGCTGACCACGCTCGTGGATCTCGTTGATCAACGAGGTCAGCACGTATTGTTCGGCCTTCGCGCCGTGCTCCTCGATCACCTCGGCCAGTTCGTCGACGACCGCGGGACTGGCGCGGCCGATCGCCTCCACCAGGTTGGCCAGGAACCGTGCGACGTTGTTGTCGTCGTCGTCGACGGTCAGCCATCCGACCAGGACGCCGTTGTTCGTCAGTTCCTCGCCCCACTGGGTGGCGACGGTGGTTTTGCCGTAGCCCGCGGGCGCGTGGATCAGGGTGAGCCGCCTACGCTCACCGGATCGGAGGATCTCCATCAGCCGCGCCCGGGGTACCTGGGCGCGCGGGCGCAACGGTGGGCGGAACTTCGTCGACGGTGTGGGTGGTGCCGTCGTGAAACCGGGCCGGATGCGCCGCCCCGGTCCGCTGGTGACCGGCGTCTCGGTGGGTGCGATGGGCAGGGCCATGTCGTCCACGCCGAGACCCAATCGCCGTTGCACCTCGCGCAAGTGCTGGCCGTACTCGGCGACCGACGATGGGCGGTCCTCGGGTTCGCGTGCCATCGCCCACTCGACGGCCTGCGACATCGGTGCCGGAATTCCCGCCTCACGCAGGTCGGGCACCGGCTCGTTGGCGACGCGCAGGAAATGTGCCACCACCTGTTCGCCGCTGCGCCGTTCGAAGGCCGCGTGCCCGGTCAGTGCGCAGAACAGGGTCGCGCCCAGGCCGTAGATGTCGGAGGCCACCGAGGGGTCCGATCCGCTGAGCAGTTCGGGGGCAGTGAATGCCGGTGACCCGGTGACGATGTCCGAGCCGGTCTCGAATCCGCCGGAGATGCGGGCGATGCCGAAGTCGGTGAGTTGCGGTTCGCCGTACTCGGTGAACAGGATGTTGCCCGGCTTGACGTCGCGGTGCAGCGTCCCGGACCGGTGTGCGGTCTCCAGCGCGCCGGCGATCTTGATGCCCAACGTCAGCACCTCGCGCCAGTCGAGAGGGCCGGTCTTGCGGATTCGCGCGTCGAGCGAGTCGTGCGGGTGATACTGCATCACGATGAACGGGTGTCCGCCCGGCGTACCGCCCGCCTCGAGGATGTTCACGATGTTCGGGTGCCCGGACAGGCGACCCATCGCGCGTTGTTCCCGGACGAACCGTTCCAGATTCGCCTCGTCGAGGTGATCGGTGAGCACCTTCACCGCCACCTCGCGGTCGAGCGCAGGTTGGGTACACCGGTACACGACGCCGAACCCGCCGTGACCGATCAGGGCCGGATCGGTGAAACCGGCCGCGACGAGTTCGCCGGCGATGTCGGGAACGACATCCCGTTGCGTTGCCTGCGGATCGTAATCGACCATATGGCTACCTCGATCACACCCGATGACGTCTCGAGTGCCCGAATTCCAGCCTAACCTCATTCCGCCCTGTCACGTCGGGGATCGAGCGACGGACTTCGCCCGGCTCGCCGCGCGCACGGACACCCGCAGGTGGAGCGCACCAGACCTCGATGACGAGGCCTGCGGGGCTGGTGATAGACACGATGGGAGATCCGTCGCCGAACCCGTGAGGTGTATCGACACATGCCCGACCTATCCACACCGCTGCAGTTGACCCACGGACCGCAGTGGTCCAACCGTGTCGCGCTGGCCCCGATGACCAACCTGCAAAGCAACCCCGACGGCACGCTGAACGACGACGAGTACCGATGGCTGATGCGCCGTGCCGAGGGCGGATTCGGTCTGGTCATGACGTGTGCGGCGCATGTGAGCCGGGCCGGTCAGTCCTTCCCCGGCCAACTCGGCATCTTCGACGACACGCACCTCCCAGGTCTCACCCGACTCGCCGACGGCCTTCGTGCGGCCGGCACCGTGTCGTCGGTCCAGCTGCAGCACGGTGGACGGCGGGCCGACTCCCAACTGTCGGACCGGCCGGTGGTCGCGCCGTTCGACGACGCGGCGAAGGGCGCCACGGCCCTGACCACCTCCGAGGTCGAACAGGTCATCGGAGACTTCGTCGCGGCCGCGGTCCGTGCCGAAACGGCCGGTTTCGACGGCGTCGAAATCCACGGCGCGCACGGTTACCTGCTGACTCAATTCCTCGATGCCCGCAACAACCGCCGCACCGACCGGTACGGCGGCTCACGGGAGAACCGGTTCCGAATCATCCACGAGATCATCGCCGGAGTCCGTGCCGCCACCTCCGAGAACCTTCAGCTCGGGCTGCGTCTGTCGCCCGAGCGGTACGGGATCGTGCTCGACGAGGCGCGTGCCCTGGCGGGCGAGGTCCTCGCCGACGGTCAGTTGGACTACCTGGACCTGTCGCTGTGGGATGCATTCAAGGAGCCCCACGACGAGGATCATCGTGACCGGCGTCTGATCGACTACTTCATGGACCTGCCCCGTGGCAGCACCCGCGTCGGTGTCGCGGGCAAGATCCTCGATGCCGCGGGTGCGCGCGAATGCCTGCAGCGCGGTGCCGATTTCGTCCTCGTCGGGACCGCCGGCATCCTGCACCACGATTTCGCGCGGCAGGTCATCGCCGATCCGACCTACCGGTCCGTGCCGCATCCGGTGCCCGCCGATCATCTCGTCGCCGAGTCGGTGGGTCCGCGCTTCCTGGAGTATCTGTCCACGAACTGGGACGACTTCGTCGCCTGAGCACGCAGTCGGAGTCGGACGGGCTGCTTGGCGTGCTCGAGGATCACGTCGACGGCGCGCGCCGCACTCTGACAGGCACCCTCCATCGTCGTCGTCCAGTCGGTGCGGGTCCAGTCGCCCGCCAGCGCCAGGCCGCGTACCGCGGTCCGCTGATCGGGTCGGATCCCCGCGGTCCCCGGTCGCTGCGCGAACGTCGACCTCGGCATCCGCACGACGTGGCTGTGGACCACCTCGGCGTGCGAGGCCTCCGGGTAATAGCGGCGCAGCATCGCCATCTGAATGTCGGTGATCTCGGCGTTCGACTTTCCGGTGAGCTCGTAGGCGGCCGACACCGTCGTCGAGTAGAAGTGGTTGCGCGACGCGTCGCGGCCGTGCATGCGCTGCCGATCCCACACCTGTTCCAGCACGCCCTCGCCGCCGTAGAGGATCTCGCCCCAGTCGGTCATGCCGATCGAGCGGTCGAGGTACAGGTTCACACTCACGATCGGCACCGGGGTCAACTGCTCGACCGCGGCATAGATCTGCTCGTGGCCGGGAACCTGATCGAGCAAACCCCTGACATTCCAGACCGGGACTGCACAGACCACAGCATCCGCGGCGATGCGTTCACCATCGGCGAGGGTCACCCCGATGACCGCGTCGTCGGCCACGTCGATCGAGCGCACCACCGCCCGATGTCGTACCTGCACACCCAGATCCGCGAACGCCTTCTGCGCGCCGTCGATGAACAACGTGTCGAGGTCGACGGTGGGGTAGCCGATCGAAACCGGGGTCCGGGTCGCCCGCGCGCGCCGGATGCCGGTCACGAGGAGATCGGCCGGCACCTTCGCCGACGAGATGTCGGGTTTGTCGCCGGTCAGCCCGATCACAATGCCATCCCACAGCGCATCACGTGCCGACTGTGGCATGCCGATACGCCGGAACCACTCGTCGGCGGTGATGTCGTCGAGCCACCCGGGCTGCCGTAGTGCCTGCCGGATCAGCGTCGCCTGGGCACGTGCCGTGCGGAGGCGGTCCAGACCGGTCACACCGGGTAGGTCACCGAGTGCGGTGCGCAGGCCGGTGAGGCCGCCGAACGACGATTCCCGAGTCGCACCGCCGGGCATCCGCATCGTCATGTGCCCGGGGAAGGCGACATGCTCGCGGGTTCCAACACTGTCCAGGTAGCGCATCAGATGCTCGTACCCGCTCGCGAAGACGTGCTGGCCGTTGTCGGGCACATCGTCGACCGCCGTCAGCGGCATCGCGATCGTCCGCCCGCCGAGCGAGCCGCGACGTTCGAGCAACGTCACCTGCTGTCCGGCTTCTGCCAGCCATACCGCCGAGGCCAGCCCGGCCAGTCCCCCACCCACGACCACGCAATGCATGCGACGAGATTAGCGGTCAGCGCTGACCGACGCGCGGCCGATCGAGAACCCCGACGCCGACCCGGCACGAACCGCGGAGCAGATCCCGGTGGCTTCCGGCGCCCGCGGGCAGACACACCCGCGCCGCCGACGAGCCCACACGCAAGGCCGCACCGGTGTTTGAATATCGCCATGCCGCACCCCGCCCAGTCCCTGGTCTTGCGCGCCGTGTTTGTTCTCGGCATCCTCCTCGGTCCAGCGATGCTGTCGATACCTCCTGTCGCCCTGGCCCATCCGGGACTCCGATCGCCGCTGCCATCCGCCGACCCGTTCTACCGGTACAGCGGTTCACTCGCCGATGTCGCGCCGGGTAGCGTGCTGCGTTCCCGGCCGATGACGTTCCGGACACCGTCGCTGACCACGCCCATCACCGGCCACCAGGTGCTGTATCGGACCACCGACCAGTCCGGCAGAGGTGTCGCAACCGTGGCGACGGTCCTGCGGCCATTGATCCCGGGTCCGACGAGGCTGATCTCCTACCACACCGCCTACGACGCCCTCAGTTCTCAATGTGATCCCTCGTACACGCTGAGCGGCGGTTATGCCGGCCGGACCGCTCTCGCCGAGCAGGGTGTCATCGCCGGCTACCTCGCCGCCGGCTACACCGTGGTCGTCCCCGACTACGAGGGCGAGGAACTCGAATGGTCCATAGGCCGCCAGTCCGGGAACGCCGCGCTCGACGGTGTGCGCGCGGCCCAGCACTTCCTGACTTTGCCGCGGACCACACCGGTAGGCCTCGCCGGATACTCCGGTGGCTCCATCCCGACCCAGTGGGGTGCCGAGATCGCACCGAAATACGCGCCAGAACTCAACATCGTCGGCGCGGCGGCCGGGGGCCTACCGGTCGATCCCGCCCACAACCTCTCCTACATCGACGGCAGCGCCGAGTGGGCCGGCGTGATCCCCGCACTCGTCGTCGCCTACCAACGCACCTATGCCCTGGACACCAGCCAGTTCCTGTCGGCCCGCGGTCAGCAGGCGGCCAATCAGGTTAGCTCCCAATGCATTTCGCAATTCGCAGGAAGCTTCCCGGGACTCACCAGCGCCGACATGGTCAAGGCACCGTACACCGGCCTGCTCGACGTCGGGTCGGTGGTCCGGGTGGTCAACGACAACATCATGGGCAGTCAGGGCACGCCCCGCGCACCGCTGCTGCTCGCCGTCGGCCACTCCGACGCCATCGGCGACACCCTCATGGTCACCGACGACGTCGTCGGCCTGGCGCACGAATACTGCACCCGTGGTGTCGATGTCACGTACGCCCAGTACAACGGACTCACCCACACGCAGGCGTTCGCGGCTTTCGAGCCAGAGGCGTTCGCGTACCTCGCGGAACGTTTCGCCAACGCTCCGACCCGCAGCAACTGCGCGTCGATCCCGGCGGGCAACAGTCTCGCGCCGACACCGATGCCGTGACGCCGAATCGGCGCCCATCCCTTCTGGAGAGATGGGCGCCGCGTCATCGAGCGATCAGCGGGTCGTCGCCTCATCCCGCTTCGGCAGCACCCACCCCGCCCGCGGGAAGTGGCAGGTGTAGCCGGCGGGAAACCGCTGCAGGTAGTCCTGGTGCTCGGGCTCGGCCTCCCAGAACGGTCCGGCGGGCTCGATGGTCGTGACCGCCTTGCCCGGCCACAGCCCCGACGCGTCGACGTCGGCGATGGTGTCCCGCGCAACCTGCTCCTGTTCCGGAGTCAGTGGGAAGATCGCCGACCGATAGCTCGTCCCGACGTCGTTCCCCTGCCGGTTGCGGGTGGTCGGATCGTGGATCTGGAAGAAGAACGCCAGGATGTCGCGGTAGGTCGTCTGCGTCGGGTCGAACACGATCTCGACCGCCTCGGCATGACCGGGATGGTTGCGGTAGGTGGCGTGGTCGTTGCTCCCGCCGGTGTATCCCACCCGGGTGTCGAGGACACCCGGCTGGCGACGGATGAGGTCTTCCACACCCCAGAAACAGCCGCCCGCGAGGACCGCCGTCTCGGTGCCGGGGCGGAGGGTGATCTGGCCGGTGTCGTTGGTCATGATGCGTCCTTGCCTGTGGTGGTCGGGTCGGCGGTGTCGGCGGATTGCTCGAACAGCTCGAGGTAGTCGCCGTAGCCCTCCTTCTCGAGGTCGGCGACCGGGATGAACCGCAGTGCGGCCGAATTCATGCAGTACCGCTGGCCTCCGGCCGCCCGCGGACCGTCGTCGAAGACGTGACCGAGGTGACTGTCCGCGCCCGACGACCGCACCTCGGTGCGGCGCATCCACAGGGTGCGATCGGACTTGGTGGTCACCGCGTCGTCGCCGATCGGCTTGGTGAAGCTCGGCCATCCGGTTCCGCTGTCGTACTTGTCGGTCGAGGAGAAGAGGGGTTGTCCGGAGACGACATCGACGTAGATGCCGGGCTCGTGGTTGTCCCAGTACTCGTTGTGGAAGGCCGGCTCGGTGCCGTCCCGTTGGGTGACGCGATACTGCGCGTCGGTGAGGTGGTTCAGCGCCTCGGTGGTCTTGCGGTACTCGGGTGTCATGCGATGCTGGTTGGTCACAGTGCTCCTTCTGGCGTCGCTGGCTGCGGCGACACCATGCACAACAACCACCATCCGGAATTTGGTCCCGACCGCCGCGTTCTGATCCCCGCATTTTGCACGCCGCCCGCATACACGTGTGATGAATCTGACTTCAGAACCACTTGCTGAGCACCAATCACCGAAACTACTTTGTATAACTAAATACTTCGTGCGGTACACCCCGAGTCGCGCGTCACCCCCAGCAAGGAGTCCCCACGATGTCCCTACCGACACAGGCGTTGGTCCAGCGCATCGAACACCTCGCCACCCCGATCCTGGAATCGATTGTGGAGAACGAGGGTGTCGAGATCGGTCTCGGCCTCGCGCAGCGGGCCGGTGGCACGTTCAGCCGAACCGTCGAGCGCGGTTCCCGCCGGATCATGCACGCTCTCAACTTGCCTGCGGCCAGCGACATCAACCGGATCCTGACGCAGGTCGCCTCCCTGGAACGCACGGTCCGCGCACTCGACAACCGCGTCAACGACGTTCTCGCGGAGCAGCAGCGATGAAGGTCTCCCTGCCCGTCGTCGGGGACGTCGAAGAACGGATCCGCGAGATCGGGGCGGGTCTCGACTCGGCCGGTGGATACGTCCGGAATGCGCTACTGCACTTCAGTGGCGTCGAGGAGGCGGCTGTGGCCACCACGCCGGCCGAGCTCGTCTGGAGTCGCGACAAGGCGCAGCTGTTCCGGTACGCACCTGACCAGCGTCGCCACACCACCCCGGTGCTGCTGGTGATGAGCCTGGTGACCAGGCCCACGGTCTTCGACCTGACGCCGCGCCACAGCCTGGTGCGCGCGCTGGTGGAACAGGGCCACGACGTCTATCTGCTCGACTGGGGCATTCCTGACGCCGTCGAGTCGGCCAACACGCTCGAGACCTACAGCGACGAGTACCTCCCGCGTGCGATCGCGCGGTGCATCGAGGTCTCCGAGAGTTCGGAGGTCGCGCTGTTCGGCTACTGCCTCGGAGGTGTCTTGGCGTTGCTGACCGCCGCGGCCCATCCGGAGCTGCCGATCGCGTCGATGCTGCTGCTGGCCACCCCGGTGGATTTCAAGGAGCTGGGACCGGCCGTGCGGATGCTGGCGAACGGCCGGGTCGACGTCGACGACCTGGTCGACGTCACCGGGAACGTGCCGCCTGACACTCTGCTCGCCGGATTCAAATTGGTCCAGCCCGCGGGCGATATCGCGACCTACAACTCGCTCTGGCACAGTTTCCGCGACCGGCGCGCGCTGCACGCTCATCAGGCCATCGTGGGCTGGTCGACGGGAAACATCCCGTTCCCGGGTGCGACGATGCGCCAGATCCAGGAACAGTTCCTCCGAGACGGCGAGTTGGCCAACGGCAAGGTCACCTTCGCCGGCCGCACCGTCGAACTTGCCTCGTTGACGATGCCGATCCTGATCATGACCGGGACGCGGGACAAGCTCGTTCCGACCGCGGCCAGCCGCGCGTTGCCGGGACTGCTCTCCGGGGCCGAGGTCGAGGCCCTCGAGTTCGACACCGGGCATGTGGGGCTGCTTCACGGCCGCGCGGCAGTCAAGCACGGGGTGCCCAAGATGTGCGCATGGTTCGCCGGCGATCGCACGGGCGCGTCTGGCATGTCCTCCACCGCGGCTGAGAGTTCTCCGAGCTGACGCGGGGCGACCCGCACCTCATTCACCTACATAGTTGAGGTTTATGCGGCAAGGTCCCCGGGTTTCCCGAGTGGTGTCCACCCGACAAACGAACGCGGCGTGCGAACCTTCCGACGATCAACGTCTCAAGGTTTGCACGCCGCGTCCGCATCTGTCCGCGCCCCGGACCACCGGGCGGTGGCGATTTCGGAGCCGACAGATGCTTCTGCTGCGGTCATGCTCTGCCAGCTCCTGACAGTTCTGGAATTTGGATCAGGACGTACGAGAGCGTCCTGATCGCACGATCGTCAACAACGCGTCTCCGTCCTCGTAGGGCACCAGATGCCCGACGCCGACCAACTCGACGTAGCGGGCGTCGGGAATGAGGCGGGAGAGCTTCATCCCGTTGCCGACCGCCATCAGCGGATCCTCGGTGCCGTGCACCACGGTGGTGGGCATGGCCAGGTTGGCGAGCCGCTCCGGACCGTGCCATCCGGCGATGGCACGCACCTGGTCGAGCACCCGCTGACGCGGTGTCACCCGCCGCGCGATCTGGGTGACCAACTCGTCGATCACGTCGGGGTGCTCGGGGCCGAAGTCCGGACACGCGAACGTCGTCCACATCTCGGCGATGTACTCACGCGTGTCCTGCCCGTCGGCCGGGGGACGCAGCGCGCCGAGGAGCAACGTGGGATCGGAATCGATCTGTGCGGGTCCGGGCGGCCGGGTGCCGACGAGGATGAGTTGGTCGACGAGGTCGGGATGGCGCATCGCCAACTCCTGGGCGATCATGCCTCCCATCGACAGACCCAGCACGGTGGCCCCCTCGACACCGCACGCCCGCAGCACATCGGCAGCGTCGTCGGCGAGATCGGCCATCGTGAAGGGCGCCGGCGCGCACCGTGACCAGCCGGTACCGCGGTTGTCGATACGGATCACGCGGTAACTCTTTTCCAGTTCGGCCACCCACGACAGCGGCCAGACGAGTCCGCTGGCCGTCCAACCGTTGAGCAGCAGCAGCGCCGGTCCGCGGCCACCCTCGTGCCAGTGCACCGCCGGCGTACCACGACCGGTCGTCCCGGGCGCAACCGCGACCATCGGGCGCAGGCCGCGTGCGTCATCGTGTTCCTTCCGACGACGCTGCTCGCTGCGAGTCTTCTTGCCCACCAGGGCCGTTGCGATGCCGGCTTCGGCCTCGAGAACTCGTCGCCATAATGCTTCGTAGCGGATACCCGCTTCGACAGCGACGCTGAATGACCGCGAATTGGCGGCCGGCAAGACCGCTCGGATCAGCTGTTCGGTCACAGCAGGACTCTGTTGATCGGTCGTCATGATCACACCAGCTCTCGTCGGAGTACTTTGCCTGTCGCGGTTCGCGGCAGATCGTCGAGGAACTCGATGGTTCGCGGCACCTTGAACCGTGCCAACCGAGCGGTGACGTACTTCTTCACCTCGTCGGTGTCGAGTGTCGTGCCCGGCCGGCACACGACGAACGCCTTCAGCGCCTGACCGAAGTTAGGGTCGGCCACGCCGACAACGATGGCCTCGTGAATGTCCTTGTGGTGGTTGAGTAATTCCTCCACCTCGCGGGGGTAGACGTTCTCACCGCCGGAGACGATCATGTCATCCTCTCGGCCGTCGATGAACAATCGGCCGGATTCGTCGAAGTGTCCCCGGTCGCCGGAGGACAACAGGCCGTCGATGGCTTCTTTGGTGCCACCGTCGGTATAACCGTCGAATCGTGCCCCGCTCCCGACGAACACGCGGCCGACGGTCGAGTCCGTGACACGGACACCCTCGGCGTCGAGAATCTCGACCCGGACACCGGCGGCCGGGCGTCCGGCGGTGGTCGGTGCCTTGCGCAAGTCGGCGGGTGTGGCGATGGTTGCGGCGGCCACCTCGGTGGAGCCGTAGATGTTGTAGAGCACTGGACCGAACCGGTCGAGCACTTCCCGCGCCAGCCGACCTGGCATCGCGGACCCACTCGCCGCAATGATCTGCAGTGAGTCGACATCGGCCGCCGCGAGGCGTTCCGGCGGCAGCGCGCAGATCCGGGCGAGCATGGTCGGCACTACAGCGAGGGTGCGGGCCCGGTGCTGCGCGACGAAGTCGAGAGTGGCCGCGGCATCGAAATCGGGACTGGTGATGATCGTCGACGACAAGCCCAGGCCGATCATCAGATTCGCCAGTCCCCACGCATGGAAGAACGGTGCCGGGACGACCATGGAATCTCGGGCGCGCAGGGGAATCCGGTCCAGGAGGGCCAGCGCGCCGTCGGCGGACTGACCGTCGGATCCGCGGGCGGCGCCCTTGGGCCGGCCGGTCGTGCCCGAGGTCAGCACGACCAAGCGGCTCGCCTTCTTCGGACGCGGGAGGCTCCGCCGCTGAGCCGGGTCGCTGACGATGGCGGCGATCGCCTCGCTGTCCAAACCCGGGCGGCCCCCCAGCGCATCGGCAAACTCGGAGTCGTAGAGCACGAAGTCGAGCGACTCACCCCGAATGGTGTCGCTGAGCTGTTCCGGACCGTGGCCGGTGTTCAGGAAGACGAGGTCAGCACCGAGTCGAGCACCGGCGAGCAGAGCGATCACAAAGGTGGGGGAATTCCGGCACAGAATGCCGATCCGGCTGTCGGACCCGATGCCGGCATCGGCGGCCATTGCCCCGGCCACCGCGGCCGAGCCGGTCCAGAGCTCGCGATAAGTGATCGAATGCGTCGGCGACACGATTGCGGTCGCCTGTGGATACCGCGCCACCGAGGCGGCCACCGCGCCGAGCATCCCGGTCCCGTATGTGGCGGTGGCCAGCAGCGCCCGCGGAAGTCGGTCCGGTCGCTCGGGCAGCACCGTGTTCGCTTTCATGAGCGTTCTCGCGGCGTGCGCGGTGCGCATCATCCGTGTTGTCGCTACGGGTCGTATCAGCTGACCAGGGGTCACATCTGCCTCCTGAGTGAAACGGCGAATTCGATTGTGCGAGAGATGGAATTGCGGTCGCGTCGATTGATTGCCGAGGCACGGTGGATCGGGGTACGCGACTCCTTGATGATACGTCTAGACACACTGTTAAAGTCAATAGCACCGCGGCGCTCGGAATAGACTGCGATCCTGGCCGGAGAGATTCGGGAAGGAGGACGCGATGGCAACCATCACGCGCAAACAGCAGGCTTCGCGCGCCGAGCGACGCGCCGCGATCGAGGCGTCGCTCCTCGCCGCGACGGGCCGACTGATGGCTGCCGGCGAGTCATTCACCGAGGTGAGCGTGGAGCGACTCGCGGTCGAGGCCGGCATCTCCCGCCCGACGTTCTATGTCTACTTCGAAGACAAGGGCGACCTGCTTCGACGCCTTGGCGAGAAGATCTTCGCCGAACTCGCCGATCCGGCCCGGTCGTGGTGGGAGGTCGCCGACCGCTATGACCGCGACAAGGTGTTCGCCGCCATGTCGGGAATGGTCGCGGCGCATCGGCGGCACCGGGTCTTGATCGCCGCCATCGTCGAGATGGCCGCCTACGACGAGGGTGTCGGCACACGCTATCGACAATTGTTCGACATCGGGATCGAGAATTTGGCGACGGTGATCAAACGCGGCGTCGACGCCGGCACGGTCCGCGCGGTGCATCCGCGCGAGACGGCGTCGGCCCTGACCTGGCTCACCGAGCGATACATCTACCAGAGCTTTTCCACTCCGCGACCGCCGGACGAGGATGACATCGCCCGAACCCTCACCGACATCATCTGCGCGACACTGTATCCCGACCCACCGGAAACACCCGACCCAGACTAGGAATGTACTCCAGTTCCCTCTACGTATGTCTACTGCTTCTCCCAAGCCAGGATGTAGCGCCGTGGATGGACGAAGCGCGAAAGGTCTCGCCGAAGGTCGCACGGCGGAATGGTGGGAGCGAAGCCGGGGTTACGGCGACGTCGACGTCTGACTATTGGCCTAACCGAGTCATTGTGGTCCAAGCAACATTTTGACCCCTTGGCAAATACCCCCTGGGGTATGTAGTGTGGTGGGCGCAAGCAGGTGGAGATGCTCTTGTCGCCACGTGCCGCTCGACCCAATGTTTGATGAACGCCGTAGCCGATCCGGACATGGACACCGCGTCTTTGCCCGATCGACATGGCCAGGAGGAGTAACCATGTGTCAGCAAGCCACCTGTCGTAAGTGCGGAAAGACCACCTGGCGCGGCTGCGGCCAGCACGTCGACCAGGTGATGCGCGGGGTGCCCAAGTCGCAGCGGTGCGCCGGCCATCAAGGTGAGCCGGGCTTCCTGTCACGCCTGTTCGGCGGCCGCTGACCTCTGACCTCGCACAGGACTGCCGCCCGGCCGGTTCTCGACCCGAAACCGGCTGGGGCTGGACCCGCAATGCCGGCTGAAAGCCCGGCTGAAGTGCGAGGCGTCCCGAAAACCCAACTGCACTCCGATCTCGACAACACCGAGATCGGAGTGCAGTAGCAAATTCCGGGCCCGATCGAAGCGCCGTGCGTAGAGCCACGCCCGCGGCGTGGTTCCGGCGGCGCTGAACAGCTTGTGGATGTAGCGCACCGACATCCCGAGCTCGGCCCCGACATCGGCGATCCTGCGGTCGGGTTCACCGATGTCACGCAGCATCACCTGCTGCACGGTGCGCAGATCGTCGGCGTGCGCACGGTCGGTAAGCGAGATGGCGTCGACCTGGTGATTGACCGCCGCGGACACCACGTCGAGCACCGCGGACGACACCGCGAACAGTGAGCCGGCGCAGAAGTCGTCGTGGGTGGCGAGATCCACCAGCAGATTCGACGCCACGCGTCCCACACCGGAGCCACCCGAGATAGATTGTCCGACTGCGTCCTGGAGCACCGTCTGCCCGATTCGGGAGGAGACGAGCGCGCGCGGTGTGCGCAGCACGATCTGTTCGAAGGGCGTGACCCCGTTGACGATGAACGGGCGCGACGAGTCGACGAACCCGAACGCGCCGTCGCACAGCACGGCCTCATGGGTTCCCTGCGAGATCGTCGCCGACCCCTTGGTGATGAGACACAGCAGGTAATCGTCGCCGGGGTCGGACTCGATCATCGCCGCGGTACGGACCACCGCATGCGGGTCGGCCCGCACCATGCTCAGCGAGAGGTCCCCCACCGGCCGCGCGATGATGTCGGCGCCGAACGACGACTGGGTCGCCGGCCAGTCGACGGCCATCTCGCAATACGTCGAGTCCAACGTCTCCGCCCACAGCGCGCGGCCCTCCGCCGACGTCAGGTCACGCGTGCTCAGCGCTACCGCACCGTTGCTGCGCGCGGTGCACTCGGGGTCAACCATCGGTGCACTCTCGGTCATTCAATCACCTCGTCTCCGCCCATAGTGTTCCAGATCACACGGGATCGCCACACACGGCGACGGCATCTTCGAACGGTCCCCGTCCCACACGCCGACTGTTTCGGATATCACGACGGAGGTATCACGGTGACCACCACGCAACCGCTCACGCCCAGCTGGATCGCAGACGTCACGATGGAGGAGCTCGAAGCCGACCCTCATCCCTTCTACGAGCGGCTACGCAGGGAGGCACCGGTTGCCTTCGTCCCGCAGCTCGGCTTACACATCGTGTCCACCCGGGATCTCTGCTTGGAGATCGCGAAGGACTCGGCCCATTGGCCGGCCGTCATCTCCCCCGCTGGTGGCCGCACCTTCGGGCACGGCGCGATCCTGAACACCAATGGACCCGAGCACACCGAGCTGCGCGGGATGGTCGAGCCGCATCTGCAGCCGTCGGCGGTCGACAAGTACATTGATCCTCTGGTGCGCCCGTTCGCCCGCGAACGGCTCGCCGCGATCGAGGACAACGGAGCCGCCGACATCGTCGCCGAGTACTTCGAACCGGTCAGTGTCCGCGCCCTCGGCGACCTCCTCGGGCTCGACGACGTGAGCACCGACAAGCTCCGCGAGTGGTTCCACAAGCTCAGCGTCTCGTTCACCAATGCGGACATGACCCCCGACGGCGAGTTCGCCAACCCGGACGGATTCATCCCCGGTGACGAGGCAAAGGCGGAGATCATCGCGCATGTCGACCCCAAGATCGACCACTGGATCACCCACCCCGACCACACCGCGATCTCCCACTGGTTGCACGACGGCATGCCCGAAGGACAGACCCGCAGCCGTGACGTGATCTACCCCAATCTGTATGTGTTCCTGTTGGGTGCGATGCAGGAGCCCGGGCACGCCATGGGCACGACGCTGGCCGGGTTGTTCAGCCGCCCTGAGCAACTCGAGCGTGTGATCGATGATCCGACACTCATTCCACGGGCGGTCGGCGAGGGTATGCGATGGGTGGCGCCGATCTGGTCGGCCGCGGTCAAGGTGGCCACCAGTGAGGTCACCGTCGGCGGGGTCACCCTGGGAGAAGGTTCGCTGGTGATGCTCTCCTACGGATCGGCCAACAACGACGAGAACGCCTACGACGCACCGACCACCTACGATCTGGATCGTCCGGTCATCCCCAATCTGACCTTCGGTGGCGGTGTCCACGCTTGCGCCGGAACATATTTCGCGAGCGCGGTGGTCCGGATCGCGCTGGAGGAACTGTTCGAGACGATCCCGAACATCGAACTGGACCCGGCCCACGAGGTGAACTTCTGGGGCTGGGGGTTCCGGGGACCCAAGGCGCTCAACGTCACCTGGGAGGTGTGAGGTGACGGTCGCGATCACATCGGACAATCTCGGTGAGGACATCATGCCCGACACACACCGGGTCACGATCGGCACGGACACGAAGCTGCATGTCGCAGAAGGCCAGTCGATCCTCGACGCCGCACTTCGCGCGAACGCATGGATGCCGCACTCCTGCACGCAGGGCACCTGCGGAACCTGCAAGCTCAAGGTGCTGCGCGGGGAGGTCGACCACGGGGCATCCCCCGAGTACACGCTGACCACCGCCGAGCGCGCCGACGGACTGGCGTTGGGCTGCATGGCGACCCCGAGATCGGATCTGATCGTGGAGACCCTCGGCGTCGTCGACGACGGTGTCCCGCATCACCCGTTGCGGGACTACACCGCAACGGTGACCGAACTGGCGGACATCGCCGCTAACACCCGGCGCCTCGTCGTCGAACTCGACGACGATCTGACCTTCAACGCCGGCCAGTACTGCGAATTGCTCATTCCCGGAACGACTGTGGGCCGCCAGTACTCGATGGCCAGTCCACCCTGCGACGCCCGCCAACTGGAGTTCCACGTCAAACTGACCCCGGGCGGCCTGGCCACCGACGGATGGATCTTCTCGTCGCTGAAGGTCGGGGATGCCATCTCCCTGCGCGGACCGCTGGGGCAGTTCAACCTCGTCCACGAGCAGACCGAACCGGCGATACTGATCGGCGGTGGCACGGGGCTTGCTCCGTTGAAGTCGATCGTGCGTCACGCCCTCGAGCACGCTCTCGTGCCGGAACTGTTCCTGTATCACGGCGGACGACGGCAGGAAGACCTGTACGACGTGGAGTACTTCACCGAATTATCCCAGCAGCACAACAACTTCCACTACCGACCGGCACTGAGCGAAGAAGCATGGGAGGGTGCGACCGGCATGGTGACCGACGTCGTCGTCGCCGACTTCACCTCGTGCAAGGGAATGAGCGCTTACCTGTGCGGTCCGCCGGCGATGGTCGAGGCAGCGGTCAAATCCCTCAAACGCCGCCGTATGGCGCCACGGAAGATCTTCCGCGAGGAATTCACCGTCGCCGCGAAACCCCTCTGAGACCGAGCTACCCGAGACCCCCGAAACAGGAGAAGCACACCATGTACCTGGTCACCATCGTCTACAACCAGCCGTCCGATCCGGAGGCTTTTGACGACTACTACGCGGCCAAGCACCGCCCACTGGTGGACGCGATCCCGGACGTCCAGCAGTTCACGATGGCCAAATGCGACCCGCTCGACGGCAATCCACCCGCGGCCTACGCACTGGCGCAGTTGGCATTCGAGTCGAAAGAACAGGCGGGACAGGCGTTGGCGTCAGGACCCGGACAGGCGGCCGCGGCCGATGTGGCGAATTTCGCCACCGGCGGCATCACCCTGCTGTTCTCGGCGGCATAGCCGGCGGCAGGGCGTGGTTCGGGGCGCGAAACCGCCCCGGACTGATGCCCGCCAAGCGGCGGAACACCCGGCCGAAATGGGACACGTCCCGGAACCCCACCTGCTCGCTGATCGTCGCGACCGACAGGTCCGTGGTCAGCAGCAACGACTTCGCACGCTCGACCCGGGCCTCGTACAGCCATGCGCTCGGAGTACGTCCGGTCGTCTTGACCAGCTTCTGCACGTTGCGCAACGACATACCGCTCATGCTCGCGACATCCGAGAGGGTCAGTTCCGCGTCGTGCAGGTTCTCTCCGATCACGCGTTTGATGCGCGCGAGGTCCTGGGCGTGGAACGACTCGGCCTCGGCATCCTCCCGTGCGTCGTCGATAATCGTCGCCGACAGCATCTCGATCGCCGACAACGAGAAAGACGATGCCGCCGCAGCGGACACCGGGGTCGCCGCCAGGTCGGTCAGCAGCCGGCCGACGATGGCCGAGGCCCCGGTGGCCGGACCGAACGATCGGCCGGTCGCGAGATGCGAGTACGCACCCGGCAGCCGCGCCGCCATCGCGCTCCCCGGTATCCGGACGACGACCTGCCCGAAGGTCGCACGAGAATGAAAGACGAAGGGTGCCCCGAGATCGAGCAAGGCGAAGGAGCCACGTTCGAGTTGTGCGGTTCGTCCGGATTGGCGGACTTCGACATGTCCGCCGGTGACGAGGCAGACCAGGTAGTCCGCGCTCGCGTCGGACCGGATCATCTCCGGACTGCGGACCACGGTCTGTGCGTCGCAGCGGATCGTGCTGATGTGCAGGTCGCCGAGTGGTCGCCCACCCCACTCGGCGTCCAGTCCGCTGCGGCTCTCCGGCCACGCCACATCCATCTCCGCATACAGATGCCCCAGAGTGCTCCGCCATTCGCTGCGCCCCTCGTCGACATCCAGCTCGGATGTCCGGAGCGCGACAACAGCAGCAGTCTCCGGCTCGGTTCGCGGAGAGTCATGTGACTGTTCGTTCTCGGTCATGGTCGGCCACACCTCAAGCTCTTAGTGTTCTACGTCACAGGGACGTGGCCGCCACGATATACCGAGATCCACCTCCCTGGCGAGTGGCGACCAATCGCCATGCGCGACAACACAACATCTTCGCAAGACTCCGTTCGGAGCCGGAAATCCCCACCATCAGGAGGAAGAACCGATGACCGCAGCACCGATGACGACGCCGGAGACGAGCACCGTCAACGACGTCCGGCCCATGACCGGCGCCGAATACCTCGAGTCGCTCCGCGACGGCCGGGAGATCTATTTCCGCGGCGAGCGCGTCGACGACGTCACCACGCACCCGGCATTCCGGAACTCGGCCCGGTCGGTGGCCCGGATGTACGACGCGCTGCACGAACCCGACGCCGCCGGGGTGCTGGCCGTCCCCACCGACACCGGCAACGGAGGCTTCACCCATCCGTTCTTCAAGACCGCCCACAGCGCCAACGACCTTCTCCAGGCCCGCGACGCCATCGTCGCCTGGCAGCGGGAGGTCTACGGGTGGCTGGGCCGTTCACCCGACTACAAGGCGTCCTTCCTCGGCACGCTCGGCGCGAACGCCGACTTCTATGGCGAGTACAAGCAGAACGCGCTCGACTGGTACAAGAAGTCGCAGGAGCGGGTCTTGTACCTGAACCACGCCATCGTGAACCCGCCGATCGACCGCGACAAGCCGGCCGACGAGACCGCCGACGTCTGCGTCCACGTGGTCGATGAGACCGATGCCGGCCTCATCGTCTCCGGCGCCAAGGTGGTGGCCACCGGATCGGCCATCACCAACGCGAACTTCATCGCCCACTACGGACTCCCCCTGCGCAAGAAGGAATTCGGGCTGATCTTCACCGTCCCGATGGACTCCCCGGGTCTCAAGCTGCTGTGCCGCACCTCGTATGAGATGAACGCCGCGGTGATGGGCACCCCGTTCGACTATCCCCTGTCGAGCCGGTTCGACGAGAACGACGCCATCATGGTGTTCGACCGGGTGCTGGTGCCGTGGGAGAACGTGTTCGCCTACGACGCGGAGACGACCAACGGTTTCGTCATGAAATCGGGCTTCCTGAACCGCTTCATGTTCCACGGCTGCGCGCGGCTCGCGGTCAAACTCGACTTCATCGCCGGGTGCGTGATGAAGGGCGTGGAGATGACCGGATCAGCCGGCTTCCGCGGTGTGCAGATGCAGATCGGTGAGATCCTCAATTGGCGCGACGTGTTCTGGGGTCTCTCGGACGCGATGGCCAAGTCGCCCGATGAGTGGGTGAACGGCGCGGTGCAGCCCAATCTCAACTACGGCCTCGCCTATCGGACCTTCATGGGCGTCGGTTACCCGCGGATCAAGGAGATCATCCAGCAGGTTCTCGGCAGCGGCCTGATCTACCTGAACTCCCACGCCGACGACTGGAAGAACCCGGATATCGAGCCCTATCTCAACCAGTACGTCCGCGGATCGAACGGGATCGCCGCCATCGACCGGGTGCAGCTGCTCAAGCTGCTGTGGGACGCCGTCGGCACCGAGTTCGGCGGACGCCACGAACTGTACGAGCGCAACTACGGCGGCGACCACGAGGCCGTCCGCTTCCAGACGCTGTTCGCCTACCAGGCGACCGGTCAGGATCTTGCACTCAAGGGCTTCGCCGAGCAGTGCATGTCGGAATACAACGTCGACGGATGGACCCGACCCGACCTCATCAACAACGACGACCTGCAGATCGTCCGGAACCGACGGTGAGCACGATGACCCGGCCAACCGACGTGACAGATCTGGAACCGTCGCCACTCCGGATGCGAAAAGCGCTGGGCCGGTTCGCGAGTGGTGTGACCATCGTGACGACAGCCGAGAGCGAGGACGAGGCGTCGGTGCACGGCATGACCGCGAACGCCTTCACCTCGGTGTCCCTCGACCCACCACTGGTGCTGGTGTCGATCGCGAACCGGGCGAAGATGAACGCCAAGATCGGCGAGACCGGCCGCTACGGGGTCTCGATCCTCGCGGGCGATCAGGAACCGCTGTCGCTGCATTTCGCGGGCGCCACGAGTGAACCCGACCTCGTCCGGTTCACCTGGCGCAAAGGCGTGCCGCTCCTCGACGGTGCGCTTGTGCACCTGTCGTGTACGGTCACCGATTCGCATCTGGCCGGTGACCACACCCTGCATGTCGGTCGGGTGGAGGAACTCTGGTACGACGACGGTCGCCCACTGCTCTTCTACACGGGCAGTTTCCGGGCCCTGGATCTCCAGGGAGGAGACGAGCACTGGGGGTTTTGACCCGGTGATGTGGCGCGCTGCCGGGCGCGACGACGTCGAGGCCCGGCAGCGTGTGCCGCTCAGCGGTACAGATCGTTGGACAGTTTCGAAAACGGGGCACATAGTGGCAGCCAATTCGCCGCCCCGTGGGAGCAAGGAAGGTTGGTCATGGCAGCACTGCAGACCGTTCAGAAGATAGGACCGGTCCTGGATCTGTTCACGGTGGCCCGTCCGGAGTGGGGTGTGTCGGAGGTGGCAACAGAGATCGGGGTGCCGCGCTCGAGTGCCCACGCCCTGTTGTCCTCGCTGGTCGACATCGGCCTGCTGCAGTGCCGTTCACGGGGCCGCTATCGCATCGGCTGGCGGATCGTGGAACTGAATCAGACGCTGCAGGGCACGGTCGACGTGAAGACCTGTGCGGCGCCGATCCTGCAGTCGCTGTCCGAGCAGTACGGCGAGACCACGCATCTGGCGATCATGGAGCGCTACCAGGTCATGTACGTCGACAAGGTGCTCGGCAATCACGTGATCAACGTGTCCGGCGCCCGGATCGGCTCACGCCTCGACGCCCATTGCAGCGCGGTCGGGAAGGCCATGTTGGCCTACCGCGACCCCAGCGAGATCGATCGCAATGTCACCAACAAACCGTTGCGGCGCTTCACCTCGTCGACGATCACCGACCCCGATGCGCTGTCGCGCGAGCTGCAGGCGGTGCTGCGCCAAGGCTGTGCGGTCGACGCCGGCGAGGCGGTGCCCGAGGTGCACTGTGTCGCCGCGCCGATCCGCGACGAGATGGGCGTGGTCGTCGCGGCGATCTCGATCACGGCGCCGGCCAGCAGGTTCATGGCCGCTCAGCACGAGTTCCGCCGAGCGGTGATCGCCGCCGCCGGCGCGGTCACCAAGTCTCTGAGCGCCTCGCTGCCCGCCCTCGCCCAGGTGGAGATCGACAGCCCGACGCTGCATGCGGTGGCGGGGTGATCGATCAGTGGTCGGCGAGCTGACGCGACAGGCCGAGCGCCGCGGTCCGGACGGCCGCGGCCGCTTGGTCGAGATTGATGCGGTTGTGCCACCCCGACACCGAGATCCCGGCGACGACCTCACCGTCACCCCCAACCACAGGACTCGCGACACAGACCACGCCGGGCCGGGACTCCTCGAGGTCGTAGCTGACGCCACGCTCCCGGATGCGCGCCAGTTCCGACCGGAACAACCCCGGGTTGGTGATGGTCCGTTCGCTCAGTCGCTTCAATCCCCCCGCGAGGATCTCGTCGACGACGCCGGACGGGGAGAACGCGAGGATCGCCTTGCCGACCCCCGTCCCGTGTGCCGGCCACCGGCCGCCGGCGCGGGTGGGCAGCGGCGGGGCCAGTGGACTGCGCAGAACGTCGAGATAGACCACCGAGGGGCCGTCGAGGACCGCCAGGTGCACCGAGTGGCCGGTCGCCTCGCGCAGATCGCTCATATAGGGCACCGCCGCGTCGCGCAGATCCCGACGTCGGGGAACCCGCTGCCCAAGCTCGAACAGGCGCAGCCCCAAGCGATAACGCGTGCCCTGGCGTTCCAGCAGCCCGTTCTCGGCGAGCTCACCGCAGATCCGTTGCGCACTGGACTTGGAGATCTCTGCGCGGCGGGCGATCTCCGAGACTCCGAGACCGAGTTCGGCGGCGCCGACCACGTCAAGAATTCTGACCACACGAGCAACCGAGCCAAGTTCATTATTGTGCCGCTGTGCGGCACGTTCCTCTTGCATGATTGCCTATCGTGCCGCACCCTGACCGCCGAGCACAACGCATCATCGCCCATCGCTGTGCTCCCCGAAGAGAAAGCAGATCCCATCAATGGCTGATCACGTTCGGGCCGCCGCCGAGGCTCTTCTCGGCGCCTATCGCTCGATGACCCCGATCGACCCGCTCACCCCGCAATTCGCCGACGCGCCATTGTCGGTGGCATACGAGATCGCCCTCGCCCAGGTGGAGGACTGGGAGAAGAACGGTGACACCGTCAAGGGCCACAAGGTGGGGCTGGCATCGCGGGCCATGCAACGCCAGGCGGGCGTCGACCAACCAGACTTCGGCCACCTCACCGCGAGCATGTTCCACCTCGAGCACGCACCGATTCCCAGCGGCAGCTTCATTCAGCCCCGCATCGAACCGGAGTTCGCGTTCGTGCTCGGCAAGCCGCTCCAAGGGCCCGGTGTCACGGTCGCCGAGGCCGCGGCCGCCGTCGACTTCGTCCTTCCGGCCCTGGAGATCGTCGATTCCCGTATCCGGGACTGGAAGATCGGAATCTTCGACACCGTCGCCGACAACGCGTCGTCGGGCGGTGTGGTGCTGGGCTCGCGCCCGTCACGGCTGTCGGATGTGGACCTGCGCTTGGCCGGATGCAATCTGCATGTCAACGGCGAGCTGATCGCCACCGGCGCCGGCGGTGCCGTACTCGGGTCACCTCTCAACGCCCTTGTGTGGCTGGCGAACACCGTCGGTCCGTTGGGTGTCACGTTGGAACCGGGTCACGTCGTGCTGCCGGGATCGATGACCAGGGCGGTACCGATCGCGCCGGGCGACACGGTGGTTGCCACCGTCGCCGGGCTGGGCAGTGTGACCGCAGTGATGGAAGGTGAGACGAAATGACCGAGCAGACCGACACCGAGTGGAATGCGGCACGAGTCGCCGACATCCTGCTGACCGCTGAACGATCACGGACCGCACGCACCTCGATCCAGCACGAATGGCCCGGGCTGACGCTTGACGTCGCCTATGCCGCACAAGACATCGCTCTCGCCGACCGGCGCTCGCGGGGCGAGACGGTCACCGGCATCAAACTCGGCCTGACCTCACGCGCCAAGCAGCAGCAGATGGGTGTCGAAGAGCCGAGCGTCGCGTGGCTCACCGACGCGATGGTCCTGCCCACGGGCCTGCCGGTCCCCCGCGACCGTCTCATCCACCCGCGGGCCGAACCGGAGATCGCCTTCGTCCTGGGCCGGCCGCTGACCGGTCCGGGAATCACTGCCGCACAGGCGATGGCGGCCGTTGACTACGTGACGTCGGCGATCGAGATCATCGACAGCCGCTACTCCGGCTTCAAGTTCACGCTCGCCGACGCGGTCGCGGATAACAACTCGTCGGGCGTGTACGTCACCGGACCTGTGCTGCGTCGGGTCGACGAGATCGACCTGAGCCTCGAGGCCTGCCTCCTGGAGGTCGACGGCGACATCGTCGACTCCGCCACCGGATCGGCCGTCCTTGGTCACCCGGCGGAGGCACTGGCGTTCGCCGCCAACACGTTCGGTGCCCGCGGCGTGACGCTGGAGGCGGGCTGGGTGGTGCTCACCGGCGGCATGACCGATGCGGTCGCGGTCGAGCAGGGCAGCCGGGTTTCGGCACACTTCACCTCGTTGGGTTCGATCACCGTGGCAGGTGGCTGACGACGATGCCCTTCATCGACGTGACCATCGCGCAAGGCCGTACCCCGGAACAGATCCGCGCGCTCATGCACGAACTCACCGAGGCGGCACACCGCGCGATCGGTGCGCCCATCCCGAACATCCGCGTCGTGGTTCGGGAGGTCCCCACCACGCACTGGGCGGCCGGGGATGTGACGATCGCCGAGCGCCAGGCCGCCGAATCCGCCTGAGGAGCGAGGCGCCGGCCGAGCATCACCACCTGATCCCGAAGGATCCCTGAGGAGCGAGGCGCCAGCCGTGCGTCATGAAGGGCCGCCGGCCACACAAACCTGTCGGTGCCGGGTTGTAGGTTGTTGTCAGCAGGAAGAGCAGAGCAATGAGGGGCCGCGACACCCGCTGTACCGGGTGGTCGCACATCAGAGATGAACGTGGGTGTCCTGCAGCCGTGTCCGGATCTCTGGAAGGTCGCTCGTGCCCTCGTCTGTTGGCTCGTCCGCCGAAACGCCGTTGTGGCGTGGCCTGCCGGCCGACTACGTGGGCGATATCGACCTCGATCAGGCCGATGACGCCGACATCAACGATCTGCTGCTGGGGATGACCGACATCGACCGCGGGCACTCGTATCTGTCGTATACGGACTATCGATACGCCGCAGTCCTGTTCGATCATCTCGTCGCCACCCGCGAGCACACCGACGGTTACGTCGTCGACGGTTTCGCCGATGCCGCCACCCGCATTGCACAGCTGCGCACGATGACCCGCCATCAGGCCGAGGTCCTGCTCGATGAGGCCATCACGTTGCGCGACCGGCTCCCGAACGTGTTGGAGTGCCTGGGTGACGGGGTGATCACCCAACGGCAGGCCCGCACGATCATCACCGGCACCGACCTGATCGACGGCCAGGACTACGCACCCCTGGTCGACGCGCAGATCGCCGCACGCCTGCGCGCCGGATCGTACTCGGCGCAACGCCTGCGCGACATGGTCGACCGCATCATCTTCCGCCAGGACCCCGACGCCGTGCGGCAGCGTCGCAAAGATGCCCTCGACCGCCGGGGCGTGTGGCTGGACAACCGACGCGACGGAACCGCCGAGTTGACCGGGGTGATGTCGGCGGAGAACGCGCGGATCGCGTACGCGAACATCGAGACGGTGGCCGCCCGGGTGTGCGCGCATGACGGTCGCACCAAGAATCAGCGGCTGTCGGATGCCGAGTTCGCGCTGCTGTCCGGTAGCGACTTCACCTGCGAATGTGGCCGCGACGACTGCCCGATCACCGCCGCGACCCTCGATCTCGACACCAACCCCGACACCGACTCCGACGGTGACGGCGAGCGTGGCTCGGCCGGGTCGACCGCCGTGGTGGCGGTGGCGGCGAAGGTGGTCATCCACGTGGTCACCGACGAGGCCACCCTGGCGGGCCGGGCGGACAATCCCGGCTACATGGACGGGCACGGCGTCATCGACGGCGCCCACGTCCGTGAACTCGCCGCCCGCCCCGACGCACGGATCGCTCACCTGATCCCGCCGGGTACCCCGATGAACCCCGACGGCACCTTCACCCTGCCCGGGTCGTTGCCGTCGGACCCGTACCGGCCGACGACCGCGCTGGACACGTTCATCCGCATCCGCCACGGCTACTGCAGCGAACCCGGCTGCGGCAAAAGTGCGTGGGAGTGCGACGGCGAGCACGTCGGCGAATACAACCACGACAACCCGGCCGCCGGTGGGCAAACCACCTCGGAGAACATGAACCCGAAATGCCGTCCCTGGCACCTGCTGAAAACCTTCGGCGGGTGGCTCGATGACATGTGGCGTGACGCCAGCGGACGGCTCCGGACCCAGAGCATCACGCCGGAGGGTCTGGTCATCGACGGGGAAGCCGAAACCCTCGAAGACCTCTTCCCCGGGCTGCGGCGCATGCGGTTCACCGCCCCACCGCACGCCCCACCACCCGACAGCAGCCACAACCCGCAACGCCCGACCCGCACCCGCAGTCGGACGGCGAACAAACACGCCCGACGCCGGGCAGAAAGGAACCGAA
Source organism: Gordonia rhizosphera NBRC 16068 (assembly GCF_000298195.1). Classification (GTDB taxonomy): domain Bacteria; phylum Actinomycetota; class Actinomycetes; order Mycobacteriales; family Mycobacteriaceae; genus Gordonia; species Gordonia rhizosphera. The sequence goes on along the minus strand of NZ_BAHC01000115.1, from coordinate 53,868 downwards.
ACCGCAAACGCAACAACGAGGGCCCACCACCACCCTTCTGACACGACCACCAGCCTTGCGAGTCAGCCGGGCGCCGCGGCACGCGCCGAGATCTCGTCAGCTCGTGCACCGCTCGCCGGGACACCCGCAATACCCCAGTTCTCCGGGGCCACTTCGATGATTTGACCGCGGACCTGTGCCCGGTCGACGTCGAGGACGTCGACGATCAGATCTGTGAATGCGCGCAGCAACTCGTGGCGCTGAGACGCCGGGCGACCCACGAGAACGATCGCGGTGAAGTACGGAGCCACCGCCCCGCCGTCGGCGACGATCCTACCGGCCACCGCGATCGAGGCGGGGTCGTAGTGCACGACGAATGCACGCACGCGCTCGATCGGGGATTCCAGCACCCGTGAATACGCCGCGCTCGCCTCGAGGAGCAGCCTTCGCTCCTGGTCGGGTGTGGCGTATCCGGACGGAAGGTGAAAATGGGCGATGGGCATTGAGTATTCCTCTGTCTCAACCTATTCCGTGGCGGGTGCCACCGTCCGCGGCGAGCACGCTCCCGTGCAGCACGGACGCCTCGGGTGCGAGCAGCATCTCGACGAGCCAGGCGATCTCCTCGAGTGTGGGGAGCCGGCCCAGTGAGGTCTTCGACCGGTACCGCTCCCAGATCTCATCCATCGGCCGGCCCGTTTGGGCCGATTCCGTCTCGACGAACGCACGCAACCGTGGAGTGTCGATCGGACCGGGTGCGATCGTGTGGGTGGTGACCCCCCTGGGCCCGTACAGGGCGCTGATCTGGCGCATCAGGTTGAGCAGTGCGGCATTCGCGGTTCCGGGTCCGGCGTCGAGCGGACCGGGTTCCAGGCCCAGTGATCCGGCGATGGCCACGAACCTCGAACCCTCGACGAAGTGGTCACGCACGGCGTGCAGCAGACGGACCGGTCCGGCGACCTTGATGTTGGCCGCCGTCGCCAGGGCGGAGGGTTCGATGTTGTCCGCCGAACCCTTCACGGGCAGGCCGGCCGCGAACACCGCCAACCGGACCGGTCCCTCGAGATGGGCCCGGATCCGCTCGACGGCGTCGTCGCTGCCGATATCGGCGGGGCAAGCTGTGATGAGTTCACTTGTCGTCGAGAGCTTTTCCAGATCCTCCAGCGATCTCCCGACGGCGACCACGCGGTAGCCACGGCCGACGAGACGGTCGGTGATCACCGATCCCATCGCGCCGGTCGCGCCGACCACCACGCATGTTTCGACTGTCATGGTCACTCTCAGTGTCGGAGCCGGATGGTCACCGCACGCGGCTCGGTGAAGAAGTCGCGCGAGTACTGACCACCCTCCCGACCGAGGCCGCTGATGCCCTCGCCGCCGAACGGCAGACGCAGATCGCGCTCGAAGAACGTGTTGATCCACACCGTGCCGGCCTTCCACCGTGCTGCCATGCGGTGGGCACGATTGAGGTTCTGGGTGAACAGCATTCCGGCGAGCCCGTAGGGCGAGTCGTTGGTGATGCGGAGCGCCTCCTCTTCGGTGCCGAAACCGAGGACGGTCTCGACGGGACCGAAGATCTCTTCGCGTGCGGTCCGCGACTCGTTGGTCAGGCCGGCGATGACGGTGGGCGGATAGTAGAAGCCGCCGGCGTGGTCGGCATCGCGGAGTCGTTCACCGCCGGTGATGATCTTGCCACCCTCCTCCTGCGCCAGCTCCACGTAGCCATGCACCTTGTCCAGGTGGCGTTGCTCGATGAGCGGCCCCATGAAGGTGCCGGGATCCTTGGGGTCGCCGACGGTGAGCTTGCGGGCCTCGTCGGCGAATCGTTCGAGGAACTCGTCGCGGATGGAGTTCTGCACGAGCAGCCGCGAACCCGACAGGCACACCTGGCCGTTGCCGCCGAAGATCGCACGGATCGACATGGGGACGGCGATGTCGAGGTCTGCGTCGGCGAACACGATGTTGGCCGACTTGCCGCCCATCTCCGCCGACACCGGGGTGTGGTTGGCCGCGGCGGCCTGCAGGATCTTGACACCGGTGGCGCTCGAGCCGGTGAACGTGATGCGGTCCACCCGCGGGTCCGAGGTGAGCGGTCCGGCGACGGCCTCACCGCCGAAGCCGTGCACGACGTTGAGCACACCCGCCGGCAACCCGGCCTCGAGGGCGATCTCGGCGAAACGGTTGGCGGTCAACGGCGTCTGCGGCGCCGGTTTGAGCACCGCGGTGTTGCCGAAGGCCAAGGCGGGCGCGATCTTCCACGTCGCGAGCATCAGTGGCGCGTTCCACGGGCTGATCGCCGACACCACACCCGCGGGTGGGTAGAGCACATAGGACAGGAGATCACCGTCGGGGTAGGCCTCGTTGGCCGCCATCGCCACATAGTCGGCGAAGAACCGGAAGTTGTGTGCGACGCGCGGGATCTCGGCGTGCAGCGACTGCGTGATGGTCTTGCCGCCGTCTCGGGTTTCCATCTGCGCCAGTTCTTCCCGATGATCGTCGACAGCGTCGGCGACCGCGTGCAGGATCTTGGCGCGTTCCTTGGGTGGCATCTGTGGCCACGGCCCGTCGTCGAACGCCTTGCGCGCGACGTCGATGGCCGCGGCGCCGTCGTCGGCGGTGCCGCGCGCCACGGTGGCCAGCAGAGCGCCGTCGTGCGGGTCGCGGGATTCGAAGGTGGCCCCGTCGGAAGCGGCCTTCCATTGGTCGCCGATGAGATGGCGGACCTCGATGGGCGTGCTCGTCGTCATGTTTGCTGTGTCCACATCTGTCGCGGTCATACCGACGCCACCGCCGGCGTCTCGTAGGTGCGACCCGCGAGTTCGGACGCGACGTCGATGATCATGTCCTCCTGCCCACCGATCACACCACGACGGCCGAGTTCGAGGAGGATTTCCCGGGTCGAGATCCCGAACTTCTTCGCTGCGCGCTTGGTCGGGTGGAAGAAGGTCGAGTAGACGCCCGCATAGCCGAGGACGAGCGCGGTCTCGTCGACGATCTGCGGTTCCTTCATCAGCGGGGCCACGACATGCTCGGCGGTGTCGATGAGCGGGAACAGGTCAACGCCGGTGTGCCAGCCGGCCCGCTCGAAGGCGGCGGCGAGGACCTCGGTTTGTGCGTTGCCGGCGCTCGCACCCAGCCCGCGCAGCGAGCCGTCGATGAAGGTGGCGCCGTTCTCGGCTGCCGTCAATGCGTTGGCGATCCCCACGCCGAGGTTGTTGTGGGCGTGGAAGCCGATGTCGGCGCCGATCGCAGACCGCAGCGCGGCGACCCGGGCGCCGGCCTGCTGCGGCACCATGGCGCCCGCCGAGTCGACGACATAGACGACGTCGGCGCCATAGGAGTCGAGTTTCGCCGCCTGTTCGGCGAGTGGTTCGGGGGCGAGTTTGTGGCTCATCATCAGGAAGGTCATGACGGTGAGGCCCTTGTCCTTGGCCCATTCGACGGGCTGCTGGGCGCAGTCGGCCTCGGTGCAGTGCACCGCGACGCGCACCGTCTTGATGCCCGCGTCGATCGCACCCTGCAGTTCGTTCAGGGTGGCGATACCGGGGACGTAGAGGGCGGCGATGTCGGCGTTCTCGACCGCCCCGACGGCGGCTCGCACGTACTCGGGGTCGGTGGCGGCGGCGAAACCGTACTGGATCGACGACGCCCCCAGTCCGATGCCGTGGGCGACCTCGATCGTCGGGATGCCCGCGCGATCGAGGCCGGCGGCGATGGCCGCGACGTTCTCGGTGGTGAACTGATGCGACACACTCGACATGCCGTCGCGCAGGGTGGTGTCGACGAGCGTGACCTTACGGTCCGGGTTCGCCGCGGCGGTGCCGTTGGTATGGGTGGCGCTCACTGTGCTGCTCCTGTCACGAGGTTCTGCTGGGCCATCACGTCGGCGACGCGCACGGCGGCGGCGGTGATGATGTCGAGGTTGCCCGCGTAGGCGGGCAGGAAGTCGCCGGCACCGACGACCTCGAGCATGACGGTCACGAGGTCGCCCTCGACGTCGACGAGCTTCAGCGTGTAGCCAGGGACGTACTCGGCCACCTTGGCGACCATGTCGATGACCGCGCGCTCGATGGCAGCGGCATCGGGGTTGCGAACCTTGGCGTACACCGTGTCGCGCATGTTCATCGGCGGTTCGGCGGGGTTGATGACGGAGATCGCCTTGGCGCGGTCTGCGCCGGCGACTTGCGCCAGCGCACGGCCGGTCTTCTCACTGAACTCGCTGAGATTCTGCCGGGTGCCCGGGCCGGCGCTCTTGGAGGCGATCGCGGCGACGATCTCGCCGTACGAGGCGTCGGCGACCTCGTTGATCGCGTACAGGATCGGGATGGTGGCCTGCCCGGCACAGCTCACCATGTTCACGTTCGGTGCGCGCAGATGCTCCTCGAGATTGACGGCGGGGACGACATAGGGTCCCACCGATGCCGGCGTGAGGTCGATGGCGGTGATGCCGGCCTCGGCGTAGCGCGGCGCGGCGGCGGCGTGAATCTTCGCCGACGTCGCCTCGAAGACCAGATCCGGCAGATTCGGTTGTGCAAGAAGCCAATCCACACCCTCGGCCGAGGTTGTCAACCCCGATTGCCGGGCGCGCTGCAGGCCTTCGCTCTCCGGATCGATACCGACCATGTACACCGGGTCGACATGCTCGGATCGCAGCAGCTTGTACATCAGGTCTGTCCCGATGTTGCCCGACCCGACTATGGCGGCGGTCAACCGACTCATCTCGTTCTCCTTTACTCGCTGACGCGTTGGGACCGACCGTAGGTACTTCGTCCCCGGTGCCGGGTCGGTGCACGGGGTGCCCGGATCGAAGGAACCGATCTGATCGAGTTGTTCAGCAATGCCGAACACGGGTGACTGGGGTCACAGGAGGCGGCCATGCTCGTGTCACCACACATGGAAGGCACCATCGACCCGGTGCCGAACGATTCACCACAGGAGAACCGATGAGCGAGAACCTTGACCGCTTCGAGATCGCGCACCTGGCGCGGGTCGAACTGTTCAGCCCGAAGCCGCAGGAGACCCTGGACTTCTTCACGAGGTTCCTCGGGATGTACGTGACGCAGCGCGAGGGCCAGTCGGTCTACCTGCGGGGATACGAGGATCCTTACCCGTGGAGCCTCAAGATCACCGAGTCCGATCAGCCCGGAATGGGCCACGCCGCGCTGCGTACCAGCTCACCCGAGGCACTCGAGCGTCGTGCGCGGTCACTCAAGGACGCGAACGTCGACGGCACCTGGACCGACGATCAGTTCGGCTACGGCAAGACCTACGAGTACCAGACCCCCGACGGCCACAACATCTCGCTGCTGTGGGAGGCGGAGAAGTACGTCGCCCCGCCGGAGCTGCAGTCGAAGATCCTCAGCCGGCCGTCGAAGAAGCCGCTGCAGGGCGTTCCGGTCAAGCGCATCGATCACCTCAACCTGATGGCCTCCGACGTCACGGCGGTGAAGAAGTCGTTCGAGCGGCACCTCGGCTTCCGGACCACCGAGCGGGTCGTCGACGGCGAGGTGGAGATCGGCGCATGGATGAGCTCGAACATCCTGGGCCACGAGGTCGCCTGCATGCGCGACATGACCGGTCCGGGCGGGCGCCTGCACCACGTCGCGTTCTACTACGGCACCGGCCAGCACAACGTGGACGCCGCAGAGATGTTCCGCGACTATGACATCCAGATCGAGGCGGGCCCGGACCGGCACGGGATCACGCAGGGGCAGTTCCTCTACGTGTTCGAGCCGGGTGGCAACCGGATCGAGCTGTTCGGCGAACCCGGCTTCCTGCACCTTGATCCGTCGGCCGAGACCAAGACGTGGGAGATGTCCGACATCGACACCGGACTCGCGATCGGCGGGGCGAAGCTGCCCTGGGAGACCTACTTCACCTACGGCACCCCCAACCCACTCGCGCTGGACCGGCACATCGAGGAGTACGCCCACTTCGGCCCGGGCGCGGCTCCGGCCCCGGAGGCCGCCGACACGGACGAACCCGCCCCCGTCGGCGCGGGCGCACCGGCCTGACGCTGAGTTCTCTCCCCTGGCGCACCACCGCGGGCATCGGCCCACGGTGGTGCGTCGGTACGTCAGGCAACAACGTCTCCCGTCGACCGTGCGCACCCCCTCGTCCATCGTGCACACCCGCGCGTCCATCGTGCATCCAATTCCATTGAACGCGTTCCGAATTCCAGTGGTTGTGCACACCATCGGGGTTGGGCGTCATCCCTCTTCGACGATCACCGCCGCGTCGTCATCGTCGAGCAGCAAGCTCGATGTGGGGACTGTCGCAGGAGTCACCTCACTACCCGCGACTTAGGTCTCTAGCACGCTTGCCGCTGACGTGGAAGGGTCAGCAGTACCAGCGGAAAGGAGCGTCAGAGATGAACGTCGAGGAGTTGTACGCCGCCGCAAAGGACACGATGACGGTGAAACGGGTGTACGCCGAGCCGATAGAGCGCGACGGCCTGACCCTCATCCCCGCCGCGGCCGTCGCCGGTGGCGCGGGGAGCGGCAGCGGGCACGACAAGGACGGCGGTGAAGGTTCCGGCGGCGGATTCGGCACCGGCGCCAAACCGGCCGGCATGTACATCATCAAGGATGGTCAGGTTCGCTGGCAGCCGGCGGTGGATGCCAACAGGGTGATCACCGTCGCCGGCGTCATCGTCGTCACCGCACTGATTGTCGGCGCCCGGTTGGCCCGACTGATCCGCGACTCCGGATAGCGACACCACACCTGCACCTGCACGATCGACGTCGGGGTGCGCACGATCGAGATCGACGCCGGGGTGCGCACAGTCGACGTCGGGGTGCGCACGATGGACGTCGGGGTGCGCACGATCGACGCTGAAGCAGGTCAGTAGCGCTCGGCGAGCCACCCGTCGATCTCGGCGGCGGCCAGGCTTGCGCCGGTCGGCGCACCCTTGCGGATCGGCCCGCCGAAATGTGTTCCGGCAACCCGTGCCCGCGTGACGTCCGAAGCGCCGAGCGCCTCCGTCATCGCGTCGGCGTCGCGTGGGAAGCACGCCTGATCCCCGGTGAGTTCGATGAACAACGACGGTGCACGCACTCCGGGGGCGCACCGTAGGAAGTCGGCGTTGGTGCTCAGCCCCGACCATGTCGAGAGCCAGGCGTCCGGGGTGGCGAACCGGCCGAACCCGACGAGTCCGTAGTTCGTGAGGTCGGGCCGCCGACCGAACAGGGAACCGTAGGGCCGTTCGTTGCGGTCCAGGGACAAGTCGGTGAACCGGAGGTCGGCGTCGGTGCGGTATACGGTGAGCACGCGTGGCGCGAGCACGGCACGACGGTCGGCGGGGTCCGCCGATGTCGCGAAACGCTTCCGCGCCGCCGCCGCCTCGGCCACCCGTTCACGGGCGATCGCATCGATGCGTTCGACTCTGGCCAGCTGCGCGGCCCGGTACCGGTCGACGAATTCATCTGTATACGAGGATGATTCGGGTGGATCGGAGAATCCGTTCACCGGGTCGAACGCGTTCAGAACCGGGTCGACCGACAGCGGGTCGGACTCGTCGACCACCGACGGATCGATCAGGCGCATCAACAGCGCCCCTTGACCGGGGTGCGGGGCGAGGAAGATCGCCCCGTCGGGCACCGGCATATCCGTGCCGGCCAGATCCACCGGCCGGCCGGCGGGTGTTGCCGTGAGACGTTCCGAGGGCGCCAGCCCCGCCTGCTCGTGGTAGAACGCGAACAGCGTCCCCCCGCCGGAATGCCCGAGGGTGAGCACGCTCTCGAATCCCTTCTCGCGCAAGAAGACCTGCCCGGCAGCGACGTCGATCAGGGCTTGTTCGTGGAGGAGTGTCAGGTCGTTGTTCGGCGACCGACTCCCCTGCGTCCACACCGCGCATCCACGGGCGAGCAACTCCGGGACCAGTGCGTGGTGTGTGACGTCCTGCTTGGGATGCATGATCGCGACGACGGTCCGCGCATCCGGCACGGTGCGCAGCACTCCGGAGACCTTCGCCCCGTCGGAGGTGGCCAGTTCGTGGACCGACGTGACCGTCGATGTCGGTGCCGCGGCAGCCTCGATGTAGCGCCCGGCCCCCAGCCGGGTCACACCCGCGGTCACCGGGGCTCGATTCGCAGCGCGTCTTTGTCCCACTGGGTGATCCGGGAGCTCTGCAACCCGGCGATACTGCTGTACCACACCGCATGTCGCACGCCGGTCGCGCGCCGGTCGATGACGATCGGGAGATCGGAGGTCAGCCGGTAGTACGGGCCGACGCGGTCGATGCTCACCGTGGGGTCGTCGTCGGCGACCTTCGCGATCGTGGTGTTCTCCGGAACGTCGAGGATGAATACAGTGGTCATCGCGCGATCACCTCCGCGCCGGTCCGCGCGGAGTGCTGCCAGTCGGCGGCCCGCTCGACGATGAGCTCCGCCTTGCGCGCCAGCAGCGCGTCCATGCTGGGCGCCGGTCCGACGACCACGTCGAGCAGGGCGTCGATGGTCAGGTTGGCATCGAGGTCCTCCTGGGGAGTAACCGGCCGCAGCGCCCGGGTGATCTCGATCATGTAGCCGTTCGGGTCGTGGGTGTAGATCGACTCGATGGTCTCGTGCTGGATCTGCATCTCCACCGGCCACTCGCTGCCGTCGAGCCGGCGCCGGTACTCCATCAGTTCGTCCTCGCCGTCGACGTGGATGGCGAGGTGACGAGACCGGATGAAAAAGAGGGGAACATCCTCGGCGAACCGCGAATACGAATCGCCCTGCGGACCACCTTCGACGAACGGCTCGAGCCCGAAATAGTAGAAGAACGCCAGCCGGTCACCGTTGCCGATGTCGAAGAAGAAGTGGATGAAGTCGGGATGGCGCTCCGGTCCCCAGCCGGCCGCGCAGATCGAGTGCACGACCGGGAAGCCGAGGACGTCGCGGTAGAACCGGACGGTGCCCGCCGGGTCGAATGTCGGGTAGGCGACGTGGTCGACGCCGCGCGCGATATGCGGTAGATCGTTCATGGTTGAGTGCCTCCGTGGCTATGTTTTGACGACGACGCGGTGCGGTTCAGGCCGGCACGGATTCGGTTGCCGGTGGGGTGTCGCCGACGGCGGGTGCCATGTCGGCGCGTAGCAGGCTGCCCGCGCCCGGGATGGTGACCGGGAGGTGCAGCGCACGCAGGATGCTGTAGGCCCCAGACGTCGCCGCGGAGAGCACGGGTAGTCCGAACTCCTGCTCGGCGGTCTCGACCAACGAGAGCGACGGCATCTGGACGCAGGCGGAGATGACGAGGGCGTCGGCACCGCTGAGATCCAGCGACCGCGCCGCGGCCATCACCCGATCGGGCGCGATACACCCGACATCACAGTTGTCGGCGACCTCGAGTGCGCACCACGCGGTCACCTCGAAGCCCTCGGCGGCGATGTAGTCCACCACCTGCTGTGCGAGCGGGCGCATGTACGGGGTCACCAGCGCGATGCGTTCGGCACCGAGGGCGGTGAGACCCTCGACGAGTGCGCCCGCGCTCGACCGGATCATCGCGTCGGATCCCCCGGTCGCCAATTGCTCGGCGACCGCGGACTCGACCCGACGATGCTCGCCCGGCCCGCCGACCATGATCGCCACCAGGCAGGCGTAGAGGATGGCGTCGGGCGAGGCATCGGCGATCTCCAGAATGCAGCGCTCACGCTGCGCGTTCATCGCCCGCAGTTGTTCCGGCGAGACGGTGTGCATCCGCATCCGCGTCGAGTGGAACGAGAACGTCGCACCCGGATGACGCCCGAGGATCTGCGGCATCTCCGTCTCGACGGTCACGTTCGAACTGGGCACGACGAGCCCGATCCGATGGTCCACGGTCGTACGCTCCGAGCCCTGTTCCGTCATTTCTGCACCTTCCTGTCGAATTATTGACGTGTACGACAATTATTTGACGACTGCGAAGATTCGTCAACCCCCCTGGTAGAAGGGCCAAGGACCCACGTGGAGAGGCAGAATTGAGTGACACTGTTCACAGATCAGCCTTGACTTATCACCGTCATCGTCAAATAATCGACGCCAGCGTAAGCACCACGGTGACCGAACCCCAAGGAGTCAACACGCAATGGCATACGTGATCGGAGTGGACGTCGGTGGCACGTTCACAGATGCAGTTCTCGACGACGGCGACGGCCAGATCATCGCCGGCAAATCCCCGTCTACGCCACCGGACTACTCCCAGGGCGTCATGGACGTCCTGAACGTCCTTGCCGACCAACTCGGACGGCCCCTCGACGACATGCTCGCCGACACCCACCACATCGCCCACGGCACGACGAGTTCCCTCAATGCCCTGGTCATGGGCCAGGTGCCCGAGGTCGGATTCCTGACCACCAAGGGGCACCGCGACTCGATCTACATCATGAACGTCGAGGGCCGCTACCTCGGCCGCTCACCCGAACAGCTGCAGAATGTCCTCGCGCAGAGCAAGTCCCACGGGCTGGTCGACAAGCGGCACGCGCTCGAGGTCACCGAGCGCGTCGACCGCGACGGCCGAGTCGTCGTCGCCCTCGACGAGGACGAGGTACGTGCAACGGTCCGCCGCCTGCTCGACGACGGGATCTCCGCCATCGCCGTCTCGCTCCTGTGGTCCTTCCGCAATCCCGCCCACGAACAGCGGATCCGCGAGATCGTGCACGAGATCGACAGTTCGGTGTTCGTGTCCCTCTCCAGCGAGGTCAGCCCACGCATCCGCGAGTTCGCACGCAACGCGACCACCATCATGAGCACCCAGATCGGACCGGGTCTGCGCAGCTACCTCGGCCACCTCGAATCGACCCTGCGTGAGCACCGGCTCGCCGGCCCGCTGCTGGTGATGCAGAGCAACGGCGGCGCGGTCGCCGCAGCCGAGGCACCCTCGAACGCGATCTCAACCGTCGGCTCGGTCCTGACCGGCGGTGTCGTCGGATCGGTCTCGCTCGGCAAGCAGCTCGGCCACCGCAACATCATCGCCACCGACGCCGGCGGGACCACCTTCCTCGCCGGCCTCATCGTCGACGGTGAGCCGGTCCGATCGTCCACGACGATCATCAACCATCACCCCATCAACGTGCCGACCCTCGAGGTCCACGCAATCGGATCGGGTGGCGGCGCGATCGCGTGGCTCGACGCCGGCGGCAACCTACAGATCGGTCCGCACAGTGCCCAGGCCGTACCCGGACCGGCCTGCTACGGCCAGGGCGGCACCGAGCCGACGAACACCGACGCCAACCTCGTCCTCGGCATTCTCCCCGAGCGAGGGCTGCTCGGCGGCCGCAAGGCCCTCGATGTGAACCTGGCCCGCGAGGCGATCCGCACCCGGATCGCCGAACCGCTCGGCCTGTCCGTGGAAGACGCGGCCGCCGCCATCTACGAGGTGCAGAACGCACAGACCGGAGACCTGTTGCGTAAGACCGTGGTCGAGGCCGGCCATGACCCGCGTGATTTCATCGTCTACGCCTTCGGCGGCTCCGGCCCCGCGCACTGCGGTCGGTACGCTCAGGAGATCGGGGTCACCGACGTCGTCGTGCCACTCGGCCCGGTCGCCTCCGCCTTCTCCGCTTACGGCCTCGCGTCGTCGGATATCGTTCTGGCGAAGGAACTCTCGGACCCGGCGGCCATGCCACTCGATCCGGCGCGCGTCGAGGAGAACTTCCGCCTCCTCGAAGATCAGGTCCGCGAGATGCTCGGACGTCAGGGCCTGACATTCTCGCGCATCGACATCGAACGCGAGATCGACATGCGCTACACCATGCAGCTCGCCGAGGTGGCCACCCCGGTGCCCGACGGATCACTGAGCGCAACCGAGATGGCCCAGGTGTCCGATGCGTTCGAGCAGCGCTACGCCGACCTCTACGGCAAGGACAGCGGATTCCGCGAGGCCGGCATCCAGGCCATCACCTATCGGGTGCGGGGCACCGGCGTCCTGCCGTTCACCCCGGAGCTGCCCGAGTTGAAGAGTGCCGAATCGCGCGATGCCCACTCCGCCCGCAGTGCCGTACGCAAGGTGTGCCTCGACGGCAGGCGCGGCTACGTCGACACCGACATCTACGACTACGCGAAACTACGCTCGGGACACGTCATCCCCGGACCGGCCGTCATCGAGGTCCCCACCACGACGGTCGTCGTCCCGGCCGGAACCACAGGCACCATCGACCATCTCGGCAATCTGACCATCTCCGTCGACCAGACCAACGCCCAGGAGCGCTGATCATGACCGCACCCATTCCCGGCTCCGAAGGCTTCTCCAGCCGTCCGATCGACCCGGCGGTGCTACACCGCTCGCTGCCGCCGACGCTGCCGGTCCACACCGTCACCCAAGAGCAGATCGACGCCGTCGACCCGCTCACCTACGAGGTGATCCGCCACCGCCTGTGGTCGGTGACCGACGAGATGGGCGAAGCCCTCAAACGGATGTCCGGCTCACCCATCGTCACCGACGCCAACGACTTCGACTTCGCCATCAGCGACGAAGTGGGACAAGAGGTTCAGGTCGGCCTGTACAACACGATGCTGGTCGGCGCGGTCGACCTGGCCGTCTACTGGACTCTGCAGAACCGGGCGACGAACCCCGGTATCACCGAGGGCGACATGTTCCTCTGCAACGATCCGTGGGTCGGCGGGGGCCTGCACCAGAGCGACGTCATCGTGTTCCAGCCCGTATTCTACGACGGCAAGCTGTTCGCCTGGACCAGCGCGATCTGCCACGAACCCGACCTGGGCGGTTCGGGTCTCGGCTCGTTCGACCCCGGCGCGTCGGATGTGTTCTCCGAATCGGTCCCGACCCCGCCGATCAAGGTGGTGCGTGACTTCGAGCTCCAGCGCGACGTGGCCGACGTGTGGGTCCGGCGGTCCCGCGTACCCATGCTCGTCGGGTTGGACCTGCGCGCGAAGATCGGCGCCAACACCGTCGGCCGCAACCGGCTAGTCGCGGTGATCGAGCAGTACGGCGCGGATACCGTCAAGGCGGTCATGAAGCGCATGATGAACGACGCCGAATCTCGTTTGCGCACAAAGCTGTCGGCGCTGCCCGACGGCACCTGGAAGGCCACCGGTTATCAGGATCAGGCGCAGACCGGGGACCGTGGCGTACACAAGATCACCGTCGCGATGACCAAGCACGACGACCGACTGAGCTTCGACTTCACCGGCACCGACCCGCAGACCGGCGTGATCAACTGCACCTACGCGGGCATGCGCGGGGGCGTGATGCTCGCCCTGCTGCCGATCCTGGCCGGTGACATCCCGTGGTCGGCGGGTGGGCTGATGCGGTGTTTCGACCTGATCTCCGAGGAGGGCACGATCAACAACGCGACCTTCCCAGCGGCGGTGAGCCGCGGGCCGATCGGACCCGCCTGGCTGACCGGAAACCTTGTCGCGGAATGCCTGTCGCAGATGCTCGACCGGTCGGTGGATCTCGGCAAGAGCGTGCAGGCGGCGTGCTGCGGCACCTGGGACACCGCGGTGGTTGCCGGGCTCGACGAGCGCGGCGAACTGCCCGCACCGTTCCTGAACATCCTGATGGAACCGATGGCCGGCGGCTACGGCGGACGGCCCGTCGCCGACGGCATGGACACCGGCGGCCTTTTCTGCATCCCGATGGGCCGGATCCCCGACACCGAGATGACCGAGTTCCTCTATCCGCTGCTCACCCTCTGGCGCCGCGAGGAGCCCGATTCCGGTGGGCCCGGACGGCATCGGGGTGGGGTCAGCGCCTCGCTGGCGGTCACCCCCTACGGGACAAGCCTGCCCATGGGTCTGGTGTTCGCATCTGCGGGCAAGGCGGTCGCACAGAACTCGGGTTTGGCCGGCGGCTATCCCGGCAACACCGGCCTCGAGATCCTCGCCCGCGAGGCGGGGGTGGACGAGTTGCTTCGTTCCGGAACGATTCCCGGCTCCATCGAGGAGCTCGGCGGCACCAAGGAGATCGGCGCCTGCTACGCGGAGAGCTATCTCGCGCCGGGCGAGGTGCTGTACATGCACTGGCAGGGCGGCGGCGGCTACGGCGATCCGCTGCTGCGGGAACCGGCGGCGGTGGCCGCGGACGTGCGCAATGGCAAGGTCACCCCTGAGGGCGCGCGCGCCGGCTACGGCGTGCTGGTGACCGGCGGAGTCCTCGACGAGGACGCGACCCGGCGCACGCGGGACACCATGCGGGAGGAGCGCCGAAACCGTTCGACGACATCGGGTTCCGAGGCCGTCATGCTCGACCTGTCGCTCGCGCGGCGCCTCGACGACAACCTCGTCGAGGTGACAGTCGACGGTGACCATCTCGTCGGGTGCGCACATTGTGGCCGGAAGCTCGGGGACGCCCGCACCGGCGAACTCGACCTCGCCCGATTCGAGGGACCCTCGACAGCGGCCGGTCCACAGGTGACCTCCGATCCGGCCCAGTATGTCGACACCCCGGTCGTCTTCCGCCAGCAGTGCTGTCCCGGTTGCTGGACCGCGGTGTACTCGGGCATCGTCCCCGCCGATCACCCCGACCATCTCGCCGACCTGACCCGCCTGCTCCCAGCGGTGGCCGCCCGATGACGTCGACCGACACGCACCTTCCCGGCGCCGGGCACGGCGCCCTGTCGGACGGGGACGGGCGACTCGTCCGGTACCCGCCCGACCGGGTGGCGACCTACCTCGCCGACGGCGCCTGGCGTCGGGAGCCGCTCGGACGCAGCTTCCACAACATCGCCACGCGGTTCCCCGACCGTCCCGCGGTGATCACCGCACACGCGGCGATGACCTACGCCGAACTCGACGCCCGCACCGATCGAGTGGCCGCCGGCCTGATCGGGCTCGGCCTCGAGGTTGGCGACCCAGTGATCTTCCAGCTCACCAACCGACTCGACACCGTGGTGGCGTGGTATGGGTGCGTCAAGGCAGGACTGATCCCGGTCGCGACACTCGCCGCGCATCGCCGCCACGAGATCTCCGACATCAGCCGCAAGATCGGCGCGGTTGCGCACATCGTCGAGGCCGGTGGCAGTTTCGATCTGATCGGCTTCGCGCTCGGTCACGGTGTCGGCCATCCGACCATGCGGCACGTCATCACGGTCGGCGCACCCGCGCCGGAAGCATTGTCGATCACCGGGACCGGCGGCGGAGCAGCACCGGCGGAGAGCCGACTCGAGTCCCTGGGCGTCGATGTCGGGGATTCGGTGGCGCGCCAACTCGTCGAACAGATCGAACGCCACATCACACCGACCGATGTGGTCGCTTTCCAGCTGTCCGGCGGTACGACCGGCACTCCCAAGGTGATCCCCCGGTTGCACGGCGAGTACTGGAATAACGCGCTCTGGTACGCGCAGAGCCTCGGCTGGACCGAGGACACCCGGGTGGCCCACCTGATCCCGATCATCCACAACGCGGGTATCAGCTGCGGACTGCACGCCGCGCATTCGGTCGGGGCCTGTCTGGTGCTGGCGACCGCCGACGCGCGGTCGGCGTTCGCACTGATGGACCGGAGCCGGGCCACCGACGTCCTGATCGGCCACGGGCATTATCAGGCACTTGAGTTGCCCGAATTCGACAGGGCACGAGTACATCTGCGCACCGTGGTGCTGTCGGGCGCGAAGGTGGGAGCGGAACTGTTCGCGCGGGCCGACTCCGGTGACGGGCGGCGCGCGGTACAGCTGTTCGGTATGTCCGAGGGGCTCTTCACGGTGACACCTCGCGACGCACCGGCGCGGGCCCGGCAGACCACCGTCGGCACCCCCATAGCCGACGACGACGAGATCCGCATCCTCGAACCCGGATCGGAGACGCCGGTACCGGACGAGCAGATCGGCGAATTGTGTTGCCGGGGCCCGTATACGATCCGCGGCTATTTCGACGCCGCAGACCACAACGCGATCGCCTTCACCTCAGAGGGCTTTTACCGGACCGGCGACCTCGCCAAGATGACCGTCATCGACGGTGTGCGCTACCTGAGCATCGAGGGGCGCATCAAGGACGTCATCAACCGAGGCGGCGAGAAGGTGAACGCCGGCGAGATCGAACTGCTCCTGGTTCGTCATCCCGCGGTGGCCACCGCCGCGGTGGTGGCCATGCCCGACGTGCGGCTGGGCGAGAAGGCCTGCGCATACCTCGTGCCCACCGACAATGAGCGACTCACGTTGCGCGACATACAAGATCATCTCGCAGGCCTCGGCGTCGCGAAGTACAAGTGGCCCGAACGCATCGAGTGGCTATCCGAATTGCCCCAGACGAACGTGGGGAAGGTCGACAAGAAGCGGCTACGTCGGGACATCGAGACCAAGGTCATCGACGAGAACGTGGCCCTGACAGACGAAGATCGGACATCATGAAACTCACCCGCATCGCGGTCCTCGGCGGCGGACCCGGCGGCCTGTACGCGGCCCGCCTGCTCAAACTCCGCCACCCCGACGCGAACGTCGTCGTCTACGAACAGAGTTCCCCGGACACCACCTTCGGTTTCGGCGTCGGCCTCGCCTCACGGACCCAACGCAACCTCCGGGACGCGGACTCCGCATCGCTCGACGAGATAGTGGACGCCTCCTGGCCACACGAGATGTCGATGCAGGTGAACGGGAACGTGGCGCGGATCTCGCATGGCGAGTTGCTCGCCATCGGCCGCACCGACCTGCTCGCCGTGCTGCAGAAACACGCGCGGCACGCGGGCGTCGAGTTGCGCTTCGGGGAACGCCGCCGGCCGGCCGAGGTCGACGCGGACCTGGTGATCGCCGCCGACGGTATCAACAGCGCCGCCCGGCAGGATCTCATCGACGACTTCCGTCCCCACATCGACACCGGCGCCGGCCTCTACCTCTGGTGCGGAACGGATTTCGCGTTGCCCAGCGCGGTGTTCACCCCCGTCACCACCGAACACGGCACCTTCGTGGCCCACGCGTATCCGTACGCATCCGACCGCAGCACCTTCCTGATCGAAACCGACGAGACCACCTGGCGCAATGCGGGATTCGACGTCACGACCGATCAGACGGCGCCGCAGGACAGCGATGAGAAGTCCCTGAAGTACCTGCAGGACGCGTTCGTCGAGGCCCTCGACGGGCATCCGCTCATCGGCAACCGCACGCGGTGGATGCGATTCCGCACGGTGTCGTGCGAGCGGTGGCACACCGGGAACGTGGTCCTGCTCGGCGACTCCGCCCATACCGCGCACTATTCGATCGGCTCGGGCACCAAGCTCGCGATGGAGGATGCGATCGCGCTCGACCGCGCGATCGCCTCGGCCGCCACGCTCGAGGACGCCCTCGACACCTACGAGCGCGTGCGGCGTCCCGATGTCGAGTACCTGCAGGAGATCGCGGTGCGCAGCGAGCTGTGGTGGGAGTCGTTCCCGGCACGCACCGACCTTCCGGTCGAGCAGCTCATGCTGGCCTACATGACCCGCGCCGGGAAGGTTTCTGTCGAGCACTTCCTCGAGTACGCACCGGACGTCGCCCGACGGGGACTCGCGGCCTACGCGGGCGTGTCGGCAGAGGAGGTCCCAGGCGCCAACGGAATCGAGGCGTGGGTTCTGCGGCAGCCCCTCGACCACCGCGGGCAGCAATTCGCATCGCGTCGCGCCCAGCCCACGCTGCACGACGATCCGGAGACGCAGATCGTCGACGTGCGCATGGGGTCCGCCTGGTCGCCGGACGCCGACGCGCTCGTGGCCGACCCACCGGAGTGCCGCGCCATCTGGCTCACCGGCGACGACACCCGGACCGCGGTGCTGACCCGGCTCGATCTCGCCGAACGGCTGACCCACACTACAGATGCGCTCATCATCGTCGAGGCTCCACATGCGAACCACTCGGACCTGGTGGCCGGCCTCGTGAGCGCCCGCACCCATCTCGTTTCGCTCACGACGGCCACGTCTCGATGACCCGACCATGCCTCACCGCTATCCTTCGCCTATGGCGTCAGAGGAGACCGGTGGTGCGGCCCCGGGCGCGGCAGCGCCCCGCGGCGAGAAGTCCTCGACGGTGCGTCAGGGTGCGACCGGACGAAGCAATCCGCGTCGCGAGCTCGTGGAGAAGGAGATCATGGAGCAGGCCACCCGCCTGTTCGCCGAGCGCGGTTTCGCCAGCACCACCCTGCAGGACATCGCCGATGCCACCGGCCTCACCCGACCAGCGCTCTATCACTACGTCGCCAACAAGGACGAGCTGTTCGAACGGCTCGTCAGTGAGATCGCCGAGGGCCCAGCCAATCTCCTGCACACGATCAACGAACGCAGTGGGATGACACCGACCGCGAAGCTGCGAGAGATGGCCACGTCGATCGCGCTGCATCAGATGGAGACCCGCGACCGGTTCCGAGTCCTCATCAGGTCGGAGGCCGAGCTGCCCGAATCGCTGGCCGAGTCCTACACACAGAGTCGACGGCAGGTGCTCAGGGAGTTCCGCAGCGTGATCGACGCGGGGATCGACGCGGGTGAGATGCGGCCGACCGACTCTCGCACGGCCGCACTCGGCATCATCGGCATGCTCAACTGGATCGCGTGGTGGCACCGGCCGGGCACGCCCGGCAGCGACACCACGGCGTCCGAACTCGCCGACATGGCGGTGCGCTCGGTCGCGGCCGAGACCATCCCGGACGGCGGCGAGGGACCTGCGCACGCCATCGAGATGGTGCGCCAGAATCTCGACTACCTGGAGCGTTTCATCACTCGGCCCGACCGGGACGCCTGATCGATCCGGCGCCATGTCGCCGAGTCCTGTTGCCGAACAGTAACTCCCACCCCGCATCCGGGCATTCGGCGCACCTCACGCAGGCAGCAGGGTTCGGCCGGACGCCGTGCCACGGAGAGTCTTCGCCGCCACCGTCGCCCAGGCACCGATGAGCAGGACGTAGAGGAGGATCGCCAGGACCCGGACCGGCCCACTGCCCAGCGCGGCCCCCAGAGCACTCATCCCGGTGACGCACGTACCCACGGGGAACGTGAAGCTCCACCACGTCAGTGCGAACGGCATGCCTCGACGAACGGCTCGGACGGTGATCGACGTAGCGAGCGCGAACATCGCGACACCGAACCCACCCATGGCGAGCCCGTAGACGATCCCGAACACGTGCAGCCCGAGAGCGATATAGGCCTCGTCGCCGGTGAACACCGTGGCGGACTGCACCGCCAGCACATTGACCGCGGTGACCGACTGCCCGATCATGCCCAGCGTGATCCACACCGTGGGTGCGGTCTGCGCGACCGGCGCACCGCCGTGTACGAGCCGGGAGTAGATCAGTGTCATGGTGATCATGCCCAGGAACAGGCTCAGCCCGAAGAGCGCATAGCAGGCCGACAACAGCCCGAGTCGCCACTGCCCCTCCGGCACGTGGGGGATCAGGAACGCACCCGTGGTCGCCGACACCATCGGAGGGACAATCGGCATCAGCCACGCCGGCAGGGCGATCACGTCCTCGCGCGAATGCGAGGTCATCATGGTGTAGGGCACCCACACACTCGTGAAGAGGCCCAGCGCGGTGCCTGCACACCACAGGAATCCGTCGATGGCGACCGCCGCACCGGTTCCCACGACGTCGACCCCGATGAGCATCGTGCCCGCCCCCACGGTCAGCAGCGCCATCGCCGGGGCGCCATAGAACTGGGACATGACCGGGTGCGCCGCGTACATCTTCGCGGTCTGCGGATGCCGCAGCCAATGCACCGCGAACGCAACGGTCAACAGCACCAGGGCGACGGATGCGAACAACCACAGGGCGGTGGCGAACAGACGCAAACCGGGCGGCTGCACCGGCAACGACGCCGCGGCCGTCGCCACGATACCGGTCCCCATCACCGAGGCGAACCAGTTGGGCGTGATGTGCTCGAAGACCTGCCCGGGACGATCGAGTTCTGCGAGTAGACGCCGTCGCGGGCCTTGCCGCTCAGCGATCGGCGAGTGCAGACCGCGACCGGTGGGCCCGGGGTGTTCTGTCGTCAAGACCATGCATCCGAGGGTGCGCTCAACCGCCCCGCCCGGGAAGACGCGTTGCCCTTGTGGGGTCACAAGGACAACTTGTGACCCGCGGTCGGTTCAGTTCAGCCGTACTGGTCCGCGGCGCCCTGGTCGGCCGTGTCGCCTTGCTCGTCGGTGACCAGTCGGAAAATCGGTGGAACCCGGCCGAGTCGCTCCTGGTAGCGGTCGTAGTCCGGTGCGATGCCCAGCATCCACTGCCAGCGCTCGGCCGCCTCGCGCTCCGGGAGCAACTCGGCCCGCAACCGCAGTGGGCGCCCGTCGAGTTCCGCCGTGAGGTGCGGGTCGGCCCGAAGGTTGAAATACCAGGCTGGAGGCTTCGGCAGTCCGCTGTTCGCCGCCACGACGTACAGATCGGGGGCGTCTTCGAAGACCTGGACCACCACGTTGCGTAAACGCCCGGACCGCCGGCCGGTGGTGGTGAGAACGATGGCGCGGCGGTGCCACAGCCGAGTGATCTTGCCACGCGTCCGTCGGAGGAGCCAGACACCGAAGGAGACGGATCTCGTGTCGATCTCGTGTTCGATCCGGGTCCTCAGTTCCTCCGACATCAGGCGACCAGTCATATCTCCATGGCACCGCAGACGCGCTCGGAACACCAGAGGCGATCGTCCCACCCTGCGGGGCAGCGGACCTTCGGCCCACCCGTTCAACGGCCATGTTCCCTGGCCGCAGGACCTCCTCCGAGGTTGACTCAAGGGTGGAGTATCGACGAGTTCGGGAGTTGAGATGCGCATACTGGTGGCCACGGCGAGCAGGCACGGTGCCACACGCGAGATCGGGAGACAGATCGGGTCGACGATCACCGAGACGTTGCGGGCAGACGGCATCGACCACCAGGTCGACGTGGTCGACGCCGCGGACATCGACAGCATCGACGGCTATGACGCCGCGATCATCGGGAGTGCGGTCTATTTCGGCCGATGGCTCGCGAGCGCCCGTCGGCTGATCGGCGGCGCCGAGCACCATCTTCACGCCATTCCCGTGTGGCTCTTCTCCAGCGGACCGGTCGACACCGACGAGTCCGTCCGCGAAAGCGCACGTTCGCCGGTGACCGCTCCGTGGGCACGCGAGCATCGCACCTTTCCGGGCAGACTCGACCGATCGTCGCTGGGCCTGTTCGAAAAGCTCGTCGCCGCAGCCCTGAGGGTCCCCGACCGGGACGGCCGTGACCCCGAGGCCATCGACGCCTGGGCACGCGAGATCGCCGCCACTCTGGCCACTTCCGCCTCAACCGCCTAGCGGGGTCGGACCGTCGGGCTACCCACCGGTGCCCCGCGATAAGTTTGACGGGTCGTAAACCCGTCCAGGAAGAAGTGTTTCCAGCGTGGTGCAACTGCACGATTTCGCTCTGATCGCGGTCATCCTGTCGATCGCGGCGCTCGCGGGTCTGATCGCCACCAAGCTCCGGCAACCGATGATCGTCGCGTTCATCGGCGTCGGTATCGTCGTCGGCCCGACCGGCGCCGGGTGGGTGGTCACCAACGACACGATCGAACTGCTCGCCCGACTGGGCATCGCCATCCTGTTGTTCCTCGTCGGCCTGCGGCTGGACATGAATCTCATCCGCACCACCGGGCCGGTCGCCCTGATCACCGGTATCGGGCAGGTGGTGGCCACGGCGGTTCTCGGGTTCCTGCTGGCGCTCGGGTTCGGCACCAGCGCGGTCGCGGCGCTCTACATCGGGCTGGCGGTGACCTTCTCGTCGACGATCATCATCGTCAAGTTGCTGTCCGACACCCGCGAGATCGAGCAACTCCACGGCCGGATCGCGGTCGGCATCCTGATCGTGCAGGACCTGGTGGTGGTGATCGTGATGATCGCGATCAACGCTTTCGGTCAGGAGACCGACGATTCGATGGCGGTCGCCGTCGCCTTGGTGTTCGTGAAAGGGATAGCGCTGCTGGCCGGGGTCGGCATCCTGATGCGGTTCATCCTTCCGTGGCTGCTGCATCATGTCGCCCGGTCACAGGAACTGCTCGTGCTGTTCGCCGTCGCGTACGCGATCGCGGCGGCCGCGGTGACCGAGAGCCTCGGGTTCAGTTCGGAGGTCGGCGCGTTCCTCGCGGGGATATCGCTGGCGGCCACTCCGTACCGTGATGCGCTCGGTGCCCGTCTGGTGAGCCTGCGCGACTTCCTGCTGCTGTTCTTCTTCCTCGATCTCGGCGCCGGACTCGACTTCGCCGACGCCTCCGGGCACATCATCGAAGTGGTCGTCTTCTCACTGTTCGTCCTGATTGCGAAACCGCTGATCATCATGCTGCTGATGACCGTGCAGCGCTATCCCCCGCAGGTCTCCTTCATGACCGGCGTGCCGTTGGGTCAGATCTCCGAGTTCTCGCTGATCCTCGCCGCGATCGGTGTAGGGCTGGGCCACATCACCAACACCACCTCGAGCCTCATCACGATGGTCGCGCTGATCACCATCGGCGGATCGGCGTACCTCATCCCGTTCTCGCATCGGCTCTACCAACGCCTCGAGCGGTTCCTGGGCGTCCTCGACCGGACGTCGGCCCGGAGCAGGGAACTCACCGAATCCGAGCGCGACGTCGATGCGATCCTCTACGGCCTCGGCCGGTTCGGCCGCCACATCGCCGATCAGTGCAGTTCCGGGGGCCGTCGGATCCTCGCGGTCGACTTCGATCCGCATCGGTTGGCGTCCAATGCGCGCCCCGGGATCACCGCCGTCTACGGCAGTGCGACAGACATCCACTTCCTGGAGTCGTTGCCGCTGGCGCGCGCCAGCTTCATCATCAGCACGATTCCCGCGATGGATGCCAATCTCACCCTGCTCCACGCGCTGAAGCACCATCGATACCAGGGGCACATCGTCATGACGGCCCACCATCCCCACGACGCGGAGAGGCTCCGTGCGGCCGGCGCGGACACGGTACTCGAGCCGTTCTCGCTCGCTGCGGAGGCGACCACCGAGGTGCTCGACCGGCTCATCGGGGACGATCACGACCACGGTCGGGACAACGGGCCGGTACGGTAGACGCCGCCGACTCCAGGGGGGCCGATCGGTTCGCGACTCCGACGAGTTCGACATCTCAGACGGCCACCGGACAGGTCCTCACGTGACTGCGGGTTCCTCCCCCACCCCGAACGTATTGACCGCAGTGGCCAACAATCCGTAGCAGCCGACGACGAAGACGAGATCCATTCGTTGCCTCTCGTCAAGCCACTTCTCAAGCGCATCCCAGGTGCCTGTGGAGATCTGCGCCCGGTCCAGGAGTTCGTCGGTCGCCGTGATCACCAGCCGGTCGGCCGTCGCGGGCATGTGCCCTGTCGCGATGTCCGCCAGATCGTCCATGGTCAACCCTGCAGACTGGGCGATCGGCACGTGGTGTGTCCACAGGTAGCCACACCGCTGCCGGTGGACGACTCGCAGAACCGCGATCTCCCGATAACGAGCAGAGAGCGTCGACTGCCGCAGCAGGTATGCGTTGAACGTCAGATATGCCTCTGCCAGAGGGGGATTGCGTACCAGAGTCGCAAGCAACTCGCCCGCGTCGCGCGGGTTGATCCGCTCGGGAGACAGCAGCACGGCCATGGCCGTGCGCACGCTGTCATCCCATTCCTCGACCGGGAGCGGCGCGAGTCGTGTCGACGTACTCAGCGTGACGCCTCACTGATCAGGTCGAGGTACCGCATGATCGCGGGCGTGTCGGTATCCACGGCGACCGGCGGTGACATCCGTCCCGACTGAAAGGCCGCTTTGAGGTTGGCCTTGGCCGTCTCCACGTCGGTGTCGATCTCATAGAGGGTGATGAACGTGTCGGTACCGTCGGGTTGCCATCGACGCGCCGACACGAATCCGTCGATCTCGAGCATCTCGGGGATGTGCACGTCGTCATGCCACTTGTGGTAATCACTCACCTGCTCGGCAGAGGCAGGCTTGGTTTCGACGAAGAGCAGGGAACGAGACATACGATTCTCCTGTTTGTTTACGTGCGGAGGTGGATCGTTGACGTGTTATTGGATCGGTTCGTCGCCGAGGACAGTCGTGCGGAGCATTTCTCGGGGTGAATCGGGTTCATAGGGAGCCGCTCGGTGAAGCACACCGCGGTTGTCCCAGATGACGGTGTCCCCCACGGACCACTCATGGCTGTACACCTTGTCGCGGGTGGTCGCCTGCTCCAGGAGTTCGGCGAGCAGGGCTCGGCCTTCCTCGAGGTCCATTCCGACGATGTGGTCGGTCGACGCTCCGAGTACCAGCGACTTTCGGCCGCTCCGGTGTTGCCACACCAGCGGATGCTCATGCGTCGGGCGGGCACGCCATCGAGCCAGCAGTTCCGGGCTGGGATCGGGCGTGACCCTGCGCTGGGAGGCCTCGAGCGAGTGCACCACCCGGAGGTCGTCGACGCGGGCTTTGTCGGCGTCGCTGAGCGATTCATACGCGCCGTATGCGCTGGCGAACTCGGTTTCGCCGCCTTGTCGTGCCACGTGCACCGCGGTCAGTACGGTGGCACGTTGCGGGAACTCGCCGTTGGCGGGGGTGCAGCCGTCGATATGCCAATCGAACGTCGCCTTGAGGTAGGAGGCGCTGGAGGTCTTGTTGGGGTCCAGGGAGATCCGGTAGATGCCGGGCACGGGGTGGTGACCGTCGGCGCTGTGGTCGACGTCGCCGAGCCGGCGGCAGAACGCGACTTGGGCTTCCGGCTCCAGGTTCAGACCACGGAACACGAGAACTCCGTTGTCTTCCAGGGCTTCCAGGATGGCGTCACCGATCGAGTCGTCGCCGGCGAGCCGATCGGAGTCGATCCCCGACACCTCGGCTCCCACGGTGTCGGTGAGTTTGTTGATGGTGATCAGACTCATCGTTGGGCGTCCTTTCTTACGGTTGATCAAGGCGAAACACGAGACTGTGCGCTCATGGCATGGGCGCCGAGATGCGGTCCATGACCGCATCTGCAGCGTCAACCGGTGCCGGCTGATGCATGATCTCGACCGACATGGCGACCATCACCACCGAATAGATGAGGCGGAGCAGGTTGAGGGCGTCGTCGGGGAGGTCATCCAACGCGAACTTGTCGCAGTGGTCGATCGCCTCCTCCAGACGGGGGAACGCCGCGTCATAGAACGTCTGCATTTCGGGCATGGTGCTCGAGATCCGCTTGTCCCAGCGTTCGGCTTCGGTTGCCAGGCACCACTGCGGCGCGAACTCCTCCAACTCTGCGAAAGCAGAGGGCAGCATGGTCTCGGTCATGCGCGGACCCCCGCGGTCGCGCTTTCCTGCCGGTATTCGGTCACCCAGTCCACGGTGACCTTGTGCAGATGGCGTACCAGGACTTCCTGGTCGCTGAGGGGATAGTCGTCGACGATGTCCGTTTCCAGCGCAACCTGTGTGCCGCCCAACATGCCGGCATCTTGGAGCGCGAACTCCTTCAGGACCACGGAGGCGACCTCGTGTTCGACCCGCTCGCGCACTGTACGGGCAGGATGAAAGAAGGTGTAGGCCTCGAAGCGATGGGTGTTGTAGGACGTCGGCCAGTATCGGTAGAGCAGATACCACCCGCCGTAGATGAGGATCTCGGTGTTGGGGAAGATCTGGAAGTTGCTGATACCCCATGGTTCGATCCCGCCGGGATTCAGGCCCGGCGGGAGCGGCCCCAGATCTGGTGTGTGCCAGGGCCCGACGAGTCCGCTGTGCGTTGCCAGTTCGATGGGATACATGTACTCGGGCGGTAGGAGCCAGCGACGCGTCCCGGCCGTGGAGACCAGGCGGTGTGGACCGTCGATCTGAAAGTGTCCGCACTCGAACTCCGCGTTCGGAACACGGACCGCCGGCGGAACCTGCTGGGAGTGCAGCGACGGGACGTGGTAGTACTCCTGGAAGGCGTCGGCGAAGATCTTCCAGTTGCTGTTGTTGTGGGCGACCCACTCATAGCGTTCGGTGAGTTTGTCGAACGGGTAGTCGTCGAGAGCGGTGATCATCGGACCGAGGAAGTCTCGCAGCCCCTGCTTCGGCTGCGGATCGAAGTTGATGAAGACGAAGCCGTTCCAGATATCGCACGCCACCGGACTCAACGCATAGTCTGCCGGCGCGAATGCGGGACCCGTGGTTGCGTCGGGAATGTGTGCGAGGGATCCGTCGAGCGACCAGCTCCAGCCACATCTGCGGCAGGTCAGTTGGTCGCACCGACCGGACACTTCCCTGTCGGGGAAATCGTTCCACATCAACTGGTTACCCATGTGCCGACAGATGTTGTAGAACGCGTGAATTCGTTTGTCTTCGCCTCGGACCAGGAGAACCGATGCGGCAGCCACTTCAATCTCCTTGGTCGCGTAGCTGCCGGGTTCAGGCACCTCCTCGACCCGTGCCACATTCAGCCATGCCCGCTTGAAAATGGCCTCACGTTCGAGATCGTAGAACTCCTTCGATATCGAGTCACGAAAGGACACCGGACCCGTCCCCAGTTCGGGGTAGTGCTCGGTCCATGACCCCTCCGGGGGTTTTGGCCATCGTCCCACGAGAACCTCCTCGTCAATCCACGCTCTTGCCGTATGGTCGGCAGCCGATGTCGGTCACAGAATCGACCCCCCGTTCACACCCAGAACCTGTCCGGTGATGTAGCCCGCCTCGTCCGACGCGAGAAACCCGACAGCAGCGGCGATGTCGTCACCGGTGCCGAGATGACCGACCGGGATGTTCGCGGCCATCGTCTCGTTCGACGGCAGATGTCCTGCCTCCTGCGAGCGATGCTGCATGGGCGTCTCGATACCCGAGGGCGGAATGTTGTTGACGGTGATCCCCTGGAGCGCGAACTCACGCGCCAACGACTTGGTCAGACTGATCACGCCGCCCTTGGCGGCGGCGTAGTGCGCCATGCCCGGCGATCCTCGCTGTGCGCTCGACGACGAGATCATGACGATCCGGCCCCAGTTTGCGTCGACCATGTCCGGCAGCGCTGCCTGGCAGCAGTGAAATGTACCCGTCAGGTTCACGTCGAGGAGTCGCGTCCATGCATCGGTGGTGAGTTCGAGAAACGGCGCGAAACCGACGAGACCCGCGCTGGTGACCAGAATGCCGACGGGGCCGAGTTCGCTGCGCACCTTGGCGAATGCCTCGTCGACCGAGGGTCGCTTCGTCACATCGGCGGCGATTCCGATCGACGTGACACCCTGTGCCCGGAGGTCTTCGGCGACTCGCTGGGCACCGCTCTCGTCGATGTCGAGAACCGCGACACGGTGGCCGCGACGTCCCAGTTCGTGACAGGTGGCTTCCCCCATTCCCGACGCTCCGCCGGTCACCACGGCAACCTTCATCATCGCGTCCACCTCGCCGATGTCATGGGCAACACTCCTATTCGTAAACCACGCTGATGGTCGGGCTGGTCGGCACCGACTGACAGGTCAAGATGTAGCCTTCCGCGACCTCGTCGTCGTCGAGCGCATCGTTGTTCAGCATCCGCACGCTGCCCTCGATGACCCGCGCCATACATGTTGCACACGAACCTGTTTCACAGGAGGACGGTGCGCGCAGTCCGGCCGAACGAGCGGACTGCAGCAGGGTGTGTCCCGTCCGATACGGAACTGTGGTCGTTCGCCGATCGAGCCGGATCGTCACCTCGGTCGTCGTGGACCCGAAGACATCGGAGTCGGCATCGAATGCCGGCACGGCAGCGGAGAATCGCTCCAGATGTATCCGGTCAGTGGATGTTCCGACTGCGGCGAGGGTCGACTCCGCGGTGTCCATGAAGGCGGATGGACCACAGATGTAGTGATCGGCGTCGGTGCCGACATCAGCCAGAAAGGAAGTGATCGCATCCCCCGTCACCAGACCGGAATCCTCGTCGAAGTGGTGGTGGATCACGAGTCTGCCGGGATGGCGGACGGCCAGATCATCGAGTGCGTCACCGAAGATCACCGAATCCCGGCTGCGATTGGCATAGAAGAGGCGCACGGTGCGCGTGGTGCCCTGCAGTGCCGCGGAGATCAGTGAGAACACCGGCGTCACACCACTCCCGCCCGCGAAGGCCACCAGGTCGGCAGCGGTCTCGGCCAGCACGAACCGTCCCGATGGCCGCGCAGCCCAGATCTGGTCGCCGACTTGGACGTGATCGTTGATCCAATTGGACACCACACCATCGCGATCACGTTTGACGGTGATGCGGAGGTCCTTCCCGACGAGCGGTGACGACGACATCGAATAACACCGCAAGTACTCGCAACCGCCTACCTCGACATTGATTGTGATGAATTGACCTGCCCGGTAACGGAATTGCATCGTGTCGGTGGCGGGTACGTCGAGAACGAGCGACACGGCATCGGACGTCTCACACACAACACCTTTGACGCGCAGGGCCCGGAAGCGGTCGCCGTTCTGTCGGGACACCCGATCGGCACCCGCGAGTGTGGTTTCGACCTCGTGGGCAGGCGTTTCCTGCGCGGTTACGTGCGTCATGTCGCCTCCCGTCTCCGACTACGCAAACCACAGTATCAAGTACTTGCGACATGTATCAAGTAC
Source organism: Gordonia rhizosphera NBRC 16068 (assembly GCF_000298195.1). Taxonomy (GTDB): domain Bacteria; phylum Actinomycetota; class Actinomycetes; order Mycobacteriales; family Mycobacteriaceae; genus Gordonia; species Gordonia rhizosphera. Next base: position 25,528 of record NZ_BAHC01000115.1, on the reverse strand, counting down.
TTGTCACTCGGCTTGCGGGTGAGTCTGGCGATATCAACAGGTCGATTGTCAGGTCACATGGTCGGCCCGAAAGGTCTGGCCGGTTCCCTGTTCCACAACGCGGGAGAGCAGTTCGCGCAGTGTCTTCTGCTCGTCGGTGGTCAGGACTCCGAACACCTTCGCATGCGCTTCCAGCGCATCGGCAACGACCTTTTTCGCGACCTTGCGCCCCTCCTTGGTCAGGTAAGACTGCAGGATGCGGGCGTGATGAGGATCTTGTCGGCGCTCGACGAGTCCCCGACGCTCCAGCGCGGTGAGCGCAACCTGCACGCCCTGCGGGGTGATCAACAGGCGTCGGGCGAGTTCGGCTGCCGACAGCCCCGGCTCCTCGCTCAGCTGGCGGAGGACACCGATCTGCGCGGTCGTGACACCGTCTTGACTGACGGCCTCGTTGACGCTGGTCAGCGAGTAGTAGAAGGCCTGTTTGAGGAGCCAGAGGATGTTCTCTGTCAGTTCCATGCGCGCCTCCGTCGTCGGCCGTGTCACTTGTTCTCAAGTTCGACGGTAGCTCACAGCAAGCACGCGACCGCTATGGCCGGCGATGAACCTTCCCATCCTTCATCACGAAGCGCACGTCCAGTGTCGACCCGATATCGGCCGACACATCACCGGGCACGGCGATGATGTCGGCGAAGTACCCGGGGGCCAGACGACCCAGCTCATGGTCGGCCTCGATCAGCTCGGCACTCGTCACGGTTGCTGCCCGAATGGCCTGCATCGGCGTCATGCCACGTTTGACCAGCGCGCAGAGTTCCTTGGCGTTCTGGCCGTGCGGGATGGCCGGCGCATCGCTGCCGCACGCTATGCGAACACCTGCGGCAATCGCCTTGGGCAACATCGACTTCGCGCGCGGGAAGACCTCTTCGGCCTTGCGCCGGAGTTCAGGTGCGATGCGATCCACTGCCATCTCGTCGGTCAGACTCGTCGTCGACACGAGGAATGTTCCGTGATCTGCCATCATCTGGATCGTGTCATCGCTGGCCAGAAATCCGTGCTCGATGCAGTCGATCCCCGCGCGGATGCATGCTCGGATGGCGCTGTCTCCGACCGCATGAGCCGCCACTCGCAGGCCGGCGCGATGGGCCTCGTCGGCGATGGCCTCGAACTCCGCGTCGGAATACTGTTGCGAGCCCGGCGACGTGCTGTGCGACATCACCCCACCCGACGCGGACACCTTGATCACCTTGGCACCGTGCCTGATCTGGTAGCGCACACATGCCTGCACATCCGGCACTCCATTGGCGATACCTTCACCGACGCTCAGCGGCATGACGCCCGGCGCCATCCTCTGGAACACCGTCGGATCCAGGTGCCCCCCGTAGGGCGTGACGGCGTGCCCGGCCGGAACGATACGTGGCCCGGGATACCAGCCCTGGTCGATCGCGCGCTGCAGCGCGACGTCGAGGAGGTATCCGCCGGTCTTCACCATCAGACCGAGATTGCGAACCGTGGTGAATCCCGCCTCCAGTGTGGATCGGGCATTGATCCCACCGCGCAGCGTCCGGTATGCCGGGTCGTCCTGAACCCCGTGCATCGGCGACGGCAGGCCATCGGGACCGCCGGGACCGCCGATGAGCAGGTTCAGTTCCATGTCCATCAGACCCGGCAGCAGCGTCACATCGCCGAGGTCGATGGTGGTGGCCGTATCAGGCAGCGGCCCCGAAGGATTCACCGCTGTGATGCGGTCGCTCTCGACCACCACGACCGCGTCGCGACGAACCACTCCGGCGTCGACGTCGGCCCACCGCTGGGCCGTGACGATCGTGGGAGGGTTCGTCACGGCACCGGTTCGGCGTCGCACTCGAGCCAGGTCGCGCCCGAATCAGGTACCCGGGGTTGTGCCCAGGACTCCACGGCGAAGGACACCGTGACCATCGAGTACAGCATGTGCATGAGGTTGAGCACGTCGTCCGGAAGATCGTCGAGCGGGAATTTGTCGCAATAGCTCAGGGCTTCCTCGGCGCGTGCAGTGATCACGTCGTAGAAGGCCTGTATTTCGACCATCGTCGAGGCGAGCCGTTTGGCGTAACGTTCGCTCTCGGTCTCGAGACACCAGTCGGAGAATTGCTCGAGGTCCTCGAACTCGGGTGGCAGCAAAGTAGTCATCATCAAACCGCCTTTTCCGCTGTGCGCTGATAGTCCGCGATCCACTCCGCCGTTTCTTTGTGCAGGTGTCGAATGAGGATCTCCTGATCGCAGAGGAGGTACTTGTCGAGGATGCGGGTCTCGAGCATCGACTGCGTGGCCTCGAGCGTGTTGGCGTCCTGGAGTCCGTACTCCTTGAACGACGCCGCGGCCAGTTCTTGGCCGACTCGTTCGCGGGGGGTTCGTGCCTGCGGGAAGTAGAGCGTGCCCTCGAAGATGTGGGTGTTGTAGGACGTCGGCCAGTAGTGATAGGTGAGGTACCACCCCTGCCCCCAGAACAGGATCGTGAAGTTGGGGAACAGCTGGAATGAATCCAGGCCCCATGGATCACATCTCGCCGGATTGAGCCCAGTCGGCATCGGCCCCAGATCTGGCTTCTCCCATGGCCCGAAAAGCCCACTCTGACATATGTCTTCGATCGGCTTACGCATGGAGGCGTCCAACTCCCAGGCACGGATACCAGAGGTGCTCACCAGACGATGTGGGCCTTGGATCCGATAGTGCGGGGCTTCGAATCCCGCTTCGGCGGCGGCCTTGGAGAAAGCGGTCGGCGTCTGGTTCGCATGCAATACCGGGGCGTGGTAGAACTCCTGGAACGCGTCCATGTAGAGCTTCCAGTTCGCCTTGACCTCGGACCGATAGTGCCAGCGTGAGGTCATCTTGTCGAAGGGGTAGCCGGCCAGGTCGGTGATCATGGGCCCGAGGAAGTCCGTCAGCGATTGCTCGGGTTCCTTGGCGAAGTTGACGAAGATGAAGCCTTCCCACACCTCACAGTGCACCGGCACCAGGCCGTACCGGGACCTGTCGAGATCGAAGAACTCGCCCTCCTGCTGGACGAACGTCAGGTCACCGTCGAGGTTGTACCGCCACGCGTGGTACTTGCAGGTGAATTGTCGACACGTCCCGCTGGTCTCCTCCTGCGGCATGTCGTCCCAGACCAACTTGTTGCCGCGGTGCCGGCACACGTTGTGAAATGCCTTGACCTCGTCGCCGCGGGTGCGGACCACGATGATCGAGGTGTTGACCGCGGCGACTTCCTTGGTGAAATAACTACCCTTGCGCGGGATCTGTTCGACGCGACCGACATTGAGCCATGCGCGTTTGAAGATCGCCGTACGTTCCAGCTCGTAGATCTCCGGATTGACCGAATCCTCGTACGACACCGGGGCGGTGCCCAACTCGGGATAATGCTCGGTCCAGCTTCCTTCTGGCGGCTTGGGAAATCGTGCCATGACGCTACTCCTGATGGCCTCGGGCCGAAGACGGCAACGTGGTGAACCGTAGCCAACCGGCTCCGAACCGACCCGAAATGGCACCGCTTCCGGTCGTCGGCTGACTGGGATCTGCTCCGCTGACGGTATATGCTCCAGATCACAATCGCAAGTAGTTGATATTCATTCCAGGTCGGCACAGGAGGAGCACACGTGCAGCACGAAACCGAGTTGTTCATCGGCGGAACCTGGACGGCACCGAGCCTCGATGACGAGATCGAGGTGATCTGCCCGCACACCGAAGCCTGCGTCGCACGCGTCGCCGTCGCCGGACCAGCAGATGTGGACGCGGCGGTCGCGGCGGCCCGGGCCTCGTTCGAGAAAGGCGATTGGTCGCAGGCGGACCCCTCCGAAAGAGTCAGTGCGATAAAACGTTTGGTCGAGGTCTATGCTGCGCGCCAATCCGAGATGGCCGAGACGATCACCAGCGAGATCGGGGCGCCGATCTCCTTCTCCCGGCGAGCTCAGGTCGCCTTTCCGCTCGCGATGATGAGTGCATTCGCCGCACTTGCCGAAAGCCTCACGTGGCGTGAGACCCGACACGGGTTCTTCGGCCCCGACGTCCATGTGCGCAAGGAGCCGGTCGGCGTGGTGGCCGCAATCGTGCCGTGGAACATGCCGCAGTTCCTGATCACGACCAAGTTGATACCGGCTCTGCTCGCCGGGTGCAGCGTTGTTCTCAAACCCGCAGCCGAGTCGCCGCTCGACGCCCTGCTGCTGGCCCGGATCATCGACGAGGCCGACCTGCCACCGGGAATCGTCAGCGTCGTACCGGGAGATGCCGCGGTCGGCGAGCACCTTGTCTCCCATCCCGGGGTCGACAAGGTGTCCTTCACGGGATCCACGGCCGCGGGCCGCCGCATCGCCGGCGTGTGCGGAGCAGACCTACGCCCCGTCAGCCTCGAGCTGGGGGGCAAATCGGCCGCCATCGTCCTCGCAGACGCCGACCCGGCCACCGTCTCGGCCGGCGTCCGCACCGCGAGCCTGTCCAACAGCGGCCAGATCTGCAACGCCCTCACCCGCGTCCTCGTTCCCACCGACCGGGCCGGCGAGTTCGTCGATGCGCTGGCCGCAGAGATGGGTCGGATGGTCATCGGCGATCCACGCGATCCCGACACCCAGGTCGGTCCCCTGGTGTCCCGACGCCAACAGGAACGAGTACGCGGCTACATCGAATCGGGAAAACGTGAAGGCGCCCAACTGATTCTGGGTGGTCCGGAGATGCCGGACGGCATCGACAGGGGCTGGTATGTGCAACCCACGCTGTTCAGCGGAGCTCACAACTCGATGCAGATTGCGCGCGAGGAGATCTTCGGCCCGGTCATCACGGTCATCACCTATGGCAGCGAAGAGGAGGCCATCAGCATCGCCAACGATTCGGAGTACGGGCTCGCGGGGTCCGTTTGGACCGAGGATGTCGATCATGGACTGGCCATCGCCGCCCAGATCCGCACCGGCACATTTGGCGTCAATCAGGGATACGCGATGGACCCCGTCGCACCTTTCGGCGGTGTCAAGTGCAGCGGATACGGACGCGAACTCGGTCGCGAAGGGATCGAGGAGTACCTGATCACGAAGTCGATCTCGGTGACATCGACTCGGCCGGCGTAGACGAGCGGGTCAGCGCGAGGCACTCGGGGACTCGTGCGCGTCTCGTCGACGTCGATCGCACCGACGACGATCGGTGACCACCAGAGTTCGCGCGATCTGGTGGCGCGGCGCAGGGCGAGGATCTGAGTTCACGCGTGGTCGCGGAGCACGTGTGTGAGCACCTTGCCGGTCGTGTTGCGCGGAATCTCATCGAGGATGCGGAGTTCTCGTGGCAGTTTGTGACGGTTCCGACATCGTCGGAGAAGGCCTCGGCCGGTTCGGGCGGGCACATCGCCGACCAGTGCAGTTCCGGGGGACGTCGGATCCTCGCGGTCGACTTCGACCCACATCGGTTGGCGTCGAATCAGCGCCCCGGGATCACCGCGGTCTACGGCAGCGCGACGGATCTCCACTTCCTGGAATCGTTGCCCGTTGTCGCGCGCGACGTTCATCATCAGCACGATCCCCGCGATGGACGCCAACCTCACCCTGCTCCACGCGCTCAAACACCACCACTACCAGGGCCACATCGCCATGACGGCCCACCATCCCGACGACGCGTTGCGGCTCCGCGCGGCAGTGCGGACACGGTACTCGAACCCTTCTCTCTTGCCGCGGAGGCGACGACCGAGGTGCTCGATCGGCTCATCGGAGACGATCACGACCACGATCGGTAGTCAGCCGCACCGTCGTCAATCCGCGCAGCTCACCGGACACCCGATGGACTGACGCTGGTCACCTTGTCCGCAACGATCTCACCGGCAGCGATCTGGTCGCGGATCTTGAACTTCTGGATCTTGCCCGACGGAGTCATCGGAAACGAGTCCACGAAAAACCACATCGACGGAACCTTGTGCGCGGAAATCCTCTCGCGGCACCACGCCTTGAGGTCGTCGGGATCGATGTGCCGGGACGGATCGTGCAGGCAGATCACTGCACCGATTTGTTCACCCCAGTAGTCGTCGGGCACACCGACGACCACCACGTCGTGCACGTCGGGATGCTCGAAGAGCATGTCCTCGATCTCGCGCGGGTAGATGTTGACGCCGCCGCGGATGATCATCTCCTTCAGCCGACCGGTGATCTTCAGGAATCCACGCTCGTCCATCGTCGCGAGGTCACCCATGTGCAACCACCCGTCCGCGTCGATCGTCGCAGCAGTCTCCTCCGGCATGTCGAAGTAGCCCAGCATGTTCTGATAACCGCGACAACAAATCTCACCCTGCTCGCCAAGGGCCACAACAGCGCCGGTGATCGGATCGACCAACCGGACCTCCAGCTCGGGCAGCGGCCGACCGACGGTCCGCGCCTGGTCCTCTGCACTGTCGGTGACCTTCGTCTGGCTGATCACGCCGTGCATCTCGGTCTGGCCGAAGAGAATCGAGAAATTGCAGCCCCACTCCTCCGTGACCCGATGCACAAGCGCCTCGGGTACCGTCGCTGCCCCCGACAAGACCGTCTGCATGCTCGAGAGGTCGCGGGTCGCACTGTCCGGGTGGTCCAGCAGAGCGATCAGCATCGTGGGCACGAGAAGGCCATGCGTGCCTCGATATGTCTCATACGCCTCGAGAACCCCTGCCGGATCGAATCCCGGCAACACGACATAGGTCCCGTGGGCCGAGAGGGTGCCGAGCTCGGTGACCGCTCCGCCACCGATGTGATACATCGGCATCGCATTGACGCAGACGCCACCATCTGCCATTCCCGCACGTTCGAAGACGAAGGTGGCCTCGTTGACAATTCCCTTGTGGTGCAACAGCGCACCCTTCGGGAACCCGGTCGTCCCCGACGTGTACTGGATCTGAACCGGGTCCATCGGTGCGACATCGGGCAGGCCGACCCCGGGGTCACTCTGCTCCGCGTACTGCCACCACTCGTCATCGGGTACGGCCATGCGCACCGTACCGACGTCCGCGCGGGCGGCATCAACGATGGCGTTCAGGTCCGCACCCCGGTAGGAGCGCTGATAGAAGATCGCGACGGCCCCAGAATGACGCAGAACGTAGGCCAGCTCATCTCGGCGATACGCGGGATTGGCTGCTACCACGACCATTCCGGCCATGGCGATGGCTTGCTGCAGGATCACCCAGTCGCCGCTGTTGGCGGCAAAGACCGCGATGCGGTCCCCGGGCGCGAAGTCGGCGAGAAGCGCCCGCGCATAACGTTCCGTGTCACGAAGAAGCTCCGCGTACGTCCACGACCGACGTTCCGACGGCTCGGGTACCGCATCGACCAGCGCCACCCGGTCGGGCGCCACGGCGGCACCTTCCCGGAGGAGTCCGGGCAACGTGATGTCCCGAACACCAGAACTCGGTACGGCCGGCCAATACGAGGTGCTGAGCTCCATGATGTCTCCTGTCAGAATTCACCTGAGCCACCATGACGGTCCGCGGTGGGACCACGATCGTGGCGAGTGCTGTTCGTCATATTTTAAAGGTCGTACCATTCGAACACAACCCTATTCCTGAACCGAATCTCGACGCAGGACTCGTCGAATATGTTGTCCTGCAGTATATTTGACAAAGTCAGAGAGCCTTGTTCCATCGCTCCCCAATTCCCCGCTGCACCGACTCAAAAGGCGGAGATACCGCCGTTGACGCTGACCGTCTGCCCCGTCAACCGGGCCGACCCGGGGCCGCCGAGAAAGACGATCAGCGAGGCGAGATCGTCCGGTTCGGCCACGCCCAGATGAGCCTGTGTGGCAGCCTTCTCGAACAGCGATCGACTGAACCCGTCACTCAGCACGTTGTCGGCAGTACGGGTGCCTTTGATGAGGGATGGCGTCACGGCGTTGACCCGCACACCGTTGCGCTTGGCCTCCACCGCCGCGACCCGCGTGAACATGACGATCGCGGCCATCGCCGCACCCAGAACACTCTCACCGGGAGTGGGAACCTTGGCGGCGTCCGAGGCGATGTTGACGATGCTCCCGCCCCCCTGTTCTTGCATCAGCGGAAGGACTGCGCGTGTCATCAGCATCGGCGGCAGCGACTGACCCGTGAGTATGTCGGAGAATGAGGCAGCGGGCGTCCGATGCAACAACTCCGGCCTGTAGGCAGTCGTGGTCGAGTTCACGCAGATGTCAACCGAACCCATCGCGTCGTGAGCCGCCGAAACGGTCCGCTCGACGACGGCGTTGTCCGATGCGTCCGCGGCGATGAAGTGAATTTCGACGTCGGGACACCGGTCCAGTACGGTCTGCCGGGCCTCGCTTCCCCGATGCTCGTCGCGGCCGACGAGCACCATACGCCTCACACCGGCGTCGGCGAACCCGAGAGCAGTAGCGAGCCCGACACCCGATGTGCCACCGACGATGATGGCACCGGACTCCTCGTAATTTCGGACCAGCGGGGACTGTGACATCTACTCACCTTTCATCGACGACCTCGAAGACGCCCAGAGCCGGGCGCTCGGGTCGAGGCGTTCTGCGATCTCGGAGATGCCGTGGCGATTTCCGGACCCTCAGCAACGTTTTACACTATAGACTACTTTCTATCTAGTCTTGTATCGTATGAAAGCACGTCGGGCACCGCCGATGCCCGGTGCGCTGGCCGGGTTCGCCCTTTGCGCCCAGCGGTGGCCGTGCCGACGATCTGTCAGCAAACCCTTCTTTCCCACACTCCCGGAGGTCAACGTGAACCCCATCGTCAACCGCTACACCGAACTCGTCGGGATCGATCATCCGATCGTGCAGGAAGGGCTCGGACCATTCCGGACACCCAAACTCGCTGCCGCGGTGTCGAACGCAGGAGGGCTGGGCACGGTCTCGATGCCGGGAATGCCTGCCGACCTGGCCGAGGGTGCCCGGGTGTTCCGCGACCACATCGAGGAATGTCGATCGCTGACAGACCGACCATTCGCCGTGAACATCCCGGTCGGCGTCGACGGCAACGGGGTTGTGCTGCCGTTCACCGATGTCTACATCCGCATGGTGCTCGATGCCCGTCGCGCCGATCCAGATCTGGCGCGACACCTGACCGTGCTCACGACCTCGGCGGGTTTCCCCGGCGAGTACATCGCGATGATCAAGGACGCCGGCATGATTCATCAGCACAAGGTCGGCTCCACCCGGCAGGCCGTCAAGGCGGCCGAGGCCGGTGTCGACGTCATCATCGCCGCCGGTTTCGAGATGGGCGGACACGCTCCGAGCAAAGCCGTTCACTCCTACGTTCTCGTGCCCAGCGTCACCGAAGCGGTCGACGTTCCAGTGCTCCTCACCGGCGGCGCCAGGGATGCCCGCGGCCTGGCCGCCGCTCTCGCGATGGGCGCACATGGCGTCGCGATGGGCACCCGATTCATCACCAGCACGGCCAACACGGACTGGCACCCGGCCTACCTTCAGGCACTGATCGACGCGCAGGAAGGAGACGACGTCGCCTTCGACGGCGTGTACGGACCATGCCGGGGGCTCAGGAACGCGGCATCCGCCAGACTCACAGAACACATCGGACACACGTCGAGCGACATCGTCGACGCCGTCGAGCTGACTCGATGGAAGATCGAGTCGATGCAACGCGCGCAGACCGCCGGAGACGTCCGCGATGGACTCGTCCTGGCCGGTCAGGTGGCATCGGCAATCGACGACATCATCGAGATCGCCGAATTCGTCCCGAACACCGCCGCCGGCGCTGCGCAGATCCTGCGTCGACTCGCGTCATCGCTTCCGATCCCGACTGCTTCCGCGTGACCGCCGCGACCCACGGAGACCGCCGCTGGTTACCATGTCGCTCATGTCCGATCGCGCCGGCGCGCCGACGGGTGACCCCGCAACCTCGATCGGGAGCGCTCGATCCGCCCTGATCTCGATTCTCGGCGAACTCGTAGCTCCGTACCACCAGCCGGTGCGCACCGCTGCTCTCCTCTATGCACTCACCGGGGTGGGTTTCGGCGAGTCGGCGAGTCGGCAGGCGATCGCGCGCGCGGGTGCCTCCGGTCTGATCTCCGCCGAGCGCAACGGCCGTGAGACGAAATGGGCGGTCACCGAGCGTTCGTACGAGCTCTTTCGCGAAGGTGCCGTTCGAGTGTTCCCGGACGCGTCCTCCGCCGGCCGCTGGGACGGTCGCTGGCTCGTCATCATCGTGCCGATTCCCGAATCACATCGCGCGACGCGCAAGAAGCTCTACGGCGCTCTTCGATGGGCCGGTTTCGGCAATCCCACCGCCGGAATCTGGGTCACCCCCCATGTCGATCGTCTGCCCGAAGCCCAGGCGGCGATCGAATCACTCGAATTGACCTCGAACACGATCTCGTTCGTCGGAACACCCGCTGCCGTCGGTATCCCCGAGGCCGAGCTCGTGAATCGCTCGTGGGACCTCGACAAGGTCTCGGCCGCATATGACGACCTCCGCGATCGATTCGACAACGACGAGCACCTCACCGGCAAAGACGCCCTCGTCGCCCACATCGAGCTGGTCGACGCCCTCCGGCACACGCCGTACATGGATCCGCAACTCCCTCGCGAGCTACTCCCCGACTGGCCCGGCTTCGGAGTTGTGAGCCGCCTGCAGGCACTCCGCGCCGAGCGAGCACCCGCCGCGCACGCCCATTGGCTGTCGATCGCCCGGCTCGACTGACCACCACGCCTCGACTTCAGGACACCACCAGACGGTTCTGACGTTCTACACTTCTAGACATGACCGCGCCCGAAATGTATTATTCTATGGACGCCCCGATGAGCTACGCCCTCATCCACCGCCTCCGCGTCTCCCCAGCCGAAGGACAATCGTGAGCGAACTCCATGCACCCTCGATGGCATTGCTACAAGCGGTCGCCGACGACCCGATCTCGTACGCGCAAGAATGGAAGGCCTCCCACGACCGTCTGGTGATCGGCTCGTTCCCGATGAATTTCCCGGTCGAACTCGTCCATGCGGCGCGGGCACTGCCGGTCACAATCCAGGAGAGCCGAACACCGATCACCGAAGGTCGGAGCATGCTCGCCGAGTTCTACTGCGGGTACACCCGCAGCGTCGCCGACCAGGCAGCCGTCGGCGAACTCGATGTGTTCGATGCCTTCGTGGCCGCCGACCACTGCGTCCAGTTGCTGGGGGCAGTGGATGTCATTCGATACGCGCGACCGGACACGCCAGTCCACTTCGCCCAGTTCACGAGCGCCATGGACGATGCGTGGACAAGGCCGCGGGTGGACGGCCTGATTTCGGAAGTGAGAACGCAGATCGAAACCGTGACCGGCACGACCATCGGTGATGCCGAGCTGTCGGCAAGCATCAAGGCGTACAACGGAAACCGGCAGCTCCTTCGCCACTTCTACGAACTGCGGCGGTCGGGCCGGGTCCGTATCACCGCGAGCGAGATGCAGTTGCTCGTCAAATCGAGCATGGTGATGGACATCGGCGAACACACGTCGACCCTGCAGACCATACTCGCCGAACTGTCGGTCCCGGTCGAAGAACCGAGCGACGTCGTCCGACTCCACATCTCGGGTCACTTCTGTCATGCACCTCGGCCCGAGATCCTCGACGTCATCGAGGAATCCGGAGCCATCGTCGTCGACGACGACCTCTACACCGGATATCGATACATCTCGACAGATGTCCCCGAGACGTCCGACCCGGTCACCGACCTCTCCGCGTGGTACCTCGCCCGTAATCTCAACGCTCCGTGTCCCACTCGGGTGACGAGTGAGGTCGACTGGGACACATACCTTCTGGACTCCATCGAGTCCAGTGGTGCATCGGGGGTGGTGATCCTGATGGCCAAGTTCTGCGAGCCGCACATGTTGTACTACCCCGAGCTGCGCAACGCGCTCGATAGCCGCGAGATCCCGTCCCTGCTCATCGAGACCGAACACGAAGGAATCCCGAGCGAGAAGTTGCGCACGCAGATGGAGACTTTCGTCGAGCGTATCCGCCGCCGTTCCGCCTCGGTGGCGGTCTGAACCAAGGAGAACATCGTGCAACCCGAACTGTTCCAGAGGGACAAGACCAACAAACTGACGAGCACCCGCGTCGGCGGCAAGATGACCGCGGACTACTGGGAGAACATCTTCACCGCGAAAGAGCGTGGCAAACACGTCGTCTGGTACAACGGCGCGGCCCTGAATCCGTTGTTCCAGGCTGCCGGACTGGAATGGTGTCACGGCGAAGCGTTCGCAGCCCGATTGGCGGCTCAGCATCTCGAGGAGCCCGCACAGGCCGCCGGCGCCGAATACGGCTACATCAGCGAACTGTGCTCCTACGCGCGAACGCATCTGGGGTGTGCCGTGTTGACACAGCAGAACGTCAGTGAGCGGAAATCCGGCGTGGTCGGTCTGCTGGACCAGCAGGAACTCGCCGCAAAGCTACCGGCACCGGACTTCTTCGTCAACGGCTACGCCGGCTGTAGCACCGGGCAGCAGTGGGACGCCATGACGTACCGTGTCTTCGACCGACAGCTCCCGGTCTTCAATGTCTCGCTACCGATGCTCTGGGGTAACAAGCCCGATGCCGGGTACATGCGTGGCGAGGAATGGGAGGAGGTGAGCACGTACGCCGAGGGCCAGCTTCGTGAGCTCGTCACCTTCCTGGAACATCAGACGGGCCGTCGTTTCGACTGGGATCTCCTGAGTGAGAGCATGTCCTACATCAAGAAGGCCTCGGAGCTGCGGCTGGAGGGGATGCGACTGTGCACCCAGGCCCCGACGCCCGCCACGTATTGGGATTGGGTGGCCAGTATCGCACCGATCAACTTCCTACCCGGTAATCAGGCACTGGTCGACTACTTCGCCGGAGTGAAGGCCGAGATAGAGCAGCGGCTCGCCGACAGCGTGTCCGCGGTCGCCAACGAGCGCTACCGCGTCTACTTCGACGGCATCATGAATTGGAACAAGCTCGGCTTCCTGACACGAAAGTTCGCGGAGTACGACGTCGCGGTCGTGGCAGGGCGTTACACGCACGAATCATTTTGGCAAGAACCACAACTCATAGATGTCGACAACCCGCTTCGCGGTATGGCACAGCACTACCTGCTGTGCCCGCTGAACCACGGACTGAAGAATTTGCAGGAGCTGTTGTTGCGGCGTCTCGACGAATACGCCATCGACGGGATCGCGTTTCATTCCACGCGGACCTGCCGAGCCATGACGAATCCACAGACCATGCTGGCCAGGACCGCCGAGCGCGAACGCGGTGTCAAGTCATTCTTCTTCGAAGGAGATGTCGCCGACGCCTCCTTCTACAATGACGAGCTCTTCGACAGTCGCCTCGAGGCGATGCTCGAGGCGATCGATGTGCAACGCACGAGGACTCTGGCCTGATGTCCTGGTACGTGATGGGTGTCGATCTCGGGTCGACGACCGCCAAGGCCGCCGTCGTCGACGAGGACGGTGCGCTCGTCGGATCGAGTGTCGTCCAGATGGGCGCGGTCAGTCGCGAAGCGGTTGCTCGAGCCATGGATGGCGCACTGGCTGCTGCGCGCGTGGAGACGCGCGAAATCAGACGCACGATCAGCACCGGATACGGACGCAAGCTCGTCCCGGGCGCCGACCGTTCGTTCACCGAGATCACCTGTCATGCACGCGGAGCGGCCGCCATGCATCCCGGAGTGCGGCTGGTGATCGACATCGGCGGGCAGGACAGCAAGGTCATCGCGGTCGACGATGACGGGCTCGTGGACCGTTTCGCCATGAACGATCGGTGTGCGAGCGGGACCGGACGCTTCTTCGATGTCCTCGCACGTGCGCTGGAGGTTGATGTCGACGATGTCGGCCGTCTGGCCATGTCCGGGACCGACGGTCTCGAGGTGAGCAGCATGTGTGCGACTTTCGCCGAGACGGAGGTCATCTCGATGCTGGCACAGGGGCGGGCGAAGGCCGATATCGCCGCATCCGTACACAAGGCCGTGGCCGCTCGAACGCTGGGTCTCGTGGCACAGGTGGGCAAGGCGACACCCACCGTGATGACCGGTGGGGTTGCCCGCAACGAAGCCGCCCGTCACTACATCGAAAAGGCGCTTCGCCACTCGATCGAGCTGTTGCCGCAGCCACAGATCGCCGGCGCATATGGCGCGGGACTGCTGGCACGCGACGAGTACCAGGGCTCGGTCGGCCATTCGGTCGTGCGGGACTCGGCGGCGAAAAGTCAACTCACCGATCGCGCATCCACTGGTGTCCCGCGGTGCGAGGGCTTCGACGGCAGCCACGAACACCACCACGAACCCGTTCGGTTGACGCTACGGAATCCTGCGTGAAGCCCATCGGTCTCGAGGATTCCACGGTCTTCGTCGTGGCAGGCGACACCGCAATCGGCCGGCTGGTCGCTCTCCATTTCGTTCGGGCCGGTTCACAGAGGATCGGCATCCTTGGTTCTGATGCCACCCGGGCCGAGGCTGCGGCGCAAGCGGTCTTCGCCGCCGCGTCGGGAATGTGGGCTGTCGCGGCGGCCGGCGACCTGTCGTCGCACTCCGATGCTCAACGCATGGTTGCCGAACTCTCCGCCGCACTCGGTGACGCCGACGTCGTGGTCAATTGTCAGCCGGATTCGAACGAGGTGGTCGGCGATGTTGTCAGGCGGGCGATGGTGGACCGAGGCGACGCGGTTCTTGTCGCGGTGGGCTCTCGGGACACCGAACCGACCGTTGAAGATGCCCGAATCCGCACGGTGGCACGGGAAGCCGGATGCCCACCGGAGGAACTGGCCGCAGCCATGGTGAAGGCTGCACGCGAGGCGCGCGAATACATCACCGCGAGGAGCAATTCGTCGCATGCGGATTCGGATCAACCGTCCTGAACCTGGGCTCGCGGTCAGTGGCTCCTCGGGCCGGTCCGGCCCTTTGATTTGGCCGCGTTCATCATGTGGGCCCACCGCAACGAGGACTGGACCAAGCAGCAGAAAGCCCGAGTGGACCGACACTGTGCGATGTCGCTATAGGCGCTCCTTTCATACTCTGCACGCGATATCGGCCGCAACGGTCCAGAGGGCGTCGACTCGCCACCAAACCCCGCCATCCGGTGATCACATTGCACCAAAAGCGCCTTCTCAGAGCACCACATGCGTGATGATTGTTGCTATGTCACGGCCTATCCACGTGGTCGTTCTCGGCGCCGGGTCGTGGGGAACGACCGTGGCATCGCTCGCTGCTCGCAACACACCGACACTGCTGTGGGCCAGAGATTCGGACACCGTTGCCGAGATCAACCAGAATCGTCGAAACAGTCGTTACCTCGGCGACGTTGAACTTGCCCCGGCGCTCCGGGCCAGCAACGACATCCACGAGGCCGCGCACTCCGCCGATGTCCTCGTGGTGGGCGTGCCGTCGGTGGCGGTGCGCGAAACACTCGCCACCATTGCCGAGGATCTGCGCGCGTGGGTGCCCGTAGTGTCCCTGGCCAAGGGGCTGGAGCCGGGCACCAGAATGCGCCCCACCCAGGTTGTCACCGACGCACTTCCGGGCCACCCTGTTGCGCTACTCGCCGGCCCCAACATCGCCGGTGAGATTGCGCGGGGATACGCCGCGGCCGCCGTGGTCGCCACCGAAGACGAGAACATCGCCACGGCCCTACACCCTCTCTTCGCGTCCGGAGTCTTCCGCCTGTACAACAACGACGATGTGTTGGGCTGCGAGTTGGGCGGGATCCTCAAGAACATCATCGCCATCGCGTCCGGGATGGCCGACGGACTCGGTGTCGGAGACAACACGCGTGCGATGGTCCTGACACGTGGGCTCGCCGAGATAACGAGGTTGGGTGTGGCGATGGGCGCCGACCCGCGCACCTTTGCCGGACTCACCGGTGTGGGCGATCTGATGGCGACCTGCATGAGTCCGCGGTCGCGCAATCGCCGAGCCGGCGAACTACTCGCGTCGGGAAAGACCCCTGCGCAGGCGGCTGAGTTGTTGGGGCAGGTCGCCGAAGGCATCAAGACCGCACCAATCGTGATGGAGCTGGCGCGAGAGTTCGACGTGGCCATGCCGATCTGCTCCGAGGTCGACTCCGTCGTCGCAGAACGCAGCAGCGCGACCGACGCCTACCGTGGCCTCCATCGGATGCTGCCCGACGGTGGCCACGAGGCGCACTGATCAGTTTGCCGCAGAACCGATTCGATCGGTGACCCACTCGATGAGATCCGCGATCACCTGTTGGCGATTGGTCTCGTTGAGAATCTCGTGCCGCGCGTCGGGATAAACACGGGTGGTGACGTCGGTGACCCCTGCTGCTCGCAGACGCTCCACCAGCGGATGGAACAGCGCCAGCCCTCCATTCACCGGATCCTTGTCTCCGACGGCAAGATAGAACGGCAGTTCCGGGCGTATCCCGGCGACGACCTCGGCATCACCCAGGGCCCGAGATCCGACGAACATGCTGCGCGCCGCTCCGGTATCGAGGCCGAAGCCACACAGTGGGTCCTCGATATACGCATCGACCATCGAGTCATCGCGGCTGAGCCAGTCGTAGTCCGTGCGCGGAGGTTGGAACCCGGCGTTGAACATCGCCAGATCCAGAGGCGCGTCGAGATCGAGCGCCGGCTCCAGAAGGTCGAGCGCGGCCGTACCGGTCAGCGCGATGGCGTCGTGACTCGTGCTGTCTTTCAGCAAGTATTGCAGAGAGGCGAAGGAACCCATGCTGTGCCCGACGAGAACGAGTTTGCGGCCGGGTTCGTGTTGGCGCACCAGTCGAGCGAAGTCCCCGATGTCGTCAACCAGGTCCCCCCAACCGTCCTCGCCGATCTCGCCGGGCGTACCTGTTCCGATGCTGCGACCGTGTCCGCGCTGGTCGTAGCCGTAGACGACAAGGCCGGCCGAGGTGAAGGCGTCGATGACGTGTTGATAGCGGCCCAGATGCTCCCCCATGCCATGCATGAGTTGCACCGCGGCTACTGGCTGTCCCGTGGGCTCCCATTTCTGTGCGGCGAGTTCGACCCCCGCGTGGTCGGTGAAGGTGAACCGTGTGGTGGTCAAGCTCATTCACGTCCTAACTTGTTGAGGTAGGTGATGTTCGCGTCTACTGGTTGGCACACGACCGAACCGTCCGAGGGTGCGCCGAGAACTCGCTCGCCGAGTCGGCCGATTCGCTCGCGCACCAGCCGGACCTCCTCATCGAAGTCGTGTCGTCGCTGAGCGAGATCGCCCGCAGGCGAATAGAACAGACCACGACGGCGAGCGAGTTTGATAGCGGTGCGGAACATTTCGGTCGACGTCGACTCTTCACTGAGGTTCCGACGCTGCAGCGCCCACTGTCTCGAACGAACCAAACACCTTTCGATGAACCAACTTTCGTCGATCTCGGAGGCGTCTCCGAGATCGACAAGCTGGCTGGCCACCACTGCGTACGCCTCGATGAACGGACGAAGCACAAGCGGTGCGAGCAGAAGATCGGCGCTCGCCAGCGCTGCCGAGGCGGTATCGCTGTCGAGTGTCGCCAGTTTCGCCCCATCGGCACCCGGCAGAATCTCCAACTCGCGCTGGAGCGACTCGACGAACTTATCGCGCCCAGCGAAGAAGAACTCGAACTTCAGCATGTCGCGCAACCCAAGCGCGCAATCGATCACACTCGAGTCGGACTGTTCACTGAGCGCCTGGAGCGCAACCTCGAGGATCGCGCGCTCGACCAGAGCGTGGATGGCACTGTTACGGTATATCGCCGCGACAAGGTGCTGGGATGGCTCGATCGACCACACGGTGGTGTCACCTTGGAAACTCGTCAGCACAGCCGAACGATCCAGATCTTGGAGCGCCCGCCGGACGGTCGAACGATCTGTCAGATTGGCGGCACCGGCCGTCGGCCAGTTCCGGGCGGCGAGATAGTTCGCCAGGGGAGCGACGGTACGGATGACCTCGTCGAGAGTCAGCGCGCGGTCTGCGGCCAGCAGCGCGATGCACACAGCTGCGGTCGGTGTGATCGGAGTGGCGGTGTTGATGTTGTGCGACACCTCGACAGCAACCCGCTCGATCGCGGTGGACTCCGCGGACTCGTCCCTCAGCTGATGCAGCCGGGTACCGAGCTCGATCGGCTCTCCGATGTCGATATAGATGCGTCCCAGTCGATCTCGGAGACCGCGGAGATATCCGACGAACCAGGACAGGTCTTCTGGGGTCTTTCCCTGGCCGCGCGCCTCGGCGGTCATCAGCTCCGCCTCGTGTGCCGGCAACTGATCGTAGAGAAGGGATACGGGGACCAACAGGACGTCGGACGACCCTTCCTGCATATCCACCGCGTCGGCCACGTATCGAAGCAGACCCAGTCGCGGGGGTCGCAGTTTGCCCGTCCGGGACCGACCGCCCTCGATCGACCAGATCATGTTGGCCCGGTCCGCGACCAGCTGCCGCATGAAGCGCCGCAACGCCAACTTGTACACGGGCGCATCCGACGTGGTTCGGCGGATGTGCACGATCCCGGTTCGACGCGCAATCGTGCCGAGTGGGAAGAAGTTGAGGTTGGCACCGGCGAATCCGAACGGAGCGCGCACCCCGAGTTCGGTCAACGCGCTCGGGAATGCCCACTCATCCAAGTAGGACCGATGCGAGATCAGGAACACCAGGGAGTGTTCACGATCGAGCGCCCGCAGGTTGGCGATGGCCTCCTCGTCGACGAGTCGGTCGAATCCGCGCAGCATCCACCGTCCCAGCCGATGCCATTGGGTGAGCACCGCGTCACTGTGACTCGCCGCCATCTCGCCCAGGTGCTCATGGACCTCGCTGAGGACCTCCTCGAGTGGAACATTCAGGCGCGCAGCGAGTTCAGCGGCCTCATTGTTGAAATCCGAATCGTCGAGAACGGCGCGAACAATCGGCGGATCAGCGCGGCGGCCCGTCAGGTTGCCGACGATCTTCCTGAATGGGATCGAGGTGCGTGTCATTGAGCCTTGGCCCCCGTCTGCGTCAGAGCGACAGTCGTCGCGGCGGTGCCATCCTCAGGCCAGTTCTCGAGGGTCTCGACATAGAGATCATGAACCTCACGGACGGTGCGATCGATATCCGACTTCTGAAAGCCCACCGTCGGGATCGGCTCGTGAACGACAACCTGAACCGTTCCGTTGCGGGTCGTCTTGGCGTTGCGCCACATCAGTTCACCCGCATTGCGGATCACCACCGGCACAATCGGGACCCCAGCCTGCGAGGCGAGGTGAAACGCACCCTTCTTGAACTCACCGACCTGGGGAGTGAGCGACCGGGTTCCCTCGGGGGAGATCACGATCGACACGCCGTCATCGAGACGCCGCTTCGCCTCGGCCATCGCGTCCCTCGCCCGTTCCGAATCACCCCGATCCACGAAGGCGAACTCGGCCATCGTCAAGATCTGACCCAGCACTGGAACATCAGCGAGTTCGCGCTTGGCGACAGCGGTGAAACCTCCCCGCAACAGCCACGTCGTGACCAACAGATCGATCAGCGAGCTCTGATGGTTGATCAGGAACACGGCGGGCCGGTGCGACCACGCGTTCTTCTCTCCGATCACCTCGACGTCGACGTCGCCCAGAGCTGAGGCCAATTGCGCAAACAGTGAAGTGGCAAAGTCAATTCCGCGTCGTCGGCGGCCGGTGAGCACGCCGATCGCTACACCTGCCACACTCGATCCGACCAGCGCGCCGTACATCGCGGCCGTCCTCACCGCTGGCAACGGATTCAATCGGCCAGTACCCCTACGCATTTCAATGGTGGGCCAGTCACGCTCATTGGCGACCCGCGCAAGATCATCCTGCGGGTTCACCACCCGTGCCTTGCCGACCGCCGCGAGGAACGGCACATCTTCGTCCCCGTTTGCGTACGCGTAGGACTTGGCGAGGTTGATCCCGGCGTTCTGGGCAAATTCTTTCACCGCGTCGGCCTTGCCCTCACCCCACGGTGGCCGACCTGCCACCCGACCGGTGAGCACGCCGTCGTGTTCCTCCAACTCGGTGCACAACACGTGATCGACGCCGATTTCTCGGGCCAGCGGAGCAACCTGAAGCCTTGTGGCCGACGTCGCGATCACAATAGTGTGACCGCGGCGTTGGTGCGCCTTCACCAATCGCCATGCTTCGTGGAACAACTGGCCCGCGATTCCTTGCGCGAAGAGACGCTCGCCGAGTTCCTCGATGTCGGAGGCCTGTCGTCCCTCCCACCCGGCCACGCCCGTGCTGAGTAGCCGGCCGAACTGCTCCTCGGACATCGTGGGACCGAGCATGGTTCTGACAGTGGACACCAGTTCGGGCACACCCACCTCGAAGTTCCGCAACCTCTCCGAATAGAGCGCCTCAGCCGAGTAGCCATCGATCAGCGTGCCGTCGAAGTCAAAGAAGGCCGCGACCTTGGGTCCGGCCGGAGATCGGCGGATTTCTTGGAGCTCGTCATCGAGCGTCATGCTGGTCTCGCTTTCGTGCGGGGCTCGAAAATGCTCCCGCGTGCATATCGTCTTGCTATATTTGGTCCAACCATACTATTTGGAGACCTTAGATGGAACATTTTCGCGAAGTGAGTGACGAAGCCAACGACTGGGGTGGTCCCGCGCAGATGTCGGCGTGGGAGGCCCTGATGTGGCGCGCCGAGACGGATCGTCGGACCAGGTCCACCGGCATGCTGCTCGAGACGCTCGACAGCGAACCCGATTGGCACAGGTTCAGGGAGGCCGTCGCGCGAACCGCGCAGAGAATCCCGCGGCTGCGGGACCGGGTGGTCGAACCGAGTATCCCGGTGGTCCAGCCAGTATGGTCACCGTACGCGGCATTCGACGTCGCCGATCATGTCCGTCGGGTTCCGATCTCGGCGCCGGGCACGCATCGCCAGCTGCTCGAGCAATGCGAAGTCGAATGGGACCGGGTCATGGATCGCTCGAAGCCGCCGTGGGAGGTCATCCTCTTCACCGGCCTCGAAGACGGCAAAGCGGCCATGGGATTCCGCTGTCATCACAGTCTGTCCGACGGTATGGGCCTGATCCAACTCCTACGACTCGCCCATGTCAGTGGCGGGCGAACCGCACCCGCGGCGCAACACCCTCGACGGGGGTTCACCACCGGCGGACTGATGGTCGACGCCGCACGGTCGGCGTTGAACCCGGCCAACGCACTCAAGCTCACGCGCACCGGGGTGGGCACAGCGGTCCACACCGCAGCCAATCCCATCGAGTCGATCGGGAGCGCGTCACGCTATGTCCGCTCGCTTACCCGAATGCTGCAGAATCCCGAGGGAGATGTCTCCGCGGTCCTGTCGACCCGGAGCTCGGGGCACCGATTGTCCACGCTCGACATACCACTGCACGAACTGAAGGCCGCGAGCGCAGCAGTCGGCGGGTCGGTCAACGACGCGTTTGTCGCCGCCATCCTCGGAGGCGTTCGCCGATACCACGAACTCGTCGGCGAGGTCGCCTCCGAGCGTGTCGTGGTCGCGATGCCCGTGAGCCTGCGTCGTGAGAACGATCCGCTCGGCGGAAACAGATTCGCGGGCATCCGTTTCGCCGCTCCGGGAGCCGAGCACGACCCGGCCGTGCGGATACACACCGTCCGCGAACACGTCCTGCGGGCGCGTGAAGAACCCGCCATCGGCTTTCTGGATCAACTGTCCCCCGCACTGACCAGGCTCCCGACCCCACTCATCATTGAACTCTCGGCAAATCTGACCGCCAGTTCCGACGTGCAGATCTCCAACATCCGAGGACTGACGGAGTCGGTGAGCTTGGCCGGCGCACAGGTGACCCGCACCTATCCGCTCGGACCCCGTCCAGGTGTGGCGATGATGGTCGCGATGATCACCTACGGTGATGTGTGCTGCTTGGGAATCAACGTTGACCCGCAGTGCTTTCCAGACGCGGATACCTTCGAGAAGGCACTCACCGAAGGATTCGACGAAGTGCTGGCCCTGACCGCGGAGGACTCCCGATGACGAGAACAGATCCCGAATCCGCCAACGTCGACGAGCGAATTCGAGTTGCCGAGGGCGTCGCATATCGTGCGTACGGCGCGTCAGGTCGGGACCGCTACATCACGGTCGATGGCGGAGTCGGCCACCTCCGTGTCCGGGTCAGGGAATTCGGTCCAGTGGACGACCCGATCCCGGTACTGCTGCTGCACGGCATAGCGTCCGCGAACGTTCTCGCGGCGCCCCTGCTCCCCTATCTGGCGGATCGGCGCGTCATCGCGCTCGACTGGCCCGGCCATGGCTTATCCGACGCGCACGTCTTGTCCAAGACGATTGCCCTGCGCGCGCACGTGTACGCGGTGATCGACTCCGCGCTCGACGCTCTCGACGTCGAGCAGGTCGACATCGTCGGCCACTCGCTCGGTGGACAGTTCTCGCTCTACTCCGCGCTGGACAACCCGGCACGTATTCGCCGGGTCGCGCTGCTCGGTGCGCCTGGCGCCTCGCTCGGTGGGGTGACCCCGATCCCGACGATGCGCATTCTGGCCGTGCCTCGAGTGGGGCCGAAACTGTTGTCGATGCCGATGTCGGACAGGGCCTTCCAACGCAACAATGATCTCACCCTGGGAGCGGGGGCACTCCGCGAGGCCGCCCCAGAACTTGTCACAGCCTTGCGCTCGATCGCGGATCGCACCGCCAACGCGGCGAGCATCGCGAGCTACTTCCGCGCACTCATCCGGTGGTCGGTGCGATCCGAGGTGCAGTTGAGGGGTACCGACCTATCCCGGATTCAGCAGAAGGTTCTGATGATCTGGGGCGAAGGAGACATCTTCCTCACGCCCGGTGCCGCCGCCAACTCGATAGTCGCCGTCCCGGACAATCGACTCGTGACGATCACCGGCGCCGGACACGCGCCGTGGTTGCAGGCGCTCGAGACGGCCGGCACCGCCCTGACCGAGCATCTCGGTGGCCCTACAGGGACTGCGGTCGACAGCGACTGAAATTTTCCATACACCGGGTCTGTCGACGTGACTCACCACTCACGCGTTGTCGCGCAGAACGTGCTTGAGCACCTTGCCGGTTGTGTTGCGCGGAAGCTCGTCGAGGATTCGGAGTTCTCGCGGCAGTTTGTATCGGGCCAACTTCGCCGTCAAGAAATCGCGCATCTCATCGAGTTCGATGCGCGCGTCCGGCTCCGGCACCACCACGGCGACGACCCGCTCACCCCACTCGTCATCGGGTACCCCGATGACGGCGACCTCACGCACTCCCGGATGCCCATACAGTGCGTTCTCCACCTCGGCCGGATAGACGTTCTCACCGCCGCTGATCACCATGTCCTTGAGACGATCGCAGATGTAGAAAAACCCTTCGGGGTCCCGGTAAGCGACATCACCTGTCCGCAGCCACCCACCCGGAAGGTGGGCGTCGGCTGTCGCCTCCGGAAGATTCCAGTAGCCGGGGGATACAGTGTCTCCCCGAACGCACAACTCTCCCGGCACATCCACGTCCTCGAGATCGTTGCCGTCGAAATCGATCAGCTTGACCTCATTGAGCATGCCGGCCGTTCCGCAGGAACCGAGTTTGTCGAGTGCACGCTCTGTCCCCAGGAAGGTCGCGCCCGTCGCCGCCTCGGTGAGGCCCCAGCACTGACTGACGGGCACATGACGATCTTGAAAGGTTCGCAGCAGGTGTTCGGGAACGGGAGCCGCTCCGGCGACGATGATCTCGATCGTCGACAGGTCGCTGCGCGCGAAATCGCAGTGTTGGGTGAGGTAGAGCATCATCGTCGGAACCAGGAAAAGCGATGTCACACTGTACTTCTCCACGTCGCGCAACAGGTGCGCCGCATCGAACTGTGCGTGCAAAATGATGTGGCCACCGGCCATCAGCACCGGGAGCGTCATGACGCACATCCCGCCGGAGTGGAACAGCGGTGCGGACGTGAGCGCGACGTGGCCACCGTGGTAGCCGACGCTGAGCATCCAGTTCACGTTGTTGGTCCAGAAGTTCCGGTGGGTCAAGATCGCCCCCTTGGGGCGGCCGGTGGTACCTGACGTGTAGAGAATGGCGGCCGGCGAATCCGGGTCGACGACGACCTCGTCCGCGTTGTCGCGTGGGTGCGCATCAAGGTCGCAGAAATCCCACCCACTCCGCATCTCGGTGAGAGTGATGCGAGCCTTCACCGACAACTCTCCCGAGATAGTGTCGACCAGATCGAGGTGTTCCGCGCCGGAAATGATCACCGAACTCCCGGAATCGCTCATCTGATAGGCGATTTCGTCTCCAGACAAGCGGAAGTTGAGAGGCACGAACACCGCACCCAGCCGAGCGGTGGCGAACAGCGACACCAGGAATGACGGATGGTTGAAGCCGAGATAGGCGACACGGTCGCCCACACCGACACCTCGAGATCGAAGAAAAGTTGCGAGCCGCTCAACACGGGACTGAAGGTCGGCGTATGTCCAGGTGGTGCCGTCGAACGTGATCGCAGGGCGCTGCGGATCTCGTGTCGCGCGTCGATGCAGCCAGGTCGCCAAAGCCTGTGCGTCCAATGGTCCTCCAGATCAACTACATTGTCGGTGGCTCAGTTGACGGAATCAACGAGCGCGAGTACGCGCTGCGCCTGCTTCAGGTGCGGTAGGTCCAGCATCTTGCCGTCCAGCGCGACGGTTCCGACATCGCCGGAGAAGGCCTCGACGACGCGGTGGGCGAACTCCACCTCGTCGGCGGACGGCGTGAACGCGGCGTTGATCGTGTCGACTTGCGCGGGGTGGATCGCGATACGTCCGCTGAAGCCCTCCACCCGTGCCCGACGCGATGACTCGGCGAGCCCGTTGTCGTCGCGGATGTCGACATACAAGGTCTCGACCGCCTCGGCGTTCGCCGCGCGCGCTGCCATCAGCGTCAGCGACCGCACCATCTGGTAGGTCGAGGCCCATTCACCGGACGGCGCGACGTTCGTTGATGCACCCAGTGCCGCGCTGAGATCTTCTGCACCCCAGGTCAGTCCGTACAGTCGGGAGATCGCCGCATCGGCGAAGTCACCGAGCCGGAACGGGGCGATGGGGGTCTCGGTGGCCACGGGAAGAACACGGATACTGTCTGCAGCGATTCCGTTCGCGGATTCGAGCGCCTCCAAATAGTGATGCACACGCCGCACATCCGCAGGACCGTCGATCTTCGGAATCATGATGCCCGCCGGCACCGCGGGCACCACCGCCGCCAGATCGGCGAGTGCATGCTCGGTGCCGAGCGGATTGACGCGCACCCACAATTGCGGGCACCGGGTTTCACCGAGCTGGGCGACGATGAACTCCGACACCAGTTGCCGCGCCAACGGCTTGCGGCCGCCACTCACCGCGTCTTCGAGATCGAGGATCACCGCATCCGCCGTGGACTCGGCGACCTTGCCGAGCTTCTTCTCACTGTCACCGGGAACGAACAGAAAGGATCTGATCGGCGCGGTCATTCCTGCGGCCTCTTCCGCTGGAGTCCGGTTCGCTTACACGAGGCGACCAACTCCTCGTCCTGGTTGAACGCCTGGTGCAGGAACGTCACGATCCCCTGGTCGGGACGCGACTTCGACTCGCGCAACTCCAGCACCTCCGTGACCACGTGGATGGTGTCCCCGTGGAACAGCGGCTTCGGGAATCTGACCTCGTCCCATCCCAGATTCGCCACTGCGGTGCCCAACGTCGTATCACCCACGGAGATGCC
>NZ_BAHC01000116.1 GCF_000298195.1 Gordonia rhizosphera NBRC 16068 | reverse complement strand
TCGGAGCCCCACCGCCCGAGCAGAACGTGTCGGTTCCCCTGGCCATCCACAACACCGCCAAACAGTTCGACCGATCCGCCCTCTCGGTCGTGCAGGGCTCCTTGCTCGTGGCCATCGTGAGCGGGTCGGTCCGTCCCAGCGAACGGTTCGTCAGCGCGTTGCTCGGTCACTTCGCCGACGGGCCGGTGGTCATCGGACCGACGATGCCCAACCTCAGCAGCGCCCCCACGAGCGCCGACGAGGCGATGGCGGGTATCTCCGCCGTCGCGGGGTGGCCCAACGCACCCAGGCCGGTACACAGTCTCGAACTCCTGCCCGAGCGAGCGCTCAACGGGGACCCGTCGGCGATGACGGCTCTCAACGAAATCCTGGTCCGGCCGCTCGCCAAGGGAGGCAGCACTCTCGCGGCAACCCTCGAGGCCTACCTGGACTCGGGCGGCTCCGTCGAGAGCTGCGCGCGGGAACTGTACATCCATCCAAATACTGTTCGGTACAGACTGAAGAAGATTGCAGAAATCACAGGACGTGATCCAACTAACCCTCGCGACGGCTACGTTCTGAGGATCGCGGCAACGGTAGGTCGACTGACACACTTCAAAAACGAATCGCCTTCACGCGCCACATAGATCACACGTGTCACACCCCGAAATCCGAGTTTTCCCTGATAAACCGGGGTGGACACGATTTTGTAACGGATCTCGAACTGATGACGAACCAGACGCTCCTTCGATCACCTTTGTGGGAACCCTACAAAAGCTCGCCGTAAGGTTCATGCTCCTCAACACCCACAAACCGGGTTCGGACGGTGTTCTCTGGTCACGTGCTACAGATCCTCGCGCCCGGCCAGGGCTCCCAGACTCCCGGCATGCTCGTCCCATGGCTCGAGCTCGCCGGCGCACGCGATCAACTCGCCGTCTGGTCGAAGCTGACCCGCCTCGACCTCGAACGCCTCGGCACCACCGCCACCGCGGAAGAGATCACCGACACCGCGGTCACCCAGCCGCTGGTGGTCGCGACCGCCCTGCTCGCCTTCGACGAACTCAGCAAGCGGACCACCCTGAGCGACGACGTCGTCGTCGCCGGCCATTCCGTGGGCGAACTCGCCGCGGCCGCGATCACCGGAGTGATCAGCGCGGATGAGGCCGTGACGCTCGCCGCCGTGCGCGGCGCCGAGATGGCCAAGGCCTGCGCCCTGCAGCCGACCACCATGGCGGCGGTCCTCGGTGGGGACGAGGCCGCGGTACTCGCGCGGCTCGCCGAGCTCGATCTGGTTCCGGCCAACCGCAATGCGGCGGGCCAGATCGTCGCGGCCGGAAAGGTCGAGGCCATCGACGAACTCATCGCCAACCCACCGGAGAAGGCCCGCACCCGCAAGCTCGCGGTCGCAGGCGCCTTCCACACCGACTTCATGGCCCCCGCGCAGGATGCCGTCGCTGCGGCCGCCGCGAAGATCACGCCGGCCGAGCCGACGCGCACGCTGCTGTCGAACTCCGACGGGCAGCCTGTAACGAATGGCGCCGATGCACTGACAAAACTAGTGGCACAGGTGACGAAACCCGTGCGCTGGGATCTGTGCTCGCAGTACATGCGCGAACAGTCCGCCTCCGCCGTCGTCGAACTTCCGCCCGCCGGAACGCTCGTCGGCATCGCGAAGCGCGAGTTGAAGGGAACGCCCACGCTGGCGCTGAAGACACCCGACGACATCGACAACATCAACGAACTTGGATAGCGGTCGCGGCGCTACGCCGCGACCCCCGGAAGACCGGACATACCCCGGTCGTCCAAGCATGCGCCGGCCACGGTGCCGCGTGTGCTCCGGATAGAGAAAATCAGAACGAGAAGGGATCCACACAGTGGCTGCCACCCAGGAACAACTCATCGCCGGCATCGCCGAAATCATCGAGGAAGTCACCGGCATCGAGCCGTCCGAGGTGACCATGGAGAAGTCGTTCGTCGACGACCTCGACATCGACTCGCTCTCGATGGTGGAGATCGCCGTGCAGACCGAGGACAAGTACGGCGTCAAGATCCCCGATGAGGATCTCGCCGGTCTGCGCACCGTGGGTGACGCCGTCGCGTACATCCAGAAGCTCGAGGCCGAAAACCCCGAGGCTGCGGCCGCCATCAAGGCCCAGGTCGAGGCAGACCAGAACTGATGAGTTCCCCGTCCCTTCGCGAATACTCCACTCTGGGCGGGAACTTCCCGAGCGTGGTGGTCACCTCCATGGTGGCCACCACCTCTCTCGGCGTCGACCTCGACTCCACCTGGCAGGGACTGCTGGACGGCAAGACCGGCATCCGTGAGCTGACCGACGATTTCGTCACGAAGTACGGTGAGCTGCCCTGCCGCATCGGCGGGCGTCTGCTGGCCGATCCCGCCGATGAGGTCACGCGTGTCGAGGCACGCCGGATGGCCTACGTCGAGCGGATCGCGCATGTCATGAGCAAGCGGCTGTGGGCGCACGCGGGCGAACCCGAGGTCGACCCGGACCGTCTCGCGGTGGTCCTGGGTACCGGCCAGGGCGGCGGCGACGCGATGGTCGATGCGGTCAAGGCGATGGAGGAGTCGGGCAACTACCGCAAGGTCTCCCCTCTCGCGGTGTCGATGGCCATGCCGAACGGCCCCGCCGCAGTCGTCGGACTCAACGTCGGCGCGCGCGCCGGCGTGATCACCCCCGTGTCCGCGTGTTCGTCGGGCGCCGAGGCCATCGCCCACGCCTGGCGACACATCGTCATGGGTGACGCCGACATGGTCGTCACCGGCGGCGTCGAGGGGCACATCGATGCGATCCCGATCGCGGCCTTCTCGATGATGCGGGCGATGAGCACGCGCAACGATGACCCGGCCGGCGCATCGCGTCCGTTCGACTCCGACCGCGACGGATTCGTGTTCGGCGAGGCCGCGGCGATGCTGATCCTCGAACGCGAGGAGCACGCCAAGGCACGCGGCGCCACATCCACGCCCGGGTGCTGGGAGCGGGTATCACCTCCGACGGGTTCCATCTGGTTGCCCCGGACCCCAGCGGTCAGGGCAACGCACGGGCGATGACCCGCGCCATCCAGACCGCCGGTCTGACCAAGGCCGACATCACCCACATCAACGCGCATGCGACGTCGACCCCCATCGGCGACACGGCGGAGGCCGCAGGCATCAACGCGGCCATCGGTCAGCACGCGGCCGTGTACGCACCCAAGTCGGCGCTCGGCCACTCCATCGGCGCGGTCGGGGCGCTGGAGTCGGTGCTGACCATCAAGAGCGTCGAGGAAGGCGTCATCCCGCCCACGCTCAACCTGGAGAACCAGGACCCCGAATGCGAACTCGACGTCGTACACGGTGAAGCCCGCCACGGGCAGATCGATTACGCGTTGAACAACTCGTTCGGATTCGGTGGGCACAACGTCGCACTCGCGATCGGTCGCTACTGAGTCAACTCCACACCGCAGGAGACAACGATGACCACCGTGGCTCCCATCCCCGGCCGTGAGGACGCAGCGGACCCCCGCGACCCGCTGTTGAGGTTGACCAACTTCTTCGACGAAGGGTCGATGTCGCTCCTGCACGCCCGGGACAAGTCCGGGGTGCTCGCCGCGATCGGATCGGTCAACGGCGTTCGTACCGTCTCCTATTGCACCGATGGCACCGTGATGGGCGGTGCCATGGGTGTGGTGGGCTGTGCCCACATCGTCAATGCGATCGATACCGCGATCGCCGAGCAGGCCCCGGTGGTCGGGATCTGGCATTCCGGTGGTGCCCGACTCGCCGAGGGTGTCGAAGCGCTCCATGCGGTCGGCGGGGTCTTCGAGGCCATGGTGCGGGCCTCCGGGTACGTCCCGCAGATCTCCGTCGTGGTCGGGTTCGCCGCCGGCGGCGCCGCATACGGTCCGGCCCTCACCGACGTGGTCATCATGGCTCCTGCGGGCCGCGTGTTCGTCACCGGCCCCGACGTCGTCAAGAGCGTGACCGGTGAGGACGTCGACATGGAGTCACTCGGCGGACCGGTCACGCACGGCAAGAAGTCGGGCGTGTGCCACATCGTTGCCGACTCCGAACCCGACGCCTACTGGCGGGCACGGCGACTGGTGTCGACGTTCTCCCAGCAGGGTGTGATCGATCGGGAACTCGCCGAGGCCGGCGACCGCGACCTCAAAGCGCTGTTGCCCGAGTCGAATCGGCGTGCCTACGACGTGCATCCCATCGTCGAGCAGCTGCTCGACACACAACTCGCCGCCGACGGCGAAACCGGGATCTCGACTTTCGAAGAACTGCAGGCGAAGTGGGCGCCGAACATCGTCATCGGATTCGGCCGCCTGGCCGGCCGCAGCGTCGGCGTCATCGCCAACAATCCCCTACGCATGGGCGGCTGCCTCAACTCCGAGAGCGCTGAGAAAGCGTCCCGGTTCGTCCGGCTGTGCGACGCGTTCGGAGTTCCGCTGGTGGTCCTCACCGACGTGCCGGGGTATCTGCCGGGTGTCGGTCAGGAGTGGAACGGAGTCGTCCGCCGCGGCGCGAAACTGCTCCACGCGTTCGCCGAGTGCACGGTCCCCCGGGTCACACTGGTGACCCGCAAGATCTACGGCGGCGCCTACATCGCGATGAACTCACGTGCCCTCGGCGCGACCGCGGTGTTCGCCTGGCCCGGTTCCGAAGTGGCCGTGATGGGCGCCAAGGCCGCCGTGGGCATCCTGCACAAGAAGGCACTGGCCGCCGCCCCCGACGACGAGCGCGACGCGCTGCACGAACGTCTCGCCGCCGAACACGAGGCCATCGCCGGTGGCGTCGGGCGTGCCCAGTCGATCGGCGTCGTCGACGACGTCATCGATCCGGCCACCACGCGCAGCCGGATCGCCGAGGCCCTCGCCGCGGCACCCGCACGACGTGGCCGCCACAAGAACATCCCCCTGTGATCGCCTGATCTCCTTGCTCATCCGATCGCAGAGCGCAATTCGGCCCCGGTAGATCATTACCGGGGCCGAATTTCGTATGTGGACCGCTAGCCCACGCGCTGTTGCAGCCAGGTGACCTCGGCGCCCGCGCCGCCCATGCGGTAGGGCTCGAGCGCGTCGTCCCAAGCGGTGCCGAGCGCTGCCTCGATCTCGCCGGCCAGCCCGGCGCTGTCGGGCTGAGACTCGATCATCGCGCGCAACTGCAACTCCCCGATGATCACGTCGCCGTTGGCACTCGTCGATCCGCGCCACAGCCCGAGACCGGGCACATAGCTGAAGCGTTCACCGTCGACGCCGTCGCTGGCGTTCTCGGTCACCTCGAAGCGCAGGGCCGACCACTCCCGCAGCGCCGTCACGAGGCGCGCGGCAGTGCCGACCGGGCCGGCCCAGTCGACGGTGGCACGCTGCAACCCGGGGTCGGCCTCTTGCGCGGACCACTTCAGGTTGGCCCGCGCATTCAGGGTCGACGACAGAGCCCACTCGACGTGCGGGCACAGCGCCACCGGCGCCGAGTGGATGTACACCACTCCTGTCGTCATGTCCGCAAACTGATTCAGATTGCGCACCTTGTTCACCTCCGGTTTCGACGAGGAACGTCTTCCCCAACACACCTCTCGGAACCGGATATCACACACTTGTGATTAATTGTGCCTCATGTTGCGCGTGTTGCGCCAGTAACGAAAGTGAATTCTCAGTTTTCTGGTCCCCCGAGGCTCGCGACCACCGTGTCGTTGAACTCACTCCACAGCGGCTTCGCCCACGGACCGAAGGTGCGATCGGTGAGGACCACACAGGCGGCCCCCAGATCCGGGTCCACCCACAGGAATGTCCCGCTCTGACCGAAGTGCCCGAAGGTCCGCGGCGAATTATGGGTACCTGTCCAGTGCGGGCTCTTGGCCGACCTGATCTCGAAGCCGAGCCCCCAATCATTGGGGCGGTGCTTGCCGTACCCGGGCACGAACCCGTCGAGACCGGGAAACTGCACCGACGATGCGTCGGCGGCCAGCTGCGGCGAGAGCAGCGACGGCGACAGCAGTTCGGCCGCGAAGGAGCCCAGATCCGCGACAGACGAACGCGCGCCATGTCCGGCGGGTCCCGCCAGCACCGTCGAGGTCATCCCGAGCGGTTCGCAGACGGCCTGGCGCAGGTACTCCCCGAACGCGATGTCGGTGGCCGACTCGACGGTCTCGGCGAGGATCTCGAATCCGGCGCTGGAGTAGATGCGCTGGGTGCCGACCGGGGCCATGATGTCGCGACTGTCGAAGGCCAGGCCCGACGCGTGGGCGAGCAGGTGCGCGATGGTGGCCCCGGGCGGACCGGCGGGGTCGTCGAGTTCGACGGCCCCCTCTTCCGTCGCGATCAGAATCGCCTCGGCCACCAGCAGTTTGGTGACCGAGGCGAGCTCGAAGACACGAGTGGGGTCGCCGAACTCCTCGACGACCCCACCCCGGGTGATGATCGCGGCCGACACGGTGTCGACCGGCCAGTCGGCCAGCGCAGCTAGAGGGGACACATCAGGTCACCCTACCGACACCCGCGCC